>CBIHMU010000121.1:0-13784 GCA_966211105.1 uncultured Burkholderiales bacterium
GCCGACGAGTACGACACCGCCTTCTTCGACAAGCGCAGCAAGTTCGTCCACTACCGGCCGCGCACGGCGGTCCTGAACAACCTCGAGCACGACCACGCCGACATCTTCCCGGACCTGGCCGCGATCGAGACCCAGTTCCACCATCTGGTGCGGACGGTGCCGGCGTCGGGACGCCTGGTCATCAATGCGCGGGAGGAGGCGCTGCAGCGCGTGCTGGCGCGCGGTTGCTGGAGCGAGGTGCAGCGCTTCGGCGCCCGCAAGGAAGAACCCGGCGCGCTGCGCGCGCGCGGCGAGCCGCAGTCCTTCGACGTGCTGCGCGGCAGCCTGAAGGTCGGCCACGTCAACTGGGAGCTGCTCGGCGAGCACAACCAGCTCAACGCGCTGGCGGCGATCGCGGCGGCGGAGCACGTCGGCGTCGATCCGGAGCAGGCGGCCCAGGCGCTGGGCGAGTTCAGGAACGTGCGCCGTCGCCTGGAGCTGCGCGGCGAGTCGCGCGGCATCAAGGTCTACGACGACTTCGCCCACCATCCGACCGCGATCCACACCACCATCGACGGCCTGCGCCGCCGGATCGCGCCGCAGGAACGCATCCTGGCGGTCTTCGAGCCGCGCTCCAACACGATGAAGCTGGGCACCATGAAGGCGCTGCTGCCCTGGGCGCTGGAGGAAGCCGACCTGAGCTTCTGCAACCAGGACGGCCTGACCTGGGACGCGCGCGAGGCGCTGGCGCCCTTGGGCGAGCAGGGCCTGGTGGGCGCGGATGTCGACGCCCTGGTGCAGATGGTCCGGCGGGCCGCCAAGCCCGGCGACCATGTGCTGTGCATGAGCAACGGCGGATTCGGTGGCATCCACGAAAAGCTGCTGGACGCGTTGAAGTAAACCGGCGATCCTGCGCCGCCGCATCCGCGGCATCCGCCGCTGCCACCTCATGCCCGACGACGGCATGGCACGCCGCGTGCCCTGGCTGCGAATCCCCTGTCCCTGCAAGATCCCTGAGGAGCGACTTCACGATGAGTGGTCCTGGCAAGCTGGTGCCTGCGCTGCAGAACCGATCCTTCCTGTGCCTGCTGGCGCTGGCGACGGTGGCGTTCGGCTGGATCGTCTGGCCGATGATGAGCGCGATCCTCTGGGGCGTGGCGCTGGCCATCGTGTTCCAGCCGCTGTATCGCAAGCTGCTGCGCAAGACGAAACGGCCCGGCCTGTCGGCGGGGCTGACGATCCTGGTGATCCTGCTGCTGGTCGTGCTGCCGCTGACCTACGTGATGGGCGCGCTGGTGCGGGAGGCGGCGATCGTCTTCGAGATGGTCAAGTCCGGCCAGTTCAACTTCAACACCTATGTGGCGCAGATCTACGCGGCGATGCCGTCGTGGCTCAGCGCCGTGCTGGAGCGGCTGGGCCTGCACGACCTGGCCAACCTGCAGGAGAAGCTCGGCAGCGCGCTGAACCAGGGCAGCCAGTTCATCGCGACCAAGGCGCTGGGCTTCGGGCAGGACACCTTCGATTTCCTGGTGAGCTTCTTCGTGATGCTCTACCTGCTGTACTTCCTGCTGCGCGACGGCGAACAGCTCTCGATCCGCATCCGCGACGCGCTGCCGCTGCAGGACTCCTACAAGCGCCAGCTGGGCGAGAAGTTCCGGACGGTGATCCGCGCCACGGTCAAGGGCAACATCGCCGTCGCGGCGATCCAGGGCGCGCTGGGCGGTCTGGCGTTCTGGGTGCTGGGCATCCACGCGCCGGTGCTGTGGGCCGTGCTGATGGCCTTCCTGTCGCTGCTGCCCGCGGTCGGCGCGGCGCTGGTGTGGGCGCCGGTGGCGATCTACCTGCTGTCGGCGGGGCATCTCGGCTCGGGCATCGGCCTGATCGTCTTCGGCACCGTCGTGATCGGCCTGGTCGACAACCTGCTGCGGCCGCTGCTCGTGGGCAAGGACACCAAGATGCCGGACTACGTCGTGCTGCTGTCGACGCTGGGCGGGATGGCGGTGTTCGGCATCAACGGCTTCGTCATCGGCCCGCTGATCGCGGCGATGTTCATCGCGGTCTGGGACATCGTGGCGGCGGAGCGGCGGTATCCGGTCGGGGACAGCCACTGAGCGGACAGCACCCGCGCATGAAAAAGGCCGGCTGTCCCCGGCCTTTGCGTTGATGCGGGGTGATCCGGAGATCACACCGCCTTCACCTCATCACGTCCGCGTCATCGTCGCCTTCAGCACGCTGCTCAGGAAGTCCAGGCTCTCCGCCAGATGCGCGCGGGTCTCGATCGAGCCCTTGCCCTGCGCGGCGCGCAGGTCGCTCTGCAGCTGCACGGCGTGCAGGCGCAGCACCGCGTAGGCATCGGCGAACTGGCCCGAGGCCGCGCCGCTCTTCGTCAGGTTGGCCTGGATGCGGCGCAGGTACTCGCGCTGCAGGTTGCGGCGCAGCGGGTCGATCTCCGCGCCGGTCTTCAGCTCGCTCCAGATCGACGCCTGCAGCGTGCCGTAGACCTCGCCGATCGTGATCAGGCCCTTGCGCTGCGACACCGGCACGTAGGCCGGCAGCTCCATCAGGCGGATGGCCGTCTGCGCCTGCAGCAGGCGGTCCAGCGACCCCAGCTGCACCCGCGCCACCGCCGCCGGGATGTTCACGAAGCCCGCGCGGTTGAACTCGACATAGTCGGTCGTGATCGAGGTCAGGAACTCCGGCTTGAAGCGGAAGCTGTCGGCGCTGAAGATGCCCTGCGCCAGGAAGCGCAGCGCCTCGCGCTGCTTGGCGGGATCGACGGGCCGCATCGCGGCCACCGAGGCGCCCGGCACGTCGCGGTGCGTGTACATGCCGCCGACGTACTTGCCCACCAGGTCCGACGCGCGCGCCAGCTGGTTGAAACCGCCGGCCAGCTGCCGGCGCTGGCGCAGCGGATCGTCGCCGGCTTCCGGCGTCCGGTTCTGCACGCGCGTCCACAGCTCCTGCGTCAACTTCAGGCGCTTGCGGAAGTACGCCATCGGGTCGTCGCCGAGGTCGAAGCGGTTGATCGTCGGATCCATGCCGTCGAACGGGCCGAAGCCGCCGGCGTCGGTGTCGTCGGCGTAGGCGTGGCCCGGCAGCGTGTTCTGCGCGGCGACGCGCTTGAGCTCGGCCTCTTCCTGTTCCTTGGGCACCTGCTTGTAGGCGTACTCGATGGCCCAGTAGTCGTACGCGCCCAGCGTCGTGTTGTTGTAGGTGGTCGGCGCCTCGCCCTCGAGCGGGATGTTGTAGGCGTTGTAGTCCATCACCGAGGCCGACAGGCCGTTGGCGTCGGTCCAGGCCTTGTCCTTCAGCTGCGCCTGCGTCACCTGCGTCGAGGCCTTGAAGTTGTGCTTCAGGCCGAGCGTGTGACCCACCTCGTGCATGATCACGTCCTTGATCCGCGCCTGGATGAAGGCGTCGGCTTCGGGGCTGTCCGGCGCGATGTCACCGCGGGCCTCGAGCACGTCCAGCGCGAAGTCCATCTCGGCCGCCGCGTCGTGCGCGTAGGTGCAGTAGGTCGCGTTGCGACCTTCGCGCCATCCCTGGTTCAGCGCGGCCAGCGCCTGCGCTTCCTCCGCCAGCGTCGACACCTGACCGCCGGCCATGCCGCGCGGCGCGTCTTCCGCGATGAAGGCGCGGCCGCCGCGGGCGAACACGTCGCTCATGCCGATGTCGGCGTCCAGGATCTCGCCGGTGCGCGGGTCCAGGTGGCTCGGGCCGATGGCGAAGCCCACGTCCGACCCCACGAACCAGCGGATCGACGCGTGCGACGCGTCCATGTTGTCCCAGTCCGCATCATCGGGCTGCTGCTTGGCCACGACCGCGTTCTTGAAGCCGATCTTCTCGAAGGCCTTGTTCCACTCCAGGATGCCGGCCTCGACCGCGGGGCGGTACTTCGGCGGGATGTTCTTGTCCATCCAGTAGGTGATCGGCTGCACCGGCTCGGACAGCGCCGCGGCCGGGTCCTTCTTCTCCAGGCGCCAGCGCGCGATGTAGTGGACGCGCGGGTTGGGCTTGGCGTCGTCGCTCAGGTCGGTGAAGGACTCGGTGAAGTGACCCAGGCGGCCGTCGGCGCGGCGCGAGGCCATCTTCTCTTCCGGCAGCGCGCGGAAGTTGTAGACGAAGCCCATGAACATCGAGCGCGGATCCGGCAGCGCCTGCGGCGGCGTCGGCACCGGCACGGGCGGGGCCACCAGCGGCGGCGCGGGGATGCGCGGCGTGAAGTAGTGGACCTTGGCGTTCAGCGTCGTGAGCTGCGCGTCGGCGCGGGTCATCTCGAAGAACGAGTTGCCGCGATCGACGTTGTAGGGCAGCCGGTAGGCCATCTCCAGGCGCGTGGACATGCCGGGGATGTCGCTCAGCAGCAGGCCGGCGTCGACCAGGAAGGCCTTGCGCTCGGGGTGGTCGGCGCTGGCGACCGGGCCGGCGGCCAGCAGGCTGGGCGAGAACGCCTCCTCGCCGGCACGCTTGCCGCCGCCCTCGGCGCGGAAGGCCGTGTTCAGCGCGACCAGCTGGATCGAGTTGCCGACGCGGCGCCACTCGGCCAGGATCTCCGGGCCCATCTGGCTGGCGTAGAAGCCGCGCTCGCCGATGGAGCTGGTGATGTTGATGGTGAACAGGAAGGGCTTGTTCAACATCGCGCGCGGGATCTCGAGCCAGACCTTCTCGTCCTTGCGCAGGATGGGGAAGAGGCCGTCGTCGCGCTTGGCGTCGCGACTGACCTCGGCGAAGGGCTTGGGCGCGGTCGGATCGGCGGCGGGACGCGGCGCCGTCATCGGCGAGGAGGCGCCCGGTTGGCCCGGCGCGCCGGAGGCGGCGCCGGCCGGCGGCTGGGCCGCCTGCGCCGTGGGCGCCGAGGTGGAGGCGCCGGTCGGGCCGGTCGTGGCGCAGGCGGTGAGCAGCAGCGCCGCGGCGGCGATGGCCGTGAGCTGGATCGTGTCCCTGTGGATCATGGATCGATGTGGTCGTGGGTCCGTCCGCAATCGGCCGGACCGTGTTGAGAAAGCAGGCGTGGCGGTCGTGTCGCCGCCTGGCCCCGGTGAAGCGGGCAATGTGCGGGGCCAGGGCCCGCGCGTCAATGCGCACTAACGAGCGCGCGGCCCTCGCGAACCGCGCAGGTGGCGATGATCGCCCACACCGACGTCCCCCACCCGTGCCGGAAGTGACCCGGCCGCGCGCGCGCGGAGGCGGCGTCGGAAGGGAGCGGAACGGGCGGAACGGGCGGAGCGGGCGGAGCGGGCGGCCTACACTGGCCCGCCATGAGTTCCCCGACGCCCTCCCCGCTTGCCGCGGCCGCGCCGCGCGCACCGACCGCGCCCGCCGCCGCCCGTCGCACCCACCTCCTCTACCTGCACGGCTTCCGCTCGTCGCCGCGTTCGGCCAAGGCCTTGCGGATGGCGCGCTGGACGGCGGAACGGCGTCCGGACCTGGTGTTCGTCTGCCCGCAGTTGCCGCCGTCGCCGCGCGAGGCGATGGCGCTCGTCGACGCGCTGATCCGCGACTGGCCGCGCGACACGATGGCGGTCATGGGCAGTTCGCTTGGCGGCTTCTATGCGACCTGGGTGACGCAGCGCACCGGTGCGCGGACCGTGCTGCTGAATCCGGCCGTGGATCCGGCCCGCGATCTCGCGGACTACATCGGCGAGCAGACCTGCTGGCAGAACCCGGAGGAGCACTTCTTCTTCCGGCCCGAGTTCGTCGAGGAACTCGTCGCGCTGAACGTCGGCGCGCTTGCGCATCCGGAACGGATGCTGGCGGTCATCGCCAAGGGCGACGAGGTCCTCGACTGGCGCGAGATGCACGCCCGCTACGCGCCTTGCCGGATCAAGCTGCTGGAAGGCAGCGACCACGGCCTGGCCGACTTCGACGACTACCTGGACGAGTTGACCGCGTTCCTCGAGCTCTGAGGCGGACGGCGACGGCGGCGGCGACGGCGACGGCCGCGGTCGCCCTGACGACCCTGGCGGCCGTGGCCGCTACTTCCGCCGACCGGTCGCCTTCAGCAGGAGCAGCGTCACCAGCCCGGTCAGCAGCACGATCAATCCGACGACGACCCAGAAGCCGTGCGGATGCGCCAGCAGCGGCAACCCGCCGACGTTCATGCCGAACAGGCCGCTGATCAGGTTGATCGGCAGCGCCAGCACGGTGACCATCGTCAGCACATACAGCGTCTGGTTGTTCTCCTGCGCCACGCGCGCCGAGGTCTCGTCCTGCACCGCCCGGATGCGTTCCTGCAGCGCCTGGATGTCGCGCAGCACCAGCGCGAATTCCTCGCTCGCCTGCTGGAGCTGCTGCTTGTCCCGCTCCGCGACCCACTCCGGCGGGTTCGACAGCATGCGCAGCAACGCGCTGGGCTCCGGCGCGAGCAGCCGCTGCAGCCGCACCATCAGCCGCCGCAGCGCGGCGACTTCCGAGCCATGCCCCGCGTGTCGCCCGGCCAGCAGCGCGTCCTCGATGTCGTCGACCCGTTCGGTGGCCTGGCGCACGATGCGCTGGAGCTCGTCGGCCTGGTCGCGCAGCAGGTGGTCCAGCAGCGCGACGCTGGACCTCGGCCGGTCGCCGCGCTTGATCGCCATCCGCAGGCGGTCGACCGAGCGCAGCGGCGCGCGCCGCACGCTGAGCACGAGGTGTTCGCTGACCTGCATCCAGAGCGTGGAGACATCGCCCACGTCGAACGCGAAATCGAAGGTCACGTCGTTGAGCACGGCGAACAGGTGCTCGCCGACGCGCTCGATGCGCGACGAGCGCGAGCCCTGCTGCTGCGCCTCGTCGAAGCTCTCGGCCAGCGCGGCGTTGCGGCGCAGCCAGGGCAGCGCGCCGGCGTGCGCCAGGTTCAGGTGCAGCCACAGATAGCCGCCGTCCGGCTGCGAGAGCCGGGCCTGCGCCTGGGCGAGCGTCGGCAACGCCTCGGTGGGCCGGTCCGGATGGATCCAGAACCCGCAGATCAGGCCGTGCTCGTCGCCGCCGTAGGGGCCGGCGAACGCGCCGGCCAAGGAGCCGGCCAAGGAGCCGGCATTCGAGCCGACGTTCGAGCTGTCATTCGAGCCGTCATTCGAGCCGTCGCTTGGGCTGTCATTCGGTCCGGCCGGTCCCGCCGGCCGCTGCGTCGTGTCATTCATCGCCATCGGCGGATGGTAGACGTGCGATCGCCTCGCCCATGCGGACCCGCTGCCCGGTCTGCAAGTTCGCCGACAGGTGCACGCCCGGCGGGAGGAACACGATGATCGTCGAGCCCTGCTCGAACCAGCCCATCTCCTCGCCCCGCGCGTGCGCATGGTCGACGTCGAAGCGATGCGGGCCGGGATGGTCCGGGCGCAGGGTCAGGTCCAAGGCATGCAGGCGCAGGCTCGCGACCAGGATGGCCGCCACGGGCACCAGCGCGATCGGGGTGCCGTCGGGCAGCGTGCACTCGACGGCGGCGCGGACGTTGCGGCAGAACAGGCGCTCCACCCGCTTGAGCGCGATCGGATTGACGTTCCAGGTATCGCCGGCGATGTGCGTGACGCGCCGCAGGCGCAGGTCGGCCGGCGCGTGGAAGCGGTGGTACATCGCCGAGGTCAGCCGCAGCGTCACATAGCTGCCGTTGAGGTAGGGCGCGGCCCGCGTGGCGTCGCCGAACAGGTCGGCGATGCGGTAGTCCATGCCCTTGGCCTGGAGCGCCATCCCGCGCGTGACCGGGCCGTGCGCCCCGACGATGGCGTCGCAGGGGCTGACGATCGTCCCCGGCGCCGGATCGACCGGCCGCCGGCCCGGCTTCAGACGGCGCGTGAACACGTCGCGCAGCGACCGGTAGCCGTGGGCGGGCGGCTCCGCCTCGCTCAGATCGAGGTCGGTGAACATCCGCCAGACGGCGACGCTGAAACGCGTCAGCGCGGGGCTGTCGATCCCGGCGTACCAGCCCATGAAGCGGGTCAGCGCCAGGCGGGGAACCCGGTTGGTGAGCAGGAAGTTGAGGGACTCTTGCTGGGTCAGACGGTCGCGCCAGCGGGCCAGTTTCATTGACATGTCAATTCCGTCGGATACACCCCGGTAATTTGCCAACGCTGTGTGACAGCTGAACGAGGCTCCGGAGGCCCATGCCCATGTCGACGACGTTCTTCACCTTTGAGCTCCTGCCCGTGGCCGCCGCCGCGGCCGGGCTGTTGGCGCTCTACTACGCGCCGACCGGCTGGCGCCGCCTGCAGCTCTCCCGCGCCAAGCACCCGTCGCTGGCGGGCCACTCGCGGATGGCGGTGCGGCTGGCGCGCCTGATGCCGACGCAGCGCTTCGACGACGCGCACTTCTTCAACGCGGACGACGCGCCGGCCGACATCGTCGCGGCGCGGCGGTCCAGCTTCGCCGCGCTGTCGCGCACGCTGAAGACGCGCCACGCGCGCAGCATCGCCGCGACGCAGTCGATGAAACCGTCGCTGCCGGATCTCCAGTTCACCAGCAGCTACCGGGTGCCGCCCTCGTTCAGTCCGCTGGTGCAGCGCGAACTGCCGCTGGGCCCGGTGATGGTCGCCAGCGACGGTCACTGGCTGACCGACCTCGACGGGGAGCGCTTCATCGACCTGGCGGGCAGCTACGGCGTGAACCTGTTCGGCTACGCCTTCTATCAGCGCTGCATCGCCGAGGGCGCGGCCCGCGTCGACGCGCTGGGGCCGGTGCTCGGCGTCTATCACCCGCTGGTCGAGGACAACGTGCGCCGCATCCTGTCGCATGCGCGGATGGACCAGCTGTCCTTCCACATGTCCGGCACCGAGGCCGTGATGCAGGCGGTGCGGCTGGCGCGGTACCACACGGGCAAGACGCACCTCGTGCGCTTCTGCGGCGCGTACCACGGCTGGTGGGACGAGGCGCAGCCCGGCCCCGGCAATCCGCTGCCGGCCGAGCGCACCTACACGCTGCGCGACATGCACGAACGCAGCCTGCAGGTGCTGCGCACCCGGCGCGACATCGCCTGCGTGCTGGTGAATCCGCTGCAGGCGCTGCATCCGAACAAGCCGGCGCCGGGTGACGGCTCGCTGGTCGACAGCTCCCGGCGCGCGTCCTACGACAAGGCCGCCTACGCCGCCTGGCTGCGCGAGTTGCGCCAGGTCTGCACCGAGCGCGGCATCGCGCTGATCTTCGACGAGGTGTTCATGGGCTTCCGCCTGGGCGCGGGCGGCGCGCAGGCCTACTTCGGCGTGCAGGCGGACCTGGTGACCTACGGCAAGACGCTGGGCGGCGGCCTGCCGGTCGGCGTGGTCTGCGGCCGCGCGGCCTGGATGAAACGCTTCCGCGACGAACGTCCTGCGGACGTCTGCTTCGCGCGCGGCACCTTCAACACGCATCCGTACGTGATGGGCGCGATGTCGGTGTTCCTCGACGCCCTGGAAGACCCCGAGCGCCTGCGCCAGGTCGATGAGCAGGACGCGCAGCAGGACGGCCGGCGAGCACGGCTGAACGCGGCGCTCGAGGCAGAACGCCTGCCGCTGCGCGCGGCCAACATGTCGTCGATCTGGACGCTCTATTACACGGAGCCCTCGCGCTACAACTGGATGCTGCAGTATTTCCTGCGCGAGCAGGGCCTGGCGCTGAGCTGGGTGGGCACGGGCCGGCTGATCTTCAGCCTGGACTTCAGCGACGCGGACTTCGACGAGGTCCAGCGCCGCATCCTCGCGGCGGCGCGCGCGATGCGCGACGGCGGCTGGTGGAGCAATCCGGCGCTGCCGACCAACAAGGCGATCAAGCGCAGGCTGCTGATGGAGACGCTGGGCCTGCGCAACTGAACGCGCGCCATCCCCCACAACTCCCGAGCGACTCCCCCAAACGCATCCCTCCATGGCGGGGCGCCTCGACATTCGTTGACGAATGTCAGAGCGACTCGTTGTCTTCGGCTGCGCGCGGTTTCTAGACTGCTTCGCATTGCGCCCGATTTCTCCGGCGCCACAGGAGCTGTCACATGTATTCCGCGTACTGCATTGCAAACGCCTTCATCAAGCGGGGGCTCTCAGGCTGCGTCCGCGATCTGAACTCCATGAAGCTTCAGAAGCTGATGTTCTTTGCCCAGGCGTGGCGACTCAAGAAGAAAGGCATTCCCTTGTTCCAGGACACCTTTCTTCGCGGCGCGAATGGTCCCGTGCTGCCATCCATCGACTTTCAATTGAAGCTGTATGGCTCACGTCACGTCGGTCAACTTGTGACGACACTGACTGCGCACGATGATCCTGAACGCTGGAACGAACCCTTCCTTCCTCCGGAAGACCGATCGTCGTGGGACCTGGTGGACGCGATCATCTACACGCACGGCAAGAAGTCAGCCGTGGCTCTGTCGGACCTCACGCATTTACCCAATTCGGCGTGGTCGCAAACGCTCGGTGACAACAGCCCGATCCTGAACAAGACGATTCAGGACGACCCAACGATCCAGGTCGGGGAGTTCGAATGAGCGGTTTCGACCAGCACCTTGGCCGCGAGACGCGCGCCAGCATTTCCGGGGTTGAAGTTGAAGGGACTGCCGAGCAGATCGCCAATAGTCGAGCCAATCGGTAACTTCGGCAGATCTATGCCGCGAAGGCGTACGGTCTGGCCGCAGGTTGCATCGTCCTCTGGGCGACCCTGCTGGCGATTCAAGGGGGCATCAAAGCAACGACAGGCATCGAGATGTGGTCCGACCAGGTCCTCATCGCCGTCACCACCGGCGTCACCGTCAGCGTGCTGGCGGCGTTCCTGGGGGTGATCCGAGGGCTGTTTCCGGGGAAGGACGAGCGCGCTCCCGCGCCTCCTTGACGACCTCCTCGATCGCCTTCACGACGACCTCCGGCTTGTCCCGCTGGATGTAGTGACCCGATCCCTCGACCGGCTGAAGTTCCTTGCCGCCGACCAGCGGCAGCCAGTTCGGCTCCAGGTTGTGCACCATCGTCTCGAACCCGCTCGCCGTCTCCGTCGGCGAATAGACCGTGCGCGTCAGCACCCGCACCGGCACCTGCGGCCGCGGCTTCTGCCACAGCGTGTCGATGCAGTCCTGCTGCTGCAGGAACTCCGCCTGCATCATCCCCCGGAACACCCGACGGCTCATGTTGTCCAGCATGTTGGCCATCACCGGCACCTCGACCTGCATGCGTCGCAGGTGCAAGGGATGCGTCGCATCGACGAGCACGATGCCCGCGACCTCATCCGGATAGAGCCGCGAGAACGCGTACTGGTACAGCCCGCCGATCGAGTGGCCGACCAGCACGTACGGCGGCTTGATGCCGGCGCTCTGCAACAGCCCGTGCAGCTCCGTCGCGATGCCGCAGGGACTGCGTGGCACCGGCGGCGTGGCGGTGCTGTCCCCATACCCGGGGCGGTCGTAGGCGAAGACGCTGTAGTCGGTGCGCAGCGCGTTCAGGACCGTCGCCCAGGGATCCCGGCCGTCGCCCAGTCCCGATTGCAGGACGATGGTCGGCTCGCCGTGACCCACCTTCGTGAAGACGATGGGACCGCCGGTCACCCGCTGGTTGCCGGTATTCGGCATGGGACTGGCACAACCGGCCAGCACGGCGATCGCGGCCATCGCGGCGACCGCGGCGCTCGCTCCCGGAAGGGACGAGGCCAACGACATCGGCGCCCGAAGGCGCCGTACAACTCCAGACATGCGGGAACTCCTTCTTCCGGCGAACCGGCCCGTTCCCACATCCACCCGCGTCCGCGCGCGCCCCTTCAGGGACGGACCGCGCCGCGCGTCATCCCTGGTGGATCAGGCCGCCTGCTCGCCGTTGCCGGCATTGTGCCCATCGCCGCGCGGCCACAGCGCCGGATCCAGCCGCTCACCGCGCAACAGTTGCAACGGTGCCCGGTGGTAGAGCTGGATGTCGTGGAAGGGATCCGTGATGATCTTCGTCGCCCAGGCCAGGCCGGTGCGCAGGTCGCGGATCACGGCCAGCTGCAGCACGCGGAACACCAGGCCGCCGACACCCAGCCAGAACCACAGCAGGCCGAGCTGATGCAGGTACTCGGTGAAGCTGGCGGCCGGGGCGAACAGGCCGTACAAGCCGGGCTTGAGCCAGAGCGCGACCGGCGATGCCGCCCACAGCGCCATCAGCACGACCTTGCGGCGCAGGTTGTAGCCGATCTTGATCTCTTCCTTGTGCTCGTGCGTCGCCTGGTTGACGTGGTCGTAGCCCTTGGGTTCGAAGAAGAAGTGGCCGGCCTGGCGGCTGGTCATCGACACGCCCCAGGCCAGCAGCGCCGACCAGGCGGGATCCACCAGCAGCAGGCCGTAGGCGACGACGAAGCAGCAGGCGCTCAGCAGGTGCAGCGACTGGTTGATGCGGCAATGATGGTAGTAGCGGTGGTCGTCCCAACGCTGTTCATTCAGAAGTGCCAGAAAGTCCTTCATGGGGGCCTCGTCCGTGAAATGAGCGGTGAGCGTGACGCCAGTCGATGGCAATGCCGTGATGGCACGGTGATGCATCGATGACGGACACGTGGCGACTGTGTCGATCCGGCGTGTCAGGCGCGTGACGGGCGGGACCGTCACAGAACTGTTGCGTTCGCGACCCATCATGCGCGCCATGACGACACCGGCGATCGAACTCGAAGTCGACGAGCTCCCCACACGGCAGCGGCATTTCCGCGTCGCGGTCGTGACGGAGACCTACCCGCCCGAGGTCAACGGCGTGGCGCGCAGCATCGCCTGCGTCGTGCAGGGTCTCCAGGCCCGCGATCACGCGGTGCAGCTGCTGCGTCCGCGCCAGGCGCCCGCCGGCATGCCGGCCCTGCCCGACGCGCCGATCGACGAGGTGCTGATGCGCGGCCTGGCCGTGCCGCGCTATCCGCACCTGCGCATGGGCGTCGTGTCCAAGCGCACGCTGGTCAACCTCTGGGCCAGCAAGCGCCCCGACATCGTCCACATCGCCACCGAAGGCCCGATGGGCTGGTCCGCCCTCCAGGCCGCCCGCCAGCTCAAGCTGCCGGTGGTGTCGGAGTTCCGCACCAACTTCCACGCCTACGCCCAGCATTACGGCATCGGCTGGCTGCGCCGCCCGCTGCTCGCCTACCTGCGCAAGTTCCACAACCGCTGCCACTCGACGATGGTGCCCAACGCCGCCCTCGCCGGCGAGCTGATGGCCCAAGGATTCCGCCACGTGAGCGTCATCGCGCGCGGCGTCGACACCCAACTCTTCCACCCCTCGCATCGCAGCGACGCGCTGCGGGAAAGCTGGGGCGCCGCCCCTGGCGATCCCGTGCTGCTGCACGTCGGCCGGCTCGCCGCGGAGAAAAACCTCCAGCTGCTCGTCGACCTCTGGCCGGCGATCCGCCAGCGGCATCCGCGGGCGCGCCTCGTGCTGGTGGGGGACGGTCCCGCGCGGGCCGATTTCCAGCAGCTCCTGCCGCCGTCGGCCAATGTCGTCTTCGCGGGCATGAAGCATGGGGAGGACCTGGCCGCCTGCTACGCCAGCGGTGATCTGTTCGTCTTCCCCAGCATCACCGAGACCTATGGCAACGTGACGCCGGAAGCGCTCGCCAGCGGCCTGCCCGTCATGGCCTATCAATACGCCGCGGCGGCGCTGCTGGTGCGCGACGGTCTCAACGGCGGCCTGGCGCCGTTCAACGATCCGGCCGCCTTCCAGGCGCGCGCGCTCTCGCTGCTCGATGACCTGCCCCGCCTCCGCGCCATGCGCCTGGCAGCCCGGGCAAGCGCAGAGTCGCTCGACTGGGACGGCATCGTCCAGGGCATCGAGCAGGTCTACGCCTCCGCCATCGACGGCACCTCCGTCGCGATGCGAGTGGGATCGCAACTGTCCGCAGGGATGGAAGCTCGCGCCCTTTGAGCACCGGACAGAGGAAGCCCCGGCCGC
>CBIHMU010000122.1:0-13693 GCA_966211105.1 uncultured Burkholderiales bacterium
GATTCTCCCCATGTCCGACCACCCCCCCCTCGCCCCGCGCCAGCGCGTGCTGTCCGGCATGCGCCCGACCGGCGCCCTGCATCTTGGCCATTACCACGGCGCGCTGAAGAACTGGGTGCGGCTGCAGACGGCCTACGACTGCTTCTTCTTCGTGGCCGACTGGCATGCGCTGACGACGCATTACCAGCACCGGGAGGGCCTGGAGCAGAGCGTGTACGACATGGTCGTCGACTGGCTGGCGGCCGGCGTCGATCCGGAGCAGGCGACGCTGTTCATCCAGAGCCGCATGCCGGAGCACGCCGAGCTGTTCACGCTGCTGGCGATGAGCACGCCCTCGAGCTGGCTGGAGCGGATGCCGAGCTACAAGGACCTCGTCGCCGACAACCGCGAGCTGGCGACCTACGGCTTCCTCGGCTACCCGCTGCTGCAGGCGGCCGACATCCTGATCTACAAGGCGGCGTTCGTGCCGGTCGGCGAGGACCAGGCGCCACACGTCGAAGTGACGCGCGAGGTCGCGCGCCGCTTCAACCACCTCTACCGCCAGCCATCGGCGCCGCTGTTCCCTGAGCCGCAGGCGCTGATGACCGAGACCTCGCGCCTGCCCGGCCTGGACGGCCGCAAGATGAGCAAGACCTACGGGAACGCGATCGCGATGCGCGACGCGCCGGAGGTCGTCGCCGACAAGGTGCGCAAGATGCAGACGGACCCGCAGCGCGTGCGCCGCGGCGATCCGGGCGACCCCGAGCGATGCCCGGTGTGGGCGCTGCACAAGGTCTACGCCGACAGCGACACCCGCGCCTGGGTCGAGTCCGGCTGCCGCAGCGCGGGCATCGGCTGCCTGGACTGCAAGGAGCCGCTGATCGAAGCGATCCACGACGAACAGGCGCCCTGGCGCGCCCGCGCCGACGAGCTGCTCGCCGATCCGAAGAAGGTCCACTGGATCGTCGAGGTCGGCACCGAACGTGCCCGTGCCGTGGCGCGCAAGACGCTGCGCGAGGTGCGCGGCGCGATGGGCATCGACTATTGAGACGACCGACATGGCCGGCATCCACATCACCGACATCGAATCCGCGATCAACTGGTGGCGCCAGCGCTCGCCGGGGGACGGCGTGACGCTGGGGCCCGAGCTGCGCGCGCTGGCGGAGGTCTATGCGCTGATGGTCTTCCATCGCGAGGACGACTGCGACGAGGACTCGATGCCGCCGCACGCGCGGGACGCCTGGATGCGCTGGTACGACACGACGCCGGATGCCCCCTGCATCGCGATCTGCTCGACCAGCCAGGGTGACGAACGCTGCAAGGGCTGCGGCCGCAGCTTCGACGAAGTCCAGAACTGGCCGGTGCTCACGCCGGGCGAGAAGCGCGCGACCTGGCGGCGTATCACGATCGAAGGCACGGCGTGGCGCTTCAATCGCTATGCGGAGCGGGCGATCGAATTGCGCGGCGCCGCCAGCGCGCCCGGCGGTGGCGCCGCCGGCGCGCCTGCGCCGGCAGACAAGGACGCCGCTTGAGCGCAGCGCTCCACGGCCGGCTCTCGAGCCTGCGCCAGATCCTGCCGCTCGCGTGGCCCGTGTTCATCGGGCAGCTCGCGGTGCTGGCGTACTCGACGATCGATACGCTGCTCGTTGCGCGCCACTCCGCGATCGACCTCGCAGCGCTGGCGGTGGGCTCGGCCGTCTACACCTCGGTCTTCGTCGGGTTGATGGGCGTGGTGCTGGCGATCTCGCCGGTGGCGGGGCAGCTCTTCGGCGCGAAACGCATGAGCGAAGCCGGAGACAGCCTCCACCAGGCCGCATGGCTGGCACTGGCGCTGACGGTCGTCGGTGAACTGATCCTGTGGTTCCCGCAGCCCTTCCTGGCGATCTCGCAGGTCGGCCCCGAGATCGCCGACAAGATCCGCGACTACCTGCGCATGCTGGGCGTCGCGCTGCCGGCGGCCCTGCTGTTCACCGCCTACCGCGGCTTCAACACGGCGGTGTCGCGCCCCAAGGCCGTGATGGCGCTGCAGATCGGCGGGCTGCTGCTGAAATTCCCGGCCAGCGCGCTGCTGATCGGCGGATTCACGCTCGGGCCGCTGCACGTGCCGCCGCTGGGCGCCGTCGGCTGCGCCATCGCGACGGCGATCGTGATGTGGAGCCAGTTGCTCATCGCGGTGGCGGTCCTTCGCCGCGATCCGTTCTATGCCGAATTCGGCTTTGCCCGCAGCGGGCTGCACCGTCCGCGCAAGGACACGCTGATGCGGCTGCTGAAGCTGGGCGTGCCGATGGGCGCATCGGTGCTGATCGAGGTCACCGGCTTCACCTTCATGGCGATCTTCATCGCGCGGCTGGGCACGACGCCGGTGGCGGGACATCAACTCTGCGCCAACCTCGTCGCGATGATGTTCATGCTGCCGCTGTCGCAGGCGAACGCCTGCAGCACGCTGGTGGCGCAGGCGATGGGCGCGCGCGACTATGCGGCGGCGCGCCGGCTCGGCTGGCACGGACTGGAGATCGCGCTGGCGATCGCGTTCGTGCTCGGCGGGGTGGTGTTCTCGCTGCGCGAACAGGTCCTGGGCCTGTACACGAGCAACGACGCCGTGATCGCCGCCGCCCTGCCCCTGCTGGGCTGGTTGTGGCTGTTCCACGTGTCCGACGCCGGACAGACCGTGGCCGCCTTCGTGCTGCGGGCCCACCACATCGCGACCGCGCCGATGCTGATCTACGCGTTCGCGATCTGGGGGCTCGGGCTCGGTGGGGGCTATTGGCTGGTCTTCGGCGACCACGCCGTCGCGCTGCCCGCGATCATGCAGGGCGCCATGGGCTTCTGGAGCGCCGCCTCCGCCGGACTTGCGGCGGCCGCGATCGGGCTCAGCCTCCTGCTGGCCCTCGTCCATCGCCGCGAGATCGGTCCCTGAGCTTCTCAGCAAGCGCTGCGAAGGCTTTCGAAACGCTCTTCAGTCCGCTGTTCAGGCCGCTCTTGAGACCGCGCTCAGCGGAAGCGTGATCACAAAGCAGCTGCCGCCGCCCTCGCGGGCGTCGCAGCGCACGGTGCCTTGATGCGCCGTCGCGATCTGCTTCACCAGGCTCAAGCCAAGTCCCACGCCGCCGGACACCTCGGCATGGCCGGGCAGACGGAAGAAGGCTTCGAAGATCCGCTCGCGCATCGGTTCGGGCACGCCCGGGCCGCGGTCGCAGACCTGCAATTCAACGCGGTCCTGCCCGGCGCGGCGCACCTTGAGTTCGACGACCGGCCCCCCATAGCGACGCGCGTTCTCGAGCAGGTTGCGCAGCGCGCGGCGCAGCAGACGATCGTCGCCGTTCAGCGGCAGGCGTTCGATACCGTCCTCGATCTCCAGCTCGGCGTCGCCCAGCGCGGCGGACTCGGCGGCGATGGCCAGCAGATCGACCGGTTCCAGCCGCAAGGACTGCGCGCCGCCTTCCAGGCGGCTGGCCAGCAGCACTTCCTCGACCAGCGCGTCGAGTTCGACGATGTTGGTGTTGATCTCCTGCCCCAGCCGCGCGCGCTGCGCCGGCGACGCGTCGTCCAGCATCGAGAACGCCATCTTCAGCCGCGCCAACGGTGAGCGCAGCTCATGGCTCGCGTTGGCGAGCAGGCTCTTCTGCGACCTCAGCAAGGCCTCGATCCGTTCGGCGGCGAGGTTGAAACTGGTCGCCAGTGCGGCGACCTCGTCCTTGCCGTTGTCCTGCACGCGGAAACTCAGGTCACCCGCGCCAAACTGCTCGACCCCGGACTTCAGCGATTCGAGCCGACGCGTCAGCCGGCGCACGACCGGATAGGCGCCGACGGCCACGGCCACGAACAGCATGGCCAGGAGCACCGCCAAGGCCTCGCCGCTCGGGCGCGGGATCCAGCCCGGCAGCCAGGAGCCGTTCGCAGCGTCCTCGCGACGCTGCTGCTCCAGGCGGTCCAGCATGCGCTGGCGCATCTGCTCGACTTCCGGACGCGGTTCACGTCGGACGGCACCGCGGGCGTCGCTCGGCGGCGGGCCGTCGACGAACGGATCGCGGCGCTCGCGCTGGATGCGGTGCGGACCGCTGGCGGCGCGGGCGTCGGCTTCCAGCTTGTCCTGGCCGATCGGTCCCGAGGCGCCCGGCGGGCGCGCCAGACGCAGGAACAGCAGATGCCGGCCGTCGTCCAGCGGCACGCGCTGCACGCGCGAACCCGGCAGGTCCTCGCGTCGCTCGAACAGCGGCGAAGCGCCGATGCGGCGCCCGCGCGAATCTTCCAATGCCAGCGCCATGCGCAGACGCTGGCCCCAGTCCTCGACGGCATCGGCCTGCTCGTCCGTCGACGCCGTCACCGGCGGCAAGGCGCGCTGCACCAGCACCGCGAGCGCCACCAGGCGCTCCGACGCGGCTTGCTCGAAAGTGCCGCGCTCCTGCTCGATGCGGCCCTGGAAGAGCCACGCCGAGCCGAGCGCAAACGCCAGCAACACCACCACGACGGTGATGTAGATGCGCAGGTACAGCGCCTTCACCGCGTCGCAGCCTTCATTCCAGGCCTTCGGCGTCCTGCTTGCGTGCGAACACGTAACCGGCACCGCGCACCGTCAGCACGCGGCGCGGGTTCTTGGCGTCGTCCTCGATGACCGAGCGGATGCGCGAGATGTGCACGTCGATCGAGCGGTCGAAGGCTTCGAGCGGATGGCCCTTCAGCGCGTCCATGATCTGGTCGCGCGAGAGCACACGCCCTGGGCTCTGCGCCAGCACGACCAGCAGGTCGAACTGGTGGCTCGTCAGGTCGCAGGCGTTGCCGTCGAGGCGCACCTGGCGGGCCGCCAGGTCGATCTCCAGGCGACCGAATCGCAGCACTTCGTCGCCCATGGCCTGCGGCTCGGTGCGGCGCAGCAGCGCCTTCACGCGGGCCTGCAGCTCGCGGGGTTCGAAGGGTTTGGGCAGGTAGTCGTCCGCGCCCAGTTCCAGGCCGAGGATGCGGTCCATCGGCTCGCCGCGCGCGGACAGCATCAGCACCGGCAGGCGGCGCCAACGCTTGTCGCCGCGCAGCTGGCGGCAGAACTCCAGACCGTCGCCGTCGGGCAGCATCAGGTCCAGGACCAGCAGCTCAAACTGGCCGGCCTCGAGCTCGGTCCGACCTTGCGCCAGCGAGCCGGCGAAGCTGACGTCGAAGCCGGCGCTGCTGAGGTAGTCGCCCAGCATCGCGGTGAGCCGGGCGTCGTCGTCGATCAGGAGCAGTCGTGGGTTCATCGGGCGTTGCGGCGCAGCCACCGACCGGGCCGGATCGGCCAGGCCGCGCGCCGCGGACTCATCGAAAGACTGAAGCATAGCCGGCCTCGTGCGTTCAGCGGTCAGTGAAAGGCTTGGGGACCGGGTTGGCCTCGTTGGCCTGGCGGCGCTCCTTCGCGCGCTCGGCGCGGTCCTTCATGCGTTCCTTCATCTTGTCGCGCTGCTGGTTCTTCAGCTCGGCGATCTTGGCGCGCTGCTCGGAGGACAGCACCCGCGACGCGTCGATCATCGCCAGCGTGATGCGCTTGGATTCGACGTCATGCGCGGCGTGCATCTGCTGGCGCACCTGCTCCACGGCGTTGGCGTCGACGGTCGGCGCGGTGAACAGCGCCTGCATGCGATCGTGCAACTGGCGTTCGGTGTCGCGCTGCGACTTCAGGTCCTTGTGCGCGGCCTCGAAGATCTGCTTGATCTGCGCCTGCTGCGCGTCGGTGACGCCGGCGTCCTTCAGCAGCTTGCCGTGCATGGCGCCCATGGGGCCGAAGCCGGGGCCGCCGAAGTCCGGGCCGCCGCGGTGCATGCCGTGCGGCGGGGGCGGCGGCGCGTCGCCGGGCGCCGGCTGGGCGTGGGCGGCCAGGGCGGCCACGCTCATCGTCGCGGCCAGGGCCAGCATCTTCAGGGGGCGGGGGAAGCTCTTGACCATCTCGGGATCTCCAAATCGTTCTGGGGTGAGGAAATGGTCGGCGGCGCGCGTCAATTGGCCGTGGGCGTCCCGTAAAGATTCGTGAAATGAATCGACCCCAATGAAAAACGCCCGCGGCGCCTCTTGAAATCGAGGCTCCACGGGCGAATTGGGCTTTAGCGCAACGCTCGGCATTGCGTGACCGCCGCGGCTCCGGTTCGGGATGCAGCGCTAGGCGCAAACCGGAGCCATAGCCCAGCTATGGCGAGGATTTGCAACGACGCGCGGCGCCCGAAGCGGGGCTGCGGCGGTTACGCAATGGGCTTGAAGCGGACGCGCTTGGGACGCGCGCCTTCTTCGCCGAGGCGCTTCTTCTTGTCAGCTTCGTACTCGTGGAAGTTGCCGTCGAAGAAGAACCACTGCGAGTCGCCTTCGCAGGCCAGGATGTGCGTGCAGATGCGGTCCAGGAACCAGCGATCGTGGGAGATCACCATCGCCGAGCCGGCGAACTCCAGCAGCGCCTCTTCCAGCGCGCGCAGGGTTTCGACGTCCAGGTCGTTCGACGGTTCGTCGAGCATCAGCACGTTGCCGCCCTGGGCCAGGGTCTTGGCCAGGTGCAGGCGGCCGCGCTCACCGCCGGACAGTTGGCCGACCATCTTCTGCTGGTCGTTGCCCTTGAAGTTGAAGCGGCCGATGTAGGCGCGCGACGGCATCACGAACTTGCCGACGATGATGTTGTCCAGACCGCCGGAGACGTCTTCCCACACGGTCTTGTTGGCGTCCAGGCTCTGGCGGCTCTGGTCGACGAAGGCCAGCTTGGCCGTCTTGCCGATCTTCACCGTGCCGCTGTCGGGCTGCTCGACGCCCTGGATCATGCGGAACAGCGTCGACTTGCCGGCGCCGTTCGGGCCGATGATGCCGACGATCGCGCCGGCCGGCACCTTGAACGACAGGTTGTCGATCAGGACCCGGTCGCCGAAGGACTTGGTCACGCCCTCGAACTCGATGACCTCATTGCCCAGGCGCTCGGCCACGGGGATGAAGATCTCGTTGGTCTCGTTGCGCTTCTGGTATTCGACGTCGCTCAGTTCCTCGAAGCGGGCCAGACGCGCCTTGCTCTTGGCCTGGCGGCCCTTCGCGTTCGAGCGCACCCACTTCAGTTCTTCCTTCATCGCCTTGGCGCGGGCGTCCTCGGTCTTCTGTTCCTGCTCCAGGCGACGTTCCTTCTGGTCCAGCCAGTCGGAATAGTTGCCCTTCCAGGGGATGCCGTGGCCGCGGTCCAGTTCCAGGATCCATTCGGCGGCGTTGTCCAGGAAGTAGCGATCGTGGGTGATGGCCACCACGGTGCCGGGGAAGCGCTGCAGGAACTGCTCCAGCCACTCGACCGATTCGGCGTCCAAGTGGTTGGTCGGTTCGTCCAGCAGCAGCATGTCGGGCTTGGACAGCAGCAGGCGGCACAGCGCGACACGGCGCTTCTCGCCGCCGGACAGCACGCCGATGTTGGCGTCCCACGGCGGCAGGTTCAGCGCGTCGGCGGCCAGCTCCAGCTGCAGGTCGGTGTTCTCGGAGCCGGCGGCGGCGATGATCGCTTCCAGCTCGCCCTGCTCGGCGGCCAGCGCGTCGAAGTCGGCGCCCTCCTCGGCATAGGCGGCGTAGACCTCGTCCAGGCGCTTCTTGGCGGCCAGCACGCCGCCGATGCCTTCCTCGACCGCTTCACGCACGGTCTGGTCCGGGTTCAACTGCGGCTCCTGCTCCAGGTAGCCGATCTTGATGCCGGGCATCGGGACGGCTTCGCCCTCGATCTCCTTGTCGACGCCGGCCATGATCTTCAGCAGCGTGGACTTGCCCGAGCCGTTCAGGCCCAGCACGCCGATCTTGGCGCCGGGGAAGAAGGACAGCGAGACGTTCTTGAGGATGTGGCGCTTCGGAGGAACCGTCTTGTTGACGCGGTTCATCGAAAAGACGTATTGAGCCATGGCGATGGGTCTTCAGCGTTTCGTGGGTTGACCTGGGGGCCTCGGGCCGCCAGTCGCGGCGGTGGCAGCGACGGGTTCGACAGCGGGGCCGGAGCCTGCATGGGCGGCGGGGCGCCCGGGCAATAGTCACGCATTGTCGCAGCTTCCGCCGGTGCCCATAAACTCGACGGCCCTTCCCGCCGCTTCCGGTTTCTTCAGAGATGACCACCATGCTGTTCCGTTCCATCTCGCTCACCGTCAGGGTTCGTTCGCGCACAGCCAGCCTGCTGGCCGCGCTCCCGCTCACGATGGCCCTCCTCGTGGGCAGCGCGCACGCGCAGACGCTGCGCTGGGCCAGCCAGGGCGACATGCAGACGGCCGATCCGCATTCGCAGAACGAGATCGTCACCAACGCGATGAACGGCCAGGTCTACGAGCGTCTGGTCTCGCGCGACCGCAACCTGAACCTGGTGCCGGGTCTTGCGACCGAATGGACGCAGCTCAAGCCGACGCTGTGGCGGCTGAAGCTGCGCCAGGGCGTGACGTTCCAGGACGGCACGCCGTTCACGGCGGACGACGTCGTGTTCTCGATCAACCGGGCGAAAGATCCGTACTCGCAGATCAGCGTCTACGCGCAGGCCGTCGGCACGCCGAAGAAGATCGACGACCACACGGTCGAGTTCCAGCTCGACAAGGTCAACCCGATCTTCCTGCAGCACCTGGACACGCTGTTCATCATGAGCCGCAAGTGGTGCGAGCAGCACAACGTGGTCAAGCCGCAGAACTTCAAGGACAAGCAGGAGACCTACGCCGCCACGCACTCGAACGGCACCGGGCCGTACGCGATGGTGGCGCGCGAGCCCGGCATCCGCACCACCTTCAAGCGCAACCCGACCTGGTGGGGCAGGTTCGACGGCAACGTGCAGGACGCCGTCTACACGCCGATCGCCAACGATGCGACGCGGCTCGCGGCGCTGGTGTCGGGCGAGATCGACTTCGTGCTCGACCCGTCGCCGCGCGACATCCCGAAGCTGAAGCAGACGCCGCAGGTCAAGGTCCAGGAAGGCCCCGAGAACCGGATCGTGTTCATCGGCATGGACCAGTCGCGCGACAAGCTGCTGTACGGCAAGGTGCCCGGCGACAAGAACCCGTTCAAGGACCTGCGCGTGCGCCAGGCGCTGTACCAGGCGATCGACATCCAAACGATGCGCACCAAGCTGATGAATGGCCTGAGCCTGCCCACCGGGGGGCTGACGCCGTCGCCGCTGGGCGCGTTCGGCGACCCGCAGCTGGAGACGCGCCTGCCCTTCGACCTGGCCGCGGCGCGCAAGCTGATGGCGGACGCCGGCTACGCCAACGGCTTCGAGGTGACGCTGGACTGCACCAACAACCGCTACATCAACGACGAGCGCATCTGCCTGGCGCTGGCGTCGATGTGGGCGCAGCTCAAGGTGAAGGTCAGCGTCAACGCGCAGCCGCGCGTGCTGATGTTCCCCAAGCTGGAGAAGCTCGACACCAGCCTCTACCTGTACGGCTGGGGCGGCAGCATCACCGATGCGGAAGTCGCGATGACGCCGCTGATGCGCAACCGCGGCGAGAAGTCGGTCGGCCAATACAACTTCGGCAACTGGCGCGACGACAAGTTCGATCAGCTCGCCGCCGCGTCCAGCGAGGAAGCCGATCCGAAGAAGCGCGAGGCGCTGATCAAGTCCGCGCTGCGCGAGTTCCGCGCGCAGACCCACCTGATCCCGCTGCACCGGCAGATGATCCCCTGGGCCACCCGCGCCAACGTGACGGTGGTCCACCGCCCCGACAACTGGTTCGAACTGCGCTGGGCCTCGGTCGCCCCGAAGTGATGAAAGCCTCTTGAAGCCCCTCTCCCGCACTGCGGGAGAGGGGTTGGGGCGAGGGTCTCCCGCCCGCCGCGGTCAACGCAGCGGCGGATCGAACAGATACCCGATCCCGCGCACCGTGCGGATCAACGGCGAGCTCGGATCGTCGTTGAGCTTCTGCCGCAACCGCGAGACCATCAGGTCGACCGACCGCTCCAGCGCCGTGACGCCGTCGCCGCGCGCCAGATGCAGCAGCTCCTGCCGCTGCAGCACGCTGTGCGGCCGCTCCAGAAAAGCGCGCAGCAGCTTGTATTCGCTCTGCGACAGCACCACGCAGAACCCGCCCGGCCCCGACAGCCGGCGCGTCATCGGTTCCAGCTTGAACCGTCCGAACATCAGCACCTCGGCCGCATCCCCCTCCCGCGGCCGCAACAGCGCCTTGATGCGTGCCTGCAGCTCCCGCGGCTCCCCCTCCTTCGCCAGCACCGCGTCCGCCCCGCGCTCCAGCGCCAGCACGCGTTCCAGCGTGCTGTCGTGCTGCAGCAGCACGATCACCGGCATCCGCGACCGCTGTCTGAGCCGCGTCAGCGCGCCCCAGCCGGCCTCGCGGGCGTCGCTGGGATCGATCAGGGCGAGGTCCACCGGCAGCAGCGGCACGCGGTCCAGCAGGGCCGCCTCGCTGCTGTCGGTGACACGGAACCCCCACGCCCGCATCAGGCCGGCGAATCGCTGGCGCGCATGCGGGTCGGGGTCCAGCAGCAGCAGATGGGTGCCGGCGGCAGGATCGGGAAACAGGGCGCTCATGACGATGGGACAAGTGGACACATTGGCGCAAGACTATGCCGCTGCAATCCCGTTTGAACGCCGATCAGGACGGGCCTCACCGCCCTTTTTACCCGCGGTTTACCGCACTGAAACACGGCTGCGGGCACCGACACGCTTGCCTGAGTGAGGGCTGTCACCCAGCTTGCTGGAAGCTGTCCGGATCCCCGTCTTTCCGCGCCTGCGGCGCATTCGGTCGCTCAAGCCGCGGACCGGTGCCTCCTCACGGTCGCACCGTCGTTCCGAACCCATCGCTCGCCAAGGTCACAGACCCCGTCAGCTACAATGGCCCATCGCCGCGGCTCAGTCTTG
The DNA here is from genome assembly GCA_966211105.1 of uncultured Burkholderiales bacterium. Taxonomy (GTDB): domain Bacteria; phylum Pseudomonadota; class Gammaproteobacteria; order Burkholderiales; family Burkholderiaceae_C; genus Roseateles. The sequence continues at coordinate 10,790 of CBIHMU010000122.1, forward strand.
CCGCGGCTTTATCTTTTGAGCTCACGCTCTCCCACGGCAGCCGAAGACTGGCGCCAGCCCCCACGGGGCCGGCGTGCTGCACACAAAGCCCGTTCGGGCACCAACAAAGCAGCTTATGAGTTTTGATGCATTGGGGCTCTCCCAGCCCCTGCTCCGCGCGATCGCCGATGCCGGCTACTCGACCCCCACCCCCATCCAGAGCCAGGCGATTCCCGCCGTCCTCACCGGCGGCGACCTGCTGGCCGGCGCCCAGACCGGCACCGGCAAGACCGCCGGTTTCACCCTTCCCCTGCTGGAGCGCCTGTCCGCCGGCAAGCCCGTGCGTGACGCCAAGGGCCGTCCCGCGATCCGCGCGCTGGTGCTCACCCCGACCCGCGAACTCGCCGCCCAGGTCGAGGAAAGCGTGCGCACCTACGGCAAGTACCTGCCGCTGACCAGCATGGTCATGTTCGGCGGTGTCGGCATGAATCCGCAGATCAGCCAGCTGCGCAAGGGCGTGGACATCCTGGTGGCGACGCCGGGCCGTCTGCTGGACCACGCGCAGCAAGGCACGCTGGACCTGTCCAAGGTCGAGATCCTGGTGCTGGACGAAGCCGACCGCATGCTCGACATGGGCTTCATCCATGACATCAAGAAGGTGCTCGCGCTGCTGCCGGCGAAGAAGCAGAGCCTGCTGTTCTCCGCGACCTTCAGCGACGAGATCAAGGCGCTGGCCGACCGCCTGCTGGACAAGCCGGGCCTGATCGAGGTCGCGCGCCGCAATGCGACGGCCGACACGATCGCGCAGCGCATCCATCCGGTCGACCGCGACAAGAAGAAGGAACTGCTGGCCCATCTGATCACGAAGAACGACTGGCACCAGGTGCTGGTGTTCACGCGGATGAAGCACGGCGCGAACCGCCTGGCCGAGTACCTGGACAAGTCGGGCATCACCGCCATGGCGATCCACGGCAACAAGAGCCAGGGCGCCCGCACGAAGGCGCTGGCCGAGTTCAAGAGCGGCGACCTGAAGGTGCTGGTCGCGACCGACATCGCCGCCCGCGGCATCGACATCGACCAGCTGCCGCACGTCATCAACTACGAGCTGCCCAACGTCGCCGAGGACTACGTGCACCGCATCGGCCGCACCGGCCGCGCGGGCGCGCAGGGCGAGGCGCTGTCGCTGGTGTGCGTCGACGAGGAAGGCTTCCTGCGCGAGATCCAGAAGCTGATCAAGCGCGAGATCCCGCGCGAGGTCGTGCCGGGCTTCGAGCCGGATCCGAACGCCAAGCCTGAACCCATCGTGCTGGGCCGCATGGTGCTGAACGGCGGCCTGGGCAAGTCTTCGGGCTCGCCGAGACCGGCAGGCGGCGGTGGCGGCGGTGGCCGTCGCGGCGGCGGCGGCGGTGGCCGTTCGCAAGGCCAGGGTGGCCGGCCGCAAGGCGGCGGCCAGGGTCAAGGCCAGGGCCGTCCGGCGCAAGGCGCGCAAGGCAGCGGTCAGAGAGCCGGCGGACAAGCGCAAGGCCAACGCCAAGGTCAGGGCCAGGGCGGACAAGCCCAGGGCCAAGGTCAACGTCAGGCGCAGGGCCAGGGCCAGGGCGGTCAACGCCAGGGCCAAGGTCAGGGCCAGGGCAGCCGTCACGGCAGCCAGGGCAACCGTCCGGCAGGCGCGGCCCTGACGCGTCCGAAGTCGAACTCCTGATCCCGACCTCCCCGTGATGCAACGGCGCCTTCTCCGGCGCCGTTGTCGTTTCCGCCTCTCCGCGAGCCCTGTTGGGCATACTCGCGGCCAAGCCCAGCCTCATGAAGACCGCGCCCCTCCTTCCGGCCCGCGTCGATTTCTCCGGCGCCGTCCCGAACGCGCCTGATTTCGGCGACTTCTACCACGCCCCTTTCGGCGCGTTCGCGCAGGCGCGGCAGGTGTTCCTCGACGGCAACGGATTGCCGGATCGATGGGCGGGACGACGGCGCTTCGTCGTGCTCGAAACGGGCTTCGGCCTGGGCAACAACTTCCTCGCCACCTGGGCCGCCTGGCGAGAGGATCCGTCGCGCTGCGAGCGACTCGTCTTCCTCAGCATCGAGAAGCATCCGCTGACGCGGGCCGATCTGGCGCACGCGCACGCGGCCTCGCCGGAGCCCGCGCTCGCGCGGCAGCTGCTGGCGTCCTGGCCGGTGCTCGCTCCCGGCCTTCACACCCTGGACTTCGAGGACGGCCGGGTCCGGCTGATGCTGGCGTTCGGCGATGCGCACGATTGGCTGCCCGAACTGGTGGCGAGCGTGGATGCGTTCTTCCTCGACGGCTTCGCGCCGGCGAAGAACCCCGACCTGTGGGACGACACCGTCCTGAAGCAGGTCGGCCGCCTGGCCGCGCCGGATGCCACGGCCGCGACCTGGAGCGTCGCCCGCAGCGTGCGCGACGGATTGACGGCGGCGGGTTTCGAGGTCCGGAAGCGGCCGGGCATCGGCGGCAAATGGCAGACGACGGTGGCGCGTTTCGCCCCTCGTCATCGGCCACCGGTGCCGCCGGGCCGGGTGGCCGTCGCGCCCCAGGCCAAGGAGGTGCTGATCGTCGGCGCGGGACTGGCGGGCGCGGCCTGCGCGCGCGTGCTGGCGCGCGAGGGTTGGCAGGTCACGGTGCTCGAGGGCGGCGCGACGACCGCGGCTCAGGCCTCCGGCAATCCGGGCGGGCTGTTCCACGGCACCCTCCACGCCGAAGACGGTCCACATGCGCGCTTCAGCCGCGCGGCGGCGCTCGCGACCGAGCGCGAACTGCGCCGTGTCGCCCCCGCCCTGCCGTGGCTGCAATGGGGATTGCTGCGCGTCGAACGGGACGCCGACGCGCTGGCATCGATGCGGAGGCTGCTGACGCGCAGCGGACTGCCCGGGAACTACGTCCAGGCCCTGAGCGTCGAGGAGGCCAGCGCG
>CBIHMU010000123.1:0-13349 GCA_966211105.1 uncultured Burkholderiales bacterium
GGGCAGGGCGGGCACGGCCGGCACGGCGACGACCTCGAGGTCCGGTTGATCCTGGAAGCGATCTACGAGCGCTACCACTACGACTTCCGCGACTACGCCGGCAGTTCGCTGCGCCGGCGGCTGAAGGCCGCGCAGCAGCGCTTCGGCTGCAACAACCTGTCGCAGCTGCAGGGCCGCGTGCTGCACGAGCCGGAGGTCTTCCGCTCGGTGCTGGGCGACCTCACGGTGCAGGTCAGCGAGATGTTCCGCGACCCGGAGTACTTCCTCGCGCTGCGCGAGCAGGTCGTGCCGGTGCTGCGCACCTTCCCGTCGCTGCGCATCTGGGTGGCGGGCTGCAGCGGCGGCGAGGAGGCGTATTCCATGGCCATCCTCATGAAGGAGGAAGGGCTGCTGGACCGCACGCTGATCTACGCGACCGACATCAGCCAGGAGGCGCTCGCGCAGGCACAGGCAGGGGTGTATCGCATGGACCAGGTGCCGCTGTACAGCGCGAACCACCGCGCGTCGGGCGGGCACGGTTCGCTCTCGGAGCATTACACGGCGGCCTACGACCACGTGCTGATGGACAAGGCGCTGAAGGAACGCATCGTCTTCAGCGACCACAGCCTGTCCACGGACAGCGTGTTCGCCGAGGTGCAGCTGGTGTCGTGCCGCAACGTGCTGATCTACTTCAACCGCACGCTGCAGGACCGCGCCCTCGGGCTGTTCACCGAGGCGCTGTGCCGCAACGGCTTCCTCGGCCTGGGCGCGCGCGAGACGCTGCGCTTCTCCGCGCATGCCGGCGAATTCGTGGAGATCGCGGCGAAAGAGCGCGTCTACCAGAAGCGATCGGCCTGAGCGCATTCGGCCAGTCTCCAGGTCCGGCCAGTCTCCAGGTCCCGGCCCGTCCGCGAGGCAGCGGGCTCGGGGCTTGCCGTTCTCCTGCATCGGCCCCACCGGGTCTTACAGGAGAAACACCATGGCAACCAGCAGCATCCTCGGCGGCACGCAGGCCCCGGCGCAGGCGAAGGGACGGGGCACGGACTCGCTCGGTCCGAGCGACAGCTCCGACAGCGGCAGCGACGTCTCGGGCGAACGTCAGATGAGCACGGGTCCGGACGATCCGGATGAACTCGGCGCGACGCCGTCCAACCCCGGCAGCGACACCGATCGCTTCGGCACCGGGGAGCGGGGCTCGGCGACGCCGGGCAGCAGGGACCAGGACGGTGCGGACATCCTGCCCGACCATGTGAGCCGCTCGCCGACGCCCGATGACATCGACGCCTCGATCGACGTGGAGGAACTGGCCAGCGGCGACGACCCGTCCGCAGGGCCGGACGCGGAACATGCCGATGAGGACGAAGACGTCGATGAGTGACCGGCGGTCAGCCGGCGACAGCCGGTGTCGATGACACCGATGACGCTGATGACGTCTTGAAGAGGGAGTCTGGCGCGGGAGCGCCAGGCTCAGAACGAGCCGATGGCCGCCATCGACGCGAATGCGCCCAGCGCCAGTGCGCCGACCCAGAGACGCAGCGGCGCGGGTTCGTCACGCGGACGGCGCTGCTGATGGCGATGCGCGAGGAAAAACGCGACCGACGCGCCGCCGGCCAGCAGGAACACGAGCGCGTAGCCCAGGCCCTCGACAGAGCGGCCGTGATGCACCGCGAGCGCCAGCACGATCTGCCCGAGCATCAGGCCAGCCAGGCCAGAGACGGCAGTCGAGGAGAGGACGGCGGAGGTGGCGGTGCGGCTGGGCTGGGACATGGCGTGCGGGCTCGTGGAGTCGTCGGGAGGCGATGTCGGATTCTCCCGTTGGCGCCTTCCCGCGAGCCCTTTGAAAAGTGCGCGCCGAGCGCAGTAATTCGCGGCCAACCCCGTCGCGCCGCCACGAACCCACGATGTGGCATCGGTTTTCGCAGACCGCGGTGTCGTCACCTCGCCGTTTCTCCCCCGTCGCCATCGAGAATTCCGTGTTTTTGTTGCACTGCAGCACCCCCTGGATGCGGGGTGTTTTCAGGCACGGAAACCCCGTTTCGTAGCACCTTCCTGGTACATGTGGAAGAGGGGAAGTTTTTATGTGGGTGGACGAACAGACTCCCTCTGTGCGGAATGTTGAACTGCGGTGTCCGCGACGTGCGGACATCCTTCCTTATCGGAGCAACCACCATGACCCTGCCTTTGCTCTCCCGGAAGCCCGTGGCATTCCAGCGTACCCTGCTGGCTCTTGCCCTGGCTGCCGCCAGCGCCAGCGCTTCCGCGCTTCCCCAATTCACCTGGGACCCGGGTGCCGCCGGCCTGAACGGCTCGGCCTTCACCGCTGACAACCTGCTGGTGTCGAACTATTCGACCATCACCTTCGGGGCCGGCAACACCTTCGCGGAATCCGGTTACCTGTCGATCAGCGCGGCGCAACTGGGCGGTCTGACGCTGCCCTCCAGCGGCCTGAACTCGGACTACGGCTTCTACATCCAGTTCAGCGGCTCCGGCACGCTGTCGCAGGCCGGCAACCCGGGCACCACCCCGACGCTGGGCACGCTGACCTCGCTGACCTACACCCTGTACGGCTACAACGGCACCTCGTCGTTCGGCTTCGCCGGCAACACGCCGACCGAAACCGCGACCGGCGAAGTGGCCCTGGCCAGCGGCTCGCTGGTGCTGGGCACGGTGGCGACCACGCCGCTGGGCGACGGCACCTTCAACCCGTCGGCCAACGCCAAGCTCACGCTGAACTGGCTGGTGGACGGCTTCCAGACCTCGCTGCCGGCCTACAACATGGCCCTGACCTCGTTCTCCAACACGACGTCGCAGGTCGAGCCCTTCGCCGGCGGATTCCGCATCCGCCAGGGCGGTGGTTCGATCAACTTCGCATCGGCGGTGCCGGAACCCTCGACCTACGCGATGCTGATCGCCGGTCTGGGCGCCATCGGCTTCGTCGCGCGTCGCCGGACCCGTTCGGAGAAGTGATGACGAGACCGGTCCCTCGGGGCCGGTCGCGCGATCACGGGATCGGAATGCGAGGGCATGCGGGTGCCCGGACGTTCCGGACCGTGTCATCGTGAGCAGCGCGAGAGGAGGGCGGCGTGAGCCGGCCGCCTCAAGCGCAAAGGGACGTGTCCCTGACACGTCCGACGAGTAGCCCGTCCACGACGGGATGCTTGCTGTGATGCTTGAACAGCGATGCAGAGCCCTCAGGCCTGCACGGCGACGGGCGCGAAGGTGGCAGAGGTGGCCGCGTTCGCGTCGTCCAGGTCCTGAGGCAGCAAGCGCTGGAAGTCCTGCTTGAGCAGGGCGTAGCAGTCACAGGCCCGGGCCTCCAGCCCCGGCCGGTCCAGTACCGCGATATGTCCGCGGGAATAACGGATCAGGCCGGCGGCCTGGAGGCGCTGGGCGCTTTCGGTGACGCCTTCCCGGCGCACGCCCAGCAGGTTGGAGATCGACTCCTGCGTCACCGACAGCTCGCAATGCCCATGCTGACGATCCAGGGACTGCAGCAGCCAGCGGCACAGCTGCCGTTCCAGCGAATGGTGACGGTTGCAGACCGCCGTGTGCGCGATCTGGCTGATCAGCGATTGCACATAACGCAGCAGCTGCTGCGTCGACGGGCCCGGGCGCATCAGCTCTTCCCGGACCAGCGACACCCGCATGCGGAAGGCCAGGCCGGCGCGCTGCACGACCGCGCGGCAGGCCGGCGACTCGCCGCCCATCGCCGCCGCCAGGCCCGCTGCGCCTTCGGAGCCGATCATCGCCACCTGCGCCGCATCCCCCGCGTGGGTCGTGTGGATCAGCGACACGATCGCAGTGATCGGGAAATAGACATGGGTGGCGGGGCTGCCGGCCTCGAAAAGCACGCGGCCCTTGAGCAGCTCCACCGTCTCGAGCTGCGCGGACCAGCGCGCCTGGTCCTCGGCGGGCAGCTGCACGAGCAGCAGGTTCGCACGAGGGTGTGTGGCGGAAGGGTTTGCGGCAAGAGAAAGGGACATCGATAGGCTCCAGGAACTGCACATCCGTTCCAGCGGGACACTATGGCAATCACCGTACCCGCCGTGGTATCGGCGCGTGTCTTTGGTGCCATTGCGTGTGCATCGCGTCGCTGTTTCAGGGTGTCCCCAAATGCGTGCGCCAACGCACCAGTTTCTCGATGCTGTCCGCACACCGATCTAGGGGGCCCGCGCCGAGGCGCCTACCGGACGGCGTCCCGCTCCCTATAACGAGGGATGCGCGACGCCATCGGCCATCTCCCCTGGCGCCGAAGCGCATCCACGACTCCAACCGAGGAAGACAAATGAATCGATCCACCACGCGGTTCCGCCCGCTCGCACGTCCGTTGGCGGGCCTCGCGCTCGTGCTGTCCTTCGGCGCGGCGCAGGCCGAGAGCATCCTGTTCGTCGGCAACAGCTTCACCTACGCGCAGGGCTCGTCGGTGATGCAGTTCAATCCCGGCTCGGTGACCGACCTCAACGGCACCGGCATCGGCGGCATCCCGGCCTTGTTCAAGGCCTTCACCGCGCAGGCCGGCCTCAACTACGACGTCAGCCTGGAGACCGTCGGCGGCAGCGGGCTGGACCTGCACTACAACACCAAGCTGGCCCTCATCAACAAGCCCTGGGACCGGGTCGTGCTGCAGAGCTACAGCACGCTGGACGCGGCGCGCCCCGGCAATCCGGCCACGCTGATCCAGTACTCGGGGCTGCTGGCCGACGCGCTGCACGCGCAGAACACCAACGTGAAGATCAACCTGATGGCGACCTGGTCGCGCGCGGACCAGACCTATCCGCCCAGCGGCGCCTGGTACGGCCAGTCGATCTACCAGATGGCGCAGGACGTCTACACCGGCTACCTGCAGGCGGACCAGGCCTCCGACAAGATCGACGGCGTGATCCCGGTGGGACTGGCCTGGAACCGAGCGATGTCGCAGGGCTTCGCGGACACCAACCCTTACGACGGCATCGACGCCGGCAAGGTCAAGCTCTGGGCCAGCGACAACTACCACGCCAGCATGTACGGCAGCTACCTCGAGGCCTTAACGATCTTCGGCAAGATCACCGGCCTGGATCCGCGCAGCCTGGGTGCCGACGAGACCGCCGCGGCGCAGCTGGGCATCACCCAGGCGCAGGTGCGGGTGATGCAGCAGCTGGCCTTCGAACAGCTGGCCGCGCCGGTGCCGGAACCCTCGACCTGGGCCCTGCTGATGGCGGGCGTGGGCCTGCTGGCGGTCTGGCGCCGTCGCGCGGCGTCATCGGTCGCCTGACGCGGGAATCTGCCGCGCCGGTGGGAAGGCCTGACGCGTTCCCCCACGCGTCAGGAGCGGGCTCCAAGCGCGGTCGGTGTTTCTTCGACCGCGCGCCGTGCCCGCTGATCCATGCGGGTTTCACGGGCCAGCTTGAGGGCAGCGGCTACGGCGCGGACTGGGGCTCACGCGCCTCCAGCACGTAACCCATGCCGCGCACGGTGTGCAGCAGGGCGAGGTCGAAGGGTTTGTCGAGCTTGCCGCGCAGCCGCCGCACGGCGACCTCGACGACGTTGGTCTCGCTGTCGAAGTTCATGTCCCAGACCTGCTCGGCGAGTTCGGTCCGTGACAAGACCTGACCCTGGCGCCGCAGCAGCAGGGTCAGCAGGCTGAGTTCCTTGGGCGTGAGGTCGAGCCGCTGTCCGGCGCGATGGACCTTGCGCCGCAGCAGGTCGACCTCGAGGTCGGCGAGCTTGAGCACGGTGGCCTCGGCCGGCGGGGTGCCGGCCGCGCGGCGCAGCAGCGCCTGGATGCGGGCCACCAGTTCGGAGAAGGCGAAGGGCTTGCACAGGTAATCGTCGGCGCCGGCCTGCAGGCCGCGCACGCGGTCCTCGACTTCGGCGCGCGCGGTCATCATGAGCACCGGCAACCCGCGCGTGTGGTCCTGCTGGCGCAGCGCCGCCAGCACCGCCAGGCCGTCGATGCCCGGCAGCACGCCGTCCAGCAGCACCAGGTCGTATGCGCCTTCGCTGGCCTGGTGCAGCCCGTCCACGCCGTCGCGCACCAGGTCGACGACGAAGCCTTCCTGCGTCAGCCCGCTGCGCAGGTAGTCGCCCAGCTTGTCCTCGTCCTCGATGACGAGCAGTTTCATCGCACTCCCTTTCCTGACGAAGGCCGCGGCGTGCGCGTGCCGCGCAGCGCCCAGATCCCGGCCGGACCCGCCTCTAGAATCCGGCCATCATGCCCCTTCGGACCCCGTCCTCTTCCGCGCCACGCGCCGGGTCCGTCAGCGGCAAGTTGCGCGCCATGGTCTGGCTGATCGTGCTGCCGACGCTGCTGTTGTCGGTGATCGCCGGCATGGCGGTGTTCCACACCGAGCGGCGCGCCGCCGTTGCCGCCGCCACCGAGACCGCCGAGGCGCTGAGTCTGGTCGCCGACCGCGAGATGGCCGTGCGCACGGCGCTGTTGCAGGCGCTCAGCGTGTCGCCCAGCCTGGCCGAGGGCCGGCTGGAGCTCTTCCACGGCGAGGCCGCCCGGCTGGTCGCCGGCACGCCCAACACCATCGTGCTGGCGACGGCCGAGGGCCGGCAGCTGATCAACACCCGGCTCGCCTGGGGTCAGCCCTTGCCCACGGCGGGCGGATTCCAGGACGGCATCGACGCCACGCGCCGGCTGCTCGTCTCCAACCTCTACCTCGGCCCGGTGGACCGCCGGCCCAGCTTCGCGGTCCGCGTGCCGGTGACGGTGCTGGGCAAGCCGATGTACCTCGGCTACGGCAGCCCGGTCAGCGAGATGCAGCAGATCTTCCGCCAGCAGCCGCTGCCCGAAGGCTGGCTGGGGGTCGTGCTGGACCGCAACGGCGTCGTCATCGCGCGCACCCGCGAGCCGGAGCGACGCGTCGGCCAGCGGGCCAGCCCCCACATGCTGGCCGCGCTGGCGCGCGGGAACCAGGGCGTCGTCGACGCGCGCACGCTGGACGGCGAGCCGGTCTTCACCGTCTTCAGCCGCGCGCCCGATTCGGGCTGGGTGGTGCTGATCGGGCTGAGCCAGTCGGAGCTTGCCAAGGGCGCCTGGACCGCGTTCGCGATGATGCTGGCGCTGTCGTTGGCCTTCATCGTGCTCGCGCTGGTGCTGGCGCGGCGCATGAGCCGGGCGATCGCGGACCCGCTGCGCCGCCTGCGCAAGGACGCGATCCGCATTGGCGGCGGCGCGACCATCGACGCGGCTCCCGGCGGCGTCGACGAGATCGACGTCGTCCAGCATGCGCTCGCCACGGCCAGCCGCGAGCGCGCGGGCAGCGAGTCGCGTCTGCGCGAGGAGATCGACGCGGCGGTCGCCCAGACGCGTCAGGCCCAGCAGGCGGTGTTGCGCAGCCAGAAGCTGGAGGCCCTGGGCCGGCTGACCGGCGGCATCGCGCATGACTTCAACAACCTGCTGCAGACGATGACGACGGGCTTGCAGCTGGCCCGGCGGCTCAGCACCGATCCGCGCGCGGACACGGCGCTGGAGGCCTGCCAGCGCGCGACCGCGAAGGCGGCCCAGTTGACGCGCCAGTTGCTGGCCTTCGGACGTCCGCAGGTCGGCCACGAGACGGTCATCGACCTGCGCCGCCAGCTGCCGGAGCTGATGACGCTGGCGGGCGGAGCCGTGGGCAGCGCCGTCGAGGTCGCGCTCGACATCGACGAGGACCTGTGGCCGGTGCGCACGGACCCGGTGCAGCTCGAGCTGGCGGTGCTGAACCTCGCGCTGAACGCGCGCGACGCGATGCACGGACGCGGCCGGCTGACCGTCTCCGCGCGCAAGCGCATGCTGGCGGAGGGCGATCCGGTGGGCCTGGCGCCCGAACTGCTGCCGGGGGAGTACGTGGCGATCGCGGTGCGCGACACCGGCGACGGCATGACGCAGGAGCAGATGGAACGGGCGTTCGAGCCCTTCTTCACGACCAAGGCGGTGGGGCAGGGCACGGGCCTCGGGTTGGCGCAGGTCTATGCGCTGGCGCGCTCGGCAGGCGGCACGGCGGTCATCGTCAGCAAGATCGGCCTGGGCACCGAGGTCACGCTGTGGCTGCCGCGATCGCACGGCAGGACGGAAGCGGACGGCCCGGGCATGCAGGCGGCGGCGGGCAACGCGGCGCGACGCTTCACCGGCACGGTGCTGCTGGTGGAGGACGAGCCCTCGGTGCGCGAGCTGACCGCGCAGGCGCTGGAGGAGCGCGGCTTCACGGTGAAGACGGCGCCGACGGCCGACCAGGCGCTGGACCAGCTGCGCGGCGGCCTGACGGCGGACGTGGTGCTGACCGACATCGTGATGCCGGGCGAACGCAGTGGCGTGGACCTGGTGCGGACCTTGAAGGTCCTCAAGCCGACGCTGCCGGTGGTGCTGGCCAGCGGTCACCCGGTGCGCATCGAAGAGGCGCCGAATGTGCCGCTGGTCCCCAAGCCGTATGACGTCGACGTGCTCGCCGCGATCCTGAGCGAGGCGATGAACCCGACCCGCGGCTGAGGCGGGGTCAGGCCACCTTCGGCAGCTCCTTCAGCAGCTTGTCCAGCGTGACGGGATAGTCCCGCACGCGGACACCGGTGGCGTTGTAGATCGCGTTCGCGACCGCCGCGGCGACGCCGCAGATGCCGAGTTCGCCGACCCCTTTGGCCTTCATCGGCGAGGACACCGGATCGGTCTCGTCGAGGAACACGACCTCCTGGTGCGGGATGTCGGCATGCGCCGGCACCTCGTACCCCGCGAGGTCGTGGTTGACGAAGAAGCCGCGCCGCTCGTCCACGTGCAGCGCTTCCATCAAGGCCGCGCCGACGCCCATCGTCATCGCGCCGATGACCTGGCTGCGGGCCGACTTGGGGTTGAGGATGCGTCCCGCCGCGCACACGGCCAGCATGCGGCGCACGCGGACCTCGCCCGTGAAGGCGTCGACCGCGACCTCGACGAAATGGCCGCCGAAGGTGGACTGCTGGTACTTCTTGTCGAGGTCGCCGAATTCGATCTTGTCCTCGGCCGCCAGGCCCTCGTTGCCGGCGACTTCGACCAGCGGCACGCTCCGTCCGCCGCCGCGCACCTGACCGTCGGCGAAGACGGCGTCCTTGGCGTCCATGCCGGCCTTCGTCGCGATCATCTCGCGCAAGGCGACGCAGGCCGCGTACACGCCCGATGCCGAGCTGTTCGCGCCCCATTGCCCGCCGGAGCCCGCCGACACTGGCAGCGCCGAGTCGCCCAGCCGCACGACCACCTGCTCGAGACCGACGCCCATCATCTCGGCCGCGGTCTGCGCCAGCACGGTGTAGGTGCCGGTGCCGATGTCGGTCATGTCCGTCTCGACGGTCACGATGCCGCGGCGGTCCAGCCGAACGCGGGCGCCGGACTTCATCACGATGTTGTTGCGGAAGGCGGCCGCCACGCCCAGGCCGATCAGCCAGCGCCCGCCGGGCCCTTCGCGCCGCTGTCCCGGCGCGGTCCGCCGGCTCCAGCCGAAGCGCTCCGCCCCCGTGCGCAGGCACTCGGTCAGGCGGCGCTGCGAGAAGGGCCGTTCCGGCTTCTCCGGATCGACCTGCGTGTCGTTGACGATGCGGAACTGGACCGGGTCCATGCCGATCTTCTCCGCCAGCTCGTCCATCGCGATCTCCAGCGCCATCAGCCCCGGCGCCTCGCCCGGCGCGCGCATCGCGTTGCCTTCGGGCAGGTTCAGCTCCGCGAGCTTCATCGCGGTCATCCGGTTCGCGCCGGCGTAGAGCAGCCGCGTCTGCGCGACGGCGGTCTCCGGTCCGCCGCCGGGCAGGTCGCCGGACCAGCTCTCGTGCCCGATGGCCGTGATCTTCCCGTCCCGCCCCGCGCCGATGCGCAGCCGCTGGATGGTCGCGGGCCGGTGGGTCGTGTTGTTCATCATCAGCGGCCGCTGCAGCGCGACCTTGACCGGCCGGCCGCTGGCCTTCGCCCCCAGCGCGGCCATGAGCGCGTCCGCGCGCAGGAACAACTTGCCGCCGAAACCGCCGCCGATGAAGGGCGAGATCAGGCGCACCTTGTCGCGCGACAGGCCCAGCGTCCTGGCCAGGTCGCCGCGGCCCCAGTCGATCATCTGGTTGGCGGTCCAGATGGTGAGCTTGTCGCCCTCCCAGACCGCCAGCGTGGCGTGCGGCTCCATCATCGCGTGCGACTGGTCCGGCGTCGTGTAGGTCTGGTCGATCTTGAGCGCCGCCTGCGCGAAGGCGGTGTCGAAGTCGCCCACCTTGGACTCGGGCGGCGTGTCGTTGGCTTCCTTGGGCGTCTTGGCCTGGTCCTTGGCCTTGGCGAGGCTGAAGGCGCCGTTCTCGCGCGTGTACTCGACGCGGATCAGCGCCGCGCCCGCGCGCGCCTGCTCGAAGCTCTCGGCCACGACCACGGCGATCGCCTGGTGGTAGTGCTCGATCTCCGGTCCGCCAAGCAGCTTGGCGGTGTTCATCTTGCCCTGGCCGAGCTTGCCCGCGTTGTACGCGGTGACGATGGCCAGCACGCCGGGCGCGGCTTCCGCCGCCTGGACGTCCATGTTCGCGATGCGGCCCTTGGCGATGCCGGCGCCGAGCACGACGCCGTAGGCGGCGTTCTTCGCGACGTCATGGCGCTCGTAGGCGTAAGGGGCGGTGCCGGTCGTCTTGCGCGGTCCGTCGATGCGGTCGGTCGGCTTGCCGACGACGCGCAGCTGATCGATCGGATTCGTGGTGGCGGGGGTGTCGAATTTCATGCGGTCCTCCCGGTGACCTTGGCCTGCGCGAGCACCGCGGCGAGCGTGCGCTCCACCAGCGGCAGCTTGAAGGCGTTCTCGGCGGTCGGCGTGGCGCCGGCCAGCAGCGTGTGCGCGGCGGCGGGCGCTCCGCGGCGCAACTCACGGTCGGCGGCCTCGGACCGCCAGGGCTTGGGCGCGATGCCGCCGACGGCGAAGCGCCCGCTGCCGTCGCGCTGGACGATCGCCCCGACCGAGACCAGCGCGAACGCATACGAGGCCCGGTCGCGGACCTTGTGATAGAGATGCGTGCCGCCCACCGGCTTGGGCAGCGTCACCGCGGTGATCAGCTCCCCGGCCTCGAGCGTGGTCTCGACGTGCGGCGTGTTGCCGGGCAGCCGATGGAAGTCGGCGATCGGGATGCGGCGCGCCTGGCCGTCGGGGCGCATGGTTTCGACGGTCGCGTCCAGCAGCCGCATCGCCACGGCCATGTCGCTCGGATGCGAGGCGATGCAGGCCTGGCTGACGCCGATGACCGCCAGCGGCCGGCTCATGCCGTCGATCGCCGAGCAGCCGCTGCCGGGCTTGCGCTTGTTGCACGGCTGGTCGGTGTCGTAGAAGTAGGGGCAGCGCGTGCGTTGCAGCAGGTTGCCGGCGGTCGTCGCGCGATTGCGCAACTGGCCCGACGCGCCGGCGAGCAGCGCCCGCGACAGCACGCCGTAGTCGCGCCGCACGCGGGCGTCGGCGGCCAGGTCGCTGTTGCGCACCAGCGCGCCGATGCGCAGGCCGCCGTCGGCGCCCGCCTCGATGCGGTCCAGCCCGAGGCCGTTCACGTCGATCAGGTGCGTGGGCGTCTCGACCTGCAGTTTCATCAGGTCGAGCAGGTTGGTGCCGCCGGCGATGAAACGTGCGCCGGGCGACTTCGCGGCGGCGGCCACGGCGGCGGCCGGCGAGGCCGCGCGTTCGAAGGTGAAGGGCTTCATGCGGACCTCCGGTCGCCGGCACCCGGCACGGGGACGCCGGCCACCTCGGCCATCGCGTCGATGATGTTGGAGTAGGCCCCGCAGCGACACAGGTTGCCGCTCATGCGTTCGCGCAGCTCGTCGATCGACAGCAGCGGGCGGACGTTGAGGTCTGGCGTGACGTGGCTGGGCATGCCGGCCTTGATCTCGTCGAGCACCGCGACCGCGGAGCAGATCTGCCCCGGCGTGCAGTAGCCGCACTGGTAGCCGTCATGCCGCACGAACGCGGACTGCATCGGATGCATCTTCTCGGGCGTGCCGAGACCTTCGATGGTCACGAGCTTCGCACCTTCGTGCATCACCGCCAGCGTGAGGCAGGCGTTGACGCGCCGGCCGTCGAGGTGGACGGTGCAGGCGCCGCACTGGCCGTGGTCGCAGCCTTTCTTGGTGCCGGTGAGCTGCAGGTGCTCGCGCAGCAGGTCCAGCAGCGAGGTCCGGTTGTCGACGACCAGCGTGTGCGGCTGGCCGTTGACGCTGAGCGTCACGCGGGAAGTGGCCACGAGGTTCTCCTGAGGCGGTGGCGCGGCGGGCGAGGGCGCTTGTGCGGCGGCCTCCAACGGCGCACCGGCGGCGACCGCGGCGGAGGCGCCCGCGCCGGCGATCAGCAGGCCGCGGCGCGAGATCGCGCAGCGCTCAGCGTCGCACGGGGGACTGTCGGGGGAGGACAGGGGAGACGCGATGTCAGCGTCCGATCGATCCGTGTCGAGATCCATGCTGGGGGCTCCTGGCTGGCCGGGATCGGCAAGCCCAGCGAGTGGCAATCGTCGTGCCACGCCCGCCTGCCCAGTGCATGCGCCCGGATCAGCCCTTGCGCGACGGCGGTACGCGGCTGCTGTCCTCGCCGTCGAGCGTGGCCCCGGGATCTTCTTCCCCGGCGACCGATTCGTCGAACGAATGGTCCGGCACCGCCGGCGTGCCCGGGTCGTGCGGACGCGGTGCCGCGGGTGCGGCGTGCTTGTCCCTGGCGCCTTCCGTTCCCGGCGCCGGCGCCGGGCCCGAGGGCGTGTCGACCGCGTCCACCGGGGTGGGAGCGTCGGGGCCGACGGAAGTCGACGGTGAATTCGTGGCGTTCATGGTGTTCCCCGGCAGGCTGCTGACCGAGACGAAGCGGCCCTTGCCCGCGCGCTTGGCCGTCGTCATCGCCGTTTCGGCGAGCCGCATCAGCGACTCCGCCTGGCGGCCATGGTGAGGGGCAAACGCGATGCCGATGCTGGCGGTGACCGTCGCATGACCGCCGTCGGTCAGCCGGACCGGCTCGGCCAGCGCGGCCAGCATGCGCCGCAACGCCGGTTCGGCCTCGTGCTCGGCGCGCAGCGCGGTGAGCAGGACGGCGAACTCGTCGCCGCCCATGCGTGCCACCAGATCATGGCCGCGCACGCCCCCCAGCAACCGCTGCGCGACCACGCGCAGCACCACGTCGCCGGACTCATGGCCGAACTGGTCGTTCAGGTCCTTGAAGCCGTCCAGATCCACCCAGCACACCGCCACCAGCCCGACGCGCTCGCCCAGCAGCGTCATCGCGCCGGCCAGGCGCTCGGTGAAGCGCACGCGGTTGGGCAGGCCGGTCAGCGCGTCGTGCACCGCCAGATGCTGCGCGGTGGCCTCGCTCTCCTTGAGCGCGGAGATGTCGATCATCATCCAGAGCGACTCGCGTTCCGACACCGATGCGCCGCTGAGGTCGATCCACACCGGCGTG
>CBIHMU010000124.1:0-13119 GCA_966211105.1 uncultured Burkholderiales bacterium
ACGTCGTCCTCGACGACCAGCACGCGCCGGCCCTCCAGCATGTTGTCGCGCGCGCGGACCTCCTTGAGCATCTTCTGGCGCTCCGGCGGCAGCTGGGCCTCGACCTGGTGCAGGAACAGCGTGACCTCGTCGAGCAGCCGCTCGGGCGAACGCGCGCCCTTGATGATGATCGAGCGCGAGTAGCGCCGCAGCTGCTGCTCCTGCTGCGCGCTCAGCGTGTGGCCGGTGTAGACGATCACCGGCGGGAAGGCCACGTCATCCTGCGCCGCCATCTGGTCGAGCAGGTCGTAGCCGCTCATGTCGGGCAGGTTCAGGTCCATCACCATGCAGTCGAAGGTCGAGCGGCGCAGCGCCTCGAGCGCCTCGGCCGCGGTCGCGACGCCTTCGATGCGGACCTCGTCCGCGGCCAGCAGGTGGCGGATGCTGTCGAGCTGGCGCGCGTCGTCCTCCACCACCAGCACCGTGCGCAGCCGCTGCGAGAACTTGGCCTCGAGCTTGTGCAGCGCGACCTCGAGCTCCTCGCGCTTGACCGGCTTGAAGGCGTAGCCGATCGCGCCACGCTCCATGGCCTCGTGGGTGTAGTCGGCCACGGAGATCACGTGCACGGGGATGTGGCGCGTCAGCGGCTCGCGCTTGAGCTGGTCCAGCACGCCCAGGCCGGAGTGGTCGGGCAGGTTCATGTCGAGCAGGATCGCGCTGGGCGCGTAGCGCTGCGCGATGGAGAGGCCGTTCTCGGCGGTGTGCGCCATCAGGCAGACGAAGCCCATCTCGCGGATCAGGTCGCGCAGGATGAGCGCGAAGCGCTGGTCGTCCTCGATGATCAGGATCGCGCGGTCGCCGGGCACCCAGGACAGGCGGTCGTCGTCGAGCTGCGGCAGCCGCGGCTCGGGCGCCGCCGGCGCGGGTTCGCGCAGCACGGCCTCGGTCGTGGCCATGTGCGTCAGGTTCGTGCCCAGCGCAGGCAGCGCGGCGTCGAAGGCGGGCACTGCCGGCGGCGGCTTGATCGCGCCCAGCAGGGGCGCCTGGGCCGGCGACAGCGGGCGCGGACGTTCGTCGCCCAGCGGCGCCTCGTGCGCCAGCGGCAGCACCAGGCTGAAGACCGAGCCCTGCCCCGGCGTGCTCTGCAGGTGGATGTCGCCGCCCAGCAGCCGCGCCAGGTCGCGCGAGATCGACAGGCCCAGGCCCGTGCCGCCGTACTTGCGATGGGTGCTGCCGTCGGCCTGGCGGAAGGCCTCGAAGATGAGCGCCTGCTGGTGCGCCGGGATGCCGATGCCGGTGTCCTTGACCGTGAAGGCGAGGCGGCCGTCGGCGGTGGTGCCGACCTCCATGCGCACCGAGCCGCGCTCGGTGAACTTGAGCGCGTTGGACAGCAGGTTCTTGAGGACCTGGCCCAGGCGCGACTCGTCGGTCTCGATCCACTCCGGCGTGCCCGGCGCGAGCTGCAGGCCGAAGGCCAGGTTGCGCTGCGCCGCCACCGGCGCGAAGACCTGCGTCAGCTGCTGCAGCAGCCGCGGCACCGACACGCGTTCGACCTGCAGGTCGACCTTGCCGGCTTCGATCTTGGACAGGTCCAGGATGTCGTTGATCAGCATCAGCAGGTCGTTGCCGGCCGAGCTGATGGTCTGCGCGAAGCGGACCTGCTCGTCGCTCAGGTTGCCGTCCTTGTTGTCCGACAGCAGCTTGGCCAGGATCAGTGTCGAATTCAGCGGCGTGCGCAGCTCGTGGCTCATGTTGGCCAGGAACTCGCTCTTGTACTGGTTGGAGCGCTCCAGCGCCTCGGCGCGTTCGGTCAGCAGGCCCTGCGCCTGCGTCAGCTCGGAACGCTGCAGTTCCAGTTGCCGCGCCTGCTCCTCGAGCTGGGTGTTGCTCTCCTCGAGGTCGGTCTGCTGCTTCTCCAGCCGCAGCTGCGAGTCGCGCAGCGCATTGCCCTGCTCCTCGAGCTCCTCGTTGGAGGCGCGCAGCTCTTCCTGCTGCATCTGCAGTTCCTCGGCCTGGCGACGGCTCTCCTCGAGCAGGGCCTCGAGGCGGCTGCGGTCCTTGGCCGCGCGCAGGGCCATGGCGATGGGCTCGGCGACGCGCGCCAGCAGTTCGCGCTCGGCCTCGCCGACGGCGTGCAGGAAGCCCAGCTCGATCACGCAGTGCACGCGCTTGTCCAGCCCGACCGGCGCGATCAGCAGCTCGGTCGAATCGGCCCGGCCGAGCGAAGACGTGACCGGCAGATAGTCCGCCGGCAGCTGCGTCACATGCACCGGCCGGCGGTCGCGTGCGGCCTGCCCCAGCAGCGTGTCGCCGCCCCGCACGAGCGGCGGCGCCGCGTCCGTTCCCGTGGCCACGGGCAGCGCATAACCGCCGACGCGCAGGAAGGTGCCGTCGTCGTTGGCGAGGTAGAACGCGCCGACGCGGGCGTCGGTCCAGCGCGCGAGGAAGCTGGTGGCGATGTCGGCCAGCCGCTCGACGTGCGGATCGCCCTGCAGCTCGACGCCCAGGCCGGCCTGACCGGCCTTGAGCCATTCCTCGGTCTTGGCGGCGCGGTAGGCGCGCGAACTCAGCACCGCCGCGACCATGGTCAGCAACAGCAGCAGCGCGGAGCCGCCCCACATCACGCCGACCGTCTGCTGCACGGCGCCGTCCCACAGCGCGCGGCGCTCGGCGGCGCGGTCGCGTTCCTCGCGCTCCATCTCGCCGAGCAGCGTGCGGATGCGCTCCATCAGGATGCGACCGCGGTCGCCCTTCACGGTCGACACGGCGGCGGCGTTGTCGCCATTGCGGCGAGCCACGATGGTCTCCTCCATCTCCGCAAGCTTGGCCTTGAAGAGCTGCTCCGCCGTCTCCAGCCGCGCCAGCTGCGGGCGGTAATTCTGGAAACTGGCGCGCAGCCGCTCCGCCGCCGCGGGGATCGTCACCTGCGCGGTGTTGAAGGGCACGAGGTAGCTGTCGACGCCAGTCAGCAAGTAGCCGCGCTGGCCGGTTTCCGCGTCCTTCATCGCCGAACCGAGCGTCTGGATCTGCTCCTGCACGACCAGCGTGCGCGCCATCGCGTCGGCCGAATCGGACTGCGCCTGCTGCGAGCGCCACGAGAACCAGGCGGTGATCAGGATGGTGACCACCGCGAGCGCGAAGCCGAGCGCGGTGCTCAGCGGCAGCCAGTCGTGGCGGCGCACGCCATGGGCCAGGTGGAGTTCGTTGCCCGAATAGGCTTTCGAGGCGGCGGGGGACGTCGTGGTGTTCATGGAAGCGCAAACAGGGCGGCCGGAGCGGAGCCGCATGCTATCGCGTCCCCTCCCCGGCCTGCCCCAGGAATCCTCACTGGGTCGGTCGATCGATGACCGTGTCCGGCTACTCGCGCGGTTCGCCGCGCGCGTTGACGGTCACGGTGGCTCCCGGCGGCCGCCGGGTCTGCATGTAATGGTCCTGTCCCTTGAAGCGATAGGTCACGTCCCAGTACTGGGGGCTGCCGTTGTTGGGGGCCGCGCCGCAGCGCTGCACGTTGCGCACGTCCTTGTCGCGGTTGACGTTGCTGCCGACCACCGCGCCGCCGACCGCGCCCGCGGCCGTCGTCACGGCCTGGCCGGAGCCGCCGCCGAACTGGTGGCCCAGGATGCCGCCCAGCACGCCGCCGATGACCGCGCCGCCGACGTTGGGCCGGTCGCGCACTTCCTTCTGCTCGATCCAGCAACGCTGCTGCTCGTCGCCCATCACGGCGCGCACGGAGACGACCTGCGCCTGGTACACGCCTTCCTCGCCGCGGCGCAGGTAGGTCGGCTGCGGATCGGGACCGTAGCGGTCGCGGCTCACGTCCTCGCCGGCGCGGCGCGCGGAGCTGATGCGGTTGTCCAAGCCCATCGACTTCAGCGACGGGTAGCTGCCCGGCTGCAGCACGCGGCAGCGGCCGGCGTAGCCCGGGTCCTCGCAGACCTCCCAGCGCTCGCCGCGCACCTCGATCGAGGACGCGCGGTCATCGAAGCCGATCTCCTTGAGGAAGTTGATCTGCGCGTCGGCGCCCGCGGTGCGACCACGGAAGTTCTCATTCTCGTAGAACGTGATGTCGGCCATCGCCTGGCCGGCCAGCGCGCAGGCGGCCACCGCGATGGCGACCCGCAACATGGACTTCGGCACGGACTTTGGCGCGGACCTGGGCGCGAGCTTCATCTTCGGTGCGGAGGATCGGTTCATGGCAGTCCCCATCGTGGTTGCTGTGATGCCACCACTGTGGGCCGGCGCGCGCGGCCGGTCTGTCGGGCCACGCTGGCACCGCCTGTAGGACAACATTCCCTGGACTTTCAGCGTTCCGATTGCAGCCGCGGCAGCAGCAGCTCGAACATCGTGCCCTGCCGCGCCCGCGAGACGCCGATCAGCGAGCCGCCATGGGCCCGCGCGACGCGCTCGGGCTCCTGCAGCCCGGGTCCGACCTGCGCGGAGGACATGCCCGACACCGGCTCGTTGCCGCCGAACAGGTGGATGGAGGCTTCGGGTTCGAGCACGGTGTCGAAGCTGATGCGCAGCATCAGCGAGCGCTGCGCGCTGCCGTCGACCTGGATGCGGATCGCGCTGTCGCCGGCGTGCGTGGCGGCCTGCATCAGCAGTTGATCGAGGGTCTGCGCCATCAGCGCGACGTCGAAATCGCCGCTGGTGTCGCCGATGCGGTCGAAGACGGGCGGCGCCCACATCACGGCCTGGTTGCTCTCGATGTCCACCCGTTGGGCGGCCAGCGTCGCCAGGTCGCTGCGCGCGGGCTGCACCTGCAGCAGCTCGCACGGCCGGCGCGCCAGGCTGCCCAGGTGGTCCACCTGCCGGCCCAGCAGCGTCGCCGCGGCCTTGACCCGCTGGCCGGCCTTCTGCAGCGACGGCGATTCGGTCTGGCGGATCAGCAGTTCGGCGTTGAGCATCATGACCGACAGCGGACTGCGGATGTCGTGGCTCAGCGCGCTGAGCATCAGCGCGTTGACGCGCGCCAGGCGCTCCTGCTCGACGATGCGCTCGGCCAGCAGCTGCCTTTGGCGGTGCAGGTCGGCGAAGACGGCCACCTTGCTGCGCAGCACGTGGGCGTCCACCGGCTTGTAGATGAAGTCGACGGCGCCGGCCTCGTAGCCCTTGAAACTGCGCTGCGCCTCCTGCGAACCGGCGGTGAGGAAGATGATGGGGACATGCCGGGTACGCTCCGTGCCCCGCATCAGTTCAGCGAGCGTGAAACCGTCCATGCCCGGCATCTGGATGTCCAGCAGGGCCAGCATGACGTCATGCGTGAGCAGCAGTTCCAGCGCGGCCGGGCCGGAATCCGCCGTCAACACCTCCAGGCCGGAGTCGGCCAGCAAGGCTCTCATCGCGAGCAGGTTCTGCGGCTTGTCGTCCACCACCAGCACGCTCATCTGATCCGCCACGTCGTTCTCCCAATCATTCATCTTGAATTGTCTGACAGCGCCATTGGGCAACCGGCGTGCCCGCATCGACTCAGTAGATACCCTTCCCCAATCCTCGCCCCGGGATGACCGGGGGCGAATGGCGCAAAGAGTACGATCTCGCCCGCCTTCCCCTAACCCTTCCGCAACCCTTTCCCAGATTCCCGCGCGCCATCCAGCGCGTCGAGAGGACCCGATGAAACAGAACAGCGCCGCCGTCGAAGAACTCCTGTCCGTCCACCGCGACCAGGTCCTGGCCGACTGGCAGGCCGAGCTGGCGTCGGTGACCGGTGGTCGCGCCCTGGCCAGCGAAGGCCGCGAGACCGGCGAGCTGCTGACCGCCCTGCTTGCCGGCTTGCGCGCCGACGGCACGGACAACCTCGACGATGCCGCCTGGTCCGACGTGCGGGCGACGCTCGCCCAGCTGTCGGCCTCGCGCGCCGCGCAGGGCTCGAGCGCCGCCGACACCAGCCGCTTCGTGCTGGCGCTGAAGCGGCCCCTTTTCGCCGGCGTGCAGCGCAAGTTCGCCGGCGACGCCGCGGCCCTGGCCGACGCGACCTGGGCGGTGTCCTCGCTGCTGGACAACATGGCGCAGTACACCGTCACGACCTACCAGCGCAGCCGCGAGGAGATCATCGGCCGCCAGCAGATGGAGCTGCTGGAGCTGTCCACGCCGGTCGTGAAGCTGTGGGAAGGCGTGCTGGCCGTGCCCATGATCGGCACGCTGGACAGCGGCCGCACGCAGCTGGTGATGGAGGCGCTGCTGCAGCGCATCGTCGAGACCGGCTCCGCGCTGGCCATCATCGACATCACCGGCGTGCCCACCGTCGACACGCTGGTCGCGCAGCATCTGCTCAAGACCGTCACGGCGATCCGGCTGATGGGCGCCGACGCGATCATCAGCGGCATCCGGCCGCAGATCGCCCAGACCATCGTGCACCTGGGCATCGACCTGGACGGCATCACGACCAAGGCGACGCTGGCCGACGCGCTGTCGCTGGCGCTCAAGCGCACCGGCTTCGTCGTCACCCGCGGCCGCACCGCCGGCCTGACCGGCGGCGCGGGCAGCGTGGGCGCGGCATGACGACGCGCATCCCGATCCTGCGCATGGGCAGGACGCTGCTGGTGACCATCCAGGTCGACCTGCAGGACCAGACGGCGCTGGCGCTGCAGGACGACCTCGCCAACAGGATCCAGGACACCGGCGCGACCGGCGTGCTCATCGACATCTCCGCGCTGGAGATCGTCGACTCCTTCATCGGCCGGATGCTGGCGGGCATCTCCAGCATCGCCAAGGTGCTGGGCGCGCATTCGGTGGTCGTGGGCATGCAGCCGGCGGTCGCGATCACGCTGGTGGAACTGGGGCTGACGCTGCACGGCGTGCGCACCGCGCTCAATGTGGAGCGCGGCATGGCGCTGCTGCGTCAGGCCGACGAGATCGACGAGGCGTCGGCCTCCGAGCTGGCGTCCGATGCCCACGGCGACAGCGACGGCGACGACGCCTTCGGCCAGGGGCTGGGACGGTGACGGCCTCCGCCGCCACGTCGGGCTCGCTGCCCATCGGCAGCGAGCCCGACATCGTCCTGTCGCGCCAGCTGGTGCGCAAGCTCACCCAGGAGCTGAAGTTCTCCCTGGTGGACCAGACCAAGATGATCACCGCGGCCAGCGAGCTGTCGCGCAACACGCTGGTCTACGGCGGCGGCGGCGCGATGGAATGGGCCATCGTCCAGTCGGGCGTGCGCACGGGATTGCGGCTTGCCTTCGTCGACCAGGGACCCGGCATTCCGGATCTGGAGCTGGCGATGAAGGATGGATGGACCTCGGGCGGCGGCATGGGCATGGGCCTGTCGGGCAGCAAGCGGCTGGTGAACGATTTCGAACTCGATTCCGCGCCCGGACGCGGGACGCGCGTGACCATCACGCGCTGGAAGTAGCCGTGCGCGCGCATCGACGCTTCCCCATCGACGACGCGAGTCAGGTGGGGGAAGCCCGGCGTGCCGCCCAGGCGCTCGCGACCGAACTCGCCTTCGACGAGGAATCCGCCGGCCGGCTCGCGCTGGCGGTGACCGAACTCGGCACCAACCTGTTCCGCCATGTCGGCCCCGGCCGGCACGCCGCGCTGCTCATCGGCGTGGACGAGACGGACGGCCTCGGCGTGCAGGTGCTGTCGCTCGATCAAGGCGACGGCATGGACCTGCCGCGCTGCCTGCAGGACGGCTACAGCACCGGCGGCACGGCCGGGACCGGACTCGGCGCGATCCGCCGGATGGCCGACCGCTTCGGCGGTTTCTCCGCGCCGCAGCGGGGGACCGTCCTGGCCGCCCGCTTCGGACCGCGCGCCGACCGGAGCCGGGCTTCCTCCCCCGCCGCCTTGTCGACGGGCACCGCGCCCCCGATCAACGTCGCCGCGGACACCGCCTTCGACGTCGCCGGCCTGTCGCTGGCCGCGCCGGGCGAGACGGTCAGCGGCGACGCCTGGGCGCTGAGGTGCGACGCGGGTCAAGGTGGCGAGCGCTGGACGCTCGCCGTGGCCGACGGTCTGGGCCACGGCGTCGACGCGGCCGAGGCGGCGGACAAGCTCATGACGCTGCTCGCGCGCGCCGAGTCCGGCCACCTCGCTTCGCCCGCGGCCTTCCTGGAACGCTCCCACGATGCGCTGCGCAGCACGCGCGGCGCGGCTTCGGCGGCGCTGTCGCTGGCGCCGGACGGTCCGCTGCTGTTCGCCGGCGCCGGCAACATCTCGGGGCGCCTGATCTCGGGCGTGTCCGACCGCACGCTGCTGTCCCAGCACGGCACCTTGGGCGTCCAGATCCGCCGGCTGCAGGATGTCGTCTACGATTGGCCGCCGTACGCGGTGCTGGTGCTGTTCTCCGACGGTATCGTGTCCCGCTGGACGCTGGAGGAAACGCCGGGCCTGCTGCAGGCCGATCCGGCGGTGATCGCGGGCTGGATCCTCCGGGATCACCTGCGCGGCAGGGACGATGCGACCGTGGTGGTGGTCCGCCGCCGGGATCGCGCATGACGCTCATGAAGGACACGATGCCCATCGACGACCCCGTCGCCCTGCGCGACGCGCTGAACAGCTCGCAGGCGCAACTCGAGGCGCTGCAGGCGGAGCTCGACGAGACCAACCGCGGCGTCCTCGCGCTGTACGCCGAGCTCGACACGCAGGCGCAGCAGCTGCGCCAGGCGACCGAGCTCAAGAGCCGCTTCCTGGCCTACATGAGCCACGAGTTCCGCACGCCGATCTCGTCCATCCGCAGCCTGACGCGGCTGCTGCTGGACCGTGTCGACGGACCGCTGACCGACGAACAGGAAAAGCAGATCAATTTCATCCGCACCACGTCGGAAGAATTTGCCGACATGGTCAACGACCTGCTCGACCTGGCCAAGGTCGAGGCGGGCCGCATCGACGTGTCGCCGGGCTGGTTCGAGCTGGTCGACCTCTTCGCCGCGCTGCGCGGCATGTTCAAGCCGGTGCTGGTCAATCCGGAGGTGCAGCTGATCTTCGAGGAGCCGCAGGGCATCGCCCAGCTCTTCACCGACGACGCCAAGCTGTCGCAGATCCTGCGCAACTACATCTCCAACGCGCTGAAGTTCACCGCGCAGGGCGAGGTGCGCGTCAGCGCCGTGACCGCACCCTGCGATTCAGGCGTTCCAGGCGAGGAGGAGATCACCTTCTCCGTGACCGACACCGGCATCGGCATCGCGCCGGAGTTCCACGACGCGATCTTCCAGGACTTCACCCAGATCGGCTCGCCGATCCAGAAGCGGCTGCGCGGCACGGGCCTGGGCCTGTCGTTGAGCAAGCGGCTGGCGGAGCTGCTGGGCGGCCGCGTCGGCCTGCGCAGCGAGCCGGGCGTCGGCTCGGTGTTCTCGGTGACGCTGCCGCTGCGACTGCCGGGCGCCGTCGCGGAGGTGCCCGACGCATGAGCGAGGCGCGCTTCATCGATCGTTCGCAGCACTGCGTGCTGGTCGTCAACGACGACCCGATCGGCCGTTACACGACGGTGCGCCAGCTCCACGCGGCCGGTTTCCCCACGGTGGAGGCGGCCACCGGCGCGGAGGCGCTCCGGATCGCGGACCAGGGCCTGTCGGCGGTCGTGCTCGACATCCACCTGCCCGACATCGACGGCTTCGAACTCTGCCAGCGTCTGCGCGCGCAGGTCAGCACCTTCCGGTTGCCGGTGATCCACCTGACCGCCGCCTACCTGACCGACGAGGACAAGGTGCGCGGGCTGGATGCCGGCGCCGACGCCTACCTCACGCACCCGGTGGAGCCGGCGGTGCTGGTGTCGACGATCCAGGCGCTGGTGCGCACCCGCACCGCCGAAGACGCGATGCGGCGCAGCGAGGCCAAGTTCCGCGCCGTGTACGCGCAGGCGCCCGGGGGCATCTGCCTGCTCAAGGCCGGCGACGGCACGGTGCTGGACGCCAATCCGGCGATGCTCGCGCTGCTCGGCCTGCAACCCGACGAGGGCGATGCCGTCATCGGCCGGCCGCTGACCGACTTCGTCGGCGACGAGGACCAGGCCGCCGCGCGGGCCTTCGTGACGGCGCTGGGCAGCGACGGTCTGCAAGCCGAATTCCCGCTGCGATCGAACGACGGCGCGCAGGTGCCGGTCGAATGGACCGCGTCGCCGCCGATCGAACCGGGCGTGTGCATGGCGATGGCGGCGGACATCTCGCAGCAGCAGGTGCTGGCCCGTCAGCGCCAGGAGCTGCTCGATCGCGAACGCACGGCGCGCGGCGAGGCCGAGGCGCTGTCGCGGATGAAGGACGACCTGATCGCGGTGCTGTCGCACGAGCTGCGCACCCCGCTGAACGCGATCATGGGCTGGACGCACGTGCTGCAGCGGCACAGTCCGCCGGAGCTGCTGGTGAAGGGTCTCGCGGCGATCGACCGCAACGTGTCGATCCAGGCGCGGATGATCACGGACATCCTCGACATGTCGCGCCTGAACATCGGCAAGCTGCCGCTGACGCGCGAGCGCGTCGAGGCCGGGGAGGTGCTGCGCGCGGCGGTGGCGGTGATCCAGCACAACCTCGATGCCAGCGGGCACCGGGTGGCGCTCGACCTGCACGACGAGTCGACGGTGCTGCTGGCCGACAGCGGCCGGCTGCAGCAGGTGATCTGGAACCTGATGGGCAACGCGGCCAAGTTCTCGCCGCGCGGCAGCGCGATCACGCTGTCCCTGCGCGCGCAGGACGCGGGCGTGCTGGTCGAGGTCCGCGACGAGGGCCAGGGCATCGCGCCGGAGTTCCTGCCGCATGTCTTCGACCGCTTCACGCAGAGCGACGCCGCGAGCAGCCGCCAGCACGGCGGGCTCGGGCTGGGCCTGGCGATCGTCAAGAGCCTGATCGAGGCGCACGGCGGCTGGGTCGACGTGCGCAGCGAGGGCCGCGGTCACGGCGCGGCGATCCGCTTCTGGCTGCCCGGCGAGGCGGCGGCGCCGGAGATGACCGAGCTGGACACGGGATCCGGAGCTCTGAGCATGTTCGGCGCGCTGGCCGCGCCGGGCGACATCGGCGTCGGCGACGCGCCGTCCGTCCTGCTGACCGGACTGAACGTGCTGGTCGTGGAGGACGACGTGGATGCGGGCGCGATGCTCAAGCTGATCCTCGAGGAACGCGAGGTGCGCGTGACCCTGGTGCATCGCGCGGAAGAGGCGCTGCAGGCGCTGCAGGCGCGGCGGGCGCCCGGCGGCGATGCTTTCGATCTGCTGATCAGCGACATCGGCATGGCGGGTCGCGACGGCTACGAGCTGATCCGCGAGCTCCGCGCGATGGAGGCGCCCGGCGAACGCCTGCCGGCGATCGCGCTGACGGCCTTCTCGCGCGACCTGGACCGGCGGCAGGCGCTGCAGGCGGGCTTCGATGCGCACCTGGCCAAGCCGCTCAAGCCGCAGTTGCTGATGCGGCTGGTGGAGCAGCTCGCCACACGCTGAAGGTCGCCGTCGGCCCTTGAACCGGGCCGGCGGTTCGACAGTTTTTCCCTGCAGGCAGACGCGGCGGATGACGAATGTCAATTCGCTCCGCAAACTCCTGTCGGCTGTCGCGTGACAAAGCCCGTCTGTGCAACTTCCTGGCGTTGCCGGGCGCAACCACGTCGCGGCAACGAATCCGACATGCCGCTCTTTCGAAAGTCCCCGACGCCGGACACGCAAGGTCCCGCCTACGACCACACCTCGATCGCGCTGGACGGCTATGAAGTCACCATCGGGAAGACGGGCCCTTTCCGCCTGAACCCCGCGGAGCTCAGATTCACCGCAGCGCTCATGGCGCGATCCGATCGGGCGAAGCGGACGGGCGGTCTGGTGGACACGCCGTTCGAAGCGCATTTCAATGCGCAGATGCTGGTCGAATGGCACGAGTCGACAGAAGACGTGGCGTTCCGGACCCTGTGCGCGCTGGGGGTCGAACTCCTGGGTGCCGACACCGGGCAGATTTCCCTCGCCGCGCAGCGCACGGCCGACGCCGCCGACATCTTCCTGAAGACGTCCGCGACGCCCGATTCGCTGGCGTGGCAATTCGCTCGAGAGGTCCGGCAACGTGCGCGCGAGACGCATCAGGTCCGCATCGACAGGGCGTTCAACGGCCTGACCTTCAAGCCGTCGTCGCCCGGGCTGGGCCAGACCACGTTGGCTCGTGCCATCGCCATGAAGGACGCGTTCGGCGTCTTCGGCGCGGCCGACGAACTCGGACTGGACTTCATCCTCGACGCGCAGGGCAGGCCGGCCTACGCATTCAAGCCGATGACCGACATGGCGCCGCGGGCGCTGAGCATGTCCAGACTCCATGACCTGCTGATCGAGGCATTGGCTGAGGGGGTTGGCATCGCTGCCGCAACGAAACAGCGTCATGCACTTCTCGTGCAGATGCCGGGATCCTGGAGCGGGATGCGGGCGGACGACCCGCGGCATGCGGTGTCCAACGCCGGCGGCACGCTGGGACTGCTGATGCGCCCACCAGAGGGTTTCGATCTGTGCCTGTCGACGCCCGACGACACCGAGCGCGCTGGGCGGGACCGGCTCCTGGCGGCGCTGACCCGCCCGCCGGGGCCACGGGCCATGGAAGCGCTGAGCTTGGCGGCACTGTGTGCCGGTGAGACGCGGGCATCGCGGCAGGGCGTGCTCGTGGATGAGGCAGGGCATCACTGGGACCTGCAGCCTGAGCGATACCTGGCCGAACCGCCGGAGGACCGCCGTGGGCACATGGATGTGCTTACGAAGGCGTCCGTCCCCGCATCCACGGATGCGGACCCAGGCATGCCGATGCGCCTGGATCTCCAGCGCGCGGTCTCGCTGTTGAGCGGCAGCATGACCGCCGACCTCATCGCCAGCCGCTGCAGTCCGACGGCGCGGGACCTCGACCTGGTCGGCAAGGCCATGGGATTGAGCGGCCCGGCGGCGGCCGAGGCCGCGCTGGCGCGCTGGCCGAGCCGCGCGGTGGTGCAACGTTCCGCGGATCAGGTCCAGCGACTGAGCGATTGGGCGAAGACCTGCGTGGCCAGCCGAGAGCAACTGCTCGATCAACCTGCGGACGAGGTGGAAGCCTTGCGCGAAGCGGTCGAGCGGAGTTCCTCGTTGACCTGGTTCTTGTCGACGCTCGATGGGAAGGGGGACGCCTGAACCAACGCGGGTTGCCAGCGGACATACGGGGATGAGCACCCTGCCCCGCCCGCGCGTCGAGGGGCGCGTCGAGGGGCGCGACGCGCGGGCGG
>CBIHMU010000125.1:0-13074 GCA_966211105.1 uncultured Burkholderiales bacterium
GGGGTGGGTGGGTCAATGCATCACGTCGCATCGCGTCGCATCGCGTCGCATCGCGTCGCATGACGCCGCGTCACGCCGCATCACGCCGCGTCGAGCACGCGTTGCGTCACTGCGGCCGCGAGGCGGCGTCCGCCCCGCTCGGCGCCGTCGATCGCGCGGCGGTCCTCGGTCGGTGCATCTTCCAGCGCCTGGCGCAGTGCCGCCTGCAGGTCGCCGGACCAGAGCCGGCGCACGCCGCCCATCGCCACGTAGTTGTCGACCCCCGGCGCGAAGACGGGGTTCGTTTCGGACAACGCCGTGAGCATCGCTTCCGGCAGCTTGGTCACCCGCGACATCGCGGGGATGCGCATCACGCGGATCTCGGCCTCGGGCAGCGCGTCGCAGGCGTCCGCGATCAGGCCCGAGGTGATGAATCCGCCCGACAGCGCCTGGTCGTACACCAAGCCCAGCACGCGATGCCCGCGCCGACGGGCGAGGTCGATCGTCATTCCCAGGTGCGCCATCGCGCGGTTGATGCCGAGGAGCTCATCGCGTCGGCGCAGCTGCTGTCCCTGCGTATCGATCAGCAGCAGGATCGGTCGGCCGGGATGGCGGGCGAGGGTGTCCAGCACCACGCGCGCCTGCGCCAGCGCGAGCGTCACCCCGATCGGCGCATGGTTCGTCGTGCCGATGACGGTCAGCGGCTCGCCGTCGAGTTCGACCGTGCCGTGCAGGAAATCGCCGTGCAGCGTCAGGGCGACGTCGCCACCGAACAGCGTCGCGGTCAGTGTCTTCCAGTCCATCTTCGGATCTCCTTCGAGGCTCGTCGGTTCGGCCGGTCATCAGTCCCGCGGCTCAGCCGTGCGACCGCTTCACGGTCTGCGGCGCGGCGGCGGGCGTGCGCAAGGGCACGACCTCCGCGACCTCCAGGTCCGGCACCTGGGCAGCCTGCGCGACGCCGAGCCGGGTCCACAGGGCCTGCGCGTCATCGCCGGTGACGGCGGCGTCGAGCAATGACAGCCGATGGGTGAGCAAGGCGTGCTCCGTCTCCAACGCGTCGATCGTGATGGGGCGCGATGTCGGCAGCGTGGCCATGGCCGCGATCGCCGCGCGGCGGAAGGCGGCGACGTCGTCCTCGACCAGCGCGTCGCAGTCGCCGCTCAACCAGCGGTGCTTGCCGCCGGTGGTGCGCCAGACCAGCGCGCGGTCGCGGGCGTCGAATTCCTCGACGCCGTTGGACGCCTCGATCACTTCCGGGCCCGACATCGCCAGCCGGCCGAGATCGCTCATGACGACGAAGTCGGTGCACCTCGCGACGATGCCCATGCCGCCGAAGCAACCGTTCGCCGCGCCGATCAGCGCGATCACCGGGATGCCGGCGTCGCGGACATCCAGCACCGCGCGCATGACCTCGGAGACGGCGATCAGGCCGGCATTGGCTTCATGCAGCCGGACGCCGCCCGAATCGAGCAGCAGCAGCACGGCGGCGGGCCGGTCGCGCAGCGCGCGGCGCAGCAGGCCGACGAGCTTGGCGCCATGGACCTCGCCCACGCCGCCGCCCATGAACGCGCCTTCCTGCGCGGCCACGAAGATGGACCGGCCCGCCAGCGACGCGCGCCCGACCGCGACGCCGTCGTCGAATGCCGAGGGCACGCCCAGCTGTGCCAGATGCGGGCTCATGACGCGCTCCTGCGGCGGCAGCCATTCGTGGAAGCTGCCCGGATCGAGCAGCAGCGCCAACCGCTCGCGCGCCGGGCATTCCGCGTAGGACAGCGCCGTCATGGCCGCAGCTCCTGCACGGCCTGGTCGAGCCGCAGGCTGACGACCGCGGGCGTGGCGCCCATGTCGTTGATGGACACGCGCACGCCGGCGAGGTCGTGACGGCGGTGGAAGTCGTCCAGCACCGCCTGCCAGATGGTCGCGAAGCCGCGGGCGGAGGTCTGGACGCGGACGGCGCAGTCGCCGCCGGCCTCCGGCTCGAGCATCACCTCCAGGTTGCCGGAGCCGACGACGCCGACCAGCACCGGCGCGAAGCCGCTCAGCGCGCGGGAGCCGGCGAAGCGGAAGTCCAGGGTTTCGAGACCGGGTGGAACGGGCGTCATGGCAGGGCTCTCTTGGGGTGTCTCACCAGTTGCGGAAGCGCTTCGGCGGCTGGTACAGGCCGCCGGAGGCGCGCACCAGGTCGCGCATGCCGCGCGCGGCCAGCAGGTTGCGGGTGGCGTCGCGCGGATCGATGCCGAGGTCTTCCGGGCGCTTGATCACGCCGCGGTCGCGCAGGTTCTCCACGGCGCGGCGGTCGCGTCCGAGTCCTACCGCCGTATAGCCGGCGACGCCGCGGATCGCCTGTTCGCGCTCCGCGTCGTTGCGGCACAGCAGCAGGTTGGCGATGCCTTCCTCGGTGAGCACGTGCGTCACGTCGTCGCCGTAGATCATGATCGGCGGCAGGTCCATGCCGGCCTGGCGCTGCAGCTCCCAGGCGTCGAGCCGGTCGACGAAGGCAGGCTGCATGTGCTCGCGGAAGGTCTCGACCATCTGCACGACCAGCTTGCGTCCGCGCGGCGTCGCGGCGGCGCCGGTCAGGTGGCCGCGCGCCTCCTCGCCCGCCTTCAGCCAGGCCGGGCTGGCGTGGCGGCGGCCGCGCGCGTCGGCGCCCATGTTGGGCGCGCCGCCGAAGCCGGCGATGCGGCCCAGCGTCGCCGTCGAGCTGTTGCCCATCAGGTCCATCTGCAGGGTGGAGCCTATGAAGAGGTCGCAGGCATAGTGGCCCGCCGCCTGGCTGAACGCGCGGTTGCTGCGCAGGCTGCCGTCGGGGCCGGTGAAGAAGACGTCGGAGCGGGCGCGGATGTAGTCCTCCATGCCGAGCTCGGAACCGAACGAATGGATGGATTCCACCCAGCCCGCCTCGATCGCCGGGATCAGCGCCGGGTGCGGGTTCAGCGCCCAGTGGCGGCAGATCCTGCCCTTCAGCCCGAGCGACTCGCCGTAGGTCGGCAGCAGCAGCTCGATCGCGGCGGTGTCGAAGCCGATGCCGTGGTTCAGGCGCTGCACGCCGTACTCGGCGTAGATGCCCTTGATGGCCATCATCGCCATCAGCACCTGGATCTCGCTGATCTGCGCGGGGTCGCGGGTGAACAGCGGCTCGATGACGTTGGGCGTCGGCGCACGCACGATGAAGTCGACCCAGTCCGCGGGCACGTCGACGCGGGGCAGCGCGCTGCCGTCGGGCAGCGTCTCGTTGACCTGCGCGATGACGATGCCGCCGGAGAAGGCCGTCGCCTCGACGATCGCGGGCGTGTCTTCGGTGTTGGGGCCGGTGTAGAGGTTGCCGTGCGCGTCGGCGGCCTGCGCGGCGATCAGCGAGACCTTGGGCGTCAGGTCGACGAAGTAGCGCGCGAACAGCTCCAGGTAGGTGTGGATCGCGCCGATCTTCAGGCGGCCGGCGGACAGCAGCTTGGCCAGGCGCGCGCCCTGCGGGCCGGAGAAGCTGAAGTCGAGCAGGCTGGCGATACCGCGCTCGAAGACGTCCAGGTGCTCCGGCAGCGCGAGCACGGACTGGACCATGTGCAGGTCGTGGACGCGGCCGGGGTCCAGGCGGACCAGCGCCTTGGCCAGGAAGTCGGCCTGCTTCTGGTTGTTGCCTTCGAGGCAGACGCGGTCGCCGGGCTGGAGCACGGCGTGGAGCAGGTCGACGATCGCGTCGGTCTCCACGTGTCGTCCGGCCAGGCGCGTGCCGAGCGCGTCGCGGGCCGCGGCGAGCCGGGCGGCGCGGTCGCGGGCCTTGGTGTCCATGGGGATGCGGTCCATGGAGACGGAAGTTACGGGCGCGGCGGCGCCCGATCAATCAACCGCCGCGCGGGACGATTACGGGGAGCGGAACGGTTGCCGAGGGGATACCCGCAGCGCCACGGGCCGGCCGGTTCAGTGGCCGCCGAGCTTCAGCGTCCGGCTCGCCGCCAGCAGCGCGAGCAGGTTGGGATCGCGCTCGCGGGTGCGCAGGAAACACAGGGCGATGGTCTGGCGGACGGCGGCGTAGCGTTCCTGGAGCGGGATGAGCCGCACGCTGGGCGGCAGCACGCCGCGCACGCGGCCGGGCAGCAGGGTGCAGCCGATGCCGCCGCCGACGAGGTTCATCAGCGAGAAGATGTCGTTGGTCTTCATCACGATCTGCGGCTCGAAGCCGGCGATGCGGAAGGCGTCGACGAAGCGGCTGTAGGTGACGAAGCCTTCCTGCAGGCTGACGAAGCGTTCCTCGGCGCAGTCGCGCAGGTCGATGCGGGTCAGCGCGGCGTAGGGCGACTGGGCGGGGGCGGCGAAGAAGACGTCGTCCTCGAAGAGGGCGTGGGTCTCGAGCTCGGGGGCGGCGTCGGGCTGGCCCATGACGGCGGCGTCGATGGTGCCGTCGCGCAGGCGCAGGGTGAGGTCGGCGTTGGAGCCGAGGATGAGCTCGGCCTGGACGTCGGGCTTGCGGGCCTTGAGCGCCATGATCATGGACGGCACGGTGCCGCTGGTGAGCGAGTACAGCGAGCCGATGCGGATGCGCTCGGCGCCGTAGCCGGCGATGGCGCGGGTGGCGCTGATGCCTTCGTCCATGCGCTGGAGGATCTCGCGGGCGACGTCGGCGAGGGCGTGGGCGGCGTCGGTGGGCTGCAGGTTGCGGCCCTCGAGCCGGAACAGCGCGCAGCGCGTGCCGGCTTCGAGCGAATGCAGCGCGCGGTGCACGCTGACGGCGCTGGTGCCCAGCCGTTCCGCGGCGCGCGCGAGGCTGCCGCTCTCCAGGAACGTGATCAGGATCTCGAGCTTGCGGAAGGTGATCTCTTCGCTGATGCGGGGGAGCATGGGGCGCGACGGCAGGAGTCGGAGAAGGCGTTCATTGTGCGTGCATCGAATCGGTGCCACCGATTTGCGTAGGGGCGGACCGCCCAAGATCGCCTGACGATGATCAACAGTCTCTGATTCGAACGTCGCGAGAGCCGCTATCGCTGACTGATTCCAGGGATCTGGCATCCCTCAAACCAGGCATCCATGGAGGCGCACCGACCTTCATCTGTCGTTGGTGTTGCGCACGCATCTACCAACGAATTGAGGATCGCATGGCGGGGAGCGGTGCAGTGCAATGAGCGCCATGGAACGAATTCAAGATGTGGGCCTCTTGCTGCGGACGGCCCCGGAACCCACTGGCTTTCCGCAGTCCATGTTGTTCGAGTCATTGGCGGCAAGTCCGACCGGAAGGTTCAGCAGGAATCTCTCGACGACCTTGCGCCTCTGCGAGCGTCGCCAGGCGTGGTATCGCGCTTATCTGGTCGAGATGGGCGAGGACCGCTTGCCTTTCGTGGGCAGTCGGCTGCTTGCCGAAAGGGATCGTGGCACTGCGAGGAGCATGCGTCTTTCCCTGTTTCGCTCTGGACGTTCCGTCGACGGGCCTGCGAGGCGAGGCGACCTCTTCGACGCAGTCGTCGAAATGGTAGAAGCGGCAGGAACATTGGTGATGATGGACGAACCTGTCGCCGCGGATCTGCCCTCCACGCTGGCTGCGGCCTTGCATGACGACTTCCGGGGCATCACCTTGGTCGACGATATGGCGCCGGTGATCTTCATCAACGGGGCGCAGCCGCCGCGAGAGCGTCTTCTTTGGCTGATCAGGCACCTGGCCTTGCTGTGGCTGGGTTTGTCCGGAGTCAGTCGCGAGGCGCCCCGTCCTGAAGCGCGCTGCCCGGTCGGCCGCTGGTGCGATGAGGTGGCCGCGGACGCTGTCGACAGGCTGACCGATCTCGCCTACGAGCGGGCGCTCGTGCTCGACGATCCGACTGAGAACGATTTCAGCATGCGCCTCAGTTTGCGGGCCAGCCGCCGGTTCTGCCGAGCCTTGATTGCCAGCACGCTGGAGGGAAAAACGCTGTATCGGGAGGCCTTCCAGCTGCTGGACGTCCCAGGGACCGATGCATTCAATGCGATCCGTCGATCGCTCGGATCGGAGCTGTGACATGGCTTACCTGCTCGACGCCAATGTTTTTCTGGAAGCCAAGAACGACCACTACGGCATGGACTTCTTCCCTGCCTTCTGGCGTTGGCTGACCCTCAGCCACGCGGACGGTCAGATTCTCAGCATCGTCGAGGTGCGCGAAGAACTGAAGGACGATGAGATCCGACCTTGGGTCACTGCGCAGACGCCAGACTTCTTTCGTTCAGGAGGAGCCTCGACGGTCGAGGCCCATCAGCGGATCGACGAGTGGCTGGACAAGGCGCCCTACGTTGACTCGGCGATGCTTGGATTCACAGGTTGCGCGGACGTCCATCTCGTGGCCTATGCGCTTGCACACGGTCACACGGTCGTGACACAGGAGAAGATGGCTGAAACGGCCCACAAAGTGAAGATTCCAAATGCCTGCAGGGCACTGAAGGTGCGGTGCATCAATACGATCGAGATGCTGCGCGAGCTCCAGGCCCGCTTCGTCCTTGGCCCGGTCCACGAGCCCTACGAGGGCGCGAATCTCGCGAAAATCTCGAAGGACGAGCCGCCGAGACCTGCAGCCGCGGACGTTCAGGAAGCGTTGCTGCGCTCGGTGTCTACTGGCACCGATTGATCTGAGCATGCCGCCAGCGCTTCATCCAGGTGGGCCTGCCAGATCGCGGTCCACGAAGGCGGAGTGGATCGGGAACGCGCCTGCAGGGGTTCGACCAGACGCGGATCGGCGAGCGCTTCGGCTGCGTCCAGCTCATACAGGTGGCACTCCGGCGTGAGCTGCGTGATCAGGACGTCGACGATGCCATGTTCGCCCCGTGGCGCGAGGCCGACCAACGCCTCGCCGCGGACATCCTGCGGGCAAGGCGTTTCATCGGCGTGGGACTCGAAGACGCGATGGACCGACTCTACCGGCAGTCGTGGAGGACTGAGGTCGCCGGCCTTCACCCCCGCCGTGCAGGGCCTAGTGCTTCGTCGGCGGATCGTCCCGCTTCAGCAGCCGGTCGACGCCGGTGGTATCGACGACGCGCGTGGACAGGTCCTTCGCCCAGATCAGCCCCTTCTTCGCGGCGTCCACCGCCTGGTTGGCGGCTTCCGCGGTCGTGTGGCGGACCTGCTCCGCGGAGGGCAGCTGCTGCTGCGTCCAGTCCGCCGTCTTGCGCGCGGCGTCCCAGGCCTGCGTCGCTGCGGTGGCGGTCGTGACTCGGACCTGATCGGCGCTCGGCAGGCGCCGCTGCGTCCAGTCGGCGGTGTCGACCAGCACCGTGCGCACCTGTCCGGCGGCGGCGCCCGCGAGCGTGACGGTCTGGTTCCAGCGCTTGGAGAGCTCGCCCGGCGGCGCGGTCGCGAGCAGGCGCACGACGGTCGCGAGCGATTCGGTCTCCTCGGGCGTCAGCGGGCCGCCGGCTTCGAGCATGCCGCGCATGAAGACGCCCAGGTCCTTGGCGATCGTGGCGTGATTGCAGTCGGGGTTCAGGTGGAGGAAACCGGCGCCTTCCCTGGCCATGGCCTCGAGGTCGCTGCCGCCCAGCCGCGCCTCGACGGCGGCGACGGACTGTTCGACGAAGGCGCGGTTCAAGCCCCAGTCGGCGATCAGGTGGTCGATCAGGTACTGGCGCTCGGCGGGCTCGACCGCGCCGTCGACGGCGGCCAGACGCAGCGAGAGCGGCGCGATGAGGTCGAACAGCGCGAGGCCCAGCGTGTCCAGCGGCGTGTTGAGGTATTTGGGGATCTCGATGACGCGCTCGCCCTTGGTCGAGCTCAGCAGCCGGTACATGCCGTAGCAGGCACCGCCGGACGCGAGCGCGGCGAAGGCGACCCAGCCGATCGGCGTCGCGGATGCGCCCAGCAGCGAGGCCACCAGGCCGGTCTTCGCGACAGCCGCGCCCGCGCCTGCGGCGCCGAGCACGTCCCAGACCTCGCGACCGCGGTTGATCATGCGCAGCGAGGCGTAGGCGGCCTCGCCGATGGCGAGCTTGGCCTTGAAGCGCAAGGGATCGGCGACGACCTGGTCGACGCCTTTCAACTCGGGCGGGGGCAGCAGCAAAGGCGCGGGGGCAGACATGGGGGGACACTCCGGTGGATAGGGGAGTCTAGCGAAGTGCCATGACCCCTCCCCGACGTCGCCCCGCCGGGGTCGCCCCTGCGGCCCAGGCGTCCGACGTCCTCCTTACTTTTTCAGGGAGGCGTCGATCGCCTTGCGGGCCAGGAATGACTGGTCGCTGAACAGGCCGTCCATGCCCAGCTGGAGGAAGGCCTCGATCTGGCCGGCCAGGTTGCCGATCGCCGTCGGGTCGGCGCTGCTGTCGAAGTCGTCCGGCAGGAAGACGTTCTCCGCGCGGAAGGTCCAGCCGTGCACGATCAGGCCCGCGGCATGCGCGTCCTTCACCAGCGTGGTGGGCGTGCCCAGGCGGCCCGCGACCAGCGGGATCATCAGGCTGGTGTTCGCGCCTATGCCCTGCGCGTAGCTGGAGATCTCGGCCAGGCCGGCCGGCTTGACGAGGTCCGCATAGGTGCGCGTGTCGCCGCTCGCGGTGAAGTCGTAAGGCTGGCCCGAGCCGTTGATCAGCTGCACCAGCGGCACACGCGTCATGCGCCTGAGCTTGCGCAGGTTGCCGACCTCGAAGGACTGGATGAAGACCGCCGCGTCCGGGCCGCGGTAGCCGTACTTGTTGAGCATGCGCACCAGCGGTTCCTCCAGCGGCTTGCCGATGCCGGCGAAATAGGTCGGGTGCTTGGTCTCCGGATAGACGCCGATCGGCTGGCGCTTCTGGCCGTGATGACCGTGGCCGCGGCCGTCCTTGCCGTCCTTTGCTGCCTCTTCCTTGCGACGCTCGTTGGCCTGCTGGACCAGTTGCAACACCTCCTCGAAGGTGGGCACCTCGAACATGTCGTTGAAGCGCGTGTTGCCCGGGCGGATCTGCGGAATGCGTTCACGGGCGCGCAAGGTCTTGAGCTCGGCCAGTGTGAAGTCCTCGGTGAACCAGCCGGTGATCGCGACGCCGTCGATGGACTTCGTTGCCTTGCGGGACGCGAACTCCGGTCGCTCGGCGACGTCGGTCGTCGCCTCGCGCACCGAGCCGTCGGCGTTCAGGATCGCGATGGCGTTCTCGTGGCGAGCGACCAGCACGCCGTCCTTCGTCAGCACCAGGTCGGGCTCGACATAGTCGGCGCCTTGTTCGATCGCCAGCCAGTAGGCGGCGAGCGTGTGCTCGGGCACGTAGCCGCTCGCGCCGCGGTGCGCGATCAGCAGCGGTGCCTTGTTGCGCGGCGGGGGCTGGCCGCCATGGGCGCAGGCGGCGGTCACCAGCGAGGCGGCGGTGAGGGTCGAGAGGACAGCAATGCGGAGCAGCTTCATCGGAGGTCTCCTTCGGGTGAATCGACGTTCAGAACGTCATCGTTGCCGCGTGTTGAAGCGGAGTGACGATCACGTTGGAAAAACGTGAGGCCATGTGGCGTCCGAAGGGTAGGGCCAGGCGGATGAAGGTTTGATGATGACCCTGAGGGGCGCAGGTCCCCTGAAACAGGTCTTACATGCCGCCGCCCAGCGGCAGCACCTCGTCGCCGTCGGCGGCGCGGCAATCGGCCGGGAGCGGTTCCCAACCCCGGCGCACGACGACCGTGGTGCCGGTGGCGCAGAACTCGACCCGCTGCGCGTCGGGCACGAGGCGGTGCGCGAAGGCTTCGAGCGCCGCCGGCGTGGAGACCTTCAGACGCATCGCGTACAGGTCGTCGATGGGGTGATCGTCGCTGTGGATCAGCGGGACGAACTGAGCGGCGAACATGACGGCGTGCGAAGGCACGGCGACCGGCGAGGGGTCGTAACCCAAATCCTTCAACCAGCGCTGCGCCTGCTGGCGGGTCGGGGGATCGCCTGCCGGCGGCAGCGCGCTGCCGGCGGGCGTCGCGGCCGTCTCAGCGGCAGCGGCAGCGACAGCCGTCGGGTGGCCATCGCGTGGCGCCCAGGCGAAGCCCATGAGCTCCGCCACCCACTGATTGCAGTTCTGATAACGCGTGCTGA
Organism: uncultured Burkholderiales bacterium; assembly: GCA_966211105.1. Taxonomy (GTDB): domain Bacteria; phylum Pseudomonadota; class Gammaproteobacteria; order Burkholderiales; family Burkholderiaceae_C; genus Roseateles. The sequence goes on from CBIHMU010000125.1 coordinate 9,960, forward strand.
AGGCGTAGGCGCTGGCGCTGTAGCGCGCCGACAGCAGCGCGAGCGCACGCCGGTTGTCGAGCGCGGCGGCGGCGAGCCGGGCGCCTTCGCGCTCGGGCAGCGTCACGATGGACAGCCGGATCGGCTCGGTGCGTCCGGCGCTGAGCAGGAAGCCGGCGAGGCCCTGGTCGTAGAGCTTCGCCTGGGACTCGTCGCAGGCGTAGTAGAGCTGCCGCACCGACCACGGGCTGTTGCGGCTGTCCTTCAGCGCGATGCCGCTGTGGGAGTACTGCAGGTGGAAGCGGCTCAGGTCCGTGCCGGAGCGCGAGACCAGCGCGGCGGAGGCGCCGCTCGACGCCAGCGCCCGCCGCGCGAGCGCGACGACCTGGAGCTGGCGGTCCTGCTCGGTGGCGCTGACTTCGTTGCCGCGATCGCAGAAGGTGGCGGCTGGGGCGGTCGATGCGGCAGCGAGCGCCGCCATCGCGACGATCGCCGGCGCGTGCCGCGCCGCTCGGGCCCGCGTGCGGGGCCCGCTCGGGATCACAGCGTCACCGGATGCGATTCGAGTTCGCGGTGCCAGTCGTCGTGCAGCGCGAGCAGGAAGGCCTGCTTGTTCTCGGCGCGGGCGAATTCGTAGCCGTAGTCGCGCTTGTGCGCGAGCACGTGATCGCCGACGCGCAGCGGCTGGCCGGCGATGGCCTGCTTGGGCACGTAGAGGAAGAACTCGGTGCCGCCCTCGGCGCGGACCGGCTGCAGGCGCAGGCGCTGCGTGTCGGCGCGGCCGGCGGCGTCTTCGACGGCGAGCACCTTGTACTCGCCCTCGGCGACCTTGCGGTCCTTGCTGGAGCTGTCGCTGGACTGGCCGATCGAGTCGGACAGCTGGCGCGAGGACACCGAGCCGGCGCTCGAGGCCGAGGTGGCGATGCTCTCGGCCCGCGCCGGCAATGCAGCGAGGCCGGCGAGGACAGCGATGGTCGCCGCGGCGGTGGAAACGAAGGAGAGGCGGGAAGGGCTGTGGCGCATAAAACCGTCCATGGGCTGGTCAGTCCGGCCGCGGAGCGGCGCAGGGCGGCGCAAGCATAGGGGATGTTGCGCACGCCTTCGTCATGATTCTGGATCCGCGCATTTGTCGAAGAGGTGCCGCACATCTTCCAGCTGCCGCTCCAGCAGGGTCTGGTCCGTCTGGCGGCCCAGCGACCCGGTGGGACTTCGGGCAATGCACCTTCAGCCGCGGGGGTGGTGGTCATCACCTCCTTCAACACTGCACTCATCCCGCTCATCCTTTCCAACTGCGAAGTCATCGCGAATGCCAGCAGTGTCGGCAGACGATGCAAGGACATCACTCCCTCGGAAGAGCGCTTCGTCGGGGGACACACCTGTGAGGAGGTCAGTCCCCCGATGAACGCAGATTGTAGGGATCGCAGTTGGCGGGGTCAGGTCTTGCCCACCCCGCGGGGCTCACGACTCCCCACGCAAGGGGGAGCTCAGTTCAGTTCCCCCGCCGGCACCACCGGCAGCACGATGCTCGACGGCCGCAGCGGTCCGGCGAGGATCGTCGTCACGTTGCCGTTGGCCTGCTGCTGCAGCGGCGTCGGCCAGATGCCCTGCGCCTGGTTGCTCGCGCTGACCGCGATGCGCAGCCGGTGCCCCGCGCGGACCAGCGCCGCGACCGGGAAGACCTCCACCGGCACCAGCATCGGCTCGTTGGGCACCACCGGCAGCGCCGCGCCCGCCGTGAAGGGATGCCACGGCTGGATCATCGTGCCGTTGACGAAGCGCGACCGGCCCGTGTCCACCGCGCGGTGCGCCGCCGACATCAGGCCGTGCGTCAGCGGCTTCACGGTCCCCGTCGCGGGATCCACATCGTCGATGCGCACCGACAGCGCCGCCTGCGACCGCGAGGCCGAGATCCACAGGTCCGCCTGGATCGGTCCGTTCAGGTAGAGGTCCTGGGCGAGCGGCGCGGTCTCGTAGACGGCCGCGCCCTGCAGCGACTCGACACGCGCGCTGTCCGAGTAGCACGGCTTGGGCAGCAGCCCCGCCAGGCCCAGCGTCCATTGCACCTGACTCGCCGAGCAGTCGCTGTGATCGCGGACCTGCACGCTCGCGGTGAAGATCGTGCCCAGCACCGTGCCGCGCGTGGCCGTCGGCGCGGGCGGCTCGGAGACCGTCCGCCCGGCCGCGACCGTCGGGAGGCCCGACGCCAGGCTGCCGTCCGGCTGCAGGTACCAGCGCTGCGGCGCCATCTTCGGATGCGGCCAGTCGCTCGCCGTCGCGAACCGCGGCGTGCCGCCGCTGCCGTAGCCGTCGACGAACTGGGTCACCGTGGGCAGCGCGTCGGCCCGGGCCGGGCGTCCTTGCAGATACTGGTCGAACCACTGCAGCAGCAGCGAGGTCGTGCTCGGCGGTCCGTACGACGGCGCGCCGCCGAAGCCGCTGATGCCCCCCTGCACCGACTGCAGGTGCGAGCCCGGGAGGATCGCCAGCTTGGCCGTCGCGTTGCGCTTGATCTGCTCGTACAGCAGCGGCTGGTCGCGCTGGAAGATGTCCAGCGACGCGCCGACGATGAAGGTCGGCACGCGGATCCGCCCGGCGCTCTCCACCGGCGAGCGGCCCGCCCAGAACGAGCCGTCGTCGGTCGCGATGCCGCTCGCGTTGCCGACGAAGCCGTCGAAGGTCGGCGCATACCAGGTGTCGATCGCCGCGACGTGGTCGCCGGTCGCGGCGTTGATCTGGCTCGCGTACCAGGGATTGAGCAGCAGCTCCGGCGCGTTGGCCACGCTCAGCGACTGCGTCAGCGGCAGCCAGGTGCTGAGGAACTGCGCGTTGAACAGGCCGCCCGTCGCCGCGACGCCGCGGTAGGCGTCCCCCATCGGGACTGTCGCGAACGCGGCCTTGATCGCCGGATGCTGCTGCCCCGCCGTCAGCAGCGCGCTGATGCCGAGGTAGGACGTGCCCGCCACGCCGATGCTGCCGTTGAAGAACGGCTGCCGCGTCACCCACTCGACGGCCTCGCGGTAGGCCTGCTGCTCGTCCGGCCCGATCAATTGCGTCACGCCGCCGCTCATGCCGGTGCCGTGGGCGTCGATCGCGACGGTGACGTAGCCGCGCCGCACCATGAACTGGTCCAGGCCGC
>CBIHMU010000126.1:0-12828 GCA_966211105.1 uncultured Burkholderiales bacterium
ATGCGGGGCGCCGGGGTGGCGGGGATGAATTTCTAGGGCATGGCGACAACGGAACGGCGGCGTGCCTCCGGTGCTGAGCGCCGGAGGCATCAAGTCAGGAACACAGGGTCAGTTCGAAGGTGGCGTCCACCGGTGCGGGTTTCAAGCGCCCGTCTTCGTCCTGGCGCATCAGCCGGATCGAGACCATCAGCCGGTGACCGCTGATCTCCGGGATCAAGCCGAGGCTGGGGTCGATGCGCATGCGCAACATGTGGAAGCTGCGGCCCGGCGGCAGGCTCTGCTGATACTGACCGCCGTGGGCAGCCACCTTGTGGGGCGAGCCGCTGTCGCGCAGCAGGCCCAGCAGCACGTTCAACGCCTCGGCCAGGGGCATCAGCGTCTGCGCCCACTGCATCAGGTCGTTGCGACGACGCACCGGCAGCAGTTGCTGCCACGCGTAGTAGGCGGGGAGGTCGAACTCGCAGGTGCCACCCGGGATGGAGATCCGGCTGCGAATGCTCATCAGCCATTCATTGGTCGTGAGCGCATGACCGGCCTTGCCGGGCAACTGGTTGAGCTTGTCGAAGGCGGCATCGATGCGGCCGACCACCTCGTCCAGCACGGCTTCCGACACCGCCGGATTGCCGCGGTAGCTGTTGAACTGCGTGCGGTGGCGCTCCAGCTCCTTGAGCAGGTCGGCCTTGAGGTCGGCGCGCGAGGCGACGTCCATCACCTCGAAGATGGTCGCCAACGCGAAGTGGTGATCCATCGCGGTGTCACGCGCCATCAACTGACCGAGCCGATCGAACAGGTGTTCGAGTCTGAGCATCGTGCGGATGCTCTCGTTGAACGGGTATTCGTAGAGGACCAAGTCGACATCCCTTTGCGGCAAGTGACCATTGTTCCACAGTGTGTCACGGCCCCCCGATCGAGCGTGGGGGACAGAGCAGCGGACTGCCCAGAAGCAGGCGGACCTCTTCTTCCAGCTGTTCAAGCGTCAAGCCGTCGTTGTGGATCACCGCATCCGCCGCTGCACGGCGCTGAGTGCGGGTGGCCTGCTGCGCCAGGATGGCCCGCACGGCCGCCTCGCTCAGGCCCGACCGGGCGATGACGCGGGCAACCTGTGTGTCTTCGCTGCAGTCGACGACCATCACCCGATCGACCAGACGCCGCCACCGGCCTGATTCGACCAGCAGCGGCACATCGAACACGATGAACTGCCCTGGCCGGGCGCGTGCCGCCTGCCGCGCGGTTTCCGCACCGATCATCGGATGCAGGATGGCTTCGAGCGCGCGCCTCGCTTCCGGGTCGCGGAAGGCCAGTTCCCGCATCGCGGCCCGGTCGAGCGCCCCGTTCCCTGCGATGAACGCAGGGCCGAACCTCGCCACGATGGCGGGTATCGCGGCGCCGTCGGAGGCGGTCAACGTGCGGGAGATGGCATCGGTATCGACCAGCAGCGCGCCGCCCTGCGCCACCAGCGCTGCTGCGACGGTACTCTTGCCGCTGCCGATGCCGCCGGTGAGTCCGATACGCACGCGTGGCTCCGGGCGTGGCTCAGACGGGTTGAAGTCCCAGCCAGACCGCGACTTTCGCGGTGCCGATCAGGAGCACGGCGAGTCCGCCGCCGGCCAGGAACGGGCCGAATGGCACGTAGCGACCTTCGCGCAGTCCGCCTCGCAGCTTCAGCCCGATGCCCACCACGGCGCCGATCAGCGAGGCGAACAGCGCAACCGGCAGCACCATCTGCCAGCCCAGCCACACGCCGAGGGCGGCGAGCAGCTTGAAGTCGCCGTAGCCCATGCCTTCCTTGCCGGTCGCGAGCTTGAACACCCAATAGATCGACCACAGGGAGAGGTAGCCCGCCAGGGCGCCGATCAGCGCGTCGGTCAGCGAGACCGGAATCCACCCGGCGCAGGAGGCCATCAAGCCGGCCCACAGGAGAGGTTGGTTGATGCTGTCGGGCAGCAGCGTGGTGTCCCAGTCGATGCCGGCCAGCGCCACCAGCGCCGCGGCAAAGCCGCAATACAGCAGGCTTGCCGGCTGTGCGCCGAGGCGCCAGGCGATACCTGCGAACAACAGGCCTGTGAGCAGTTCGATGAACGGGTAGCGTGCCGAAATCGGCGCCTTGCAGGAGGCGCATTTCCCGCCCAGTCGCAACCAGCCGAGCAGCGGCAGGTTTTCGTGCCAACGCAGGCGGTGTCCGCAGTGAGGGCAGCGCGATGCCGGGCGGACCAGCGAGAACGGGGGCTGGCGATCCAGCGACTCGCGCAGCGGCACGGCGGCGGCCGCCAGATGCCTGGCGGCTGCTTCCTCGAGACCCGCATGCGTGCGCAGGTCGCTCTCGAGTGCCAGTTGATCGGCGCAATCGGACAGCCACTCCCGGTGCATCATCACCGGCAAGCGGTAGATGACGACGTTGAGGAAGCTGCCGATGCACAGGCCGACGAGGCCCAGGAACGCCGGTGACAGGAGCGTGTCCAGCAGAGCCTGGTCCAGCACTTACACCACCGCGCCCAGCTTGAAGATCGGCAGGTACATCGAGATCACGATGCCGCCGATCAGCGTGCCCAGGAACACGATGATCAGGGGTTCCATCAAGCTGGACAGGGCCTTCACGGCGTCATCCACCTCTTCTTCATAGAAGTCGGCCGCCTTGCCCAGCATGTGGTCCAGCGAGCCGGATTCCTCGCCGATGGACGACATCTGCAAGACCATGATCGGGAAGATGCCGGTCGTCTGCATCGAGGTGGTCAGCGACGCGCCGGTCGACACGTCGCGCTGGATCTTCTCCGTCGCCTCGACGAATACCGCATTGCCGGAGGCGCCGCCCACCGAGTCCAGCGCCTCCACGAGCGGAACGCCCGCGGCGAACATCGTGGCCAAGGTGCGGGTCCAGCGCGCCACTGCGGACTTGTAGATCAATTGCCCGAACACGGGAATTTTCAGCAGCAGCCGGTCCATGAACTTCTGCATCTTTTCAGAGCGCTTCCAGCTCTGGAAGAAGAAGTACAGGGCGCCGCCGGTAACTCCGAAAATCAGCCACCAGTACGCGACGAAGATCTCAGACATCGCCATGACGAAGAGCGTTGGCGCCGGCAGATCGGCGCCGAAGGACTTGAACACGTCCTTGAAGGCAGGAATCACGAAGATCATGATCACCGCCGTCACGACGAAGGCCACGATCAGCACGGCGACCGGGTAGGTCAGTGCCGACTTGATCTTGCCCTTCAGGGCCACGGTCTTCTCCTGGTAGATCGCCAAGCGGTCCAGCAGCGCTTCCAGGATGCCGCCCTGCTCGCCCGCCTCGACCAGGTTGCAGTACAGCGCGTCAAAGTACAGCGGATGCTTGCGGAAGGCGGCGGACAGCGAGGTACCGGTCTCGACGTCCTGACGGATGTCGGTCAGCAGCTTCGTCAGGCGCGGGTTCGAGCTGCCGCGCGCGACGATGTCGAAGGCCTGCAGCAGCGGGACACCCGCACGCATCATGGTCGCCAATTGGCGGGTGAACACCGAGATGTCCTTCTGCTTGATGGACTTGCCGGCGGAGCCGCGCCGCTTCTTGATCTTGCTGACCAGGATGCCCTGGCGTCGCAGCGACGCGCTGATGACGGCTTCGCCGCCGGCCCGCATCTCGCCGCGAACGATCTTGCCGTTGCGGTCCTTGCCTTCCCATTCGAAGACGAATTCCTTGATGCCCTTGGCCGCGCCCTTGGCGCCTGCGGTGGTCGTCGCCATATCACCTCCTGCCGTCGCGCCAGATGAGTGGCGCTCCCAATCTTTGACTCGTTCGATCGATCCTGGTGACCTGACGCCGGACACGCAAACGCGGCGTCCGAGGACGCCGCGTCATGCTTCCGAGGTCATTCGTTGGTGGCCGCCAGCACCTCTTCCAGTGTCGTGACGCCCGCCCGGACCTTGACCAGCCCGGACTGCCGCAGATCCCGCACGCCATCCGCGCGGGCCTGCTGGGCGATGTCCACGGCCGTTCCCTCGGACAGGATGATCCGCTGGATCGCCTCCGTGATGGGCATCACTTGGTAAAGGCCGACGCGTCCGCGATAACCATTGTTGCAATTCGAGCAGCCGACCGCTCGGTAAGGCTTCCAGCTGCCATCCAGATCGGATTCCAGGAAACCCGCGCGCAGCAGCGCCTCGCGAGGATACTCGGCCGGTGCCTTGCAGTTCTCGCACAGCCGGCGCGCCAGACGCTGGGCGGTGATGAGCAGCACGCTCGAAGCGATGTTGAACGGTGCGACGCCCATGTTCAACAGCCGGGTCAACGTGGTCGGCGCGTCGTTGGTGTGCAACGTCGACATCACCATGTGGCCGGTCTGCGCGGCCTTGATGGCGATGTCCGCCGTTTCCAGGTCCCGGATTTCGCCGACCATGATGATGTCGGGATCCTGCCGGAGGAAGGCCTTCAGCGCCGCCGAGAAGGTCAAGCCGGCCTTGTCGTTGACGTTGACCTGGTTGATGCCGGGCAGGTTGATTTCCGCCGGGTCCTCGACGGTCGAGATGTTGGTGCCCGGCACGTTCAGGATGTTGAGGCACGTGTACAGCGACACCGTCTTGCCCGAACCGGTTGGGCCGGTGACCAGGATCATCCCGTAGGGCCGCTGGATGCAGTGGAGCAGCCGCTCCTTCTCGATCTTCTCGTAGCCCAGGGCCTCGATGCCGAGCTTGGCCGAGGACGGATCCAGGATACGGATCACGATCTTTTCGCCGAACAGCGTGGGCAGCGTGGAGACCCGGAAGTCGATCGCCTTGGCGCCGAACTTCAACTTCATCCGACCGTCCTGCGGGACGCGGCGTTCGGAAATGTCCATCCGCGAGATCACCTTGATCCGCGACGAGAGCTTGTCCTTGATCGCGATCGGCGGCTGCGTGATCTCGCGCAGTTCGCCGTCGACCCGGAACCGGACGCGATAGTGGTATTCGAAGGGTTCGAAATGCAGGTCGGACGCCCGCATGTTGATCGCATCCACCAGCATCTTCTGCAGGAAGCGCACGACCGGCGCATCCTCGACGTCGGTGATCTCCTGCGATTCCTCGGGGGGCGGCGCGTCGTCCTCGGCGATGTCGAAGTCGAAGTCTTCGCCCGAGATGGCCTCCAGCGCTTCGGCGGTCGACGCGGCAGTGATCCCGAGCAGCTTCGCGAGCTTGTCGTGCTCGACGATGATCCATTCCGGCGTCAGCTGGGTCGCGAACTTGATGCGCTCGACGACTTCCTGCTCGGTCGGGTCGGCCCCGCCGATGAACAGTCGGTTGCCCCGGCGCGCCAGCACCACGACCTGGTACTGTGCCGCCAGCTTGGCGTCGATGATGTTCTGCGGCAGCTTGTGCCCGTCGACCGAGTTCAGGTCCAGCAGCGGCAGGGCGAGGGCATGCGACAGCGTGTGCGCCAGATCCGCCGGCGACACGGTGCCGGAGGCCATCACCGCGTTGACGAAGCTGGTCTTCTTTTCGCGGGCCAGCTTGACCAGATCCTCGGCGGCCTGCGGCTTGAGCTTGCCGGCGTGCACGAGCACGCGGGCAACGCCTGACAGGGCGGACTGAGGAGGTTCGGCCAGTGTGGTGTCCACGGATATCGCCATCGGGTAGGGTCTTGCCGGATGCCGGCGCACGCGCCGGAACAGCCCCTCACTTTACCCCCATGAACGGAGGGTCGGCGGCAGGGGCTGCCCTGGCTTTCACAGAAGTCAGACGCTTCGTGCAGTTTCGGCCTTGGTCACTGGAAATTGAGCCCGAAATGTGCAAAGCCCTTCGGAGACCCTCCGCTTGACCTCGAGTGCCGCGCAAGGCCTGACCCCATGCGCATGGCGGCGCGCAAAGAAAAACGCCGCGAACCTTGCGATTCGCGGCGTCATCGATGTCCTGGTCGGGGTGAGAGGATTCGAACCTCCGGCCTCTACGTCCCGAACGTAGCGCTCTACCAGGCTAAGCTACACCCCGTTTTGGTCACTCGATCAAGAGTCTTTCAAGAACGTCTGTTCAAGAACTTCTCTCCACCGACTGAGCCGCAAATTCTAGCAGGCTTTCTTTCCACTTGGAAAGAGGGAGCGCCGACAAATGTTGCCTGGCCTGTGCGACCTCCGCGCGAGCCGCTTCACGTGTCGCCTCGAGCGCGCCCGTGCGGCGAACGATCGCGACGATGTCCTGCAGGCGCTCCACCTCGCCATGCTCGATGGCGTGTCGGATGAGAGCCCGGTCGTCTTCGGTGCCACGTTCCATCGCGATCAGCAGCGGGAGCGTGGGCTTGCCCTCGCGCAGGTCGTCACCCACGTTCTTGCCCAGCGATTCGCTGGTGCCCTCGTAGTCCAAGGTGTCGTCGATCAACTGGAAAGCCGTGCCCAACGCGCGGCCGTAACCCGCGCACGCTTCCTCCAGCGCCGGCGGGGCATCGGCCAGCACTGCGCCCAGGCGCGCGCTGGCCTCGAACAGCTTGGCCGTCTTGTAGCGGATGACGCGCAGATAGCTGTCCACCGCGACGTCCGGGTCATGCATGTTCATCAGCTGCAGGACCTCACCTTCGGCGATCACGTTGGTCGCGTCCGCCAGCACTTCCAGCACGCGCATGCGGTTCACCGACACCATCATCTGGAAGGCCCGCGAGTACAGGAAGTCGCCCACCAGCACGCTCGCGGCGTTGCCGAACAGCGCGTTGGCCGTCTGCTTGCCGCGTCGCAGCGCGGATTCGTCGACGACGTCGTCATGCAGCAGCGTGGCGGTGTGGATGAACTCCACCACCGCCGCGAGTTCCCGGCTGGCGGGGGAGTCGGCACCCAGCGCATTGGCGAACATCAGCACCAGCTTGGGCCGCATCCGCTTGCCGCCAGCATGGATGATGTACGCGGAGATCTGGTTGATCAGGGCAACGTCAGAACGAAGCCGCTGCGCGATCACGGCATCGACTTCATTCATCTGCGCGTTCAGCGCCTCGAGGACCTCGGCAACTGGGGTAGAGGCAATGGGCTGCACTCTGGACTCACTGTGAGGGGAAGCGCGGATTATAGGAAGGCGCGGGGCCAGGTCTGTCCGTGACGTCCACGGCATCGCACGCCTGCGTCGCCGATGCACCTCCATCGCCTCGCAAGGCCGGTGGTTGCGGGCTTTGCGGCGCATCAGGGTTTGCATCAATGCGGCCGACTGTGCTACATTCTCGGGCTCCGCATATTTGTGCGGTGTTTTTTCTTGGGCGGTCGACGGGTGCTTCCGGTTGTTTCCGGATGCCTGACGGCCCGCTCTCATGTGAAAGGGCTGATATGTACGCGGTCATAAAAACCGGCGGCAAGCAATACAAAGTTGCTGCTGGCGAAAAGATCAAGGTAGAACAGATTGCTGCGGACGTTGGCCAAGAGATCGTGATTGACCAGGTGCTGGCCGTCGGAAACGGCGCGGACCTGAAGATCGGGACTCCCTTGGTTGCGGGTGCAAGCGTCAAGGCCACCGTGGTGGCGCATGGCAAGCACGACAAGGTGCGCATCTTCAAGCTGCGTCGTCGCAAGCACTACAAGAAGAGCCAAGGCCATCGCCAGACGTTCACCGAGCTGGAAATCAGCGCGGTCAACGGCTGATTCCTGACTCTCTCGTAATCTGATCAAGGAGTAATCCATGGCACAGAAAAAGGGCGGCGGCTCAACACGAAATGGCCGCGACTCGAAGCCGAAGATGCTTGGCGTCAAGGTGTACGGCGGCCAGACCATCTCGGCTGGCTCCATCATCGTCCGCCAACGCGGCACGAAGTTCCACGCGGGTACCAACGTGGGCATGGGCAAGGACCACACGCTGTTCGCGCTGATCGACGGCACGGTGTCCTTCACCGTCAAGGGCGAAAACAGCCGCTCCACGGTCGTCGTCACGGCGATCTGAGCGACTTGATGTCCTGACGCCGCGACGCGGGAGACCTGGTCTCCCGTGTTCGGCGGACCCAGAGCCCCGGCTTCGTCCGGGGCTTTGTTTTTTCGGCGCCGATACCAGCGGGTGCCGCGCCGACCGCGAGTCCGGCGAAACCTGACTCGCTCCGATTCAAAGCATGGCCTCGCGCGGGAGCGCGGGGCCGTGAATTACGATAGCCCCGCTCCGGGACTGAAGGCCATCCATGAAGTTCGTTGACGAAGCCACCATCGATATCGCCGCCGGCAACGGCGGGGCGGGCTGCGCCAGCTTCCGCCGCGAGAAGTTCATTCCGTTCGGCGGACCGGATGGGGGCGACGGCGGCAAGGGCGGCAGCGTCTTCGCGATGGCCGACCGCAACCTCAACACGCTGATCGACTACCGCTACGCGCGCCGCCACGAGGCCCGCAACGGGGAAGCGGGACGTGGCTCGGACCAGTTCGGCGCGGCTGCCGACGACATCACGCTGAAGGTGCCGGTCGGCACCATCGTCCGCGACCTGGAGACCGACGAAATCATCGCCGAGCTGCTCGAGCCCGATGTGCCAGTGCTGCTGGCCAAGGGCGGTGACGGCGGCTTCGGCAACCTGCATTTCAAGACCTCGACGAACCGGGCGCCGCGCCAGAAGACGCCTGGCTGGCCTGGCGAGGTCAAGAAGATCAAGATGGAGCTGCGCGTCCTGGCCGACGTCGGCCTGCTCGGTCAGCCCAACGCTGGCAAGTCGACGTTGATCGCTGCGGTGTCCAATGCGCGTCCGAAGATCGCGGACTACCCGTTCACGACGCTGTATCCGAATCTGGGCGTGGTGCGTGTGGGTCCGGAGAAGAGCTTCGTGATCGCCGACATCCCCGGCCTGATCGAAGGTGCCGCCGAAGGCGCCGGCCTGGGCCACCAGTTCCTGCGCCACCTGCAGCGCACGCGTGTGCTGCTGCACGTGGTGGATCTGGCGCCGTTCAACCCGGACGTCGATCCGGTTGCCGAAGCCAAGGCCATCGTCAAGGAACTGAAGAAGTACGACGAGGCGCTCTACGACAAGCCCCGCTGGCTGGTGCTGAACAAGCTGGACATGGTGCCGGCGGAAGAACGCGCGGCCCGCGTGAAGGACTTCGTCAAGCGCTACAAGTGGAAGGGCCCGGTGTTCGAGATCTCCGCGCTGACGCGCGAGGGCTGCGAGCCGCTGATCCGTGCCATCTACGACCACGTGGCGGCCATCCAGTCGCCGCCGGTGGAAGACCCGGACGCGCGCTTCGATGCGCCGACGATCGATCCGCCGAAGGCGTTCCAGGAAACGCGCAAGACGCGCGCCACGAAGGCCAAGGCGATCAAGGCGGCGAAGGCCGAGAAAGCGGAAAAGGCGGAGAAGCCGCCCGAACGCGATCCGCGCTTCGATCCGCTGCCCTGACTTCCGGCTCCGGCCCCACCGTTCCCTGATCCTCCGCGCATGAGCAACGGCAATCCCACTGGCCCCCTGATTGGCAACCCAAGCGGCGAACTGAATGGCGTCCTCAAGGACGCGCGACGCATCGTCGTGAAAGTCGGCTCCAGCCTGGTGACCAACGAGGGCCGTGGCGTCGATGCGGAGGCGATCGGCAACTGGTGCCGCCAACTGGCGGAGCTGGCGCGCGAAGGGCGGGAGGTCGTGATGGTGTCCAGCGGCGCGATCGCCGAGGGCATGAAGCGCCTGGGTTGGGCGAGCCGTCCAAAGGAGCTGCACGAACTGCAGGCCGCGGCGGCCGTCGGCCAGATGGGTCTGGCGCAGATGTACGAGACCAAGCTGCGCGAGCAGGGGCTGACGAGCGCACAGGTGCTGCTGACGCATGCCGACCTGGCCGACCGCGAGCGCTACCTCAATGCGCGCTCGACGCTGCTGGCGCTGCTGCAGCACCGCGTCGTTCCCGTGATCAACGAGAACGACACCGTCGTCAACGACGAGATCAAATTCGGCGACAACGATACGCTCGGCGCCCTGGTCGCCAACCTGGTCGAGGCCGATGCGCTGGTGATCCTCACCGACCAGAAGGGCCTGTACTCGGCCGATCCGCGCAAGGATCCGAACGCCCGCTTCATCGACCGCGCGACGGCCGGCAAGCCTGAACTCGAGGAGATGGCCGGCGGCGCCGGCTCCAGCATCGGGCGCGGCGGAATGATCACCAAGATCCTGGCCGCCAAGCGCGCGGCCAGCAGCGGTGCCAATACCGTGATCGCCTGGGGTCGCGAGCCCGACGTGCTGCTGCGCCTGGCCGCCGGCGAGGCGATCGGCACGGCACTGATGGCGTCGACCGCCAAGCTCGCGGCGCGCAAGCAGTGGATGGTCGATCACCTGCAGCTGCGCGGCAAGGTCATCGTCGACGCGGGCGCGGCGATCAAGCTGCGGGAGGAGGGCAAAAGCCTCCTGCCGATCGGCGTGCAGGAGGTGTCAGGCGAGTTCCATCGCGGCGATGTCATCGCCGTCGTCGACCTGGGCGGCAAGGAACTCGCGCGCGGGCTGACCAATTACGGCAGCGCCGAGGCCCGGCTGATCGCGCGCAAGCCGTCGTTCGACATCGAACGCGTGCTGGGTTACGCGGCCGAGCCGGAACTGATCCACCGCGACAACCTCGTATTGCGCTGACCGCCGGCGGGGAGGCGACGCTGGAACGCGTTGCAAGCACAAAGGCGCCCAAGGGCGCCTTTGTCATGTCCACCGCGACAGCAGCGGTCGCTCAGTCCTTCGTGGGTTCCGCCGGACCGCCGTGGGTGCCGTTCGGCGGAGCGACCTCGCGACCGTCGTGCGCGTCCTGATGCGTGACCTCCGCATGGGCCGGAGCATCATGGGCGTGAGGACGCTGCTCGAAGCGCTCATGCCGGTGCTGGTCCTGCTCGCCATGGTCGCCGTGTCCCCCATGACGGTCGCCCCGCGGCGGCGGTCGCATGCCGGCGCGCAGGTAGCGGTTGTGATGATTCAAACGCGGCAGGAAACGGGCGAGCTCCGTCAGCGCCATCTGATACACGCCGCGCTTGAATTCGATCACGGCCTCCAGCGGCACCCAGTACTCGTTCCAACGCCAGGCGTCGAACTCGGGGTGGTCGGTGGCGCGCAGGTTCATGTCGCTGTCGCGACCCATCATCTGCAGCAGGAACCAGATCTGCTTCTGTCCGCGGTAGTGCCCGCGCGCGTCGCGCCGGATGAAATGGTCCGGCACTTCATAACGGAGCCAGTCCCGCGTGCGCGCGATGATGCGCACGTGGTCCGCAGTGAGGCCAACTTCCTCATGCAGCTCCCTGAACATCGCCTGCTCGGGCGTCTCTCCATGCTTGATGCCCCCTTGGGGGAACTGCCAAGAATGGGTGCGTATGCGCTTGCCCCAGAACACCTCGTTCTTGTGGTTGAGCAGGATGATGCCGACGTTGGGCCGGAAGCCTTCACGGTCGAGCATAATCAACCTTCAAATCATTCGTTGGATTGATTATTGCACCGGGGCTGCGGCCCGGCGCGATCATCGCTAACCCTCGGTGATGCACGGTTTTTTCCGCGGCGGCCCGGCTGACCGCGGACTTTTATTTTCTGCGCCCATGAAAGCCTCCCAGTTCTTCATCTCCACGCTCAAGGAAGCGCCCGCCGATGCGGAAATCGTCAGCCACAAACTGATGATGCGGGCCGGCATGATCAAGCGCCTGGGTGCGGGCATCTACAACTACATGCCGATGGGCCTGCGCGTGATCCGCAAGGTCGAAAACATCATCCGCGGCGAGATGAACCGCGCCGGCGCGGTGGAGCTGCTGATGCCGGTGGTGCAGCCGGCCGAGCTGTGGCAGGAGACGGGCCGTTTCGACAAGATGGGGCCGGAACTGCTGCGCGTGAAGGACCGCCACGGGCGCGACTTCATCATCCAGCCGACGTCGGAAGAGGTCATCACCGACATCGCGCGCCAGGAGCTGCGCAGCTACAAGCAGCTGCCGAAGAATTTCTATCACATCCAGACGAAGTTCCGCGACGAGCGCCGGCCCCGCTTCGGGATCATGCGCGGCCGCGAGTTCACGATGAAGGATGCGTACTCGTTCGATCGCGACAAGGAAGCGGCCGGCCGCAGCTACGACGCCATGTACACGGCCTACGGCCGGATCTTCGATCGACTGGGTCTGCAGTACCGCGCAGTGGCGGCGGACACCGGCGCGATCGGCGGCGACCGGTCGCATGAGTTCCAGGTCATCGCCGAGACCGGTGAAGACGCGATCATCTACTGCCCGACCAGCGACTACGCGGCCAACATCGAGCTGGCCGAGGCGCTGTCGCTGATCGACACGCGCGGCGCGGCGACGCAGGCGCTCGCGAAGACGCCGACGCCCGGCAAGGCCACCTGCGCCGACGTCGCCGACCTGCTGAAGCTGCCGCTGTCGCAGACGGTGAAGTCGCTGGTGCTGGCGACCGACGAGCTCGACGACGAGGGCAACATCGTCAAGTCGCAGGTCTGGCTGCTGCTGGTCCGCGGCGACCACGACCTGAACGAAGTGAAGGCCGGCAAGCTCGAGGGTTTGAAGGGCGGCTTCCGTTTCGCGACGGCCGCGGAGATCGACGCGCACTTCGGCTGCAAGCCCGGCTACCTGGGCCCGATCGGCCTGAAGCAGCCGCTGAAGGTGATCGCCGACCGGACCGTGGCCCACATGTCCGATTTCGTCTGCGGCGCCAACGAAGCCGACTTCCACTTCACCGGCGCGAACTGGGGCCGCGACCTGCCCGAGCCCGATCTGGTCGCCGACATCCGCAACGTCGTCGAAGGCGATCCCTCGCCGGACGGCAAGGGCGTGCTGGCGATCCAGCGCGGCATCGAGGTCGGCCACGTCTTCTACCTCGGCACGAAGTACTCGGCCGCGATGAACGCGTCCTACCTCGACGAGAACGGCAAGCCCCAGCTGATGGAGATGGGCTGCTACGGCATCGGCGTGACCCGCATCCTGGGCGCGGCGATCGAGCAGAAC
>CBIHMU010000127.1:0-12360 GCA_966211105.1 uncultured Burkholderiales bacterium
ACAGTCCTCCCCGGCCCCCCGCCCCGACCGCCAAGGCGGTTGCGCGCGTCGCGCTCGACGACGCCATGGAGCTGGTCGCGTCGATGCGCTTCGCCATCGCGCTGCTGACGGTGCTGTGCATCGCCTCCGTGATCGGCACCGTCGTGCAGCAGCGCCAGCCGATGCCCAACTACGTCAACCAGTTCGGGCCGTTCTGGTCGGAGCTGTTCGGCAAGTTCGACCTCTACACCGTCTACAGCGCCTGGTGGTTCCTGCTGATGCTGGCCTTCCTGGTGGTGTCGACCAGCCTGTGCATCGCGCGCCACACGCCCAAGATCCTGCGCGACCTGAAGACCTACAAGGAAACGATGCGCGAGCAGTCGCTCCAGGCCTTCAAGCACAAGGCGCTGGGCTACCTGCACATGAATCCGGAAGCCGCGCTGGGCCAGGTCAATGCCTGGCTGGGCGCCGAAGGCTGGAAGGCCCGCGCCCAGGTGCGCAACGGCGGCGTCATGATCGGCGCGCGCAAGGGCTCGGCGCACAAGATCGGCTATCTGGCGGCGCATTCGGCCATCGTGCTGATCTGCCTGGGCGGGCTGTTCGACGGCGACCTGGTGGTGCGCGTCATGATGTGGGCGCAGGGCAAGCAGATCTACCAGGGCGACGACCTCACCCAGGTCACGGACGTCAACCGCCTGACGCCCGGCAACCCGAGCTTCCGCGGCAACCTGTACGTGCCGGAGGGCAGCCGTTCTTCGAACGCGCTGATCTCCATGCCCAGCGGCGTGGTGGTGCAGGACCTGCCCTTCGACGTCGAGCTGAAGAAGTTCATCGTCGAGTACTACGCGACCGGCATGCCCAAGCTGTTCGCCAGCGACATCGTCCTGCACGACCGCCGCGACGGCTCGACGACGAAGGCCACGGTCAAGGTCAACGAACCGGTGACCTACCGCGGCGTCACGCTGTACCAGAGCAGCTTCGAGGACGGCGGTTCGTCGATGAAGCTGAAGCTGCGCGCGCTGCAGGCGGCGCACGACACGCCGCTGGACGGCAAGGTCAACGGCACCACGACGCTGACGGCCGACGGCGAGAAGTTCGGCCTCGAGTTCACCGGCCTGCGCGTCATCAACGTCGAGAATTTCGCCGACGACGGCAAGGACAAGAACGGCACGGACGTGCGCAAGGTGGACCTGGTCGGCCGGCTGGAACAGCACCTGGGTTCGGGCGCCAACCTCGAGGGCCGGAAGACGCTGCGCAACGTCGGTCCGTCGTTCAGCTACAAGCTGCGCGACGCCAGCGGACAGGCCCGCGAGTACAACAACTACATGCTGCCGCTGGCGCTCGACGGCCACCGGGTCTACCTGCTCGGCGTGCGCGACACGCTGTCGGACAACTTCCGCTACCTGCGCATCCCCGTCGACGCCAAGGACAGCATGGACGGCTGGCTGGCGCTGCGGCGCGCGCTGGCCGATCCGGCGCAGCGGCTGCTCGCCGCCCGGCGTTATGCGCTGGGCGCCAGCCCGCCCGACAAGCCGGCGATGCAGGCGCAGCTGGAGGCGACCGCGCTGCGCACGCTGACGCTGTTCGCCGGCGCCGAGGGCCTGAAGGCCGACGCGCCCGCGCAGGGCGCGGCGGTGGGCGGCCTGCCGGCGCTGTCGCAGTTCGTCGAGCGCGAAGTGCCCGAGGCGGAGCGCGCCCGCGTGTCCGAGGTGCTGCTGCGCATCCTCAACGGCAGCCTGTTCGAGCTGCACAAGCAGGCCGAGGAACAGCTCGGCCGTCCGCAGCCCGTGCCGGGCGAGGCCACGCAGACCTTCATGACGCAGTCGGTGATGTCGCTGTCCGACGCGATGTTCTATCCGTCGCCGGTCCTCCTGCAGCTGGACGACTTCCAGCAGGTGCAGGCCAGCGTGTTCCAGGTGACGCGCGCACCGGGCCAGACGCTGGTCTACCTCGGAGCGGTCTTGCTGATCGTCGGCGTGTTTGCGATGCTCTACGTCAAGGAACGCCGCCTGTGGCTGTGGCTGGAAGCCGCGCCGGGCCGCTCCGAACAGACCCGCGTCCGCATGGCGCTGTCCAGCAACCGCGACACCCCCGACCTGCCCGTCGAATTCGAATCGCTCAAGCGGCATCTGCTGCATGAGGAGGCCTGACATGAACACCACCACCGCGGATCCGTCCCACCTGCCGTCGCAGCTGCCGTCCCAACTGCCCGGCTCCTCCGAGGCGACCCCGACGCGCTCGCTGGTGATCGGCAAGCGCGGCTACTTCCAGGGCCGCAGTCCGTTCGACTGGATCTTCGCGGCGCTGGTGCTGATCGGCGCCGGCTTCGCGTTCAGCCGCTACAGCGCGTCGATGGACGTCTACGAGAAGGGCATCCTGGCCGGCGCCACGCCGGCGCTGATCGCGCTGGGCTGGTTCTGGCGGCCGCTGCGGCTGCTGTGCCTGATCGTGGGCGCGGCCAGCCTCTTCGCGATCCAGCTCTACCTGCGCCAGACCGACAGCTTCGGCGCCGACCTGGCGGCGGGCGAGAAGGTCTTCTTCCTGAAGTACCTGCTGTCCAGCCAGAGCGCGATCCTGTGGATGAGCGTGCTGGTGTGGATGAGCACGCTCTTCTACTGGATGGGGTTCCTGAAGAAGGACGGCGAGAGCGCAGCCGAGGCGATCGGCACGCGGCTGGCCTGGGGCGCCGTGGGCATGGCGCTGATCGGCACGATGGTGCGCTGGTTCGAGAGCCACCAGATCGCGCCGGACATCGGGCACATCCCCGTCAGCAACCTGTACGAGGTCTTCGTCCTCTTCACCTGGCTGACCACGCTGATGTACCTCTACTACGAGCAGCGTTTCGCGACGCGGGCGCTGGGCGCCTACGTGATGCTGGTGGTGAGCGCGGCGGTCGGTTTCCTGCTCTGGTACACGATGGCCCGCGAGGCGCATGAGATCCAGCCGCTGGTGCCGGCGCTGCAGAGCTGGTGGATGAAGATCCACGTGCCGGCGAACTTCATCGGTTACGGCAGCTTCGCGATGGCCGCGATGGTGGCCCTGGCCACGCTGCTGAAGACGGCCACCCCGCGCGCGCTGGTGATCGGCCTGATCGGCGTGCCGGTGGGTCTGGTGCTGGTGCTGGTGGGCTTCCGCTTCGGCGCGAACGTCTCGCCGGAGATCGCGACCGGCCTGAACGGCTGGGCCGGCAAGATGGCCGGCGTGGCGGTGTTCCTGGCGGCCAGCGTCGCCCTGCGCGGTCCGCTGACGGCGCGGCTGCCGGCGCTGACGGTGCTGGACGACCTGACCTACAAGTCGATCGCGCTGGGCTTCGCCTTCTTCACGATCGCGACCATCCTGGGCGCGTTCTGGGCGGCGGAAGCCTGGGGCGGCTACTGGAGCTGGGACCCGAAGGAAACCTGGGCGCTGATCGTCTGGCTGAACTACGCGGCCTGGCTGCACATGCGCCTGATCAAGGGCCTGCGCGGCGTGGTCGGCGCGTGGTGGGCGCTGATCGGGCTGCTGGTCACGACCTTCGCCTTCCTGGGGGTCAACATGTTCCTGTCGGGGCTGCACTCCTACGGCACGCTGTAAGACGCGGCGGAGCCTCCCCCAGGGCGGCGTCGGGCGGGAGCCCGGCGCCGCCCTTTGTCTTCCTGTGTCATGGCCGTGGCAGGGCGGCAGCGCGAACGGATCGCCTTCGCGTCGTCGCCCGTCGCTTCGGGAGAGGCAGACGGCGCCGCCGCACAGGGGCTGACAGTCGGAGGAAGCCAGCGACGCTGGGGAGGCCCCCCGATGAGCAACTTCTTCCGCACGCACTTCGGCGGGCGATCCTCGCCGTCCACGTCGACGACACCCGCCACCGGGACGGGCGGCGCCGGACCCACAGGAACCACCGGCGCGCCGCAGACGCCTCAGCAGGCGCCGCAGTCCTTCGCGCTGCGCAACCTGGTCACCCGCAACAACAACCACCACACCCACACCCACCCCCCCAACCACGCGCCCCACGCGCGGCCGCGCGGCGCGCCCCCGGCGCGCGCGGGCGGCGGACAGGCCGCGCCCCTGCAGCCGCAAACAGCCGCCCAGCGCCACCCGGAGATCGGCCGATCCTTGAACCAGGCCCGGGACGCCCACGCGGAGGTCCCGGTGCGTGCCGATCGCCAGTCGGACGCGAATGCGATCGCGCGTTCGCGCGGCGAGTCGATCCAGGATCTGCAGCGTCAACACACCGGCGCCGACGCGGAAGCGACGACGCAATTGACGGCCCGGCGCCAGACGGCGACCCAAGCGGCGACGGCCGAAGCCGCGGCGCAGACCCTGGTCGATCAGCGGCAGGCAACCTTCGACGGCCACCACCAGCAGTTCCAGCTCGCCGACGGCGCGACGGCCGGTCTGGTGGCCGCCCGCGACGCCGCGCGCGACGACCCCGCCTTCACCGCGGCGGTCCAGGCGCGGAACCAGGCCCAGACCGCCTTGGCGACCGCGCAGCGCGCCGCCGCGCATCCACCGCCGCCGACCGCGCCAGGTGCGCCCGGAGCGCCGACGAATCCACCGGCATTGACCGCTGCGCAGCTGCAGGCCAATGTCCAGCAGGCGCAAGCGGCCCTCACCCAAGCCACCACCCGGTTGCAGCCGCTTCAGCAGGCCTTGGACACCGCGCAGCAGGCGGTGGACGCCAATGCCACGGCCGTCGACACGCATCGCACCGCGCGCGAAGCCGCTCGGGCGCCGCTCGCCGCAGCGACCACGGCGCACGCCGCCGCGCAGCGGGCCAGGACCGCCGCGGACCAGGCGGTCACCGCGCTGGACACGGCGCAGCAGCGGGCCACGGCCGCGTTGAATCAGCATCTCGGCCCGATGACGGCGCACCACACCGCCGCGACCGCCGCCGCCACGGCCGCGACGACGGCGGCCGACGCGCATCGCGAACTGGCCACGCTGACCGCGCGCGTGGCCACGACGACCGAACAGGCGCATCGGGCCCATGACACCCTCGCCGCGCGTCGCACCGACCGGACGATGGCGCAGAACTCCGTCGACGGGCTCCAGCACCAGCTGGCCCCCGACGGTCCGCTGCGGCGCGCCGTCCGCGACGCCGAGCAGACGGTCCGCAGCCTTCAAGCCGGCCTGGACCAGGCGAACCAGGCCGGACCGTCGACCCGTCCCCAGGTCAACGTCACCGTTCTCCAGAGCCGGCTCACCGTGGCGCAGCGCGACCTGCGCAGTGCCCAGGCGCCGGTGACGCGCCTCAAGGGCGAATTGACCGCCGCCCAGACGGCCCTGGCCACGGCCGACACCGCGCTGCAAGCCGCGACCACGGCCGCACAGACCGCGAACATCGCGCGCGCCGCCGCGACCGCCGCGCACGGCACGCACCAGCGCCAGGTGGCCGGGCCGGCGGATGCCGCCGCGGCGCTGGCGGTCACGACCCGGGACGCACGCCAGGGCGCCGCCGACACGTCGAGGGACGCGCTCCATCAGGCCGTGACCCAGCTGTGCGAGGCGATGCGCCCCGCGCCGGCCACGCCCCCGGCGGACGACCGGGGCGTCGTGAAGAAGGGCACCGACGGCGTGGGCCGGGCGTTCGAGGCCCTGAAGAATCGCACCGGGCCCGCGAAGCTCGACTTCTCCACCCTCAACTTCAGCGGCTCCACCAACGGGGCCGCGCCGACGCGTTTCCGCGACAGCCCGCCGCCCGCGAACGCGGTCACCACGGCGACCAGCCCGGGGCAGTTGAAGGCCGTCGACAAGAAGGTGAAGACCGCCACCGCCGCCGCGGCCAACCTGCTCAGCGGCGGCGACGTCTCGACGAAACAGGCCGCGCGCATGCCGGACGCGTTCAGCAACGCGGTGGCGTTCACGACGGAGGTGAGCCGGAAGTTCACCGCGCACGCCGCCGGCACCGCCGGCGCGCCCACCGCCGCGCAGGCCACCGAAGCCACGCCCGCGGCGACCCGGCTGGCGCAGGGGCTGCTGGGGCATCCGCGCGCCAACGCCGCGAGCCGGCCCGACGGCCATCCGCTGCGCCACGACGAGGCGCTGCTCATCGCGTCGGTGCTGCGCTCGGTGACGCAGGATCCGGCGCAGGCCGCGGCGGTCTACAACCACATCTGGAACTCGCCCCCGCCGCCGCTGGCCAACGTGAGCGCGCGCGCGGCCGGCACGCCCTCGCCGCTGGCCGACGCCGGCGCCACCGCGCCCAGCACCGATCCCCAGATCCAGCGCATGGCCAACACGGCGCGCCGCGCGCTGGCGGCGACCGCGGGCGGCATGGAGGCGCTGCTCGCGATGCAGGGACTCAGCCTGCCCGCCGCCGGCCATGCGGACCGGCCCCATGCGGAGCACGCGGTCGAGCACTACAAGCTCAGCCTGCGGGCCGAGGATGCGCTGGTGAAGCTGCTGGGGGTCGGCGGCACGCAGTCGACGGCGGACATCCAGGCCGCCACCCATTCCCCGCAGGCCGGGCAGGCGCAGATGCTCACTGCCGGTTGGCTGGGGACCGGCAACGCTCGGCGCGACGGGATGGCCCGCCGCCAGGCCGAGCATCGCGCCACCCTGCCGGCGCAGGCGCTGGAATTCGCGCTCGCCAACATGAACCGGGCGTCCGGCACGCCCGAGCAGGCCCCCGCCATGAAGCCCGCCTACGTCGCCCTGCGCAACGGCTTCACCGAGAGCGGCCAGGGCAGCGATTTCCATCTGATGGCCAAGCGGCTGCACAAGTTCAACACCTACATCGAGCTGGCCTGCAAGACCTCGGTGGCGGGCCCGACGGCGCTGGACAAGCTCAAGGACCCGGTCGGCACGATCCGGCGCAAGGTGGGCAAGGACAAGACGCCGCTCAAGACGCTGATGCAGGCGGGGCCGCTGGGATCCAACCTCGGCACCGTGCCCGGCGAGCATGCGAAGCGCCTGACCAAGGCGCTCGACGACAGCCGCACGCTGCTGCGCAGCGACCTCACGGCGCAGTTCGGCACCCTGTCGGCGCAGGACCGCACGCGCAGCCTGATGCGCCTGGCCGCGATGGAGCTCTGGGCCGAGCAGGTGCCGGCGGCCTTCAATCCGAAGATCGACCTGACGCAGGGCACGCGCATCTCCACGGACGATGTGAAGGCGCGCGCGCAGGCGCTCAACCAGCAGATGGCCACGGCGGGCGCGCAGGCGCCACAGCCGTTGCACGATGCGACCATGACGAACGAGGCCAGCGCGCACCTGCGCCAGCCGCTGATGGCGAGCACGCTGGATGCGTGGTTCGGCGGCGGCAAGCTGGCCAGTTCCACGGCGGCGGCGATCACCACGCCGGCGATGACCGCGCTCAACGACGACGTGAAGATCCTGCGCGGCAAGGCCCAGCTGGACAGCAAGCTCGACGACCTGCAAACCCGCTTCGATGCCGCCAGCAAGGAAGACCGCAAGGACATCCTCCGCCAGGTCATGATCTCCGTCGTCGCCGGCGGCGACATGGCGGACTACAGCGACGGCCGCAAGAACGGCATCGGCGGGATGTTCGGCTACCTGGCGGCGCAGGTGGACGGCATCGGCGGCGTGAGCACCGGCATCACGCCGGTGGGCGAGTTCAACGTCGACCACACCCGCACGGCGGTGCTGCGCGCCGGCGTCGCCTCCAACACCGGCGTGATCTACCTGGGCAACGAGACCAAGGTGACCGAGATGCTGGGCGTCGGCGTGCGCGCCGGCGCCGCGCTGGGCCCGGTGGGCGTGACCGGGCAGGTGATGGGCCGCCTCGGCGGCTCGCACCTGTTCAGCGAAGGCCTGATGATCCGCACCAACAAGCAGGGCAAGGAGCACGAGTCGCTGCCGGATGCGGTGAAGCAGGGCACGCAGTCGGACAACTGGAAGCAGATGAGCGAGATGGTCGTCAACTCGGTGTTCGAGATCTCGCAGCAGCCCCCGGCGCAGCGGCCGAAGAACGGCGGCGAGATGTGGCGCGAGATGGTGGGCCGGGTCGGCGACTACCGCGACATCTCCTTCGGCTGGAACGCCGGCCAGAACCACCAGATCAATGGCTCGCTCAGCGCCGACGGCATGGTGGGCGGCTCGGTCGGCCTGGGCAGCGCGTCGGTGACCGGCAACGTCGGGCTCAAGCACACCTTCCTCAACCGCGGCAAGGCGCGCGACACCGGCGGCGCGACCCAGGCGGTGCAGGCCAGCAGCGGCTCGCGGACCTCGCTGGGCATGGGCGCGACGGCGGGGATCTCGCATCCCACCCTCAAGCACCACGACCATCCCGACGTCGGCCTGTTCACGCGGCACAAGGTCGGCATCGAGACCGACATGGTGCTGCAGGCCAAGAACGGCTTCGTGCGCATCACCACCGAGGACGGCAAGGTCAAGCCCAACATCTCCTACAAGCATCGCGAGTTCGCCACGCAGGACGCCTTCTTCAAGCTGGTCAACAGCCAGCCCGAATGGGCGGCCCGCCTGGGCGAGCGCGGACCGGACGGCGCGCTGCGCGGCGGCGACGAGATGCTGCAGGGCTTCCTCCAGCAGACGGCCAACCTGCCGCCGGGCAACAACCGCCTGTTCATCGAACGCAAGTGCCTGACCCAGGACGCGGCGGATGCGATCAATGCGTGCATGGAACAGCTGGCGGTGATCGAGCGCCCGCTGCCGCCGGGCACCCCGCCGGACCCGGACGCGGCGGCGCAGATTCGGTCGCTGCAGAAGCAGATCGCCGCGCACGTCAGCGACGAGGGCAGCTGGCAGCCGTTCCGTCTGTTCGTGAACGAGACCAACCAGCGGGTGAAGGAGCAGTCGTCGACGGGCGGCGAGATCCGCGCCACGCCGAACAAGGTCGACGACAAGGAGGCGGGGCCCACGGGCATGGCCGAGCGTTTCCTGGGCGGCGGCAAGGTCACCCTCGGCGGCAAGATCAACAGCGCGCACGGCGGGCGGGACCTGATCACGATCGATGCGATGCCGGTGAGGGCCTGAGCCGGGCCTGAGCCGGGCCTGAGCTGGGGCATCGGACGGCCGCCCCGCCCTGCCCCGCCCCGGATGCGGGGGGCCTTAAGCGCAACCTCATGTCAACAGGCCGCGTCTGTCGTAAGGTTCGGACTTCCCTCCCCCGAAGGTCTGCCATGCATTTCCACAAGCCCCGCGACGGTCAGCGCATTCCGTCCTCCGAGATCACTTCCCGCGAGGTCTATGACAGCCGCCGCGACTGGTTGAAGTCGGCGGGCGCGCTCGGGCTGACCGGCCTGGGCCTGAGCGGCCTGTCCGGCACGGCGGGCGCGCAGACGGCCGGCCCCGGCAAGCTGGCCAAGCTGCCCGGCGTCAAGAGCACCGTGCCCGGCGCGACGGTGATGGAAAAGCTGACGGCCTACAAGGACGTCACCTCGTACAACAACTTCTACGAGTTCGGCACCGACAAGTCCGATCCGGCGGAGAACGCCCATACCCTCAAGCCGCGGCCCTGGTCCGTCGTCATCGAGGGCGAGTGCGCCAAGCCCGGCCGTTTCGGCCTCGACGACCTGCTGAAGGTCGCGCCCATGGAGGAACGCGTCTACCGGCTGCGCTGCGTCGAGGGCTGGTCGATGGTCGTGCCGTGGGTGGGCTACTCGCTGGCGGAACTGCTGAAGAAGGCGGAACCGACGTCCAAGGCGAAGTACGTCGAGTTCACGACCCTGGCCGACAAGGCGCAGATGCCGGGCGTCCGTTCGGGCGTGCTCGACTGGCCGTATGTCGAAGGCCTGCGCCTGGACGAGGCGATGCATCCGCTGACGCTGATGGCCTTCGGCCTGTACGGCGAGGTGCTGCCCAACCAGAACGGCGCGCCGCTGCGGCTGGTCGTGCCGTGGAAGTACGGCTTCAAGTCGGCCAAGTCCATCGTGAAGATCCGCTTCGTCGAGAAGCAGCCGGTGAGCAGCTGGACCAAGGCGGCGCAGCAGGAATACGGCTTCTTCTCCAACGTGAACCCGCAGGTCGACCATCCGCGCTGGAGCCAGGCGTCCGAGCGCCGCATCGGCGAGGACGGTCTCTTCGCCAAGCGCCGCCCGACGCTGATGTTCAACGGCTACGAGGCGCAGGTCGGGCAGCTGTATGCCGGCATGGACCTGAAGAAGAACTACTGACGCCCGGGATCCCGCCATGAGTGCCTCGCCCGCCGCGCCGTCCCGGCCGCAGCCTGCTCCGTCCACGCCGTCCACGCCGCGGCGCCCGTCCGCGAAGCGCCATCCGCTGCTGCATCCGGCGGCCAAGGTCGTGCTCTTCCTGCTGTGCCTGCTGCCGCTGGGCTGGTACCTCTTCGGCGCGATCGCGCAGCCGGACCTGCTCGGCGCGAATCCGGCGGAGACGCTGATCCGCGGCCTGGGCGACTGGACGCTGCGCTTCCTGTGGATCACGCTGGCGGTCACGCCGGTGCGCACCTGGACGAACCAGCCGGCGCTGGCGCGCTTCCGCCGGATGCTGGGGTTGTTCACCTTCTTCTACGCCAGCCTGCACCTGCTGGCCTACGGCTGGCTCGACAAGGGGCTGGACCTGTCCGACATCCTGCGCGACATCGCCAAGCGGCCGTTCATCCTGATGGGTTTCGTCGCCTGGCTGCTGCTGGTGCCGCTGGCGGCCACCTCGTTCAACCGGGCGATCAAGGCGCTGGGCGCGGCGCGCTGGCAGCTGCTGCACAAGCTGGTCTACGCGATCGCCATCGTCGGGCTGATGCACTTCATCTGGATGCGCGCGGGGAAGAACAACTTCGCCGAGCCCATCGTGTACGGGACGATCCTGGCGGTGCTGCTGGGATGGCGGCTGTGGAAGCGGCTGAAGCGCGCGCCGCGCTGAGCTGATCGAGGAGCGGCCCGCGCGTCGGCGTCGCGAGGCCGGGCGCCGCTATGCTCGGCGCCCATGCTGAGTCTCCATCCCGTCTCCGAGCGCGACCTCGCCGATCTGCGCCGTTTCGAATTCGACAACCGCGCGTTCTTCGAGGCCCACATCAACGCCAGGCCCGCGTCGTACTACGCCGACGGCGGCATCGAGGCCGCCATCGCGACCGCGCGCCGCGAGGCCGAGGCCGACACGGGCCATCAGTTCCTGATCCGGAACGCGGCGGGCGCGCTGGTCGGCCGCATCAACCTGAGCCAGATCAAGCGCCGGCACTACCACGCGTGCGAGCTCGGCTACCGCATCGCCGAGCGCGAGAACGGCAAGGGCCATGCGAAGGAAGCGGTGCGCCTGGTGCTCGGGAAGGCCTTCGGCGAGCTGGGCCTGATCCGCGTCGAAGCCAAGGCGCGGGCCGGCAACGCCGGCTCGATCAAGGTCCTGCAGCGCAACGGCTTCACCGAGTTCGGCCGCTCGACGCGCAGCTTCCAGCTCGACGGCGAGTGGGAGGACATGCTGTATTTCGAGTGCCGCGCGCCGGGGCGGTAGCGCGAAGCCAAGTCCCCGGCGACGGGCACATCCACCTCAGAACGCGCTCTTGACGACGCCCCCGTCCACCCGCAAAGCCGCCCCCGTCGTGGCCGAGGCCAACGGGCTCGCCACATAGGCGACCAGGTTCGCGGTCTCCTGCGGCGTCGCGAAACGCTTGATGAGCGAGGTGGGGCGCACATGCTCGAAGAATTCGGCTTCGACCTGTTCGAAGCTCTTCAAGTTCGCCGCGGCCAGGCTCTCGACGAAGTCGCCGACGCCGCGCGACTTCGTCGGTCCCGGCAGCACGCTGTTCACCGTGATGCCGGTGCCCGCGACCGACTCCGCCAGCCCCCGGGCCACGGCGATCTGGGTGGTCTTCGTCACGCCGTAATGGACCATCTCCGGCGGGATCTGGATCGCGCTTTCACTGGAGATGAAGATGATGCGACCCCAGTTGGCCTGCCTCATCGCCGGCAGCACGAGCCGGGCCAGTCGGACGCCGCTCAGGACGTTGACCTCGAAGAAGCGGCGCCAATCCTCGTCGGGAATGTCTTCGAAGGGCTTGGGCTCGAAGATGCCGAGGTTGTTGACGAGGATCTCGATGCCCGCAAACCGGCGCACCAACTCCTGCGCCGGTTCGGCCAGGCTCAGGTCGCCCGCGAATCCTTCGGCCGCCGCGCCGGTCTCCGAGCGGATGCGCTCGATGGCCTCGTCCACGGCGGCCTGCGTCCGTCCATTGACGATGACCCGCGCGCCTTCCCGCGCCAGGGTGCTCGCAATCGCATAGCCGATGCCGGCGGTGCTGCCGCTCACGAGTGCGAGCTTTCCATTCAACTGCAGGTCCATGTCGTTGCTCCTTTTCAATCCTCATGCGAGGTGGGGACGGTGTCGAAAGCCGGAGAGCTCACGTCACAGCGGGTCGAACTTTGCGCCAGTTCTTCGAAGGCTGCATAACTCCCCCGGGTGTGCCAGGCATTGCCCTTTCGAGTAATGCACGCCGAGCGATGACCGCCGGCCGCCGGCCGCCGATACTCACAC
>CBIHMU010000128.1:0-12321 GCA_966211105.1 uncultured Burkholderiales bacterium
GATGGAGCCATCTTCTCTGGAAATCAACGTCTCGGAGAAACCGGGCAGGTCACCGTTGCTTCTACTTCAATAACAACTTGAGTCCACTGAAATTTTCCCGACTAGTTCCCGGCCTCAGAGGTTGCAGATATCGCCACGAGCCGCGGCGATGAAAAAACTCCCAAAAACTTGCTGGCCGACAACCCAAACACTTTCTCGTCGTTCGCAGCCATGCATCGGAGTTCAGACCATGTCTTACTGTCATTCTTGTTATACGCCTCAATAAGGCGAAATGCATTCTTCAAGAGCAGCTCTGTACCGGGCGGCAAGCCTGGCCGTTGATGTTGGTGCTGCGAGGTTGCGCATCCACTACATGCCAGCGCAAGCAGAGAGACAGATAACAACTTCATCATACTTTCGATCAAAAACAATCTAACGAGGGTCGTTTGAAATCATTCATGTAATCTTCTAGACATCTTCCGTCATCCCACCCGTCCGGAGAGTTACCCGAATCATTCCTTCGCAGGCTCATCTCGCTGAAGAACAAGCAGTTCGAAAGAACCGGCAGTCACCGGAAGTTCGATTGAACTCTGGAAGCCTTTCAGTGACCCCGAAAAGTCATACTCAATGGCGCCAACTCCGGTACCGGGGAACGTGGACACAGCAGGATCCGACCAGATCACCTCGTCTCCCGAGCGATGATGAATCGAAGTCTCCATCCGAACCCGAGAAACATCGGTGAACTTCAGAATGCAATGGCCGACGCAACCAGCCTCATTTACGCTAGGAAAGAGCGAAATAAGATCGCTTGAAACAAAAAGCCGCCTTCGCGCAGCCGGATCGCATGGACGCGGCCCGGCACGACGGTGAGCACGAGGCGGCCGGTGGACAGGTCCTGCGGCGCCGCGAGCACGCGGGTGGTGATGAAGCCTTCCTCGATCAGCGCGTCCTGCAGGCGCGTGACGAGCGTGGCGACGCTGCCGGCGCCCAGGCAGCGGCCGATCGGCGCGTCGTCGCCCTGCGGGCCGTCGAGCGCGCCGATCTGGCGCGCCATGCGGGGCTGGCCCTCGACGCCGCGCAGCTCGATCTGCGTGATGAGGAAACACGGCGACTCGTCGTCGCGCAGCCGCGGACGCGCCTGCGGCGCGCTGGCGCGCAGACGCACGTCGGGTTCGCGTTCGAGCGACTGGCGCTGCTGGGCCTCGCGCTGCTGCTGGAGCTGGCGCTGTGCGTCGGGGTCGACGGTGCCTGGCGGCAAGACCTGGCCCCAGGCGGCGCCCAGGCCGGCGTGTGTGCCGATGCCGGTGCCGATGCCCATGGCGACGTACAACGCCGCGGCCATTGCGATCGTGGTTCCCGCCGGCACGCCGACGGTCGGACGTCGCTGCGCGGGCGTCCGCTGTTCATGCTTCTCTTGCATCCCTGCCTGCCGTTTGTCTGGCGTTGTTTTTTCGACCCAGGGCGGGCCGAAGCAAGCGGCGATGCGTCACGAACCGGACGAGACCGGACCGGCAACCCCGCTATCTCGCGTCGTGATTTCCTTGGGAAATCGGCATCGAGACCGGAGGCTTTGCGTCGCCGGCTCGCGCCGGTTTTGCCCTTTCAGCCCTCATGGCGTGACATCCCTCACGGGATGCAGGGCGCCTCTGGGAACTGAAGTAAACGACTGTATCCGACCGCAACATCCAGACACATCGCCTCCCGGGGGTGGTTGACGAGCGGGCAGCGGATGCGGTAACGGCGTCACCCATCCGCCGGATGCATCACCGGCCGGCACGACGCACGCTCCTACAATCCGCGCGCCTTGACAG
Source organism: uncultured Burkholderiales bacterium (assembly GCA_966211105.1). GTDB lineage: Bacteria > Pseudomonadota > Gammaproteobacteria > Burkholderiales > Burkholderiaceae_C > Roseateles. Next base: position 1,791 of record CBIHMU010000128.1, read on the forward strand.
GAGCCCGCATGTCCGCACCGATCGACTTCTATTTCGACTTCGCCTCGCCCTACGGCTACATCGCCGCGCAGAGCATCGACGAGCTCGCCGCCAAGTACGGCCGCACCGTCAACTGGCATGCCATCGTGCTGGACGCCAACTTCCAGTCGCTCGAGCGCATCCGCGTGCCCAACAGCGTCATGCGCAGCGACTATGTCCGCCGCGACGTCACCCGGCTCGCCGCCTTCATGAAGGTGCCGTACAACACGCCGACGTCGCTGGGCCTGCACACCGAGATGGCCGCGCGCCTGTTCCACTGGTTCAACGACCGCGATCCCGAACAGGGGCGCAAGTTCGCGCAGGCCGTCTACAAGGCCTATTTCGTCGACGATCGCAACATCGCCCAGGCCGAGGTGCTGCAGGACCTCTGCGCCACGCAGCACGTCTCGCCCGACCAGCTCCAGGCCATCGCCAACGACACGGCCGCGCGCGCCCGGCTGAAGGCCGAGATCGACCTCGCCGAAGCCCGCGGCGTGTTCGGCTCGCCCTTCTTCATCGTCGAAGGCGAACGCTTCTGGGGCAACGACCGGCTGCCGCAACTCGAATACTGGCTGTCGAACGGCCCGTACTGAGCCCGCACTGAGCCCGCACTGAGCCCGTATTGATCGGGCATAGGCTCGACCGGGAGGTCGGGCCCGCCGGGACGCGCTGGCGCGGCTCACCGCCCGTTACTCCTTGTCCGCCGGGTAATGCCCGGCGCGACCGGTCATCGGCAACCTCCGCGACCGCGTTGTCAGACGCATGTTGTCCCCTTCATGGAGGTCCCACATGCGAACGCTTCGTCCCCTGCTGCTCGCGCTCGTCGCGGCTCCGCTGGTCGCGACATTGACCGGCTGCGTCGTGGTGCCTGCCCACCGTTATCACGGCTATGACCGCGGCTATGGCGACGGTGGCGGCTACGGCGCCGGCTATTCCGATGGCGGCCCGGTCGTCACCGGCACCATCTGGATCGACGGCTACTGGGACAACCGCGGCGGCGGTCGCCGCTGGATCCCGGGCCACTACGGCCCGCGGCGCTGAGTCCGGAAACGACGACGCCGGCTCGAGGCCGGCGTCCTGCGCTGCACGTGGGACCGGGCGCCCCAGAAGGCGTTCCGATCCCGCTGCCGAGCGATCAATGCATCGTGCAGAGGAAGGTGCCCACGCCGCGGTAGTCGGTGCCGTTCACCTTGGTCTGATGACCGAGGACGATGCGCAGCTTGTTCGACGCGCCGCCATCAACCACGGTGATCTGCGCGCCGGTCTCGTTGTTGAGGTAGCGGTTGCTCACCAGGATGGTGGCCGGCGTGGTCACGAGGCCGCTCAGCGACTGCTTGACCGAGTCGATGCCGGCATCCGTCTGGATCTCCGCCGCGACCGAGGCGCCCAGGCTGGACACGTTGAGCGTCGCCGTGCCGATGGTGCGACCGAAAGCGATCACCGCGGTGCTGTTGATCTTGGTCGGCGTCGTGAAGACGCCCGCCTCGCAGGCGTAGGTGCCGTTCGCGCCGAAGCTCGCCAGCTGGTTGTACACGACGTAGTGGTACGCATTGCCGTCCGACAGCGTGTCGGTGCGGGTCGGCGTGGTGACCGTGCCTCGCACCCAACGGCCCATCGCGAAGCTGGCATCGCCGGCCACGTCGACCGGATTGCTGCCGGTCATCGCGTAGCTGCCGACGGTGACCATGCCGCCCGCGGCCTGCTGCGACACCGCGTCCACCACGCCGTTGAACTGCAGGCCGGCGGCCATCACGAACGCGCGAGGACGCGCGCCCTTCACGAACGCTGCCGGCGGCGTGGTGGTGGTCGTGGCGCCTCCCCCCGCGTTGTTGCCCTGGTTGGTGTTGACCGTGGCGTCGTCACTGCCGCCGCCGCCGCAAGCGGTCAGCGCCGCGACCAACGGGAGCGCCCACACGCCTTTGAAAACTTCAAACTTCATCTCTGTTCCCTGGATTGCAAACTTCTGTTGCCGAATGTTGCTGTTCGGCGGGGGCGGAGTCTGAGGGCCTCCCCGACGTGGCGAGCGGCACTTTTTGACAATCCAGGGTGCCATCACCCGAAATGGGCGATCAACGCCCATCCGGCCGAATGCTGGTGGCGCGGTGTGGCCTCTTGTTCTCGCCCTCCCGGGTGGAGGACTTGACGGCGCCAGCGCCGCTCAACTCGCCTGCTTGAAGGCCATCACGGCCTGGTTGCGCAGCGTGCGCAGCAGCGAGAGCTGCTTCTCGTCGAGCACCACACTGCCCGGCTGCGCCTTGTCCGCGTAGATCATCGCGAAGGGTGCGCCGCGCAGCGCCATCGGCAGGATCAGGAAGCTGTGCGCCTTGGCCCCGCTGAGGAACCACGGCGGCAGCCGCTCGGCGATCTTGGGCTGCGAAGCGTCGGCGATCAGCGTGTCCACGCCCTTGCTGCAGATCGCCGTGAAGAGGTCCGCCGGCATGCCCGGCATCACCCGCAGCGGCACGCGGAACAGCGGCACCACCGCCTCCACCCCGTCGCCCAGGCCGAAGCGTCCCGTGAGCGTCTCGGTCTTGGGATCGCGCAGGCAGAAGATCACCCGCCGGAAGCCCAGCCCGCGGAACATGGTCTCCAGGATCATCCGCAGGATCTCGTTGAGCTTGAAGCTCTCGACCATCGCGTTGGTGATGTCCTGGATGCCCGCGGCCAGCGTGGCGGCGGCCTGTTCGGGCGGGATCACGCCGGCTGGCGCCTGCCCGTCCACCATCGTCGCCTGCAGCTGGTGCGGCGACAGCGTGTCCTCCGTCGACGGCGTCAGCGGCGCCAGCAGGCGCTGCGCTGGCGAGTTCTTCGTGAGCTTGATGTCCATCGCCTGCGCCAGCTGCGTCAGACGTTGCCGCGCCTGGTCGGCCGCCGCCTCGAAGGCCTTGGCCTCGACGCCCAGCGCGCGCGCGTAGCGCTGCGCCATCGCGCGCACCTTGGCATGCGCCTCGGCCGGATCGCTGTTCAGGATGACGTCCGCGACGTCGTTGCTCGCGCGGCCCAGCCAGCGCATGCGATCGGTCGAATGCTCCACCAGCCGCGCCGGCGCGTCGCCGTCGGGCCGCTGCATGCTGCGCTGCAGGCTGTCCGGGAAGCCCCATTGCCGCGCAACGCCCAGGCCCAGGCTCTCGTAGCTCAGCCCCAGCACCTGCGCGGAGGCCGCGGCCTCGCTCAGCGGCGGCGCGGCCTGCTCGCCCATGCCGCGCTCGGGTCGCACGACGCGGCGCACCTGCTGCGCCTCCTCGGGCAGGTAGAACTCGGCCAGCAGCCGGCCCAGCCCCTGGAACATCGTGGCGAGGAAGGACTCCTCGTTCTCGCGCGGCACCAGGCACAGCTCGCGCGCCAGCGAGCCCGCCATCAGCGCGCGCAGGAACTCCTCCTTCAGGCGCTGCGCGTGGCCCTTGTTCTCCATGCGCTCCAGCAGCACCAGCGACAAGGCCAGGTTGCGGATGCCGCCGAAGCCCACCAGCGCCACCGCGCGCGACACCGTGCTGATGTGCCCGCCGCCCGCATGGCTGAACTGCACCGTGTTGACCAGCCGCAGCAGCTTGTTGGTGAGCGCGACGTCCTTGAGGATCTCGTTGGAGAGCGAGGTCAGGCTCTCGTTGTCGGACTGCGTCATCCGCTGGATGCGCGTCACCGAGTCGGCCATCGCGGGGAAGTCGCTGCGATGCCGCATGCGGCGCAGCAGGAATTCGAGCGTCGCGTTGCCGCCCTCGCCGACTTCGGTGGTCTCGCTCGCGGCCGGATGCAGCCACGCGGCCAGCGCGTCGTGGAAGGCCTTGGCATCGGCCCAGCGCTGCGACGACTCGCGCGACAGGCCGCGCAGCAGCACGGCGCGCAGCGCGTCGTCGCTGTCGGGCCCGAGGTCGGCCGGCGGATCGAGGGTCTGCTCCATCGCGCGACGCACCGCGCGCCACGGATCGGCGTCGTAGTTGAGCCGTTGGCCGGACAGCATCTCGCTGAGCATCACTGCGGCGGCGAAGACGTCCATCACCGGCGAGGCGGCGTCGCCCCTGGCGGCCTCCGGCGAGATGTAGCCCGGCGTGCCGACGATGCGGTTGGGTCGGGCCGCCGCGCTGGCGGCGCCGGCCGCTCCCTGCTGGATGCGGCCCGCGATGCCGAAGTCCATCACCTTGGGCCGACCCGCCGAGTCGATCAGGATGTTGGACGGCTTCAGGTCGCGGTGCACGACGCCCGCCTGATGCGCCGCGTGCAGCCCGTCGAGGATGCCCAGCATCAGCGCGACCGCTTCGCGCGCCGGCAGCCGGCCGCGTTGGCGCAGCCGCTCGGTGAGCGTGCCGCCGGGCACGTACTCGAAGACCATGTAGGCCTGGCCGGCCTCGATGTCGGCCTCGAAGACCGGCACGAGGTTGGGATGCGTCAGCCGGCTGACCGCGCGCGCCTCGTGCAGCCAGGCGTCCACGCTCGCGCGGTCGACCGCCTGCGTGAGCACTTTCAGCGCGACCTCGCGGTCCAGCCGCGGATCGTGCGCGAGCCACACCACCGCCTGGGCGCCCTGCCCGAGACTGCGCAGCGGCTTGAATCGCCCGACGGCGGGCGGCATGGCGGTCATGGTCGGTCCTTGCCGGGCTGGGCGCTGCCGGGCGGGCGGCTGCCCGTCGGCGATCCTGGCTGGGCGGTGCTGTTCGTGTGGTTCGTGGACGTGTTTGCGGACGTGTTTGCAGACGTGTTCGTGGCGGCGGCAGGAGCCGGCGCGCCGGACTCGGCGCGCTCGCGCAGACGGGAGCGCGGTGCCGCGGTCGCGGCCGCGCCGATGGCTGGGTCGCTCATCGCGCCCAGGCCGCTTTCGCCCGCGTCGGCGATCGCGCCGCTGTTGCCCAGGGCGTCGTAGATCTCGCGCAGGCCGAGGCCGAGCGCGCGCGCGTAGCGACGCGTCGCCAGCTCGATCGCCGCCTGCCGCTTGCGCTCCGGCGAGGCCAGCGCGTCCACCAGTTCATTGGCCAGGCTGCAGGTGAGCCGCAGCATCTCGGTGTCGCCGTCGGCGTGGCGCACCGGCGCCTCCTGCGGCTGGCGGCGCATCATGTGCTGCAGCTCGTCGCCCAGGCCCCAGTACTTCGCGACCGCCAGGCCCAGGCTCTCCAGGTCGCAGCCCAGCACCGCGTAGGCGGCGGACTGCTCGTTCATGCCGCGCGGATTGGGGTTGTCCTCGGTCGCCTCGGGCGCGACCTGCAGCTGGCGGATCTGCTGCGCGTCGTCCGGGAAGTGGTACTGCACCAGCAGCCGCCCCAGGTTCTGCATCAGCGAGATCAGGTAGACCACCTCGCCGTCGTAACCCGCCGGCCGCAACGCCTGCGCCACCTGGCCGGCGCGGTTCACGCGGCGCATCACGCTCTGCATGAACTGCGCCTGGCCTTCGTTCATCGGACCGGGCCAGGGCTTGAGCGCCCGCGCCGCGTCCTCCAGCCCGTTCAGGCCCAGCATCGCGATCGCGCGCTGCAGGTTGAGCACCGTGCCGCCGCTCGTGGGGCCCTGCTGGCGCAGCGCGTTGTTGACGCGCCGGATCAGCTCCAGCGCCAGCGCCATGTCCTTGAGCGCCATCGAGGCCAGCTGGCTGCCGTGCTGCCCGGCCATCGCCGACGAGGACACCGTGGTGACCAGGCGGGTCGAGGTGCTCGGCAGATGGCCGAAGCGCTGCATCTTGTCCTTCAGCAGCGCGATCGGGCCGCCGTCGTCCTGCTCGGCCGACAGCCGCCAGCCGTCCAGCGCGCGCCAGAAGCTGCGCGCCAGGTGGTAGCGCTGGCGCGTCTGCCGGTCGCTGGCGCGGTTGACGATGGCGCGCAGCGGCTCGGGGATCGCATAGGGCGTCTCCCAGCCCAGGCGCACCAGGTCGTGCCCCTGCGGCTGCATGCGCTGCAGCACGACCTGCAGGTCGGACTCGTCCAGCACCGGCCGGCCGCTGAGCAGGCGATGCAGCAGCAGACCGACGCAGACGACGTCCTCCTCGGCCGCCTCGCGCGCGGCCCGGCGCGTGGCGGTGTTGAAGTCGGCATTCGGCGGCACGACCTCCTGGGCGACCTCGAGCCCCAGCACGCGCACGTGATTCGCGCCGTCGACGACGATGTGGGCGAGCTGGATGTCGCGGTGGGCGTGGCCGGCCTCGTGCGCGAAGGCCAGGCCTTCGAGCGCCTGCGCGGCCCAGCCGGCGGCGTCCAGCGGGAGCGGCGGCGCGCCGCGGGACAGTCGTTCCTCCAGCGTCTCCCCCAGCGCGCGGTCGTAGGCGACGTAGGGCCAGGGATCGACGCGGCCGGTCTCGATGACGTGGGCCAGGTGGGGATGATGGATGCGCGACGCGCCGTCGACCGTCTTCAGCCAGTGCAGCATCGCCGCCTCGCTGTTGGGCTTCTCGCGCGGCATCATCAGGTACATCTCCTGGCCGCTCTGCGGGTCGAAGACGACCCACAGCATCGAGCGCAGGCTCTTGTGCAGGAGCGCGCGCAACTCGAAGCGGCCAAAACGCCGCATCGGGGCGGCGGAAGATGTTGTGGTGTTGTCAGACACGAGCGATGAGCGACTCCCGCCAGTGCGGGGCCACGGACCTTTTGTAGCTTGGATTGGACCGGAACCCCGAGGTCCTCGCCTGAAGAACTGGGGGGGATTCTCCGCTCAGTTCTGTAACTGCGCCCAGACCTTTTCCAGGCGCTTGACGCTGACCGGCTGGGGCGTTCTCAGTTCCTGTGCGAAAAGGCTCACCCGCAGCTCCTCGAGCTGCCAGCGGAAATCATCGACCCGCGCATCGGTCGTGCCCTTGAGGTCGGCCACGCGGCGCGACCAGCGCTGCTCCAGCGGCCGGAGTTCCGACATCAGCTTGGCGTCGCGCGGCGCGTCCGCGCGCAGTTTGTCCAGCCGCAGCGTGATCGCCTTCAGGTAGCGGGGGTAGTGCTGCAGCTGGCTCCACGGGGTCAGCAGCACGAAGCGCTTGGGCATCAGCCGCTGCAGTTGGGCCTGCAGGTCGTCGACGACTTCCTTGGGCGCCGTGCGGGCGTCCTTGAGCTTGCGCAGGGCGGCCTGGTATTCGATCAGCACGTTGAAGGCCAGGCGGGCCACCTCCTGCGCGATCAGGTTGAGGCGGGCGCGGCCTTCCTCGAGCCGGGCCTTGAAGCTGAATTCGTCCACCGGCAGCGGATCGGCCAGGAAGGCGCGCTCCAGCGCGACGGCGATGATCTGGTCGCGCAGCTCCTCGGCAGTCCCCAGGCTCATGTAGGCGACCGACATCTGGGTCAGGTCGGGGATGTTCTTCTCGAGGTACTTCAGCGGCTCCTTCAGCTGGAGCGCGACCAGCCGGCGCAGGCCGGCGCGGTGCTTGGAGGCGGCGAGCTCGGGCTCGTCGAAGACCTCGATCTCGACGTGCTGGCCCCTGTCGATCAGCGCGGGGAAACCGATCAGGGTCTGCGGGCCGCGCTTGATCTCCATGAGCTCGGGGAGCTCGCCGAAGGTCCAGGCCGTGTAGGTCTTCGTGGCTTCGACCGCAGGCTTGGGCGGCGGGATGACCGTCGCCTTGATGCCGCGGGAGGGCGTGCCGTCGCTGGACGTCGGCCGTCCTCCGTCGACCGCAGCCCTCACCCCTGCCCTCTCCCGCGAGCGGGTGTCGTGGGAGTGCTGCTCTGCGAGGGAGGAATCCGAGCCCTGCCGCTTCAGGGCATCGCCTCGCTCGCCGGAGAGCGAGTCGTCCTGACCCTGCAGCTTCAGCGCGGCGAGCGCCTGGAACGCGGAACGCGCTTGCGTGCCGAGTTCGGCTTTGAGCGTTGCGAGGTTGCGGCCCTGGCCCAGTTGCCGGCCGTGCTCGTCGACGACGCGGATGTTCATGAACAGGTGGGCGGGCAACTGCTCCAGCTTGAAGTCGTTGCGCTGCACGGCGACCTGCGAGCGCTCCTTCACCGCCTTGAGCAGCACGTCGACCAGGCCGCCCTGCGCGAACGGATGGAGCTCGACGAACTCGGCGACGAACTCGGGCAGCGGCGTCAGCCGCGCGCGCGGCTTCTGGTGCAGGCTCTTGAGCAGCGCCGTGACCTTGGCCTCGAGCATCCCGGGGACGAGCCAGTCGACGCGCTCGTCGTTGACCTGGTTCAGCGCGTAGATCGGCACGGTCACCGTCAGCCCGTCGCGCGCGTCGCCGGGTTGATGCAGGTAGGTCGCCGTGCAGTCGACGCCGCCCAGACGGATCGTCTTCGGGAAGGCGTTGCTCGTGACGCCGGCCGCCTCGTGCCGCATCAGCTCGTCGCGGCTGAGCTGCAGCAGCTTCGGGTTGGCCTTGCTCGCTTCCCGGAACCACTTCTCCAGCGTCACGCCGGAGTACACGTCCGCCGGCAGCTGCTGGTCGTAGAAGGCGTAGATCAGCTCGTCGTCGACCAGCACGTCCTGCCGGCGCGACTTGTGCTCGAGCTCCTCGACCTTGGCGATCTGCTTCTGGTTGTGCGCCAGGAAGGGCAGCCGCGTCTCCCAGTCGCCGTTGACCAGCGCCTCGCGGATGAAGATCTCGCGTGCGGCGACGGCGTCGACACGGCCGAAGTTCACCCGCTTGTTGTTGTAGAGCACGATGCCGTAGAGCGTCGCGCGTTCCAGCGCGACGACCTCGGCGGCCTTCTTCTCCCAGTGCGGTTCCAGCAGCTGGGTCTTGATCAGGTGGCCGGCGATGCCGGGCAGCCACTGCGGCTCGATCGCCGCGATGCCGCGGCCGAACAGCCGCGTCGTGTCGACCAGCTCCGCCGCCACGATCCAGCGCCCCGGCTTCTTGCTCAGGTGCGCGCCCGGATGGCGCCAGAACTTGATGCCGCGCGCGCCCAGGTACCAGTCGTCGTCATCGGCCTTGACGCCGATGTTGCCCAGCAGGCCGGCCAGCATCGACAGGTGGACCTGCTCGTAGGTCGCCGGCGCGCCGTTCAGGCGCCAGCCGTGTTCGGCGATCACCGTGTGCAGCTGCGCGTAGATGTCGCGCCATTCGCGCACCCGGCGCGGGTTGACGAAGTTGTCGCGCAGCAGCTGTTCCTGCTTGCGGTTGGAGAGCTTGTGCTCGCCCTCTCCGCCGCGGCTTTCACCGAGCCACTTCCACAGCTTCAGGTAGCCCATGAACTCCGACTTCTCGTCGTCGAACTTCTTGTGCTTCTCGTCGGCCTGCTGTTGCTGCTCCATCGGCCGGTCGCGCACGTCCTGCCCGGACAGCGCGCTGGCGATGACCAGCACCTCGCTGAGCGCGTCGCGCTGGCGGGCCTCCAGGATCATGCGGCCGACGCGCGGGTCCAGCGGCAGCTTGGACAGCTCGTGGCCCATGGGCGTGAGCTCGTTGCGCTCGTCGACGGCGCCCAGCTCGTTGAGCAGCTGGTAGCCGTCGGCCACCGCCTTGCGCGGCGGCGGCTCGATGAAGGGGAAATCCTCGACCTGCCCCAGGTGCAGCGCCTTCATCCGCAGGATCACGCCGGCGAGCGAGCTGCGCAGGATCTCGGGATCCGTGAAGCGCGGTCGCGAGAGGTAGTCCTTCTCGTCGTACAGCCGGATGCAGGTGCCGTTGCTGACGCGGCCGCAACGGCCGGCGCGCTGGTTGGCCGCGGCCTGGCTGATGTTCTCGACCTGCAGCTGCTCGACCTTGTTGCGGTAGCTGTAGCGCTTGACGCGCGCCAGGCCGGGGTCGATCACGTAGCGGATGCCCGGCACCGTCAACGAGGTCTCGGCGACGTTGGTCGCCAGCACGATGCGCGGCTGGCCGTGCGGCTGGAAGACGCGGTTCTGCTCCTGCTCGGACAGGCGCGCGAACAGCGGCAGCACCTCGACGCCGGGCGGGTGGTGCTTGCGCAGCGCCTCGGCGGCCTCGCGGATCTCGCGCTCGCCGGGCAGGAAGACCAGGACGTCGCCGCGCCCCTGGCGCCAGAGTTCGTCGACGGCGTCGCAGATGGCGTCGTTGACGTCGTACTCGCGCGATTCCTCGAAGGGACGGTAGAGCTGTTCGACCGGGAACAGGCGCCCCGAGACCATCAGCACCGGCGCGGGGCCCTTCGCCGAGGCGAAATGCTGCGCGAAGCGGTCCGCGTCGATGGTCGCGGAGGTCACGACGACCTTCAGGTCGGGCCGGCGCGGCAGGATCTCGCGCAGGTAGCCGAGCAGGAAATCGATGTTGAGGCTGCGTTCGTGCGCCTCGTCGATGATCAGCGTGTCGTAGGCGCTGAGCAGCGGATCGGTCTGGGTCTCGGCCAGCAGGATGCCGTCCGTCATCAGCTTGACCGAGGCGCCCGGCTGCAGCCGGTCCTGGAAGCGGACCTTGTAGCCGACGACGTCGCCCAGCGGCGACTTGAGCTCCTCGGCGATGCGCTTGGCGACGCTGGACGCGGCGATGCGGCGCGGCTGCGTGTGGCCGATCAGGCCGCCGCCGTTGCCTCGGCCACGACCCATGGCCAGGGCAATCTTGGGCAGTTGCGTGGTCTTGCCGGAGCCGGTCTCGCCGCAGACGATCACCACCTGGTGCTCGGCCATCGCCCGCATGATCTCCTCGCGACGGCCGGAG
>CBIHMU010000129.1:0-12319 GCA_966211105.1 uncultured Burkholderiales bacterium
GTTCTCCTCATCCTCCGCGCGATACACGGCGAGCTTGCCCGGTCCGCCGGCGCGCGTGGACGCGAAGTAGAGGCGCTTGCCGTAGCGCTCGGGCCCGAGCTCCTGTTGCGGGCTCTGCACCGCATCGGCGAGTCGCCGAGGCGCGCTCCACTGCCCGGTGTCGCGATCCGCCAGCACCGCTTCAAACAGATCGAGATCGTCGCCTCGCGCCGTGCCGTCCGCGGCGGGCCGGCTGGAGACGAAGGTCAGGGTCTTGCCGTCTCCGGACAGATGCGGGTCCGAATCGCGCCAGCGTGGATCGGAGAAAGGCAGCGGCTCCGGTGGACGCCAGGCGCCGCTGGGGTCTCGTCGCTGCCAGAAGATCTGCGATTGCTTGAAGCCGGCGGCGGAGCGTGCGAAGACGCGCAGGGCGGGCGTTTCCTGCAGGTTGTAGGTTTGGATCTGCGCGTCTGCGCCGGGCAGCTCGACGCGTTCGACGGTCAGCGTGTTCGCCGCATTGGTGGGTGCCGCGTCGGCCACTTGCGGCTGGCCAAGCATGGCCGCCAGGAGAGCCAGGACAACGAGGGGAAGTGCGCGTGCAGGCATGGCGGGCGGGCCGGAAGTCCGAAGTGCGCCGATGCTAGTGGCGGGGACAAGACCCGACCCCGTGCTGCGATGAAGTCAGCCAAACAGGCCGCCAACACGGCCAGCGGCTGACGAGATGCCGGTGCGGATCAGCCTAGCGGTCTGTGGACTGGGCGCCAGCGGCCGCGCGGACGCCTACTCGCGCTCGATCGGGGAGCCGTCGCCTCGGGTGAAGCGGCGTTCACCACCGTCGTGATGCAGGACGACGTCGTGGTCCGGGTAGTGGACCGTTCCTTTCACGGCCCGGGTGCCCACGACGAGGCACACGGCCTCTGAGGCGGAGCGATTCTCCAGACAGTGCGCCACGGGCACACCGGCGGCCCATGCGGCGGCATCTCCGGCTCGCAGAATGGATTCCTCGTCCTCGATGAGTACCAGTTCGCCGGAGAGCACGTACACGAACTCGTCTTCCGTTTCGTGCCAATGCCGATGCGAGGAACGAGAGCCCGGCGGGAGGCGTTCGAGCCGCACGCCGAACTGCGTCAGGCCGGCTTGATCACCGAGGACCAGCTCGGCGTAGGGGCCGTCGTTCTGTCCGGAGAGGCGATTGGCGACACCGGGATGAGAGGTCCAGAGAGCCGTGTTGAGCTTGGGCATTGAAGCGGTCCTCGCTGAAGCTGAAGGCAACTTCCGATCAGCGCGCGCCGTGCTGTCGCAGCAGCGCGATCATCGGCTCGTCCTGGTTGTAGCGCGCTCGCGCCAACACGGAGGTGCCGTCCTTGGCGACGGCCTTCACGTCGGCGCGATGCGCGATCAGCAATTCGGCCATCTCCACATGGCCGGCGCCGGCCACCCACCACAACGGGGTCGCGCCGTCCGCATCGCGCGGATCGACCGGCACGCCCTGCTCGAGCAGCACGCGAGCGACTTCCCGCTCGTCCGAGTCCACCGCGCGATGCAGCACCGTCGAGCGCCGCACCTCGGGATCGACGGCCTGCGGATCGGCACCGGCGGCGATCAGGAAGCTCGCCGTGGCCGCGCGCGCGGACGTCGGCGCGGTGCTCTCGCGTGCGCCGCTCGCCAGCGCCCACAGCGCCTCCGTGGCGACCTGCGCCTGGGTGGCGCTCAGCCGAGGCGCCAGGATCTGCAGCATCGGCAACTGTCCAGCGGCGCCGGCGGACACATAGGCACGCTTGACGATTTCCGGGCTCGGACCGGCATCGAGCAGCAGACGTATCAGCGCCTCATCCCCGGTGAAGGCCGCCACCGACAGCGCCGGTCCTTGCCTCGACCCCCACTTGGACTGATCCACCTTCGCCGCCAGCAGCCGCTTCACGACCGCCGTGCGGCGTGCGCGGGTCGCCGCATCCAGGGCGGTCAACTCCTGGCTAGACAGTTCGTCCACGGGGATCGCTGCCTGGAGGTACAGCTGCACGGCGACTTCATCGCCACGTCCGGCAGCGGCGACGAAGGCGTCCTGCGTGAACGGCTGACCGAGCTTCACCAACTGCTGCCGAGGATCCTCCACGTGCTCGCGCTGGAACAGCGCCGCCAGCTTCTTCGCCGAATCGGTGAAGCTGGCCACGCCCGTGACGATCGCGGCGATCACCAGCAGCACCGCCACCCATCGCCGCTGCTTCAGGCGCGCGAGGTACCGCTCGTGGAGAGGTGTCGAAGACGTCGAAGGCGCGGCATCAGGCATCGCAGATCCGTGTGAGAAGGCGACGAGCGCCTTTCTACTCCACTTTCCGCGCCCGAATGCCGCGCCTTGTCAGCGCGTCCCTTCAGTCTGTCGGTCCGCGCTCAAGACAGCGTTCAGCTGCGCTCAAGGCAAGGCGTTGAGCGACGAGCGGACGCCGCCCGAGAAGCTCTGCCCGTCGTGACGATCCCAGTTGATCGACCACGTCATCACGCCCCTGAAGGTCGGATACGCTTGCACCGGCTTGATCGCGCCGCATTGCGACAGCTTCGTCAGGCAGTTCAACGCCGCCGTGATCGTCGCGACGCTCGCCTGGCCGCTGTTGGCCGACGACGGCCCCGACGGCAGCCCGAACGCGACCTGGTCCGGCCGCAGCCCGCGGAACACGAACGAGCCCGTGCCGTTGTTGGTCGTGAAGCCCTCGATCAGCATCCGGCTGGTGGCGACCAGCATGTCGGCGCTGCCCTCGGCCAGGCCTTGCGTCGCGTACGGCGTGTAGACCGCGCCGTTGTTGTAGTACTGGACGTGGAGCACGTTCAGCTCGTCGCGCAGGCCGTCGATGATCGGCAGGTACGCGCCCCAGATGCCGCTGTACGCGACGAAGCCGCCCTGCACGTACGGATGCTCCGGCGCCATCGACAGGTAGAAGCTGCTGCCGATGCGCTGCTTCAGCTGCTTCACCGCCGTGATCAGGTTGGTCTGCACCGGCGCGCCCGAGGTGACGCCGGCGCCGCTCTCCAGGTCGATGTCGATGCCGTCGAAGCCGTAGCGCTTCATGATGGCCTCGACGCTGTTGACAAAGTTGGTCACCTGCGTCGCGTTGTTGAGCGTCACGGTGCCGTTCTGACCGCCGAAGGACAGCACGACCTTCTTGCCCTTGGCGCGCGCGGCCGCGACTTCCGCGATGAAGCGGGACTCGCCGCCGGCGCTTGGGTCGAGGTTGAAGGCGATGCTGCCGTTGCCCGCGTCATCCGCGAAGGCGACGACGATCACGTCGTAATCGGCGGAGACCTCGCTGATGGGGAAGGTCGGGCCGGCCGGGTTGGTGAAGTTGTGCCAGTAGCCGATCAGCTGGTGCTTGCCGGGGGCAGGGGCCGGGCCGGGCGACGGTGCCGGCGTGGGCGCAGGTCCCGGAGCGGGCGTCGGCGCAGGCGAAGGCGCGGGGGGCGGCGTGGGCGCCGGCGACGGAGCGGGCGGCGTCGAGCCGCCGTAGACCGTCCACGGCTTGCCGGAACCGATCGGGCCGCTCTGCGAGGCAGGGTTGTCGCCTTGCGTCCACCAGTTGGCGCGGTAGATCACGCCCTGGTAGCTGACGATCGCGCCGCCCGAATAGGCCGTGGCCGCATTCCATGCGCCTTGCGGGGCAGGCGCGGGGGACGGTGCCGGGGTGGGCGCCGGTGCGGGACTGGGCGACGGGCTCGGCGTGGGTGCCGGCGACGGAGCGGGCGAGGGCGCCGGGCCGCTCGCGGGACCGATAGGGGTCCACAGCGAGGCGTTGGTCGGGTTCCAGCCGGTGCTGGCGTAGTCGGTCTGGTTGACGGTGGCGCGGTAGAGCTGGCCGTTGTAGCTCACGACGGTGCCGGCGGCGTAGTAGACGTCGGGCTTCCAGGCCGCGGCGGGAACGCCTGAGCGCGAGGCCTGGGACGGGCCTCGTCACAAATTGGAGTCCGGGGAGGCTGGCTCGGGCTTCAAAAGCACGAAGACCTAACGCAGCTCGTTCTCCAGCTGCGCCCGGTTGAGCGCCTGGACCCGCTTGATCCCGCCGACGCACCAGTAGCGCAGCCCCGCCGGATTCGTGAAGCTCACGGTGCCTCCGCCTCCCGCGACGGGCTCCTGGATCTGGAACATCAGGACGGAGAAGAACGTCCCCGTGGCCGTGACCAGCCCGAGGATCACCGCCGTGCCGGCGGTGCCGCCTAGGCGTTCCTGAAGGTACTGGACCTCGCCGGGCGGCCAGTGGCGGTTGGGAAAGAAGCCGGTCGCATCCGCGGGCAGCGCCGCATGGAAGACCTCCTTCACCGTCCGATTCACCTCGGGGCGGCTGTCGATCGTGCCGAGGTGGAAGGCGCTCGTCGCGCCACCCAGGGTGCCGCGGGCGATGAGGCAGCCGCTCATGTAGCCCGTGAGGACGTCCCCCGCGGCCATGGGCTTCTGCGCCGTGCGGCCCGGGGCGTAGTCGAGCCACGCGTACGGCACGGCCGCGCCCACTGCGATGCCGAGCACGTGCTCGACGTTCGGGTTACGCGGGATCTGCGGATCGAGCATGTCCGGATGACCGTCCAGCCCGTCGTAGATCAGGGGCGTCGCCGCACCGGTACTGGCGACGATGGCGCCGCCCACGTTGCCCAGGTTGTCGGGCGGCTTGTTCCAGAGGAAACGGACGCCCGCGCGCAAGTACCGTTCGATCATGGTTCCCTCGCTGTGTCCCCGTCGATCGTCGATTAGGCGCCCGTTCCCCGAGCGGGCTCATCCCTAATCCGGAGGATGCCGTTGATGCCGCTCAGCGGCGAGGGTCGGCCACAGCGAGGCTCCCCATCAGGTCAGCACGGACCACCTTCGAGCGCCCGCCAGATGTTCCGCTCGCGTAGTTCGAGAAAGCGGAGCTCATTGTCATGTGCGGCTTTCTGCTTCGCCTGCTCCATGTATTTGCGCGCCTGTGCCTCATGCCCAAGCAAGCGTGAAAGACCCACGATCGTCAATTCGGCGTGAGGTTCTGGATTGGCGACGAGCTGGTCGAGCAAAGCCTCCGGCGTCGTCCTTTGCTCCAGGTATGGCAGCGCCATCTGCACGATGACATCGGAGAGGATGGGAAACAGCCTCTCGACGTCGACCGCCGATGAAATCTGAAATGACCTCATCGGGGGATCGCTCCAGTTGCCGAGTTCTCGTAGCGAGAGGCATGGACCTTCGGAAGGACCCTTGTACGGGCGTTCCGGGAAGACCAGGCGATGCCAGTCGGCGTTGAAAATCTGGACGTCGATCCAGAAGATGGCTTCGGTTTGGCTACCGAAGCGGCTTGCCCGAAGGTAAAACGCGTGGGCCAAGGCGCCACAGTCTCGGATCAGCCAGTGCCCCCGCTTCCGGTAGCCGAGCGGCTTGAGCGTTGCGACGTGGAGTGCTGAAAAGAGTTGATCGCGAAGGGCGAGTGCATTCATGGTGCTCAGCGTTCTCGCCAAGGGCGTCTCGAGGCGGGGAGCTGGCCTCGAGGCTCGAAGCAGACCCCTTGCGATGGCGTGCCGCTACTTGATGGACCGGTTGACGCGCAGGGGCTCGACGTGCACGCCGAGGGCGATCTCCCGCAGATCCGCCACGAGACGCTCCACGCCGTCGCCCTTGTCGTAGAAGCCGTTGGCGCCACGTGCCTTGCAGTCGAAGGCCGCCGTTCGTACGGGCTCGCGCTCAGCACGAAGATGTGGCCGGAAAACCCGCTCGCGCGCAGCTCCTGAAGCACATCGATGCCGTGCGTTCCATTGCGGAGGCCGAGGTCGAGGAGAACCGCGTCGGGCTTGCTCAGATTGACCGTCGCAAAGGCTTGGGCCGGACTGCTCGCCTGGCCCACCACGGTGAGAAATGGCTCTTCAGCCAGCCGCTCCAGGATCGCGTCGCGCACGGTCAGCGAATCCTCGACCACCACAATCTTCATCTCACCTCCGATGCCGCGACTTCGGCCCATGGGGCCGGCATGTTAGACGGCGAGCGATGAGCACTTTCGCCGCGAGGGCTCTGCGGCTTCCACTGGGCGATCCCTCGCCGTCGAGCCGTGCGGTGCCCGCCATCGCTCAGGGCAGCACCTTCACCTTGATGTTCCTGAAGTGCGCCTCGCTCTCCGGGTCGTGGCCCTGCAGCGCGAAGGTACCGCTGGCGAGGTAGCGCTTCTCCAGTCCCTTCTTGCGGACGATGGGCGACTCCTCGGTGTAGTCGGCCGTCTTCTCGCTGTTGACGAAGGTGGTGACGTGCTTGCCCTCGACGCGTACCGTCAGCGTGAACCACTGGTTGTCCGGCGATACGACCTTCAGGTAGTCCTGCACGCCCCATAGGCCGCCGGTGCGGCTGGGGTCGCTGTGGGAGTTGTTGACCTGCACTTCATAGCCCAGCTCGGGCCAGCCGACCTCCTGCCACTTCGTGTGGAAGTAGACCCCGGAGTTGGCCTTGGGAAAGGTCATCACGTCGACCTTGAGCTCGAAGTTCCTGAATTCGTGCTGCTGCACCGGGCCCGTGTAGAACAGGTGCGAGCGCGGACCGCGGACGACGATGGCGCCGTCCTTCACGCTGAAGGAACCGGGCTGGTCGCTGGCGCGCCAGTTCTCGAGGCTCTTGCCGTCGAACAGCAGTTGCCAGCCGGCGGCGGACTCTTCGGCGGTGAGCGTGTTGGGAGCGGTGGGCATGTCGGCGGCGTGGGCGGTGGCGGACAGGGCGAGGGCGGCGGCGGCCGCGGCGGCAAGAGGGGCAAGGCGCATCAGGCGACTCCAACGATTTGCAGGACCTTGGGCGGCGGGCCGTCGAAGGTGACGGTGGGGACGTTGCCGACGTAGCCGATGTCCTTCATGCCGTCGGGCGTCGTGTAGAAGCCGCCGGCGGTCAGGTCGCGGAAGCGCTTGAAGAAGCGCGCGGCGGTGGCGAACGCCGGCTTGGCGGACTCGGTCCAGCAGATGTCGTCGGCGATCTGCGACTGTTGCGCGACATCGAGCTGGTCGAAGCGCCTGCCACCGAAGCGCTTCGCGCTTTCGGCCTCCAGCCAGGCCAGGCCGTCCACGATGACGGGCTTGTCCTTGGCCTGGTCGGGGTAGGGCGCGCTGACCCATTCGTCGATGAAGCGGTGCACCTGCAGTTGCGCAGCGCTGGGCGACTGGTCGTCGGCCGGGATGATGAGGCCGCACAGCGCCTTGGCGGTCCGGTTCTGCGCGGCGTCGAAGGTCAGCGGCCACAGCTCGCCGCCCTTGTAGCTCTTGGTCAGCGCGGGGTCGGTGCCATAGCCGGCGGGCTTGCCGCCTCGTCGCTTGACCGGCGTGGCGGGCGTGGCGCCGGCCGACACGCCGGCGCCGAGCACCGCGCTCGCGGCCAGCATCCATTGCAGGGTCGTTCTGCGGTCCATGCTCAGAGCTCCTTCTTGCGGAAGCGGTCGACGATGTGGTCGGCCTGGCGCCAGGCCAGCGCCATGATGGTCAGCGTGGGGTTCTTGTCGGCATTCGAGGCGAAGGGCGCCCCGTCGGACAGGAACAGGTTGGGCACGTCCCAGGTCTGGCCCCAGCGGTTGGTGACGGAGGTCCTGGCATCCGCGCCCATGATGGCGCCGCCGACCTCGTGGATGATGGAGCCGCCGGGCGCGATGGCCTTGCGGCCGTCCAGCTCCGGCCCGCCGCCGCTCACCTTGCCGCCCATGCCCTCGATGATCTCCGCGAAGGTCTTCTGCATGTGCGCGGCCTGGCGGGTCTCGTGCTCCGACCACTGCCAGTGGAAGCGCAGCACGGGAATGCCGAAGCGGTCCTTCGTCTTCGGGTCGATCTCGCAGAACGACTGCTCGTTGGGGATCATCTCGCCGCGGCCGGCGAAGTAGACGAAGGAGCCGAAGGTCCGGCGCACGTCCTGCTTGAACTTCGCGCCGTAGCTGCCCTTCGTCAGCCACTCCAGGCCCGCGCCGGTGCCGCTGCCGGGCATGCGGCGGCCGGTGCCCAGCTCGATGTGATAGCCGCGGGCGAAGCCCAGGCCCTTGGCCGCCCAGTCCTTGCCCTGTCGGCCGTACAGCCACCAGGGCGCGTACATGTGCGAGCCGCCGGCGCCGTCCTCGTTGTGCGGCGGCAGGTTCTCCAGCAGCGGCACCTGGCCGGACAGGTCGCTGCCCACGGTGTCCATCACGTACTTGCCGACCTTGCCGCTGCTGTTGGCCAGGCCTTGCGGGTGGGCGCTGCTCTTGCTGTTCAGCAGGATGCGCACCGACTCGCAGGCGCTGGCGGACAGCACCACGGCGCGGGCCTTGGCCTCGATGTGCTTGCCGGTCTTGCGGTCGACGAAGCGCACGCCGCTGGCCTTGCCGTCCTTGGTCGTGACCTCGTAGACCATGGCGTCGCACAGCACGTCGAGGTTGCCGCTGGCGATCGCGGGCGGCAGGTGCACGGCGGGGCTCTGGTAGGTCGCGCCGATGGAGCAGCCGCGCGAGCACGGCGTGGCCCAGAAGCAGGCGGCGCGCTCGCGCATGGAGTGCGCGACCAGCGCCTGCGCGCGCGGGTTGCCGGGGTGGAGCAGGGCGGGGATGCGGGTGTCGTCGAGCTTGGCGGTCAGCACCGCGCGGTGGATGGGCACCACCGGGATGCCGAGCTTGCCGGCGCGCTGGGCGACGAGGCGTTCCCCCACGCGCGCGGCGGGGGCGGGCAGCAGGCAGCCGTCGGGCGAGTCGGGCGTGTTCTCCAGGCCTTCGTTGCTGCCGTAGATGCCCACCAGCATCTCGACCTTGTCGTAGTAGGGCGCCAGGTCCTCGTAGGCGATGGGCCAGTCGAAGCCCAGGCCGTCGCGGCTGTGCGGCTTGAAGTCGTAGGGCCCGTTGCGCAGCGAGATGCGGCCCCAGTGGTTGGTGCGGCCGCCCAGCATGCGGGCGCGCCACCAGTCGAAGCGCTGCGCCTCGTCGTCGGACGCCTGCGTGTAGGGCTCGCCCGGCACCTGCCAGCCGCCGTCCACCGTCGCGTCGTAGAAGCCGAAGGGCTTGTCCGGCGTGCCGGCGCCGCGCAGCGGGGCGTCGTGCGAGGCCTGGAACATCGGCGTCTCGGTGCGGAAGTCGTAGTACCGGCCGGCTTCCAGCATCAGCACCTTCACGCCTTCCAGCGCCAGCGTGTAGGCCGTCTGGCCGCCGCCGGCCCCTGAGCCGACGACGATGACGTCGTAGTCGCGCGCCATGTTGCGCGTCGTCACAAAACCCATGCGCCCTCCTGAAGAAGTCGGCGGAGTTTGCCACCGCGGGAGAGGGCGTTTCGGGAAGTCATGGCGCGGGCCGGCGGATTCAGCTGGGCTCAGTTCGAGCGTTTCCCGAACATGATGATCGCCATCCCGATCAGGCTGACGGCGACGCCCAGCCAATCCGTCCCGGTCGGCCTGACCTTGTCGACCACCATCAGCCAGATCACCGCCACGCCGATGTACACGCCGCCGTAGGCCGCGTAGACGCGTCCGGCGGCCGTGGGGTGCAGGGTCAGCAGCCATGCGAAGAGCGCGAGGCTCATGGCGGCCGGGATGAGCAGCCAGGCCGGTTTGTCCTGCTTCAGCCAGAGGTAGGGGAGATAGCAGCCGACGATCTCGGCGAGCGCGGTCAGAACGAACAGGGCGAGGGTGCGAAGCAGGTCCATGTCCGGATTGTGCGGTGCGAGCCAGTCGGCCCCGGACACGTCCGCAGCGGGCGCAATTTCAATATCGCCACCGCGGCTCGCCTGCGAATCTTTTCAAAGTCGGATTTCTCAACGGGACACTTTGGCCACTCGCATGGAATCTCCCAGCGACGCCAATAGTTCTCTTGGCGAATGTGTGGTGGCGCACTTAATGCGGCCCCATATCGAACATCGCAGACGTAGAAATACCGCCCGCAGCGGTCGCGCGGAGGATGTCACACCGTCGGAACCCTGCAGGCTTCAATTGACCGGCGCGCCACCGATGATGGTGAGTTGCGATGCGTTACACGTATTCGCCACCATGACAAGAGGCGACATTGAGTTTCCGAAAACCCAGAATCAAACCCGGTGCCCGTGATGGCGCGGCCTATTTGCGAGCTTGGGCATTGGCCGTGGCGTTGGGCTGCTCGGCCGGGGGCGTTCAAGCCCAGGATGCGTTGCTCGATCGGGCGTCCGATCTTCTCGCCCGACGCGATGCGGTCGCCGCCTACGCCTTGTTGTCGCCGGCTGAATCCGCACGCGCCGGCGATCCCGCCTTCGACTACCTGCTCGGCATCGCCGCACTGGATGCGGGCCATGTGACGCGCGCCATCTTCGCGCTGGAGCGCGCCGTCGACGCCCGCCCGCAGGACCCGCTGGCGCGGGCCGAACTGGGCCGCGCCTACCTGGCCGCCGGCGACACGGAGCGGGCGCGCGAGCAATTGCGCCAGGCCCGCAGCGGCGACACGCCGCCGCAAGCCCAGGCCGCCATCGACCGCGTGCTGGGCGTCGTCGACCAGGTGGTCCCGCGCCGGGCCGCGCGCGTCTCCGGCTATCTGGAACTGGGCGCCGGCTACGACAGCAACGTCAACAGCGCGAGCAATCAAGGCGAATTCGCGATCCCGGCCTTCGGCGGGATCGTCTTCCAGACGACAGCGGAGAGCCGCCGCCGCCACGCACTCGTGGGCAATGCGGCGGCAGGCGCGATCGTCGAGGTCCCCCTGTCGGACGACTGGCGCCTGATCGGCGCCGCCAATCTGCGGCGCGCGGTGAACCGCGACGCCCATGACATGGACACCCTGTTGCTCGACGCGACCGCCGGACTGCGGCACACCGCCGGCGCGCACAGCCAGACGCTCGCCCTGCAGACCGGTACGGCCTGGGTGGGCTCCGGGCGCTATCGCAACGCCAGCGGCTTCACCGCGCAATGGCAGACGCAGTTCAGCGAGCAGCTGATGGCCAGCGCCTTCGGCCAGTGGTCGCGTCAGGACTTCCCCACCGAGGGCAGCCGCGACAACGACCGGACGGTGGGGGGAATCGGACTGGCCCGCAGCTTCGGTGCCGGCGCCACGCTGGCCTACGGCAGCGTCTACGTCGCACGCGAGCGCACCGAGCCCGCCTTCGCGGCCTTCGGCCACCATGGCCGCGGGGTGCGCGTGGGCGTGGAGCGACGCCTGGGCGGCGATCTCGTGCTGCTGGGCGAGGCGCAATTCGAGGATCGCCGCTACGGCGGCGAGGAACCCTTCTTCGACACCGTGCGGCACGACCGGCAGAAAGACGTGTCCGTCGGCCTGCGCCGCCGGATCGGCGACGCCTGGGAACTCACCGGTCAGTTCCGCTACACGCGCGCGGCGTCCACCGTCGTGCTCTACGACTACGTGCGCAACACCGTCCAGGTCACCCTTCACAGGAACTTCCCATGAGCCTCGTTTCTCGACGCCCCCATGATCGTCGCGCAGGCGGCCGGTCGACGCCCGGCCTGCGCCATCTCGTGGCGATGGCGGCGCTGTGCGCCGTGTCGGGTCTCGCCTGGGCGGCGCCATCGGCCACCGTGCTGTTCTCGAGCGGCGAGGCGCATGCGGTGTCCGCCAAGGGCGAGGTCCGCGAACTCAAGACCGGCGCCCAGGTCGAATCGGGCGAGACCGTGCGGACCGGCAAGGGACGCGTGCAGTTGCGCATGGTCGACGGCGCCCTGATGGCGCTCAGCGAGCAGACCACCTTGCGCCTGGACGACTATCGCGTGGCAAACGTCCCGGGCGGGGAGGAGCGCGGTTTCATGAGTCTGGTCCGCGGAGCGCTGCGCACGATCAGCGGCAGCATCGGCCACCCGCGCGAAGACGACTACCGGCTCGACACGCCGTCCGGCACGATCGGCATCCGCGGCACCGAGTACACGGCGGCCATCGGCGCCGGCGGCGGGCTGGAGGTCGGCGTGATCGGCGGCCGGGTGGCGGTGTGCAACGACGGCGGCTGCGTGGACGTGCCCAAGGGTCACGCGGCGCAGACGCCCAGCCGGTCCGTGAAACCCGCGGTGAGCGTGAAGCCGCTGGTGCTCCTGCAGCCGGCCAATGCCCGCGCGACAGTCGCCGCCGAAGCACCGGCCCCCGTCGTGGAAACGCCCGCCGCCCGCGCGACGCCCACGTCGGGCGAGCAGGTGTCGCAGTTCCTCGTGGCCGCCCTGACGCCCCCGGCGACCTCGACGCCCGGAGCGGATGGCAGCGCCTCGCCGGATGATGTGCTGCCCCCGCTGCCGGGTTCGACCGGCGTGGGTGCCTCTCCGGGATCGGGCGCCGGCAGTGGCGGCGCGCCGATCGTGGTGGCGCCCGCGCCCGCGCCCGCGCCCGCACCCGCACCCGCTCCTGCACCTGCGCCGGAACCGGCGCCTGCACCCGCACCGGCGCCTGCACCTGCACCTGCACCCGCACCC
>CBIHMU010000130.1:0-12144 GCA_966211105.1 uncultured Burkholderiales bacterium
GAGGATTCGCGGGGATGGCCGGGTGATCGTCGACGCTCAGCCGCCCGACAGCGCCTGCAGCACGTAGACCTGGGACTGCGCCGTCAGCGGATCGCTGAGCGCCTGCCGATCCCGCGCGCGGTGGCCGTCGATGAAGACGGCGACATGCGTGCGCAGGTGGCCCTGCTCGTCCAGGATGTAGCCGCGCAAGCGCGGATTGCAGTCGAAGGCGAGCGTCAGCGCCTCCCCCAAGGTGCCGGCGTCGCAGTCCAGCTGGGGGGTATCGACGTAACGATGCAGTTGCGACGTGAATTCGACATGCGCCATGGCGGGTGATCCTGCGACGAAGCGGCCCGCATGAAAAGGGGGGCCACCGCGCATGACGAATGGGCGCCCCGCGTTTCGACAGCGCCGCAGGCGCGGCGCGGGCAGAATCGCGGGCCCTCGAGTGCGCCTGCAGGCGCCGCCCCGCGTGACTTCCGAAGCTGGATCATGACCAACGACACCCGCAGCGCCGCCGACATCGCCCACGCCCGCACCGGCATGCTCTCTGCCGCGCTGGCCTACATCGCGTGGGGGCTGTTCCCGCTGTACTTCAAGCGGCTGAGCGACATCAGCGCGTTCGAAGTCATCGCGCACCGGACGCTGTGGTCCATGGTCTTCGTCGCCGTCGTGCTGACGGGGCTGCGGCGTTGGGCCTGGCTCGGGCCGGTGCTGCGTTCGCCGAAGCTCCTCGGGACCTGCGCGGTATCGGCGCTGCTGCTCTCGACCAACTGGCTGGTCTACGTGTGGGCGGTGCAGCAGGGCCACGTCGTCGAGGCCAGCCTGGGCTATTTCATCAACCCGCTGGTCAACGTGATGCTGGGCTTCGTGTTCCTGCGCGAGCGGCTCCGGCCGGTGCAGCGGCTGGCGATCGGGCTCGCCGCGGCCGGCGTGATCTGGCTGACGCTGACCGCCGGACGGCTGCCGTGGATCGCGCTGGTGCTGGCCTTGAGCTTCGGGGTCTACGGCCTGATGCGCAAGACCGCGCACCTGGGCGCGCTCGAGGGCCTGACGCTGGAGACGCTGATCCTGTCGCCCTTTGCCGCCGTCGCCCTGATCTGGTGGACGAGTCAAGGCGCCAGCGCGTTCGCAACCGGCGACGCCGGCCACATCGCCTGGCTGCTGCTTGCCGGACCGCTGACAGCCGTGCCGCTGCTGCTGTTCGCCGCCGGTGCTCGCCGCATCACGTTGACGACGCTCGGCCTGGTGCAATACCTGTCCCCGACGATCCAGTTCCTGCTCGGGGTGTGGCTGTATCACGAGCCGCTTGCCGGCGCTCGGCTCGTCGGCTTCGTGCTGATCTGGTCGGCGCTCGCGGTCTACAGCGCGGAGAGCCTCTGGCGCAGTCGGCGGTGATCAACGGCCGTTGGCCCTCACCCCTATCCTCTCCCGCAGTGCGGGAGAGGGAGTAGGAACGGCGCCAGGGTGGCCCCCTCTCCCGCACCGCGGGAGAGGGTGGGGGTGAGGGTCGTCGCAGCGCTGGAGATCAGTTGCGGATGAGGTGATCGAAGGCGCTCAGTGCCGCCTTCGCCCCATCGCCGGCCGCGATGATGATCTGCTTGAACGGCACGGTCGTCGCGTCACCCGCGGCGAACACGCCCGGAACCGAGGTCTGGCCCTTCGCGTCGACGATGATCTCGCCGTGCTTGGACAGCTCGATCGTGCCGCGCAGCCATTCGGTGTTGGGCACCAGGCCGATCTGCACGAACACGCCTTCGACCTCGACACGCTTGCTCTCGCCGGTGGCGCGGTCGACGTAGTTCAAGCCGTCCAGCTTGCCCGCCGTGCCGGTGAACTCGCTCGTCTGCGCCTGCTTCAGGATCACGACGTTGGGCAGGCTTTCCAGCTTCTTCACCAGCACCGCGTCCGCGCGCAGCTGATCGCCGAATTCGAGCAGCGTCACGTGCGACACGATCCCGGCCAGGTCGATCGCCGCCTCGACGCCGGAGTTGCCGCCGCCGATCACCGCCACGCGCTTGCCCTTGAACAGCGGACCGTCGCAGTGCGGGCAGTAGGCCACGCCCT
The DNA here is from genome assembly GCA_966211105.1 of uncultured Burkholderiales bacterium. Classification (GTDB taxonomy): domain Bacteria; phylum Pseudomonadota; class Gammaproteobacteria; order Burkholderiales; family Burkholderiaceae_C; genus Roseateles. The sequence continues at coordinate 2,047 of CBIHMU010000130.1, forward strand.
TGTTCTTGTATTCCTGCTCGCCGGGGACGTTGACATTCCTCCAGCGCGCGCCGGTCGAGATGATCACCGTCTTGCTCTTGAGCGAGCCGCCGTTGGCCAGCTTCAGTTCGACCAGACCGCCCGGCGTGGTGGGCGGAATCAGTTCATCCGCACGCTGCAGGTTCATGACGTCGACGCCGTAATCCTTGACGTGCGACTCCAGCGCCATCGAGAACTTCGGGCCGTCGGTGGACAGCACGGAGATGTAGTTCTCGATCGCCAGCGTGTCGTTGACCTGGCCGCCGAAGCGTTCGGCCGCGATGCCGGTGCGGATGCCCTTGCGAGCCGCATACACCGCCGCCGCCGCGCCCGCCGGGCCACCGCCGACGATCAGCACGTCATAAGGGTCCTTGGCCGACAGCTTGGCCGCGTCCTTCTCCGCCGCGCCGGTGTCCAGCTTGGCGGCGATCTCTTCCACGGTCATGCGACCCGAGCCGAATTCCTGGCCGTTCAGGTAGATCGTGGGCACGGCCATGATCTCGCGGGCATTGACCTCGTCCTGGAACAGCGCGCCGTCCACCACCACCGTCTTGACGCGCGGATTCAGCACCGACATCAGCGACAGCGCCTGCACGACGTCCGGGCAGTTGTGGCAGGTCAGGGACATGTAGACCTCGAAGAGGTAGTCCCCATCCAGGCCCTTGATCTGGTCGATGGTGGACTGCTCCACCTTCGGGGGATGGCCGCCCGTCCACAGCAGGGCCAGCACCAGCGAGGTGAACTCATGGCCCAGGGGAATGGCGGCGAAGCGCAGGCTCTGTTCCGTGCCCGTGCGCTTCAGGCTGAACGACGGCTTGCGCGCATCGTTGCCGTCCAGGTTCAGCGTGATCTTGTCGGACATCGCGGCGATGTCCTGCAGCAGCTGCTTGAGCTCTGCGGCGCTCTCGGAGTCGTTCAACGAGGCTTCGATCTCGAACGGCAGCGTGACCCGCTCCAGGTAGGCCTTGAGCTGCGCCTTCAGGTTGTCGTCCAACATCGTTGCTTCCTTTCAGTTTTTTCAAGCGACTTCGAGAACCGGCCTCCCTGTCAGATCAAAGGGGCGGCCACACACACGCCCGCGGACCGGAACGGTCCACGCGCGGTGCTTCTGCAGTGAGGGGGAGAGGAAGGTCCTCATCCGGATCACCGGTCGGGCCGGAGACCCTCCGGAGAGGGGTCTCCCGCACCCGCGGGCGAGATCCTCAGATCTTGCCGACCAGGTCCAGCGACGGGGCGATGGTCTTGTCGCCTTCGTTCCACTTGGCCGGGCAGACCTGGCCCGGGTTCTTGGCGACGTACTGGGCAGCCTTCAGCTTGCGCAGCGTTTCCTTGACGTCGCGGGCGATCGCGTTGTCATGCACTTCCAGGGTCTTGATGACGCCGTCCGGATTGATCACGAAGGTGCCGCGCAGGGCCAGGCCTTCTTCCGGGATGTGCACGCCGAAGGCGTTCGTCAGGGCGTGCGTCGGGTCGCCGACCAGCGGGAACTTGGCCTTGCCGACGGCCGGCGAGGTCTCGTGCCACACCTTGTGCGAGAAATGCGTGTCGGTCGTGACGATGTAGACCTCGGCGCCCAGCTTCTGGAACTCGCCGTAGTTGTCCGCCGCGTCCTCGACTTCCGTCGGGCAGTTGAAGGTGAAGGCGGCCGGCATGAAGATCAGCACGGACCACTTGCCCTTGAGCGACTCTTCAGTGACCTCGATGAACTTGCCGTTGTGGAACGCCTGGGCCTTGAAGGGTTGGACTTGGGTGTTGATCAGGGACATTGCTTCGTACTCGCTGTCTGGGGTTGATGGGATGGAAAGAATGATAGGGGGCCCAGGCTATCGGTGGGTTTGAATTCCCCAATGCGGCCTATTGGCTCAGCCTATTGAAGCAGGCTATCAAAAATAGCTTGTGCGATAGCAAAAACGTCATATCGCCGTCAAATGGTCGTCAACCCCGCCAGACGGTGTTCAAACGGCTTCCAGCGCGAGCAGTTCCTCGACGGTCTGGCGTCGGCGGATGAGACGGTCCGAGGCGCCGTCGACCAGCACCTCGGCGATCAACGGCCGGCTGTTGTAGTTGCTGGACATGGAGGCTCCGTACGCGCCGGTGTCGTGGATGACCAGCAGGTCGCCGACCTGGGCTTGCGGCAATTCCCGCGCCAGCACGACGCCGCCTTCGGCCTGGGTGAAGACATCGCCGGATTCGCACAGCGGACCCGCGACCACGGTCTCCTGGATCGCGCGGCGCTGCCCGTCCGCAGGAATCAGGCTCATCGCATGGAAGCTGCCGTACATCGCCGGCCGCATCAGTTCATTGAAGCCGGCGTCGACGAGCAGGAAGTGCTGCCGCCCCTGCGCCTTGACCGCGCGGACCTCCGCCAGCAGCACGCCGGATTCCGCCACCAGGTAGCGCCCGGGTTCGATCTCCAGGGCCAGGTCGTGCCCGACCACCCGTTCCGCTTCCTTGCGGGCGGCATCCCACAGGCTGAAGTAGTGGGCGGTGTCGATGGGCTCGCCCCCCGCCCGGTAGGGGATGGACAGGCCGCCGCCGGCCGAGATCGCCTGCAGGTCCTGGCCCTGCGCCTTCACCGTCCGGACCAGGTCGACCATCGCGCCGCAGACGCGTCCGAGGTGGTCGTAGTCCACCCCCGAGCCGATGTGCATGTGCAGCCCGATCAGCGTCAGTCCACGGCGCGCGATGACCGCCAGCGCGTCCGCCAGTTGCTCGTGCCAGATGCCGTGCTTGCTGTGTTCGCCGCCGGTGTTGGTCTTGTTGCTGTGGCCGTGGCCGAAACCGGGATTGAGGCGTAGCCACACCGGGTGGCCGGGCGAGACGTCGCCGAGCTGCTCCAGCATGTCGATCGAGCCGGCGTTCACCGGAACGCGGTGCTCCACGACCGTCTTGAGCGTCTCGCGGTCCAGCAGATCGGCGGTGAAGACGATGTCCGAATGGATCGCGTCCGCGCCGGTGCCGACGGTGAAGCCGGCGGCGAAGGCGCGCAGCAGCTCGCCGCGCGACACCGAGTCGACCTTCACGCCCCGCTCCCGCATCAGCCGCAGCATGTGGGTGTTGGAACACGCCTTCTGGGCGAAACGGACCGTGTCGAACCCGCTCAGCGCGGCGATGCGCTCGCGGATGAGGGCAGCGTCGTACACCCACAGCGGGGTGCCGTACTTGGCGGTGAGCGCCTGCAGTTGCTGTTCGCGGGCGGGGGTCAGGGCTTGCGGCATGGCGGGAATTCTTGGGATGGATGGAGATCGGCAGATCGGCAGATCGGCAGATCGGCAGATCGGAACTGCGGCAAGCATCCCTCCGACGCTTCATTCAATCAAATGCTTTGTTTTTCCCATCGGATTCATTTTTGATATGCACTGATATCCTTCCGCGATGTCCCTGCCGATCACGCACCGCCACATCGAAGTCTTCCGCGCCGTCATGACCGCCGGCAGCGTGACCGGCGCCGCGCAATTGCTGTTCACCTCCCAGCCGACGGTCAGCCGGGACCTGGCGCGGATGGCCTCGCTGCTCGGCTACGCGCTGTTCGAGCGCGCGTCGGGACGGCTGCGTCCGACGGCGCGGGCGATGGCGCTGTTCGAGGAAGTCCAGCGCGCCTACCAGGGGCTGGACCAGGTGGTCGCCCGCGCCCAGTCGCTGGGACGCGCCGAGGACGAACGCCTGCGCGTCCTCACGCTGCCGGCGCTGGCGCATGCGCTGCTGCCCGCCGCGAGTGCCGACTGGCTGGCCCGGCACCCGCAGGCGGCGCTGACGCTGACGCCGCAGGAGTCGCCCCTGCTGGAGGAATGGATGGCCGCCCAGCGCTTCGACATCGGCCTGAGCGAGGTGTCCGCGACCGTGCCCGGCACGCGCAGCGAGACGCTGGCCGAGCTCGACGAGGTCTGCGTCCTCCCCGCCGGCCACCGCTTGCTGGAACGCGCGGTGCTCACGCCGCAGGACTTCGAAGGCGAGCGCTTCGTGAGCCTGTCGGCCGAGGATCCCTACCGCCGCCAGTTCGACGCCATCTTTGCCGGTGCCGGCGTGCGGCGGCGTCTGCAAATGGAGACACACAGCGCGATCGCGGTCTGTGCGCTGGTTCAGAAAAACCTGGGCATTGCGCTCGTGAATCCATTGACCGCGCGGGCGTGCGCCGGACCGGATCTGCACCTGCGGCCGTTCTCGGTGTCGGTGCCCTTCCGCATCCAGGCCCTGTGGCCGCTGCATCGCGCCGCCCATGCACTGACGCAGGACTTCATCGATGCGGTGAAACGCGCGCTCGCGCCCGCGATGGCCAGTCAACACGCGCCTGGAAAGGCAAAACGGCGCTGACCGCAAGGCCAGCGCCGTTCGAAGGCTGACGGGGACGCTCGTGGGCGAGCGTCCGCCGCTCAGGCGACCTTGATCGCCACCGGCGTCACGGTGGACAGGAAGCGCTCGCGGATCGATCGCTCGATGCCGGCGGCATCCAGGCCGCACTGCGCCATGAGCTTGCCGGGCTCGCCATGCTCGACGTACTCGTCGGGCAAGCCCAGCTGCAGCACCGGCAGCGACAGGCCGTCGGCCTGCAGCGCTTCCAGCACCGCGCTGCCGGCGCCACCCATGATGCAGCCGTCCTCGACGGTCACCAGCGCGTCGTGCGTCAGGGCCAGCTCCTTGACCAGCGCGACGTCCAGCGGCTTGACGAAACGCATGTTGGCGACGCTCGCGTCGAGCGCCTCCGCCGCCTTCAGCGCGGGATGCAGCAGCGTGCCGAAGGCCAGGATCGCGATGCGTGGCGCATGCGCGGCGCCGCGGCCGCCGGTCGACGGCTGCGACGAGGTGCGGCGCATCTCCCCCTTGCCCCAGGGCAGCGCGACCATCTCTTTCTGGATCTCCGCGCCGATGCCCGCGCCGCGCGGATAACGGACCGTCACCGGCCCGTTGTGCACGTGCCCGGTGTACAGCGCCTGGCGGCACTCGTTCTCGTCCGACGGCGTGATCACGCTCATGTTCGGAATGCAGCGGGTGAAGGCGATGTCGTAGTTGCCGGCATGCGTCGCACCGTCGGCGCCGACCAGGCCCGCGCGGTCCAGCGCGAACAGCACCGGCAGGTTCTGCAACGCCACGTCGTGGACCAGCTGGTCGTAACCGCGCTGCAGGAAGGTCGAGTAGATCGCGACCACCGGGCGCAGGCCCTCGCAGGCCAGGCCGCCGGCGAAGGTCACCGCATGCTGCTCGGCGATGCCGACGTCGTAGTAGCGCGTCGGGAAACGCTTATGGAACTCGACCATGCCCGAGCCCTCGCGCATCGCCGGCGTGATGCCGACCAGCGTCGGATCGGCCTCGGCCATGTCGCACAGCCAGTCGCCGAACACCGTCGTGAAGGTCTTCTTCGCCGGCGTGGTCGACGGCTTGATGCCTTCGGCCGGATTGAACGGCGTCGGGCCGTGGTACTTGACCGGGTCCGCCTCCGCCAGCTTGTAGCCCTGGCCCTTGCGCGTGACCAGGTGCAGGAACTGCGGGCCCTTCCGGTCGCGCAGGTTCTCCAGCGTCGGGATCAGCGCGTCCAGGTCATGCCCGTCGATCGGACCGACGTAGTTGAAGCCGAATTCCTCGAAGATCGTCCCGGGCACGAACATGCCCTTGGTGTGCTCCTCGAAGCGGCGGGCGAACTCGTACAGCGGCGTGTGCTTGAGCACCGACTTCGCGCCTTCGCGCGCGGCGGCGTAGAACTTGCCGCTCATCAGCCGGGTGAAGTACTTGTTCAGCGCGCCGACCGGCGGGCTGATCGACATGTCGTTGTCGTTCAGGATCACCAGCACGTCGCCCAGCAGGCCGCCATGGGCGACGCCGGCGTTGTTCAGCGCCTCGAAGGCCATGCCGGCCGTCATCGCGCCGTCGCCGATGATCGCGACCACGCGGCGCGCCTCGCCCTTGATCCTCGCGGCCATCGCCATGCCATGGGCGGCGGAGATCGAGGTGCTCGAGTGCGCGGTGCCGAAGGTGTCGTATTCGCTCTCGTCGCGGCGCGGGAAGCCCGAGATCCCGCCCTGCTGGCGCAGCGTCGCCATCGCGTCGCGACGGCCTGTCAGGATCTTGTGCGGGTAGGTCTGGTGGCCGACGTCCCACACCAGCCGGTCGCGCGGCGTGTCATAGACGTAGTGCAGCGCGACCGTCATCTCCACGGTGCCCAGGTTGGACGACAGATGGCCGCCGGTCTTGGACACGCTGTTGAGGATGTGGGCACGGACCTCGTCCGCGAGTTGCGGCAGTTGACCGCGCGACAGCCGGCGCACGTCCGCGGGGCTCTCGATGGTCGACAGCAGCGTCTGCGCGGCCGTCGCGTTCGATGGGTTCTCGCTCATGGCGTCGCCTCTCCTTGTCGTCGAATCCGGCTCGGACCCTGGCGGGATCCGGCCCGGATCTCAGTTGTCGCGCTCGACCACCTTGTCAGCCAGCAGGCTGAGCCAGGCGGTGTCGGCCAGGCCGCTGCCGGCGAGCGCCTGATGCGCATCGTCCCGCAGGCGGAGCGCGTACGCGCGGGCGGGTTCCAGGCCCAGCACGCTGACGTAGGTCGGCTTGTTGTTGTCCTGATCCTTGCCGGCGGTCTTGCCCAGCACGTCGCTGTCCTGCGTCACGTCCAGGATGTCGTCGACGACCTGGAAGGCCAGGCCGATCGCCGCGCCGTAACGGCTGAGCGATTCCCACGCGGATGGCGTCAATTCGCCGCAAGCCGCGCCCATCAGGACGCTGGCCTGCAGCAGCACGCCGGTCTTGCGGCGGTGCATGTCGCGCAGCTTGGCCTCGTCCAGCGGCTTGCCGATGCTGGCCAGGTCGATCGCCTGGCCGCCGGCCATGCCGTCATAGCCGCTGGCGCGCGCCAGCAGGCGGCACAGCCTGGCCTGCAAGGCGGGCGCGACGCCCTCGTCCGGCGTCAGCACGTCGAAGGCGAGCGCCTGCATCGCGTCGCCGGCGAGCATCGCCTGGGCTTCGCCGTACTGCACATGCAGCGTCGGCTTGCCGCGGCGCAGCACGTCGTTGTCCATGCAGGGCATGTCGTCATGCGCCAGCGAGTACGCGTGAATCAGCTCCACCGCGCACGCCGCGCGCATCGCGGCCTCGCGCTGGCCGCCGGCCGCGTCGGCCGCGGCCAGCACCAGCAGCGGGCGCAAGCGCTTGCCCGCGCCGAGCACGGCATACCGCATGGCCTCGCCGAGACCCGCCGGCGCCGCCTCGGGCACCCAGGCCTCCAGCGCGTGCTCGACTTCCTCGAGTGATTGCTTCACCCAACGTTCGAAAACCCCTGCATCCACTTATTCATCTCCCCAAGCCTGCGCGCCGCCACCTTCAATGACCTGTACTTGTTGTTCGACGGCCTGAAGCCGGGCGCGGCAGTATTTGAGCAAGCTGGCTCCCCGCTGGTAGCTGGCCAGCAGCTGATCCAGCGGCAGTTGGCCGGCTTCCATGGCCTGCACCAGACGTTCCAACTCCTCGACCGCCAGCTCGTAGCTGGCAGGCTCCTGCTCGTGGGACGCGGGCGGCGCCGGTTTGGCGCTGGCGGAAGGCTTGCTCATTTCAAAACGCGAAAATGAGGATTGTAAGCACCGTCAACACCCCGCCCGTCTTCCGACCGTCGGGGGATGTGAGTGCGCCGCCACAGGCGTCAGCGGGTGTTTCGGGCGCTGGGTAAAGCTTGACACCCTCGCGTTTCCCCTCCAATGGCGGCCCGGGTACAATCACCGGTTCCCTTGCCCGCACCTATCCCCTAAAAGGGGTCGGCGGGCAGTCCCCCATCTCAGTCCCACGCATGCCCGTCCAACCTGGGGGCGGCCGTCACGGTTGACATTGGAGTCTTGGAGACCCTCTTGGATCATGTCCGACCTGAGCATCCCTCTCAGCGCGCTTGAACGCAAAAGTCCGGGCAACGGCACGGGCAGCACGACCCCCAGCCACCCCCAGCTACCGGTCACTTCCTATTTCGACGAGGACCTGTTCCGCCGCGAACAGGAACTGATCTTCCAGCACGGCCCCCGCTACCTCGGCCATGCGCTCGCCGTGCCCGAGGTCGGCGATTACTACGCCCTGCCCCAGGAGGGCGAAGGACGCGCCATCGTGCGCAGCCCGCAAGGCCTGGAACTGATCTCCAACGTCTGCCGGCACCGGCAGGCGGTCATGCTGCGCGGCCGCGGCAACACGCGCAGCCACATCGTCTGCCCGCTGCACCGCTGGACCTACGACCTCCAGGGCGAGCTGGTCGGCGCGCCGCACTTCAAGCAGGACCCCTGCCTGCACCTGAACCGCTACAAGATCCGCGAGTGGAACGGCCTGCTGTTCGAGGACAACGGCCGGGACATCGCCGCCGATCTGGCGAAGCTGGGTCCGCGCGGCGCGCTGGACTTCAGCGGCTACCAGCTCGACAAGGTCCACGTCCACGAGTGCGACTACAACTGGAAGACCTTCATCGAGGTCTATCTGGAGGACTACCACGTCGGCCCGTTCCACCCGGGGCTGGGCCACTTCGTCACCTGCGACGACCTGGCGTGGGAGTTCGGCCGCGACTACTCGGTGCAGACGGTGGGCGTGAACAAGGCGCTCGAGAAACCGGGCTCCGAGGTCTACGCCAAGTGGCACGACCAGGTGCTGGGGTTCTCGGGCGGCCAGTCCCCGGACCAGGGCGCCATCTGGCTGACCTACTACCCCACCATCATGGTGGAGTGGTACCCCAACGTGCTGGTGGTGTCGACGCTGTTCCCCAAGGGCCCGCAGAAGACGACCAACATCGTCGAGTTCTACTACCCGGAAGAGGTCATCGCCTTCGAACGCGAGCTCATCGACGCCCAGCAGGCCGCCTACATGGAGACCTGCGTCGAGGACGACGAGATCGCGCTGCGCATGGACGCCGGCCGCAAGGCGCTGATGGAGCGCGGCGACAACGAGGTCGGCCCGTACCAGACGCCGATGGAAGACGGCATGAAGCACTTCCATGAGTGGTACCGCGGGCTGATGAAACGCTGACGCCGCAGCGACGGCGCGCTCACGCGCATCGTCCAGCCCCTTCGCACCCACGCGGGTGCGCACAACGCCCCGCTCTTGCGGGGCGTTCGTTTTTGCGGCGACGCGCGACAGGCCAGCCCGACCTTCGGCGCGAGAATCAAGCGCATATGTCTGCCCCTCTGCTGATGGTCCTGGCGACCTTGCTGTTCGCCACCATGGGTGTCTGCGTCAAGCTGGCTTCGGCCTACTACGGCGCGGGCGAGATCGTGATGTACCGCGGCCTGGTCGGCACGCTGTTCCTGTTCGCGCTGTCGCGGGCCAAGGGGCTGTCGCTGAAGACCTCCGTGCCGGCGATGCACTTCTGGCGCAGCCTGTCCGGCGTGATCGCGCTGTCGCTGTGGTTCTTCGCGATCAGCAAGCTGCCGCTCGCCACCGCCATGACGTTGAACTACATGTCCTCGGTGTGGATGGCGCTGTTCCTGATCGGCGGCGCGGTGCTCATGGGCGCGGCCAAGGTCGATCCGCGCCTGGTGGTGACCGTGCTGCTGGGTTTCGTCGGCGTCGGGCTGGTGCTGCAGCCGGCGATGGAGGACCAGCAGGTCTGGCACGGCCTGGCCGGGCTCGCGTCGGGCATGCTGTCGGCGATGGCCTACCTGCAGGTGACGTCGCTAGGCCGGGCGGGCGAGCCGGAATTCCGCATCGTCTTCTACTTCTCGATGGGCGGCGTGGTCGCCGGGGCGCTGACGACGATCGTGGCGCACGGCGGCTGGCACGGTCACACCTGGACCGGCGCGGCGCTGCTGCTGGCCGTCGGCGTGCTGGCCACCGCCGCGCAACTGCTGATGACGCGCGCCTACGGCACCGGCAAGCCGCTGGTGAACGCGTCGCTGCAGTACCTGGGCATCGTGTTCTCGGCGTTGTATGGTGTGCTGATCTTCGGTGACCTGCTGGGCCTGCTCTCGTGGATCGGCATCCTGCTGATCGTCGTGGCCGGCCTGGGGGCGACGCTGCTGCGCGCCCGGACCACGCCCAAGGACGCCCAGCATTCTGTCCAGGAATCTTGAACGGCCATGACGACTTCAGCGACACCTCTCCCGGCCTCTCCCCCGGTCTCTCCCCCGGTTC
>CBIHMU010000131.1:0-12039 GCA_966211105.1 uncultured Burkholderiales bacterium
GGACCGCCGGACGGATCACGCTCGTCATCGGCGCGGTGGGCGTGGCGGCATCGGACGGCACGCTGTACGTGGATCTCTCGAACGCCGGGCCGCAGTCGGACGCGCTGGCGGAGACGGACATCGACCTCGTCCGCGCCCGCAAGGCCCTCACCCATCTGCGCGACATCGGCGCGTTGCGCGCCCTCGCCGCCTTGTCCATGGACCCCCGGGGCGCCGCGCCGCGACCGGTCGCCGAAGGATGGCGCTACCTGGGGGACTTCCAGGTCGCGCCCACCCCCGGCCGGGCGGACGGCCGCGTCATCTCGGTGCGGGTCGCCCCGCTGACCGAGGCCCTGGTCGCGACGGCCCTGCCCCACGTGGGGCGCTACTTCCAGACAGGGAAGCCGGCCGTCTGGGGCGCCCGTTCCACCAGCGCCCTGGATCGGATGATCACCGCGCTGGACAAGGACCTCTCCGACGCATTCGGTCGATTCACGCGCCTGACCGACGTGCCGGTGACGCCGGCCTTCCCCCATGCCGGCCGGGTCCGCGAGGCCGTGCGCGCCCTGATCGGCGACCTCGACGCCAGGTCCCGGCGGATCCGGCGCCGCCACGCGCCGGCCTGGAACCACGACACCTTCCAGCAGGAGATCCTGGACGCCCACACCGTCCCGCCGCTGGACCGCGACGCCGTCCAGGCGGACGATTTCGCGGCCCTGTTCGCCGATCTCGGCCCCTTGGAAAGCGACTACCTCAGCGGCGCGATGGAGATCCACCGCCGCGCGCTGCAGGATCTGAATGAACGGATCGAAGGTTTCCGACGGGTGAGGTTCGTGCCGGCCACATCCCCGGACGCGCTCGACCCGCTGCCCGACGATCGCCCGTTCGCGGCCCTGCTGGACCGTGCGCCGCAGGTCCGTCAGTCGCTCGATCGCGCGGCGGGCGAGATCCGGCTGGTGCATGAACACAGCGCGACCGTGACCACCGTGTCCATCGATCCGCTGCCCCCGGGACCACCGGGCGAGGCGCCCACGGAGAGCGCCAGGGTCCGGCAGGACGCCGACATCCGGACCGTCGAGGCCCTGACCATGGGCTTCCTGCAAGGCCGCGTCGACGCGCCCGCGGACCTGCCGGCGGCGCTGGGCGACGTGCCGCGCCGCCTGAGCCTGCACGACGGCCAGTTCAGCGTCAACGACCAGGTGATCGCCTGGCAGCGCGAGGGACTACCGGCCGCCGGCGAAGGCATCGGCGGCGCCGCCTGGGGCGTGGACCGCGACGCCGTGGCGTCGGCCCTGCGCACGCTGCGACCCGCGCCCCGGCGCACGCCGTTGACGTCCGATGCGCAGGCATTCGGCCTGGCGCCGCTGCCGGAGCCTGCCGTCGGCGACACGCCGCCGCGTCGGCTGAAGCTGATCGTCCAGCTGGACGGCGATCGCGACAGCACCGTCGCCGCCTGGTTGCTGACCAGGAAACACGCGGACCACGCGGTCTGGCTGACGATGGAGGAACCCGCGGGCATCGCCGGCGTGGTCCACGGTCCCCGCATCACTCCCGTGGTCGGCGACCGCCTCTACCAGGCGGCGGGACCGGCCACCGAGGTGGACATCCTGGTGGTCGGCCACTCGGGCATGTCGCACCGGGCGTTCCAGCACATGAACGGCTGGAGCCCCCGCTCCCTGTCGACGGCGCTGCGCACCCGGCTGTTCCAACGCGACCCCGCCCTCCTGCCCAGGCTGCGCCGCGTCAGCCTCGTCTCCTGCGACCTGCAGACGCCGGCACTGGCGTCCCCCTTCGCGGTCGACTTCCTCAAGGGGCTGGCCCAGCCGGGCTGGACGGCCGACGCCGACGTGACGGCCCGGACCGGACATGTCCACGTGGCGGAGATCGACCTCGGCGACGGCACGACGCAGATCATGAAGATGACCAGTCGCCTGGACCCGGAGGGCCGGTCCCTGCTGCGCCATCGCATGCCCCAGGACACGATGCTGCTGAGCCTGGACCGGGAGACGGGGGCCATCACCGTCGTCGACCGCTACGAGGATCCGCTGGACGCCCCGTCGCGGTCGTGGGCGATGCCGGCGGACGAACTCCGCCTGATGTTCGACAGCGTCCTCGGCGACACGGTGCCGACGCGCTTGATCGAGCTCTTCACCGGTGCCGACGGCGAGGTGGACGAGGCGCGCATGCGCCGTGTGGCCCGCGATCCGGTCGAGGTGCGCCAGCTCGCGGACGATCTTGCGCGCGCGATCGAGGCGCTGCCGGAATCGGCGCGCGCCACCGTCCGGGCCCACGAGCTGCTCGCGGCCTCGTCCGCCGGTCGCGCCGCGGAGGCATCCCCGCCGGACGGCGCGACGACCTTCGGGCCGGAAGGCCCACAGGACGAGCGCCAGCTGGACGATCTGGTCCGCCGGACGATGGCCGAGGACCGGCTCGACCTCGACGGCGTCTCGCGCATCACCGCGGACGACGCGTTGCGCGCGCTGCATGGCGCCGGCCTGGTGGAAGTGGAGGCGACCGGCACGGCGCGGCTGGCGGAAAAGCGCCTGGAGGCGCTCATGGCCAGCGGCGACGACGGCGCGCTGATGCGCGCGGGCGCGTCGCTGCTGCATCTGTCCGACCCGCTCTTCGAGGAACTGCGGGCGGGCGCGGGCCCGGCGGGACAGCGCCTGCTGGACAAGGCGCTGGACGTCCGGAGCAGCCTGGCGGCCAGCCTGGGCGAGCGCATCGAAGGCGCGGCCGGCCACGGCGTCGGGCAGCTGAACACCGTCATCGCCACGGTCCAGCTCGTGCAGGGCTGGCGCCACATGGACGCGACGATGAAGGGGCTGCTGGTGCCCCAGACCGCGGGCATCCTGATCACGCCGCTGACGGTGAAGGTCGGCGAATGGATACGCGGCCTGCCGGTCTCGCTGGGCCTGTCGGCGGAGTCCGGCCTCGCCTCGGGCGCGCTGGACGCGGCGCTCTCGGGCATCGGCAAGACGCTGCAAGGCGGGGGCGGCGACATCGCCCTGGCCTCGCTCGGCCTGGTGGTGATCGGCCTGCAGTGGGAGGAGTTCCGCAAGAGCGGCCAGCCCCTGGACAGCTATGCGGGCAAGAGCCTCATCGCCAACACCACCACGATGACCTTCTTCACCGCCACCTCGCTGGTGACGGCAGGCACCCAGATCGCCACGCTGGTGGCCGGCGGCGCGGAAGCGGTGGCCGGCACCGCGCTCGGCATGGCCGCCGGGGTGCTGGCCGGCGCCGCGCTGCCGCTGGCCCTGCTGATGATCGCGGTCAACGGCGCGGTCGGCTGCTTCCTGTGGGCGGCCGAGTATGGCGACTACATCCGGCCGTCCACCGATCTGGGGGACGTGATCGGCGCCAGCGTCGCCAAGTTCTTCGGCATCCAGACGGACGTGATGCAGCGGGCGGAGGTCGAGAAGAACGCCGTCACCGCCGCCGCGAACCAGGGCAGGCTGCTGGACCAGGCGCGACAGGACGACATGGCCTTCCGCGGCGAGCAGCTCGCCGAATCCGGCTACGGATCGACGCGGTATCCCCGCCGCTCCCACGAGATCGCCCATGCCACCTTCCGGATGCCCAAGCAGGATCCCGACTACACCTTCGTGCTGCAGGAGCAGCCCGCGCCCGATGGACTGCCGTCCTCCCACAAGGACTTCGGCGTCTTCGACCGCACCGACCCGCCCGCGCCGCCCGGACGGCCGGCCCCGGACGGCGTGGCCTGGATCGATCTGAAACACGACGGGCGCCTGGGTCGATCGGCGACCGCGGACCCGAAACAGCCGCAGCTGTTCGAACTGCAAGGCGCCGCCGGCCGCTACCAGGGCGGTGAGGGCCGCGATGTCTTCGTGCTGGACGCGGACGCCACCCCCGACATCGACGGACGAGGCGGGCCGGACGAGGTCGACCTGGACGCGACGGGCCAGCAGGTGACGCTGCGCCATGATGCGGCGCACGACCGGTTCAGCCTGACGATGGACGACGCGGAAACGCCGGCCGGCGACCCGCGCCCGCTGTACCTGTCCCACATCGAGTCCGTGACCATCCGCAACGCCATCGTCGCCGAGGTGACCGGCGGTCCCGGCGACGACCGGCTCGACGTGAGCGCCCTCCAGACCGCCATCGCCGGCGGCGGCGGCCGCAACACCTATGTCCTGCGCGAGGGCAACCGCATCGCCAGCTCGTCCGACGATGCCGCCGTCTGGTCCGGCAGCGTGAACGCCTTCATCGATTTCATCGGGGACAGCCCCGGCAAGCTGCTGTTGCGGGTCGACGTGCCGCACGAGGCGCTCAGCTTCCAGCGCGTCGGCGACCGGCTGCTCGTCCGCAACGGCGCGGGCACGCTGACGCTGGAGCGATGCTTCGCCCAGCCGGCCCCGGCCCAGCTGTTCATCGTGGACGCGGTGGGCACCCATCTGGCGCTGACCGATCCGCGACGCCTGGACGCGTCGGTGCGGGCGTCCGCCACGCTGGACAAGCACCTGTTCCTCGATGCGTCCACGCCCGGGTCGCGTCGCGCCTTGACCGGCGACCACGGTCACACGCGGCATCACCTCGCCGCCGGCGGCGGCGACTTCCGCCTGCGTCCGCGCACGGCCATGCCGATGGACATCACGCTGGACCTTCCGCTCGACCGGCTGCGGTACCGCCGGGACGGGCACGACCTCGTGCTGGTCGAGACCCCGCCTGCGGACGCCGTGCCGGGCTACACGCCCCTGCGGGTGACGCTGCCCGGCTACGGCGAGCGCGACTGGGCCGCCTCGCACGGCCGGCTGGCGTTGTGGGCCCGCGGCAGCTCGGAGAAGGACGACCGCTCGGCCGTGAAGCTGCAGCATCCTTCGCCCGCCGTCGATGCGGACGAAGGTCCGCTCAAGGCCGCGGCCCCCGAGGCCGCTGCATCGGAGACCGCGGCCCCCGAGGCCGCTGCATCGGAGATCGCGGCCCCCGAGGTCGCCGCGGAGGGGGCGAGCGCAAGGCCGGGCGCGCCACAGGAGTCGGTGGCGCCCACATCGACTACATCGACTACATCGACCACGTCGCCCACGTCGACCACGTCGTCGACACCGTTGACAACATCGGCAACGCCGTCAACTTCGGCAACGTCGACACCGTCGGCCCCCGATGCGACGTCCGCCGACGCCGGCGAGCCGTCGCCCAGGATCCTGACCGGCACCGACGGCGCGGACACGTACACCGTGGACGCGGGCCGTGAGGTGGTGATCGACAACCTGTCGATGGTGCCGACGCGGGACCTCCTCCAGCTCGACGCGGCCCCCCGGCGACTGCGGCGCGTCGGCGACGATCTGGTGATCGACCTCGAGGGCGGCAGCGTCACCGTGCGCCGCCACGCGGTGGAGTCCCTGGCGCGCCACCTGTCGATGGTGATCGGCGGCACGCGCTACGCCTTGCCGCTCATCCACGACAGCGGCGTGATGGTGTACGGCGCGGACGCCGAGGACGGCGACGTCCTGGCCACGCTGCCGGGCACGCATGTCGTCCTGACCCGCCCGGACGAGGCGTGGGCGACGGCGCCGACCCCGCGGGGCGTGTTCATGGCGCCGCCGACGGCGATGCGGCGGATCGGACGCAGCCTCGTGGCCGAGGCCGCCGGCGGGGCCAGCCGCGTGATCCTCAAGGATCTGCTCACCGCCGCGCCGCGGGACGGCAGCCTGCAGGTGCATCTGGTCGGCGACGAGGGGCGGACCTGGCGGGCCACCCCGGTCGTGGACGCGCCCTGGCGCGAGGCGATCGAGCGCCAGCGCGAGGCCGGCCTGTCCGAAGACGCCTTGCGCGCCGCGGCCTTCGATGCGGCCGGCATCCGGGAGGCCGGCACGATGCGGGCGGTCGTCGATCTGGCACGCGAAGTCCAGGACGACGACGACGCCCCGCCGGCGCGGGTCTATGCGGTCGACGCCGTGCGGGCCTACCTGCGCCTGAGCGGCCTGCCCGCCGCAATCGCCGACGCCGTCCGCTCGACCTCGGTCGGCGAGATCCGGCGGATGCGCGCGCTGCTGGCCGCGTCGGTCGACGGCAAGACCTGGCCCCCGGCCGCGCTGCTGGACGAATGCGCCGCGGCGCCGGCGGACTTCCCGCTCTCGGCCGCGCGTCACGGCGCGATGCTGCGCCTGCTGGCAGCCCGGCAGCGCCCCTGGCGCTACCAGGAGCGGGTGCTGCGCGAGGACCTGTCGCCGCAGGCGCTCGACGCCTTCGAGACCTGGGCCGCCGGCGCGCTGACAGGGACGCCCGGCGACGCGGCCTCGCTGCATGCGCTGGCGGAGTTCAGCCGCCTGCTCCGGGGCAAGCCCCAGGCCGGCGTCGGCGTGTCGGACCACACGGGCGCGCTGCTGCGGCTCGCGCTGCGGACCCAGGGCCGGCCCGACGACGTGGCGGACCAGATGGCCGACGCGATGCTGAAGGTGACACTGGACGAGGACTGGATCGACGGCATGCAGCAGGCGGGCGTCGTCGATCACGCCGTCCTGCGACGGCTCTGGGACGCGAAGGTGCCGGTGAGCGACCTCGTGATCGGCAACGTCCACCGGCTGGACTATGAAGGCACGGGCAATCGCACCGGCCTGATCGAGGTGAGCACCTCGGACGCCTTCAAGACGCCCGCGACGACGGTGCCCCGCTATGTCGTGACGCGGTATCTGAAACTCGACGCCAACGGCAATGACTTCATCGTGCACGACACGCCGCAGGCGGGCGTGAGCTACGACCTGGTGCCCGGGGCCGTCCTCGATGAGAAGGGGCAATCCCCTGCAGCGCTCACCGACGGCGAACGGTCGCAGCTGGAACGGTCCGTGAGGGCGGCGTTCGACCGGACGTGGGACCGGATCGAGGACCGGAAACCGACCTCGTACTACGACTCCGCGGACACCTTCAGCTGGTTGACCCCCAAGCCGCCCTCCCAGCGCGAGAAGCATTGGCCCGCCGCCCGGCTGGCCGGGTTCTCCAAGCGTTCCTCGCTCTATGCCCTCGTGGAGAGGAATCTGGTCACCGTGACGCAGGCCCCGGTGCCGGGCAGCGATGGGTACGGACGCAGCACGCCCTCCAATCTGGTCGACGGCGACGATCGTTGGGGCGAAGCCAAGGCCTGGCGTCCCCCCGCGGCGCTGGGGCGGCTGTCCTTGTCCGCGGACAAGGACGCCGACGTCCGGGCCGTGCGCTTCGATTTCAAGCACCCGGTCGCCTTGTCCAGGATGAGCCTGGAGGTGCAGCACGACCTGGCGCTCGATCCGTCCCCCGCCGCCACGGGGCGCTGGCAGGTCGAGGCCCTGACGCGGCACGGCGGCTGGACCCCGGTGTCGGACAGCTTCGATGTCAGCGCAGGCGGGAGGCTGCGCCGCATCTGGCTGGACGATGCGATCCCGTACCGGAGTTACCGGCTGCGCGGGGTCGACGGCGAGCTGTCCGCCGGCACATGGATCGCCGAGGTGAGCTTCGAGACCTCCGAGGCCGGCGTGCCCACCTGGCGGGATCGCTTCCAGCAGGCCGGATACGACCTTGATCGCTCGCGCGCGCTGATCACCCTGGGCTACGGCACCCCCGACGGCCTCGCACGGGCCGCCGCGCTGCCCGCCTGGTACCGCCAGGCGTCGTTCGGGGACCTCTACCTGGCGATGAAACGGCACATCGTCAAGGCGGGGCCGCCGGACACCGCGCGCGAGGCGCCGCGTCTCGGTGCGCAGCTGACGCAGGCCATGGCGGCACACGGCGCGTCCACCGGCCCGGGCGCCGGCCTGGGGGCCGGCGGCCCGACGTCCGCGCAGCAGCCGTCCGCGCTGTCGCTCATCGCACCGCCCGCCGCCTGATCGGACGGCTCCCGGACGCCCGGACGCCCGGTGCCCGGTGCCCGGTGCCGGGTGCCGGGTGCCGGGCGCAGGGCGCCAACGCGGGGCGCCAACGCGAGTCGGCAGCTCGATGTCCCCGCCGCGTTGCCCCCTGCCGCGAACCCCTCGACGCGTCGGGCCACTGCGGTGACCTCACCGACCTTCCCCGCTGCGCGTGTCTCCGATGACAGAACCCCATTCCCCGCTCCGACTTCCGCCCTCGTCGTCCGAACCGCCTCGCGTCTCCCCGTTCGCGGCGCTCTGCCTGATCGCGGCCCTCCACGAGATCGCCGCCGAACCCGAGGCGCTGGCGCACCAGCTCGGCCTCGGTCCGAACGATCCGGTGGGCGCCGACGACCTGCTGCGCGCCGCGCGGCTGCTGGGTCTCAAGGCGCGGCGCCTGAACGCCGACGCCGCCCGGCTCGCGCGGGTCCCGCTGCCGGCGGTGGTCTGGCTGCGCGGCGACGGCGATCCGCCGCAGGCGTCGGCGCGGCCGGTGGTGATCGGCCGCTTCAACGCCCAGGAAGCGCTGATCGCCGATCCCGCGACCGACGAGGGCCGCCCCGCCAAGCTCACGCGCGACGCGCTGCTGGCGCGCTGGAACGGCGAGCTGATGCTGGTGGCCAGCCGTGCCAGCCTGGTCGGCCAGATGGCCCACTTCGACTTCTCGTGGTTCATCCCCGCGCTGGTGAAACACCGGCGCCTGCTCGGCGAGGTGCTGCTGATCTCCTTCGTGCTGCAGGGCTTCGCGCTCGCGCACCCGCTGTTCTTCCAGGTCGTGATGGACAAGGTGCTGGTGCACCAGGGTCTGTCCACGCTGCACGTGATCGTCGTGGGCCTGGTCGTGGTGATGCTGTTCGAGAGCCTGCTCTCCGGCCTGCGCCACTACATCCTCAGCCACACCACCAGCCGCATCGACGTGGAGCTCGGCGCGCGCCTGTTCCGCCACCTGGCCGCGCTGCCGCTGGCCTACTTCCAGGCGCGGCGCGTGGGCGATTCGGTCGCCCGCGTGCGCGAGCTGGAGCACATCCGCGCCTTCCTGACCGGACAGGCGCTGACGGTGGTGCTGGACCTGTTCTTCTCGCTCGTCTTCATCGCCGTGATGTTCCTCTACAGCGTGCCCCTGACGCTGATCGTGCTGGCGGGCCTGCCCGGCTACGTGCTGCTGAGCGTGCTGATCGTGCCGGTGCTGCGGCGGCGCCTCGACGAGAAGTTCGCGCGCGGCGCCGAGAACCAGGCCATGCTGGTCGAATCCGTGACCGCGATCCAGACGGTGAAGGCGGGCGCGCTGGAACCCGCCTTCGCACGCCGCTGGGACAAGCAGCTGGCGGCCTACGTGTCGGCCAGCTTCCGCACGCAGAACCTGGCGGCCTGGGGCCACGAAGGCGTCGGCCTGGTCGGCAAGCTGACGCAGGCCGCCACGCTGTGGTGGGGCGCGCAGGAGGTGATGGCCGGCGCGCTGACGGTGGGCCAGTTCGTCGCCTTCAACATGTTCGCGCAGCACGTCGCGCAACCGGTGATGCGCATGGCCAACCTGTGGACCGACTTCCAGCAGACCGGCCTGTCGATGGCCCGCCTGGGCGACATCCTGAACACGCGCACCGAGGCGCCGCCGGCCAGCGCCGCGCAACTGCCGGCGCTGCGCGGCGCGGTCGAGCTGCGCGACGTCACCTTCCGCTACCGGCCCGAGGCCGCGCCGGCGCTGCGCGGCGTCGATCTGTCGGTCCGCGCCGGCGAGGTCGTCGGCATCGTCGGCCGCTCCGGCAGCGGCAAGAGCACGCTGACGACGCTGGTGCAACGGCTGCACCTGCCGCAGGAAGGCCGGGTGCTGATCGACGGCGTCGACAGCGGGCTGATCGACGCGGCGCAGCTGCGCCGCCAGATCGGCGTGGTGCTGCAGGACAACATGCTCTTCAACCGCACGCTGCGCGAGAACATCGCGGTGGCCGACCCGGCCGCGCCGATCGAGGCGGTGGTCCGCGCCGCGCGGCTGGCCGGCGCGCACGACTTCATCAGCGAACTGCCCGAAGGCTACGACACGATCGTCGGCGAACAGGGCGGCTCGCTGTCGGGCGGCCAGCGCCAGCGCGTCGCGATCGCGCGGGCGCTGTTCACCGACCCGCGCATCCTGATCCTGGATGAGGCCACCAGCGCCCTGGACTACGAAAGCGAGGCGGTGCTGCACCGGAACATGGCCCACATCTGCCGCGACCGCACCGTGCTGATCATCGCCCACCGCCTCAGCGCGGTGCGCGGCGCCGACCGCATCGTCGTGATGGACCGCGGCCGCGTCGTCGAACAGGGGCCGCACCACGAGCTGCTCAGCCGGCCCGACGGTCTCTACCGACGACTCTGGGCGATGCAGGACGGCCCGGGAGCGCGCGCATGACCGCCCGCTGGATCAAGGCCCTGCAAGACCGTGTGCGAGACCGTGTGCGAGGCTGGAAGACCGCCTGGGGCCATCGCCTCGGCGGACCCGCGGAGCTGTGGCATCGCCAGCGCGAGGTGTTCGGCGCCGCGTGGGCCGTGCGTCGCGATCTCGTCGGCCCGGCCCGCCACGCCGAGGAGGCCGCATTCCTGCCCGCGGCCCTGGCGCTGCGCGACACGCCGGTCCACCCGGCGCCGCGGCGCACGGCCGCCGTGCTGATCGGGCTCGCCGCGATCGCGCTGGTCTGGTCGATCGTGGGCCGCGTGGACATCGTCGCCGTGGCGTCCGGCAAGCTCGTCGTCAGCGACCGCAGCAAGCTGGTCCAGCCGCTGGAACGCGCCGTCGTGCACCGCGTGCGGGTGCGCGACGGCGAGCAGGTGAAGGCCGGGCAGACCCTGGTCGAACTCGATCCGACGGCGCCGTCCGCGGACCGCGAGAGTCTGGACGAGCAGCGGCTCGCCGCCGCGGCCGAACGATGGCGCGCGGAGCGGCTGCTCGCGACGCTGGCCGCGCTCGACGCGGGACGCGTCGCGACGGGGGACGGCGCCGATGGCACCGCCGCATCGGCCGATGCGCCGGCGGACTGGCCCGCGCCGCGCCGGCGCGAGGCGCTGGCGATGCTGCGCGCGGAGTGGGACGACCTGCGCGCCCGGCTGGACCGGCTGGACGCCGAGGCCGACCGGCGCCGCGCCGAACGCGACACCGCGCTCGCCTCGGCCACGCGGCTGGCCGCGGCGCTGCCGCTGGCCGAGCGGCGCGAGGACGACCTGCGCGCCCTGGCCGGCGAAGGCTTCGCCTCCACCCACGCCTGGGAGGACCGCCGGCGCGAGCGCGTCGACTTGAGCGGCGAGCTGGCGACCCAGCAGGCCCGCTCGCGCGAGACCGACGCCGCGCTCAGCGAGACCCGGGCGACCCGCGCCGCGCTGATCGCCGAAGTCCGCCAGCGCTGGCACGCGACGCGCGAGCAGGCCGCCGCGCGGCTCGCGCAGATCGAGGCCGAGCACCGCAAGGCAGGTCGGCGCGAACAGCTGACGCGCCTGCTCGCCCCGGTGGACGGCACGGTGCAGCAGCTGGCGATCCACACGCCCGGCGGCATCGTGACCGAGGCGCAGGCGCTGATGGTGATCGTGCCCGACGATGCGCCGGTGACGGCGGAGGTGATGCTCGAAAACAAGGACATCGGCTTCGTGCGCGTGGGCGACGCGGCGGCGGTCAAGCTGGAGGCCTTCCCGTTCACGCGTCACGGCACGCTGCCGGCGACCGTCACGCGCGTGAGCCCCGATGCGATCGACCACGAGCAGCTCGGGCCGCGCTTCGCGGCGACACTGACGCTCGCCGCGCGCGACATCGAGATCGACGGCCAGCGCGTGCCGCTGCGTCCGGGCATGGCGCTGAGCGCGGAGGTGCGCACCGGCAGCCGGCGCGTCATCGGCTTCCTGCTGAGTCCGCTGGAGCGGGTGCGCAGCGAGAGCCTGCAGGAGCGGTGACGAGACACGGCGATGTGTCGGGGCGTCGGGGCGTCGGTGCATGGGGCATCGGCGCACCGGACATCGCTGCGGGGGTGCGTCCGTGCGTCGGTGCCAGGACGCGCAGATTCGAGCGATTCGAGCGATGCGAGCGATGCGAGCGACGCGCGCGATCGGCGCGACTCAGGCCGCCGTCGCCACTTCGCCACTGCGCCGCTCGCCATGCCTACGCCGACTTCCTCCGACGCCCGCCAAGACCTTCCCGCCCGGGAGGCAGGCATCGGCAGCGGCAGCGGCATCCGCGCGGGAACTTTCCACCTGACGGCGGATC
>CBIHMU010000132.1:0-11812 GCA_966211105.1 uncultured Burkholderiales bacterium
CGGCGGCCGCCGACTCCGGAGGGTGGACGTCGTGGGACCCCTCATGTCACCGGCATGAAGGGGCGGACGCGCGCCAGCAGGCGCTCGACATACTCGTCCTTCTCGCCGACCGGGGCGGCGTAAGCCAAGGCATCGCGCGCGGCGGACTCGCCGGCCTTGCTCCACATGATCCATGCGGAGAGGTACTGCGAGGCCAGGCAGCCGCCCGAGGTCGCCACGGGTCCGCGGGCGTGGAAGGGTTCGTCGAGGACGCGCACGCCGGCTTCGACCAGCCAGGGCCGGGTGGACGAATCGGTGCAGGCCGGCGCGTCGCCGAGCAGCCCCAGCCGCGCCACCAGCAGCGCGCCGGAGCACTGCGACGCGATCAGCTGCCGCGTCGGATCGATCTGCAGCCGGTCCAGCAGGGCCGAGTTCTCCGCGATCGCCCGCGTGTAGATGCCGGAGCCGAACCAGACGGCGTCGGCCTCGTTGGCCCACTCGAGCGGGTGCTTCAGCTGCACGGTCACGCCGTTCATCGAGGTGACGGCCGGCCCGGGGCCGCACAGCTCGGCGGACCAGCCCAGCGGCTTGAGCCGGTTCAGCAGCCCCAGCGGGACGAAGCTGTCGATCTCGTTGAAGCCGTCGAAAGAAAGGATGGCGATGCGCATGAGGGAGTTCCGGGAGGCCCGCAAGGCGATGCGGCCCACTGTAGCGCCGTCGCCCGCCGGGCCCAAGCCGGCGGGGTCATTGGCCGCCGGCGCTGCCGTCGCTGGCGGGCGCCTGCGGCGTGCCCAGCGTCCCGAGCTGCGTGCCGATGCGCACCAGCAGGTGCTGGCGCACGCGCTGGACCACCTCGGCGGCGTCGACCGGGCCGAGCTCCTCGGCCAGCCGGGCCTGGACCTCGTAGTGCAGGTAGAGCATGCCGCGCAGCTTCTCGAAACCGCTCTCATGACCGTCGCCGCAGATGCGCAGGTCGTTGTCGAGCACGCGCTCGATGACGCCCGGATCGAGCAGCCGCACGTGGCACATGATCGCGAGCTGCGCGATCTGCAGGTCCACATCCTCGACCGTCTTCTCCCACTCCTCGTGGCTGTAGCGCTGCTTGGGCGTTTGCATGGTCACTCCTCCCCGGCCAGCAGCCGGAATGTGTGGCGGGCCATCATCAGTTCCTCGTCGGTGGGGATGACCCAGGCCTCGCACCGGCTGTCGACGGTGCTGATCCGGCGTTCGGCCGGCCCCTCGCGGTTGGCGGCGTCCTGCACCGACACCCCCAGCCACAGGCAGCGCGACAGCACGCGCCGACGGATCTCCGCGGCATGCTCGCCGATGCCGGCGGTGAACACCAGCCCGTCCAGGCCGCCCATTTCCGCGGCCAGCGCGCCGATCTCGCGGGCCACGCGGTGGACGAAGACGTCGATCGCGAAACGCGCCCGCGGCGCGTCGCTCGCCAGCAGCTGGCGCATGTCGCTGGAGATGCCGGACAGGCCCAGCAGCCCGGACTGCTTGTAGAGCAGGGTCTCGAGGTCGCGCGCATCCATGCGCTGCTCGTCCATCAGGTAGATCAGCACGCCGGGGTCGACCGCGCCGCTGCGCGTGCCCATCGGCAGGCCGTCGACGGCGGTGAAGCCCATGCTGCTGGCGATGCTGCGGCCGCGGTGCAGCGCGCAGGCGCTGGCGCCGTTGCCCAGGTGCAGCACGACGGCGCGGCCGTCCGCCAATCGCGGCGACAGCGCCGGCAGCCGCGAGGCGATGTACTCGTAGCTCAGGCCATGGAAGCCGTAGCGGCGCACGCCGGCCTCGAACAGCGCATAGGGCAGGGCGAAGGCGTCGGCGACGTCGGACTGGCCGCGGTGGAAGGCCGTGTCGAAACACGCGACCTGCGGCAGCCCGGGCAGCGCCGAGAAGGCGCGGCGGATGGGCGCCAGGTTGTGCGGCTGATGCAGCGGCGCGAGCGGCGTCAGTGCCTCCAGCTGCGCCAACACCGGCGGCGTGACCTGCACCGGCCGCGCGAACGCGGTGCCGCCGTGCACGACGCGGTGGCCGATGCCCAGCATCTCGATGCCGGGGAACTCATGGGTGACGAACTCGACCAGATGGTCGAGCGCCCCTTCATGCGTCAGCGTGTCGCCGACGGGCCAGTCGCGGGAGCCGGCTCTCGAGCCGTCGGCATGCGACGCCTCGAAGCGGGGCTTCGTGGTGCCGATGCCTTCGACCTGCGCGCGCAGTTCGAGCCGCAGCGGGCCGAGCCGGCGGTCCTCGTGCAGCGAGTACATCGACAGCTTGATGCTGGATGAGCCCGCGTTGACGACCGCGATGAATTCGCCTTCAAGTCGTGCATCCATCGCTCACCCCATGATGTGATAACCACCGTCCACGTACAGCGTGGAACCGGTGATGAGCCGCGCGTGATCGCCCGCGAGCATCGCGGTCGCGTAGCCGACGTCGTCGATCGTCGCCAGCGCGTGGGCCGGCGCGCGCGCGGCGGCGTCGGCCAGCAGCTGGTCGAATTCCTCCAGGCCCGAGGCCGCGCGCGTCGCGATCGGCCCCGGCGAGATCGCGTGCACGCGGATGCCCGCCGGGCCCAGCTCATGCGCCAGGTAGCGCACCGAGGCTTCCAGCGCGGCCTTCACCGGGCCCATGAGGTTGTAGTGTTCGACCACCCGGCTGGCGCCCTGGAAGCTCATCGTGAACAGGGTGCCGCCGGAGGCCCGCATCAGCGGCTCCGCGAGCCGCGCCATGCGGATGAAGCTGTGGCACGAGATGTCCATGGCCATCGCGAAGCCGGCGGCGCTGCTGTCGATCAGGCGGCCGTGCAGATCCTCCTTCGGCGCGAAGGCGATCGCGTGCAGCGCGGCGTGCAGCACGCCCCAGCGCTCGGACACGGCGGCGAAGACGGCGTCGAGCGCCTCGGGGTCGCGCAGGTCCAGCGGCAGCAGGAGTTCGGCGCCGAGGTCGTCGGCCAGCGGCTTCACGTGCGGCAGCGCCTTGTCGTTGAGGTAGGTCAGCGCCAGGTCCGCGCCCATCGCGCGGAAGGCGCGGGCGCAGCCGTAGGCGATGGACTGGTCGTTTGCGATGCCGGTGATCAGCACCTTGCGCCCGGCCAGCAGCCGGCCGAACTGCACGGCGGCGGAGTTCATGCGACCGCCTTGCGCCGGCGCGCGGGCCTGGGAGCGGGCGACGCCGCGATCGACACCGTTGCCGCGGTTGGCGTGGCGGGCGTCGACAGCGCCAGCGCCATGTCGGCGACGCGCGCCGGATCGACGTGCAGCAACTCCTGGACGTATCGCGCCGTGGGCGATTGCGGGTCGGCGAGCTCGGATTCGGCCATCAGCACCGCGCTCGCGAGCGCCAGGGCCTGCTCGCGGTCCTCGAGTGTCGGCAGCAGGGTCGGGAGCGCGGCCATCGCCTCGTCCGGCGCGAAGGTGACGATCAGGGCCTGCCGATGCAGCAGCGTGGCCCAGTCCTCGCCGGGCACCGCGTCGGCGGTGACGGCGCCTTCGGCCTCGTCGGCCATGCGGCGATGCGAGTCGGCCAGCAACTGGCCCAGCACCAGACCGCGTCGCTGCACCACGCCGCGATGCGCGAGGCCGGCCAGCAGGATGCGGCAGACCGCGTCGGCGAAGCCGCCTTGCCCGACCTGTTCCAGCGCCATGCGACGGCCTTCGCGTTCATCGGCGGCCGCATGCGCGGCGCCGGAGGCGATGTCCGACTCCCGCGGCGGCAGCACGGCGCCGAGACCCTGCCGTCCGTAGACCGCTTCGATCCAGTGCACGAGCGTCGCGTCGCGGAGATGCCCGAGGCGGTCCAGCGATTCGCTGATCGCGCGGGAGCCGAGCTGCTCCCACTTCAGCCAGGGGTTCTCCGCATCGACGCTCTGGCGCCGGTCTCGGACGCCGTCGGCCGCCTGCTTGATCCAGGGCGCCAGCGGATGCAGGTCGGAGATCGCCAGATGCTGCTGGCGCAGCGGGTGCATCCAGCGCAGCCATTCGCCGAGCGCCTTGCTGCCGACCGCGCGCACGGCCGGCTGCCCCCACTGGCGGTAGTGGCGCATGTTCATCTCGGAGACCTGCGCGATCGTGCTGAACAGCGCCTCGTCGCGGCGGCATTCCGGGTTCAGGGCGCGCAGGTCGTCGACGCTGCGGGTCTCGAAGCTCACCGAGTAGTCGCCGGATTCCAGCGCGGCCAGCGGCGCGTCGGGGTCGCGGGCGTCGATCTTCATCTCGTACAGGCCGGGCGGCAGCGCGACGATCTGCTCGAGCGTGTCGAGGATCTGCTCGTGCTCGCGCCGCGCGATGCCGCCGCCGACGAAGATGCCCAGGTGGCCGATCTTCGGATGCAGCATGTAGACGATGGTGCGACCCGCCTTGATGAGCGCCTTCTCGCTGCCCCAGACGTCGATGATCCAGTCCAGCGCCTGCTGTGGCGGCGTGATGTTGTCGCCCCAGGACGCGAAGATCACCATCGGCGCCGTGATGTTGCGCAGGTCCAGCCGGTAGCCCTCCAGCTCGACGTCGCCGCGTGCCAGCCGGTTGCCGATGAACAGGTTCTCGACGATGGCCTCGATCTCCTCGCCGGTCATGCGGAAGTAGCCGCCCCACCAGCGTTCGAAATCGAGGAAGCGCTCGCGCTCGGTGTCGACGTTGGCGTAGAGGTGGTAGTACTTGTCCCACCAGCTGTTGGCCAGGTTGAGGTTCTCGAAGTTGGCGACCAGGTGCGCGCCGTCGAAACGGTCGCCGCCGAGGTCCGCCGACAGCGCCGACAGCCACGCCCCGCCGAGCGCGCCGCCCGCGTAGCGCATCGGGTTCTGCTCGGGCGAGCCGGCCCAGTACGACAGCGGCGCGCCGTTCAGGATGATCGGCCCCATCAGGTCGTTGCGCACGGCGGCGAGCGCGGCGACGGCCCAGCCGGCCTGGCAGTTGCCGATCACCGCGGGCAGGCCCGGCGCCTTCGGGTGGCGGCGGGCCACCTCCTCGATGAACTGCGCCTCGGCGCGCGCCACGTCGAGCAAGGTCTGACCCTCGACCGGTTCCGGCTCGAAGGTGATGAAGTAGACCGGGTGTCCGGCGCGCAGCGCGACGCCGATCTCGGAGTCCGGCTTGAAGCCGCCGATGCCCGGGCCGTGGCCCGCGCGCGGATCGATGACCACGATGGGCCGCCGCGCGGGATCGACGATGTCGCCGTCCGCCGGCAGGATGCGCAGCAGCGCGTAGTTGCAGGGCTGCGGCAGGTCGCGGCCGTCGATCAGCAGTTCATGCTCGAACTTGAGCAGCGCGGGCTTGCCGGCCTTCAGGTGGTCGAGGAACACGTTGCCGCGCTCGCGCATCGTGTCCAGCGTCAGCAGCGAGCGCTGCCACGCGTCGGTCGCGTACGCTTGCCACTCGTGGATCCAGTCGGACGTTCCGGACATTCGTCTTGCTCCCAGCACCGCCTCGCGAGGGCCGCTCGGCTTGATTTGTTGCACCGCAGCATGCATCATCGACCGCGACTCGTTGTCAATGTCCCAGGGAGACGCAGGGTGATCGAACAATGACCGAACAGAGGCCCGGTGCCCATCCGCACTACGACCGCCTCATCGAGGCGGTGCGCCATCTGCCGCCGCTGCGCATGGCGGTGGTCCACCCCTGCAACGACGTGTCGCTGCTCGCGGCGACGGAAGCGGCCGCCCTGGGGCTGATCGAACCGATCCTGATCGGTCCGGTCGGCAAGGTGTCGGAGGCCGCGGCGGCGGCCGGCGTGGATCTGTCGCGCTTGACGCTGGTCGATGCGCCGCACAGCCATGCGGCAGCCGAGACGGGCGTGGCGATGGCGCTCAAGGGCGAGGTCGACGCGCTCATGAAAGGCAGCCTGCACACCGACGAACTGATGGGCGCCGTGGTGCGGCGCGAAGGCGGCCTGCGCACCGCGCGGCGCATCAGCCACTGCTTCGTGATGGACGTGCCGGGACATGCGCAGCCGCTGATCATCTCGGACGCGGCGATCAACATCGCGCCGACGCTCGAGGAGAAGGTCGACATCGTGCAGAACGCGATCGACCTCGCGCACGCGCTGCATCTGCCGGAGGTGCGGGTGGCGCTGCTGTCGGCGATGGAGACGGTGAATCCGAAGGTGCCGTCGACCTTGGACGCCGCCGCGCTGTGCAAGATGGCGGACCGCGGGCAGATCACCGGCGCGGTGCTGGACGGGCCGCTGGCGATGGACAACGCCATCGATGCCGAGGCCGCGCGCATCAAGGGCATCGTGTCGCCGGTGGCGGGCAAGGCCAACGTGCTGATCGTGCCGGACCTGGACGCGGGCAACATGCTCGCGAAGAGCCTGAGCTTCCTGGCGCAGGCCTATGCGGCGGGGGTGGTGCTGGGCGCGAAGGTGCCGATCGTGCTCACCAGCCGCGCCGATTCGCGCACGGCGCGGCTCGCGTCGTGCGCGCTGGCCTCGATGCTGTCGGAGGCCCGGCGGGCCGGGCGCATCAAGGCCGTGGGCTGATCACTCTTCGAGCAGCGAGCGCAGCATCCACGCGGTCTGCTCGTGCACTGTCAGGCGCTGGGTGAGCAGGTCGGCGGTGGGTTCGTCGCTGGCCTTGTCGACCAGGTCGAACAGCGCGCGCGCGGTGCGGGCGACGCCCTCATGGCCGTCGACCAGGATGCGGACCATGTCCAGCGCCTTGGGCGGCGTGGCCGGTGCGTCCGGCAGCGAGCTCAGCTGCGCGAACTGCGCGTACGAGCCCGGTGCCTTGTGACCCAGCGAGCGGATGCGCTCGGCGACCGGGTCCACGGCGTTCCACAGTTCCGTGTACTGGGCCATGAACATCGCGTGCAGCGAGTTGAACATCGGACCGGTCACGTTCCAGTGGAAGTTGTGCGTGGTCAGGTAGAGGGTGTAGGTGTCGGCGAGCAGCTTGGACAGGCCTTGCGCGATCGCGGCGCGGTCCTTGTCGCTGATGCCGATCTGGATGGACGGCGCGCCCTTGGCGGAGGCGGCTTTGGCGGGAGAGGGGCTCTTCTTGGCCATCGAGGGACTCCTTACGGGAATGGAAGACAAAAGACGCTGCGCAGCCTAACCGATCCAGGGGATCGGCCACATGACGGAGGCGCGTGCGACGGGGCGGCTCAGGCGACGCTGTGTTGCATCCAGTCGATCAGCGACTGCACGTTCAGCGCGGCGCCGGCGGCGACCAGCAGCCAACCGAGTGTGCGTTGTCCGGAACGTGGGGTCATGTCTTGCTCCTTGCAGATGAAATCTGAAATGGCCGTCGCCTGAATCTCCCGAAGGGAGGACCGCGACGGCGCAGAAGGAGGACTTTAGAGAAGGACTATCGATCTGGATATTTGAATAGTTCAAGCGTGACGATTGGGAAAACCAACCGAGCGAGCAGATTGATGGATCTGCTTCTGGCGCAGCGCGATCAGAACGAGACCTTGACCAAGCTGAATCTGTTCACGGCCTACGCGCTGGCACGCTTTTCGGGCCATGGCGCCGCGTCAGTGGAGGCTCAGACCACGCCTGTACGAACGCATCGTGGTCGTCACGAATGACAGCGATTTCGAACCGGCATTGGAAGCCATCCGCGAAGACTTCCCGCACATCAGGATCGGCGTCGTGATGCCGATCCGGCCAGCGATGGAGGGCATCGCCAATCACCGCAGGCCCTGTGCCGCCTTGGCCGAAAAGGCAGACTGGACCTTGTCGTCGTTGAGCGATGACGTGCTGTCGTCATCGCAATTGCCGAACGTGATTCCCACGCGCAAGAAGCCCATCCGCAAGCCGGCGCACTGGTAGCGACGGCGCAGCCTCAAGACAGCAAGGTCACGCCCTTGAGCGTGCAGGCATACACCGCGTTGCGCAGTGCCGCGACCGCCTCGTAGCGGGTGAAGGTCCGGCGCCAGGCGAGCACGACGCGACGCGTCGGTGCCGGGTCTTCGAAGGGCACGTAGCGCAGGTGCGGCGGGACGTGGTCCGGCACGCTCAGCGCCGGCACCACCGTGACGCCCATGCCGGACGCCACCATGTGCTTGATGGTCTCCAGCGAGCTGCCCTCGAAGCTCTTGCGGATGCCTTCGGCGTCCGTCGAGAAGCGCGCGAACTCCGGGCAGACCTCCAGCACGTGGTCGCGGAAGCAGTGGCCGTTGCCCAGCAGCAGCATGGTCTCGGCCTTGAGCTCCTCGGCGCTGATGCGCGGCTTCTTCGCCAGCGGATGCACCGCCGGGACCGCGACGACGAAGCTCTCGTCGTACAGCGGCGCCACCGCCAGGCCGGCGTCCGGGAAGGGTTCGGCCATGATCGCGCAGTCCAGTTCGCCGGTGCGCAGCATGTCCAGCAGCTTCTGGGTGAAGTTCTCCTGCAGCATCAGCGGCATGCGCGGATAGAGGTCGATGCAGTGCTTGACCAGCTCCGGCAGCAGGTAAGGCCCGATCGTGTAGATGATCCCCAGCCGCAGCGGCCCGTCCAGCGGATCCTTGCCCCGCTTGGCGATGTCCTTGATCGCGCTGGCCTGCTCGATCACCGACTGCGCCTGGCGCACGATGTCCTCGCCGAGCGGCGTCATCGTCACCTCGTTGGCGCCGCGCTCGAAGATCTTGACGTCGAGCTCCTCCTCCAGCTTCTTGATCGCCACCGACAAGGTCGGTTGGGAAACGAAGCAGGCTTCCGCGGCGCGGCCAAAATGGCGCTCGCGGGCGACGGCGACGATGTAGCGCAGTTCAGTCAGGGTCATGGCCGGCATTGTCCTCAGAAAGCGGCCTCGTGACACCGTCCCGGTACACTGCCGCCCCACCCCCGGACCCTCCCCGGATCTTCCTCCAGGGGACACGCATGACCGAATCGACCTCCCCCCCGACCGTTCCTCCGGCGCCTTCCCCCACGTCCGCCCCGACGTCCCTCTACGCCGTGCCGCGTCCGGCGGGCGCCTTGCCCGACCGCAAGCCCGTCACGCTGCAGCGCCTGCTCGACATGCATGCCGCCGGCGAGAAGATCGCGATGCTGACCGCCTATGACGCCACCTTCGCGCATGCGATGGAGGACGCCGGCGTGGACTCGATCCTGATCGGCGATTCGCTGGGCAACGTCGTGCAGGGCCTGCAGACGACGGTGCCGGTCACGCTGGACGCGATGGTCTATCACACGGCCAACGTGGCGCGCGCGCGGCGGGTGTCCTGGATCATCGCGGACCTGCCGTTCGGCACCTACCACGAGTCGCCGCAGGCGGCCTGGAAGAACGCGATGCAGCTGGCGCAGGCCGGCGCGCACATGGTCAAGCTCGAAGGCGGCGGCTGGACCACGGAGACGGTCCGCTTCCTGACCGAACGCGGCATCCCCGTCTGCGCCCATCTCGGCCTGACGCCGCAGACGGTGACCGCGCTGAGCGGCTTCAAGGTGCAGGGCCGCGACGAAGCCGGCGCCGCGCGCATCAAGGCGCATGCGCGCGAGCTCGTCGACGCGGGCGCGCAGATGGTGCTGCTGGAGATGGTCCCGGCGGCGCTGGCCGGCGAGCTGACGCGCTCCCTCGGCGTGCCGGTGATCGGCATCGGCGCCGGCGCGGAGTGCTCCGGCCAGGTGCTGGTCATGCACGACATGCTGGGCGTGGGCGGCGGCCGCAAGCCGCGCTTCGTGCGCGACTTCCTGCAGGGCGCGGCCTCGATCGGCGAGGCCTTCTCGCGCTACGTGACCGACGTCAAGTCCGGCGCCTTCCCCGCCGCCGAGCACACCTACTGACCATGCGGATCCACCACGACATCGCCGGCCTGCGTGCCGCGCTCGCGGGCGGCCGCCAGGTCGCCTTCGTGCCCACGATGGGCAACCTGCACGAGGGCCACCTGACGCTCGTGCGCCAGGCCCGCGCGGCCGTCGGGCCCGACGGCCTGGTCGTCGCCAGCGTCTTCGTCAACCGGCTGCAGTTCGCGCCGCACGAGGACTTCGACCGCTATCCGCGCACGCTGCCGCGCGACGCCGAGCTGCTGGCCAGCGCCAGCTGCGATCTGGTCTTCGCGCCCGACGAGCGCGAGATGTACCCCGAGCCGCAGGGCTACAAGGTGCACCCGCCGGCGGCGCTCGCCGACATCCTGGAAGGCCACTTCCGACCGGGTTTCTTCATCGGCGTCTGCACGGTGGTCGCCAAGCTGTTCCAGATCGTCCGGCCGGACGTCGCCGTCTTCGGCAAGAAGGACTACCAGCAGTTGATGGTGATCCGCCGCATGGTCGACCAGCTGGCGATGCCGATCCGCATCCTCGCGGGCGAGACCGAGCGCAACGGCGACGGCCTGGCGCTGTCCTCGCGCAACGGCTATCTGAGCGAGCAGCAGAAGCAGGAGGCGCTGCTGCTGTCGCGCACGCTGAAGGCGATGATCGCGCGCTGGCAGGCCGGGGAGCGGGGCCTCGACCGCATCGAGGCCGACGCGATGCAAACGCTGCGGGACGCGGGGTGGGCGCCGGACTACCTCACGCTGCGCCGCCGCCATGACCTCGGCGCGGCGCGCGACGGCGACGCGCTGGTGGCGCTTGGCGCCGCGAAGATCGGCCAGACGCGCCTGATCGACAACCTCGAGTTCTGAAACGGGACGTGTCTTTCTGACGAGGATCCTGGGCCGTCCAGAGCCCGCTGGGTGAGGTCCGACACTCTGTAAAGACGGCGTTAGGGAAAGCCCGATCCCGTTTCGTGCGGCGCGCGCACCCACCCCCCTGACTTGTGTCTGTCCGCCCACGATACTTCGCCCTTCTTTGCCAGAAAGCGGGAGCCACGAGCTCCCAACGCGAGCCCACATGAAGTCGATCACCCCTACCTCCACGATCTCCTCCAAACCTCGCCTGCTGGCCTTGTGCGCCGCGCTGGGCGGTGCGTTGATGCTGGCTGCCTGCGGCGGTGGCAGCGACAGCGACAGCGGCACCCCGGTGCAGTCGCCCAAGCCGAACCCGGTGCCGGTCGCGCCGACGACCTCGTGCAGCACCGCCGGCATTGCCGCGGCGAATGCGAGCACCGCGGCCAACGTCGTGTGCATGCTGACCAGCGACGGCGAGATGGTCGTGGAGCTCGACGCCCGCGCGCCGATCACCGTCGCCAACTTCCTGAAGTACGTCGACGCGAAGTACTACGACAACACGATCTTCCACCGCGTGGTGCCCGGCTTCGTCGCGCAGGGCGGCGGCTTCATCACGGGTTACGTCTCCAAGAGCCCGGGCGCCAACCTGGGCGGCACCATCAAGCTGGAGACGAACGTCGGCGTGTCCAACCTGAAGTACACGATCTCGATGGCGCGCCAGGCCACGCCGTTCGACTCCGCGACCAGCCAGTTCTTCTTCAACTCGGTCGACAATAGCGCTGTGCTGGACTACAAGTCCGCCACGGATCCGGGTTATGCCGCGTTCGGCCGTGTGATCTCGGGCCAGGCCACCGTCGACAAGATCAACGCCGAGCCGCAGCTCTACACCGGTGCCGAAACGCCGGCGACCGAAGTCCTGCTGTACTGGGCGATCCGCCTGCGTTGATCCAGCCCGGGGCCGATCAGGCCTTGAGGTACTCGGTCTTGTGACCGAGCCAGCGTTCGACCTGCAGCTGCGCCGCGCGCGGCTGCTCGTCGAGCAGCCGGGGCGCCAGCGCCCGCGCCGCGCTCAGCAGCGGCGCATCTTCCTGCAGGTCGGCGAAGCGCAGCAGTTGCGCGCCGCTCTGGCGCGCGCCCATGAATTCCCCCGGCCCGCGGATGTCGAGGTCTCGGCGCGCGATCTCGAAGCCGTCGGTGGTTTCGGCCATCGCGCGCAGGCGCGACTTGCCGGTGTCCGACAGCGGCCCGGTGTAGATCAGCACGCACACGCTGGCGACCGATCCCCGTCCCACGCGCCCGCGCAGCTG
>CBIHMU010000133.1:0-11648 GCA_966211105.1 uncultured Burkholderiales bacterium
AACGCCCTGTTCCGCCATCCGGAAATCGTCGCCTACCGCGACCTGGACGAAGAAGATCCGGCTGAAGTCGAAGCATCGAAGTTCGACCTGGCTTACATCTCGCTGGACGGCAACATCGGCTGCCTGGTGAACGGCGCCGGCCTGGCCATGGCCACCATGGACACCATCAAGCTGTTCGGCGGCGAGCCGGCCAACTTCCTGGACGTCGGCGGCGGCGCGACGGCCGAGAAGGTCACCGAAGCCTTCAAGATCATGCTGAAGAACCCCGAGGTGAAGGGCATCCTCGTGAACATCTTCGGCGGCATCATGAAGTGCGACACCATCGCCGAAGGCGTGATCACGGCCTGCAAGGCCGTCAACCTGAACGTCCCGCTGGTCGTCCGCATGAAGGGCACCAACGAGGAGCTGGGCAAGAAGATGCTGGCCGAGTCCGGCCTGCCCATCATCGCCGCCGACACCATGGCCGAAGCCGCGACCAAGATCGTCGCCGCCGTCAAGTAAGCCGAAGACCCAGCCAAGGAATACGACATGAGCATCTACATCAACAAGGACACCAAGGTCATCACCCAGGGCATCACGGGCAAGACCGGTCAGTTCCACACCCTGGGCTGCCAGGCCTACGCCAACGGCAAGAACGCGTTCGTTGCCGGCGTGAACCCGAAGAAGGCGGGCGAGAAGTTCTCGGACATCCCCATCTACGGCACCGTGAAGGAAGCTGCGGCCCAGACCGGTGCGACCGTGTCGGTGATCTACGTGCCGCCCGCGGGCGCCGCCGCCGCCATCTGGGAAGCTGTCGAAGCCGACCTGGACCTGGCGATCTGCATCACGGAAGGCATCCCCGTCCGCGACATGCTGGAAGTGCGCAACAAGATGAAGGCCAAGGAACTGGCCGGCGGCAAGAAGACGCTGCTGCTGGGCCCGAACTGCCCCGGCCTGATCACGCCCGACGAAATCAAGATCGGCATCATGCCCGGCCACATCCATCGCAAGGGTCGCATCGGCGTGGTGTCGCGCTCGGGCACGCTGACCTATGAAGCGGTGGCGCAGCTGACCGAAATCGGCCTGGGCCAGTCCTCCGCGGTGGGCATCGGTGGCGATCCGATCAACGGCCTGAAGCACATCGACGTGATGCAGGCTTTCAACGACGACCCGGACACCGACGCCGTCATCATGATCGGCGAAATCGGCGGCCCGGACGAGGCGGAAGCCGCCCGTTGGTGCAAGGCCAACATGAAGAAGCCGGTCGTCGGTTTCATCGCCGGCGTCACCGCCCCTCCCGGAAAGCGCATGGGCCACGCCGGTGCGCTGATCTCGGGCGGTGCCGACACGGCCGACGCCAAGCTCGCCATCATGGAAGAGTGCGGCTTCACCGTGACGCGCAACCCGTCGGAAATGGGCAAGCTGCTGAAAGGCCTGCTGTAAGTAGCAGGAAAAACCTGATGCCAGGCGCCGTGGCTGCGTAATTTCACGCACTGCGGTGCTGGGGGCGGGGCGCGGACAATCCAGCCGCACCCCCCGAACCAAGGAAGGGGCCCATCGGGCCCCTTCCTTCGTTTGCCCCTCCAACGCTTTAGACTGGGCCCTCGTTGCGCGAGGCCCGGCGCGGGTTCCCTCCATGGAAATGCTCACCAGTCCCGAGTTCTGGCTTGCCGTCGGCCAGATCATCCTGATCGACATCCTGCTGGGTGGCGACAATGCCGTCGTCATCGCACTGGCCTGCCGCAAGTTGCCGCCCAATCTGCGCACCAAGGGCATCCTTTGGGGCACCGCCGGTGCCATCGTGTTGCGCGTCGTGCTGATCTTCTTCGCGCTGACGCTGCTCAAGCTCCCGTTCCTGAAGCTGGTCGGCGGCGTGTTGCTGCTGTGGATCGGCATCAAGCTGCTGATCCCTGAGGCAGAGGACGATCACGCGAAGATGGAAGCGAGCGACAAGCTCTGGGGCGCGGTGAAGACCGTCATCATCGCGGACTTCGTGATGAGCCTGGACAACGTCATCGCGATCGCCGGCGCTGCCGAGGGCGCAGGTGGCCAGCATCAGATGCCGCTGGTGATCTTCGGCCTGCTGGTGTCTATCCCCATCATCGTCTGGGGCAGCCAACTGGTCATCAAGCTGATGGACAAGTTCCCGATCGTGATCACGCTGGGCGCGATGCTGTTGGGATGGATCGCCGGCACGATGCTGGTGACCGATCCGGCGTTGAATGCCTGGGTGCCGATGCAAGCCGGCAGCAAGCCCGGCACCACCGAGGTCCTGCCGCAGGTCTACTACGCCCTGGGCATCGGCGGCGCGCTGTTCGTCCTGCTCGTCGGCAAGCTGCTGGCCGCGCGCCGGCCGGCGCAAGCCTGACGAAAGGCCGGCCATGTCATGAGCGCCTCCGGCTTCCTGAAGCGACTGCTGAGCCGAGGCGCGTCTGACGACGGCGGGCGGGGTGCGTCCGACACCCTGCCGACGACGCAGCCGATGCCGCGTTCGGCCGGCGTCGCGCTCGATGATTACGAGATCGGCGAGGAGATCGGCCGCGGCGCGATGGCGGTGGTCCATCGGGCCGTGGACCGCCGCAGCGGACGCACCGTCGCGATCAAGCGTCTGGCGCTGCAACGTGAGTTCGCGCCGGAGGATCTGGTCGACGTCCGCGACCGTTTCATGCGGGAGGCGAGCGCGGCCCGGCATCTGGATCATCCCGACATCCTGCGCGTGCTGGATGCCGGCGAATGCGCCGGCGAGACCTGGATCGCCATGGAATACGTGGTCGGGCAGGACCTCAGCCATCACACGCGGTCGGGTCAGCTGCTGCCCTTGCGCGAGGTCCTGCTGCTTGGCGCGCGCCTGGGGCGGGCGCTGCAGTACGCGCACGGCCATGGCGTCGTTCATCGCGACATCAAGCCGGCGAACGTGATGCTGGAACGGGATACCGGCAGCGTGAAGATCATGGACTTCGGCATCGCCCGCGTGGCCGACGGCAGCCGGACGCGGACCGGGCTGGTCCTGGGCACGCCGTCCTACATGTCGCCCGAGCAGCTCGCCGGCTTGCAGGTGGACGGTCGCAGCGACCTCTACTCACTGGGCGCCATGCTGTTCCAGCTGTTGACCGGCCATCTGCCGCATCAGACCGAGTCGATGGCGACGCTGATGCACCAGATCACGAACCAGCCGGCACCCGACATCCGTCGACTGCGCCCCGAGCTTCCGGAGTCGCTCGCCCTGGTCGTGGCCCTGGCGCTGGAGAAGCGCCCGGAGCTGCGCTACCAGCGCGGCGACACGCTGGCCCAGGATCTGGAGGCGGTGCTGAGCCAGATTCCGGTGGAACTGGCCAATAGCACGGGCGCCACACCTCCCCCACCAGCGGGACAGGCATTCGAACAAACTTTGCGGCTACAGTCCCAGGGCGCAGTGCACAATCCGTTTCCCCCAGCCGATCCCGCCAGCAAGACATGACCCTGGAGTTCTTCAGCGCCACCGATACCGGTCGTGTGCGCGACAACAATGAAGACTCGGTTGCCCTGGAACCGGGCGTCGGGCTCGCGGTGCTCGCGGATGGCATGGGTGGATACAACGCTGGAGAAGTCGCGAGCCAGATGCTGACGACCTTCATCAAGTCGGAACTGGGTCGATGGCTGGCGGAAGCCGGCCAGCACGCGACCGACATCGATGTGCGGCGCGCGATGGATATCTGCGTGGACAACGCCAACCGGGCGATCTTCAACGCCGCCAACACCAACCCGCGTTACGCAGGCATGGGGACGACGCTGGTGCTGGCGGTCTTCCGCGAACAAAGCCTGTTGCTGGGACACGTGGGCGATTCGCGGGCTTATCGCTATCGAGAAGGCCAATTGGTGCAACTCACGCGTGACCATTCGTTGCTGCAGGAACAGATCGATGCGGGTCTACTGACGCCCGAGGAAGCCGTGTTCAGCAGCAACAAGAATCTCGTCACCCGAGCTGTCGGTGTCGAGGATACGGTGATGCTGGAGGTGCATCAGCATGAGCTGCTGCCCGGCGATCAGATCCTGCTGTGCAGCGATGGGCTCTCCGACATGGTCGACGACGCCAGCGTGGCGCAGGTGCTCCAAAGCCACAGCGATCTGCCTGAAGCGGCGCAGGCGCTGGTGGACACGGCCAATGACATGGGCGGCAAGGATAATATTGCGATCGTTCTGGTTCGCGCCGAAACTCGTACCAAGCCATGGGCGTGGTGGCCATTCAGTCGCAACAATGGGCGCCGTTGAGGCGGCCCTCTACAAATAAAGACAGGACTCGAGGTCAAGCATGGGCAAGCTGGTGGTGTCGCTCGACGGGGTGGTGATCAAGGAAGTGCAGATCACCAAGGACAAGACCACGCTCGGCCGGCGGCCGTACAACGACATCGTCATCGACAACCTGGCAGTCAGCGGCGAACACGCCGTGCTGCAAATGGTCGGGGCGGATGTCTTCATCGAGGACTTGAACTCGACCAACGGCACGTACATCAACGGCAAGGCGATCAAGAAGCAGTTGCTGTCGCACAGCGACGTGATCGAGGTCGGCAAGTACAAGATCAAGTATCTGGTCGAGGACAACGCCGACTACGAGAAGACGATGATCCTTCGCCCCGGCACCGCGCCGAGCAGCGGCTTCGGTCTCCCGTCATCATTCGGAGGGCTGGGCCCGGCACCGGTGTCGACGGCACCGGCAGCGATCAAGGTGTTGAACGGACCAGCGGCGGGCCGCGAGGTGTCGCTCACCAAGGTCGTGACGACGGTGGGCAAGCCGGGTGTGCAGGTGGCATCGATCACGAAGCGGCCAAGCGGCTACGTGTTCGCGCACGTCGAGGGCGGCGCCCGCCCGGTGGTCAATGGCGCGCCGCTGACGGCCGAGTCGGTACCGCTGAAGAACGGTGACGTGATCGAGCTGGCGGGTACGCAGATGCAGTTCGTGCAGGCGTGATCAATTCTTCTCTGTACGAAAAGGGGCCGTGAGGCCCTTTTTTCGTTTCCGATTGCAGCGCTGCTGCCGTCGTTTTGAGACGCCATCCTGTATCGAGATGATTCGGTGCCGTCAGGCGAACACCGACACCCGTGCAGGTTTTCACGGCATCGTGGCGGGGTCACGTAAGCGACAGCAATAAATCTTCGATTCGAGGATTCGGCGCTTAGCGTCACGCGAGGGTGCCTCTACAGTCTTCGGCATGAAGATTCGCGTGCTTGGTTGCGCCGGCGCCTTGGCGGCCGGCTACAGGACCACTTCCTTCTTGCTCGACGACGATGTGCTCATCGACGCCGGCAGCGGCGTGGCCGAACTCACCGTGGACGCGATGGTCAAGGTGGACCATATCCTGGTCACGCATTCGCACCTCGACCATGTGCTGGCGATCGGACTGCTGGCGGACACGGTCCAACGTCGGCGCGCGCAGGCGGGCCGTCCCCCGGTCCAGGTACACGCACTGCCCGAAACCCTGCAGGCGCTGCGCGCGCATGTCTTCAACGGCGTGATCTGGCCGGACTTCACCCGTCTGCCGTCTCTCGAGCGGCCTGCGTTGACGTTCCACGAGTTTTCCGTGGGTGAACGCCTCGATCTGAGCCGGGGCCGCCGCATCGAGGTCATCAGTGCCGCGCACACGGTGCCAGCTGTGGGATTCGCGGTCGACGGTGGGCCATCGGGGCACTGGGTCTTCACCGGGGACACAGGGCCCAATCCAGCCCTCTGGCAACGCCTGTCGCAGATCAAGGTGGCCCATCTGATCATCGAGTGTGCCTTCGGTGACGACGAATGCGGGCTGGCCGGCATCAGCAAACACCTGTGCCCGACGACGCTTCGTGAGGAGCTGGCGAAACTCGACGGCGCGATCGACGTGCACATCACTCACATCAAGCCTGGAGAACGCGCCGCAGTGATGGATGCGGTCATGAGCCTGCGTACGACGCACCGGATCTCCGCGCTGGAGAACTTCCAGGAGTTCACACTGGCCTGACAGCTTCTTTTGTCCCAAGCGACTTGCAGCCTGCGCCGGATAACCGCCGCAGGCTGTGTCGCTTCTGGACCTCCGGATCTTCGTGTCAGCGACGACATCTGACAAAGCTTGTCAGGGGCGGCGCAAGTGACGGATTGCGGCGGATGACGGCTGACAAAAAACGTCACTTGAAGTCCAGCGGTGATCTGCAGGCCGTGAAGTTGGTCACGCCCGAGGGTGAAACCAGGCTGGCACGGGCCCTGCGTACATTCGGTCTGTCTCTACCCCACTTCCTCTCTGGAGTTTCTATGAAGCGCGTTCAACAAGGTTTCACCCTGATCGAACTGATGATCGTCGTTGCGATCATCGGTATCCTGGCCGCCGTGGCTCTGCCGGCGTATCGTGACTACATCATCAAGACCAAGGTGGCCGAGGTGATGACGGCCGCGACCCAACCGAAGGCAGCGATTCAGGAGTACTACAGTGTCAAGTCCGCTTGGCCGGCAGTGGCCGATGTGCCGCTGGACAACATCAAGAGCAACTATGTCACGAGCGTGACCTGGACGCCGGCGACCCACATCCTCACCGCAACTGCCCAGAACATCGACGGCAACGTGAACGGCAAGGTCATCAAGCTGACCGGCACCATCGCCGCCGGCAACGAGTCGATCGACTGGGTCTGCACGTCCGACATGGACAAGAAGTACCTGGCTGCTTCCTGCAAGTAATCAGGTCTTCCGACTCGATCAAATGGGGCCTCGGCCCCATTTGTCGTTTCTTGCGCGCCACAATCGCGCCGTCGCCTCATTCCCGAACCGGTCCATGACGCCCACGCTCCGCGGACGCCTCAAGGCGTCTTCGATTCACTTTGTCTTCACGCTTATGGTTGCGGCCGCTGTGGCGGCTGCCGTGTTCCTGCTCTGGTACCCGTGGCCCTACAGCGAAGTATCCGGAGGCGTGGGCCTGTTCCTGCTGATCGTGGGTGTCGACGTGGTGATGGGCCCGCTGATCACGCTGGTCGTTTTCGATTCGCGCAAACCTCGAGGTGAACTGTGGCGGGACATGTCGGTCGTCATCGTCCTGCAGCTGGCCGGTCTGGCTTTCGGCGCGCATACGATGTTCGTTGCCCGACCCGTGGTGCTGGCCCTCGAGGGAGAACGCTTCCGCGCCGTGATCGCTGCCAGTGTGGTCGAGCAGGAACTGCCCAAGGCGCCCGAATTCCTTCGCGCGCTGTCTCTGAGTGGGCCGCGGCTGGTGAACACCCGGGACGTCAAGGCTGATGAGAAAATGGATGCCGTCTTTGCGGCCTTCGGTGGCGCTGATCTTGGTATGCGCCCGAGCTTCTGGCAGGAATGGGACGCGCTGGGCCGCGCGCAGGCTTTGAAGGTCGGGAAACCGGTAAGCGAATTGCTGGCGCGACGATCCGCGCAGGCTGATGCCCTCAAAGCCGCCGTTGCCAAGACCGGCAAGCCCATCGAGCAACTGATCTACATCCCGATGCTGGCGCGCCGCACCGACTGGTCCGTGCTGCTCGACAAGACCTCTGGCGATCCGGTCGGTTTCGCGCCCGTCGACGGCTTCTGAACTCGGCGTTGCATGGCGTTCCGGGCGACAGGCCCGACGGGCGTTAGAGTTCCGCCCTGACCCCACGACCCGGACCGTTCATGACGCTCGCCGCGACAGCGCCCGCCGCCAATCTCCCTGCCTCCTCTACCGCGCCGCACTTCCAGGTCCTGACGCTGATCGGCTTGCTGGTGGGCGTAACGCTGGCGCCCCTGGTCGCCTATAACCAAACCCCCTCGGCCACTCTTTACAACCAGTTGGCTGCATTCGCAGGGCTGGGCCTGCTGGTCGCTGGTTTGGCCTGGGGACGATCGCTGCTGGCCGGCTGGCGCGTCGATGGCGTCTCCCTTGGACTGCTGCTGATGACGGTGGTGGCTCTCGCCGCACCGGTCACGCACGAGCTGCCGTGGTCGATGTCGTTCACCAGCATCGCGATGCTGCTCGGCGTTCTGCTTGCGGTACAGACCGGTCGTGCCGTGACACCCGGCCAGCGTGACGGGGTGCTCACGCTATTCTGCGTCGCGCTCGTGCTTGCGGGGTTGTTGAGCGCGGTGGTCAGCTTCGTCCAGATGTTCTTCCCGTCGCTGGCCGACGGCACCGTCATCGCGCGCTCTGGCCTGGTGGGTCGCGCTGTCGGCAACATGCGCCAACCGAATCACCTCGCCAGCCTGCTGATGTGGGCCTGCGTCGCGTCGGTCTGGCTGGCACAGAGCGGCTGGCTCGCGCGGAGGCTGGGCGGCGCGCTGCGAGGCGCGATCGCGCTGTATCTGCTGCTGTTCCTGTTCGTGTTCTGCGTCCTGTTGAGCGCCTCTCGCACCGGGATGATCGGCATCGGCATGCTGGCGATCTGGGGCGCGATCGATGGACGTCTCTCGCGCCGCGTGCGCATTGCCTTGGGGGCGACGCTGATCATGTTCGCGATCGGCTGGGGCCTGCTCGAGTGGTACACCGCCGTCAGCCACCACGCCTTCGGCGCGCAGTCGCGAGTCTCGGAAGAAGGCGCCGGTTCCCCGTCCCGCATTGCGATCGTGAAGAACGCAGTCGGCCTGCTGCAGCGCTATCCGCTCACAGGCTCCGGTTGGGGCGATTTCAACTTCGCCTGGACGATGACGCCATTTCCGGATCGTCCGGTGGCCTTCTTCGATCACACGCACAACCTCGAACTGCAGCTTCTCGTCGAGATGGGCCTGCCGCTGGGTCTGGTCACGTTGGCGCTGCTGGCCTGGGGCCTCTGGGTCGGCCTCAAGCGGTCGATCAAGGGCGATGCCGCGACGCGCTGTGCAGGCATGCTGGTCGCGATGATCGGCCTGCATAGCCAGTTCGAGTACCCGCTCTGGTATGCCTATTTCCTGTTGCCCGCGGGGCTGGCATACGGCCTGTGCATG
Source organism: uncultured Burkholderiales bacterium (assembly GCA_966211105.1). Taxonomy (GTDB): domain Bacteria; phylum Pseudomonadota; class Gammaproteobacteria; order Burkholderiales; family Burkholderiaceae_C; genus Roseateles. The sequence continues at coordinate 8,876 of CBIHMU010000133.1, forward strand.
GTCGAGGTCGCGAAGGAGCCGGGCAAGAAGGCTGAGGCGGGCCAGCGCCGACCTGCGCTGGCTGTGCTGGGTCTACTGACGGTGGCACTGGTGCCGCTCGTCGTGTTGGACTATCTGCGCATCGTCCACATCTACGCGCCTCCAGCAAGCGCCGCATCGCTGGACGATCGCATCGCTGCGGGCCAGCGCTCCCCGCTGTTCGCGCTGCAGGCCGACTACGCCGAAGCGACGGTTCAGCCGCCCGGCGCCGTGGCGCTCGAAGCTTCACGGCGGACCGGCCATCACCTCATCGACACGCGCCTGCTGATGTCCTGGGCCAAGTCGCTCAATGCGGTGGGGGAGACCGACAAGGCCCGCTATCTGGTGCAGCGGCTGCGTGAGTTCCGCAATGCGGCCAGCGAGGACTGGCTCGCTGAATGCGATGAGGTGGCGGCGCTCGACGCGACGGCGAAGCCGTTCCAGTGCGAGGCTCCTCAGCGGGAGTACAGCTTCCGCGAGTTGCGCTGAGGGCGCCGATGAGGGCGAGATCGGTTGAGTGACCGATGCGTTCAGACTTCGGCGTGCCAGTCGCCCGACTTCCCGCCCTGCTTCTCCAGCACGCGGATCTGCTCCATCACCATGCCCCGATCCGCTGCCTTGCACATGTCGTAGACGGTGAGCAGGCCAACCTGCACGGCCGTCAGTGCTTCCATCTCCACGCCGGTGCGCCCCAGCGTCTCGACCTGCGCGGTGCAGATCACGGCGCTCGACGACGCATCCAGCTCGAACGTCACCGCGACTCGTGTGATCGGCAGCGGATGGCAGAGCGGGATCAGATCCGATGTTCGCTTCGCGGCCTGGATCGCGGCGATCCGCGCGACCCCGATCACATCGCCCTTCTTGGCGTTCCCATCGCGGATCAGCGCCAAGGTCTCGGCCTTCATCCGGATGCGGCCCGCGGCCCGGGCCACGCGGTGCGTGACATCCTTGCCGGAGACGTCCACCATGTGGGCCTGTCCATTGGCGTCAAAATGGGTCAGTGGCGAGCTCATGGGCGCGGCAACAATCGCGAAACCGAAGAGGCGCCATCATAGTTCCGGCCCTGGAGATCCCTTGAAGCGAACGAACCCCATTCCCTTCACACGACGTTGCCTGGTGGCGCTGCTCAGCGCGACCTTGCTCGGCCAAGGCGCCGTCGCTCAGGTGAACCTGCCGGCCCTGGGCGACTCGGTGTCGGCCGACGTGAGCATCGGCGCCGAGAAGAAGCTCGGCGACCAGGTCATGCGGCAGATCCGCCCTGACCCGGACTACATCGACGATCCGCTGCTCCTCGAGTACGCGCAGAACACCTGGCAGCCGCTGGTGGACGCCGCGCGTCGGCTCGGCAACATCAGCGACGACACGAGCGACCGGTTCGCTTGGGAACTCTTCCTGGTCCGTGACCGGTCGGTGAATGCGTTCGCCCTGCCGGGGGGGTACGTGGGCATCCACCTGGGCCTGATCGCGATGACCGGCGCACGCGACGAGTTGGCGTCGGTGATGGGCCATGAGCTGTCGCACGTCACGCAGCGCCACATCGCACGCAGCATCGTCGGCGACGCCCGCACCAGCGCGCTCGCCACGGTCGGCCTGCTGCTGGGCATCCTGGCCGCCGCCAAGAGTCGCAGCATCGACGGCGCGCAGGCGGCGATCGTCACCAGCCAGGCAGCGGCGGCGCAGGCGCAGCTGAATTTCTCCCGCGACATGGAACGCGAAGCCGACCGCGTCGGCTTCCAGGTCATGACGCAGGCCGGATACCAGCCGGCCGGCATGGCCAGCATGTTCGAACGCATGGAGCAGGCCTATCACCTGATGGACTCCGGCGCCTACCCTTACCTGCGCAGCCACCCGTTGACGAGTGAGCGGATCGGCGAAGCCCGGGCGCGCCTGGGCACCGCCAGCCAGACCAAGCTGGTCGGCACGTCGGAACATGCGCTGATGGCTGCGCGCGCACGCGTGTTGATGGACCAGCGGACCGATCCATGGCGGGTGCTCCAGGGCCTGGACGCGGGATCGAGGGCCGGAGAGAAGAACATCGACCAACTGGCGGCCCGTTATACGAGCGCGCTCGCGTCGATCAAGCTGCGCGACTTCGCCCGCGCCGAGACCACCTTGAAGACCGCCGATGCGTTGGCGGGTCTCCTCGGTGCCGATCCCGGCGCGAAGCGCCTGCTGGTCTACGCGCATGCCGAGCTGGAAGTGGCACGCAACCGGCCAGAAGCCGGCTTTGCCGCGCTGGAGCCGTTGAAGAACGAGCGCTCACGCCCCATGCTCATGATCCGTTCCGACCTGGCGCAGGCGGATGCGCGGCCGGAGGTGAAGCGCGAAGCGGCCGAGGCCCTGCAGACCTACCTCGCGCTGCACGGGCAGGACGCGCTGGCCTGGCAGGAAAGCGGCACGCTGTGGCAGCAGCTCGGCCAGCCGTTGCGCTCCCTGCGCGCGCAGGGGGAGACCCGCGCGGCGCTCGGCGACATCACCGGGGCGATCGATCGCCTCGCCTCGGCGGAGCGCCAAGGCCGCGCCAGATCGGCCGACCAGTTCGAGGCCTCGGTGATCGACTCGCGCTTGCGCGATCTGCGCTACGAGCGCCGCCAGATGCTCATGGAGATGTACCCGCGCGGCGTGCCGCCCGGTGCGGAACCCTGATCGCGAGGCTCCAGAGGCAAAAGGCCGCTCCAGGGAGCGGCCTTTGTCATTCAGGTGACCCGTCCTGCCCCACGTTGACACCTCGGGCTCGCTGAAAGGGCGGGATCGA
>CBIHMU010000134.1:0-11551 GCA_966211105.1 uncultured Burkholderiales bacterium
CCATCGCGACACCTTACTTGCGTAGAGGTGTTGCGCTTCAGAGTTGAGACCGCCCAGACACAACAGACGTTCAAGTGGGCGGACGTGCAACGCTTCATCACCCACGATTCGACGCGGAACAACATTCACCTGTTCATTCGGACGCCTGGCAAGGCTCGGCCGTACTTCTATCTTGGCTTGCTGGACTACGTTCGCCATGACCCGTTGAAGGAAGGGCCGTGCGAGTTCCTGTGGCGCATCGTGGGCTGGGAAACCTCGGCGGAAGACTTGTCGCGGATGGGACTTCCCTTTGAGCCGCCCTTAGCTGCGCGCTCGACTAGTCCAAAGCTTCCAAGTCGAACAGTGGTACTGAAACCGTCACAGCCACCATCGCGCATAGCGTCAGAGAAATCCACGCGGACGCCGATCGTTCCAAGAGCCAAACGTGTAAGTGAGCCAGTCGACTGGGCTGCGCTTGACGAGCAGAACAGAGCTCTGGGAATGCGTGGAGAGGAGCTTGTTCTGGACTACGAGATTTCGCGGCTTCGTAAGGCCGGAAAGCTTGACCTTGCGGGTCGTGTCGATCGAGTCTCCCTACGTGACTCGGGGGCAGGTTTTGACATCCGATCGTTCGATCTGGATGGCAAGGAGAAGCTGATCGAGGTCAAGACGACTTCAGGCTCGAGGTCGTCGGCGTTCTTCATTTCAGCGAACGAAGTTCGGGCCTCGGCGCTGAATCCTGAGTCGTATTGCATCTACCGCGTGTTCGGACTCCGGGCAGAGGTCGAGCAGGCGCACTTCTATGTTTTGAAGGGAGATGTGGCGCAGGTGTGTGACCTCAGCGCTTCGACGTATCTCGCGTCTCCGCGGGCTGCCAACGCAGAAGAATGAAGCCTGCTAGGCCTACTGGCGCTAGATGCTCTCGAAGTTCGGCAGCGATTGGATATCAAAGCAATACGCTCCGCGGATGGCTTCATCGCAAGCACAACTACGAAGAGCTGGGCGAACTCGAAGGCGGAGCCCTGCGCCGGTGTGCGACCTCAGGGATGAACCGGTTGGGGGCCCGGAGATCCGGAGCTACGGGATCTGCACGGTGCAGCAGTGACCACGCCGCTCAGGCCGGCCTCGTCCCCTTGCACACCGGATAGGTCGAGCACGCATAGATCGACTGCCCGGCACTCGGCCCGCGCTTGAGCGTCCGCAGCACCATCGGCTGCGAGCACGCCGGGCAGACCACCATCGTCACGTCCGCTGCTGCCCGCTGTGGCTCGGGCTGCAGGGCAGAGGAGGCCGCCAGCAACGCGGTCAGCTTCATACCATCGATGAGCCGCATGTTCCGCCCCTCCGCGAACGCCGACGCCTCCCTGGTGAAGCTCCCCGCCGTCACCACGAACCCACCCGCCGCGCCACGCGCCGCCATCACGTCGTAGAGCTCCCTGGCCGCGCTCACGCCCACCTTGCGAGCCTTCCAGTGCTTGCACTGGACGAGGAAGGTCTCGTTCCCGGTCTTCGACGACTTGCGCAGCACGAGGTCCGCGCCGCCATCGGCGCCGCTGCCGCCGATTTCGACCACGGTGAAGCCCTTCTGCCGGAACGCTTCTGCGATCTGCAGCTCGAACTGGTGCCAGGTCATGCCATCGAGCGCGCCGGCGCCATCGTCTGAAGTGGAGGCCTCACCCTGCTGCCTTCCCGCGCTCGGCCGGAGTGCCGACATCACAGCGGCACCCATCGCCGCGAGCCGTCCCAACAGACCCTCTCCCGAGGATCCCTTCTTCGTTCTGGCCATGTCGGCTCTCTCCCTGAAGACGTCCGTCCAGTATCGCTCGCCGATCCTCGAGGTCTTCGGCCTCTCCGAGGTCTCGGTGATCGCGACGACGGCGGAGCAGGGGAGTCGGTCCTTCCGCCAGACCCTCAATACGGGCTGTCCGCCGGCCGGCCGGCACCGTCCGTCCAGAGGTCATCCGGCAGCGAGCGATCTCTCAGGCACACGCGATCGTGGTCGGGATAGGTGATCCGGTCGACCGCGGCCCGGGTGCCGACGACCAGGCATCGCGTGGGCGCGCTGCTCCGGTTCTCGAGGCAATGTCCCACCGCCGTGCCCGCCTGGAAGGTCGCCGCATCCCCCGCACGCAGCAGCGTCTCGGTCGCGCCCTCGATCACGGTGATCTCGCCGGCCAGCACGTAGACCAGTTCGTCCTCGGCGCTGTGCCAATGCTTGATGGAGGAGCGGGACCCCGGCTGCAGCACTTCAATGAAGGCGCCGAACTGCGTGAGGCCGCCTGCCTCGCTGAGCCACTGGGTTTGATTGGGCTCCGCAGAGCCGTCGACGGGTTGGATCTCGGTCACGAACTGCGCAGGGGTGAAAACCGGCATGGCGTCCCTCGGTTGTTGGTCGGGCGGCCACCGCCGCCAACCCATCATCGCCGCATCGCGCCGGCCCTCACTCCTCCGCCGCCAGCAACTGCCCGATCTCGCGGCGCGTGCTCCTCACCGCCTGATCCAGCACCGGCATCAGCGCCGCCAGGCTGCTCGCCCTCGCCGACACGAAGCGCTCGGCCAGCGTGCCCAGCGGCGACGGCCCGACCTTCAGCCGCTCCAGGTTGCCGCCCGCGTCCGCGATGCCCTGCCTCAGCACGCGCACATCGGCATTGAAGTGATTCGCCAGCAGCACGTCGCACCGGCCCGCCATGAGCTGCCGGATCCTCGTCCGCAAATCCCCGGACACGTACTCCGCCGCGTAGAGGGCCCCCTTCGCCTGCTCCAGCGCGTGGCCGTAGTCCAGCCCCCGCACCAGGCACACCCGCAGGTCCTTGAGGTCGTCCACCGCGCGCAGCGCCCGATCGACCTCGCTGCGCGCGATCGGCCACACGCCGCTGACGAAGACGTCCTCCGAGAACAGCAGCCGCGACGACCGGCTCGACGACCTCCCGGCCCCGAACCCCAGCGTCCAGCCGTTCTCCACCAGTGCCAGCAGGCGCGGCACCGGCACCAGCTGGTAGTCCCACGATAGCTCCGCATAGCGGCCGATGAGATCCAGCACCGGCTTGATCCGCGCGATGTTGATGCCTTCCGGCAGCGCGAGCGGCACCGAGGGGCCGGTGGCCGTGTTCATGGCAGGCGCCGCCTTGACGCCCGCCGCCAGCCCGAGCAGCGGCGCCAGCACCACCGAGCGCCGACGCACCCCGCATCCCGGCGGGGGAACACCGTCGTCGTCCGCTGCCGGACGCTCCCCCGAGCCCACTCCCTCGACGCGCTGCATGACCACGATCGCCTTCTTCCGCGCCGGTGTGCCCGGCGTTGGCGAGCGAGGCTACCCGCGATGGTTGAAGGCTTGGTGAAGGTGGCGTCGGGATCTCGCCAGCGCCATGAGAAGAGGGCGCCGAAGCGCCCCCCATGATTCCCAAGGTCTATGCGTCAGTACTGCCTGACCCATTCATAGAGTTTCCGGACACCGCAAGAGATGAATGCGGAGTTTTCGCTGACGCCTGGCAGGCTGGATTCCTGGCGCACGCAGTCCAGGAAATCAGGTGACGGCAGCGGAACCGGCTCGCGTCCTTCCGGCGTGCCTGCCCAGCTGTCGCCGCCGGAAACCATATCAAGCTCTTGATTTGTCAATACTCGCATATTCACTTTCATATTCCCGAGAATCGCTCGGTGCGCGTGGAGTCGTCCACTGCCTGAAAGTTATCCGTTTGTTTACTACCTGAATATTCCTTATAGACACCGGCTCAAAGTTGCGTAGAACCGGACCCCATTTTCATGCTTAGCATGGCTCTTTCCGATTGCCTCCTTGAAGATCCATGCCTGGACATCTTGCTCGTCTCGCAAATTCAGACCCTCTCCATCGAAAGGTGGCACGAATATCTCGTTGGACATTGCTTCTGATTCTGGCTGTTGCGCTCAGGAAATGGGTCGATTCTCCCGATTGGCCGCACCTATGGAACTCGTTCGACTTCGGATATCGCGGGGAGTCTCGTCTCTATCTCAATACTGAGCTGGTGCTATGTGGGCTGGCGCTGCTCGCTCCGTTTGTCTACTTGCGGGCCTGCCCGGCTTGGTCCACGCTGTTTCGACCGGTGCCCAGAACTACCCTCGCGCTGGTGAGCGCGATACTCCTGCTTTCCGCCCTTGCGATCCTGCTCGCCAATCCAGAGGCACTTCATTCGGAATTCCGTCCGTTGAATCCGAAGGACGACTTTCGGAGCTGGGCGATCTCGATCGCGGCGCTCTCGCTGGGCGCCTTTCAACAGGAGATCTGGGGTCGCGCCATCCTGCAGTCGACGCTCGCGCGAATCACGGGCAACCATTGGATCAGCCTGGCCGTCACAGCGATCCTGCTTGCCGCCGACCAGCCCGGCCATCGTTTGGGTGTCTTCTCCAGCTCCGTGCTCTTCGGCATCGTGTTCATCCGCACGGGTTCGGTGGCGTGCACCACGATCCTGCACATGACCCTGAGCGTCGTCATGGGTGTCCTGAGTGGCGGCACCTTCATGGTCGCAAGCTTCCTGGAGCCCAGGGATGCGCCAGGCGTCCTGGTTCTGTTGTGCGTCTGCCTTCTCGTGCTCGCCTTTGCCGTCGAGGTCCGGTACCGGCGCTCGCCGCGATTGACGCAATGGGCGATGGCCGCGCTGAAGACGCTGCTGTTGATGAGCGTCGTCTATGCGATCTACAAGGTCACCGGCACGCTGCTGAATCCCGCATGGAAGGCGTTGCGCAACGGGAATGAGTGGATGACCGGCATGCTGGTCACGCGCTTGGACCTGCTGGTCCAGGCTGCTGTGCCGGTGGCCGTGCTGGCTTGGCTGGGGCGTGGTCCAAAGCTGCGCGATCTCCTGGCGGTCCGTCCGATCGCGACGGCGAGTCTTGCGCTCGCGGCTGCGCCGATTCCGTTCCTCGCCGCAGCGGTGGCAATTCCAGACGCGTTCGGCGCCGGCCTCTTCGCGCCGCTGAGCCCCTTCACCACCAATCCGTACTACTGGCTCGGTGCCGTTCTGCCGCTGGTCGTCGCCGCCTTCCAGGAGGAGCTGGTGCATCGAGCGCTCGTGCAACCCCTGCTCAGCCGACTCTTTCGCAGTGAATGGGCAGGGGTGGTGACGAGCGCCCTCCATTTCACCGCCTTCCATCCAGCTGAAAGCGCCGTGTTCGTCTTCCCCGGCGGCCTGCTCTTCGCCATGGTCTTCATGCGGACGAGATCCATCGTCTGCACGACCGTGCTGCATCTGATGCTGAACGTCGCCAGCGGTCTTCTCTACAGCACGAAATTCACGCTGACGCCTTTCATCCCGGGGCACCTCTCCGTCCACACAGGGCCGCTCACGGGCGCCTTGATTCTCGTGCTCGCCGTGACATTCGAATGGTGCTGGCGATACTCCGCTGAAGGCCGCGCGCGTCGTTGCGCCTCTCCCCCGAACGAGAGAACCCCAACCGCCGCTCCCGAGCCAACATCGGCGTGAGTCCAATCCGTCCACGCCATGCAGTACCGCGCCACCTCTTCGCTTGTCCTCGCCAGCATGGCCCTCGCCGCCGCCGGCGCCGCCCACGCCCAATCCACCGTCACGGTCTACGGCCGCCTCAACGTGTCGCTCGAGCACGCGGACGCCAGCCATTCGCCTCGTGACCGCGCCGTCAACCGCGAGTCCAACAACCGCTCCGTCATCGGCTTCCGCGGCGTCGAGGACCTGGGCGACGGCGTCCAGGCGCTGTTCCAGATCGAGGGCTCGCTCGCCCTCGATACCGGCGTCGGTCCGTCCCTCGCCAACCGCGACACGCGCGTCGGGCTGCAGACGCCCTACGGCCTGCTGTTCGGCGGCCACTGGGGCACGCCCTACCTGCTGGCGACCAGCACGCTCGACCCGTGGTATCCCACGACCGCCGGCTACATGGCGCTGATGGCCAACGGCTCTGCCCCCACCACGAACCACCTGGGCAACACCGCATCCTTCGACCGGCGGCAGCAGAACATCGTCCAGTACTGGACCCCGACGTGGGGCAGCGCCTCCGTGCTCGCCGGCCTGGTGGGCCGCATCGCCTACGCCTTCAACGATGGCGAGGTCGGCCCGAACGGCGCGCGGCCGCAACTGCTGTCCGCCTCCGTCACCTGGGAGCAGGGGCCCTGGAACCTCGCGCTCGCCCACGAGCAGCACCGCGACTACCAGGGCCCGCATCTGAGCGACTCGGCCACCAAGCTCGGCGCCGCGTACCGCTTCGGGCCGGGACGGATCGCCACCGCCGTGGAGCGCCTGCGCTACGAGACGCCGATCGGCGCCCTCACGCGCGACAGCGTCTTCGTCGCCGCCACCTGGCAGATCGGCGCGACCAGCCTGCGCGCCAGCTTCACTCACGCGGGCGAGGGCAAGGGCCCCGCCGGCACGCGCATCGGCTTCGTCTCGGCCGGCGACGACACCGGGTCGCGGCAGTGGACGCTGGGCGCGGACTACACGCTGTCCAAGCGCACCGGCTTCTATGCCTATGTCTCGCGCATCGACAACCAGGCCCGCGCCGCCTACGACTTCGCGATCAACCCGGTCGGCGTCGGGGCTGGGGAGAAGCCCACCGTCTTCGCGATGGGGATGAGGCACGCGTTCTGATCCGGCGACGAATCACTTCCGCCCGCCGCCTGCCGCCTGCTGCCTGCTGCCTGCTGCCTGCCGCGTGCCGCGTGCCACTTGCTGCCCCCTGTCCCTCATGTCTTGCGCGGCATATCCATATGCCCATTGAAGGGGGCGACTGGTGGCAACATCAGCCCTTCCTACGAACAACGAGGGGCCCCATGAAAGCACTCCGCACTTCCCTGATCGCAGCCGCGCTGCTCGCCGGCGCTTCCCTCGCGGCCCACGCCGCCGACCTGCTCGACGACGTGAAGTCGCGCGGCACGCTGCGCGTCGCCGTCGAGGGCACCTACCCGCCGTTCAACTTCAAGGACGCCAAGGGCCAGCTCGACGGCTTCGACGTCGACATCGCCAAGGCCCTCGCCGCCAAGCTGGGCGTCAAGCCCGAATTCACCACCACCGAGTGGAGCGGCATCCTCGCCGGCCTGCAGGCCGGCAAGTACGACGTCATCGTCAACCAGGTCGCCGCCACCGACGAGCGCCGCAAGACCTTCGACTTCAGCGCCCCCTACGTCACCTCGTATCCGCAACTGATCATCCGCGCCAACGAGACCCGCGCCCTCAACACCGCCGCGGACCTCAAGGGCAAGAAGATCGGCGTCGGCCAGGGCAGCAACTTCGCCGAACTCGCCAAGTCCTGGGACGGCGCGGAAGTCCGCACCTATCCCGGCGCCACCGAGTACCTCCAGGACCTCGCCACCGGCCGCATCGACGCCGCCCTCAACGACAGCCTGCTCATCCCCTACCTCAAGGACAAGACCAAGCTGCCCGTGAAGGCCGGCGCCGCGATCGGCAAACCCGCCACCAACGCCATCCCGTTCCGCAAGGGCAACCCCAAGTTCCAGGCCGCCATCGACAAGGCCCTCGCCGACCTGCAGACCGACGGCACCTACGCCAAGATCTCCACCAAGTGGTTCGAGCGCGACGTCAGCAAGCCGATCGAGAACAAGTGATCCGGACGGGCCGGCGCGATGCCTCGCGCCGGCCCTTGTCTCTTGGACGTCCGCACACCTCCCGCAGACGTCCGTGCCGCAGGGCCACGATCAGCGGCTCTGCGACTGCAGCTTCAGCTGGAGCGACGCGTCCGCCGCGCCTGCCAGACCCTGCATCAGGCTCGCCGAGCCCGCCAGACCCGTCGCGATCCAGGGACAGGGCGCGCGGCCTTCCGGCGTGCCCGCCCAGCGATCGCCGCCGCTCACCAGCGCGATCTCCTGCGTCGTCATCTCTTCAAACATCATCAGCCTCTCGTGTCATGTCGGTCGTGAGGATCCGCTCATCCGCGACCCCATGCCGCGGATGAACACGCATCGACCGGATCGCCTGATCAGGCCCGCTCCGTCGTCGATGTGGATCCACTCTAGGTCGACGGGGACTCGGAGAAACTCCCCCGCGAGGGGGCTTCGTCGGGGGCCACCGGAAGGGGGAGCGGCGTGGCCTCGCGCAGCGCGCCGCGCTCCAGCACCACCACGCGCTCCGCGCCGGCGATCGTGTCCGGACGGTGCGCGATCATCAGCCGCGTCAACGGCAGGCCGGCGAGGTTGGCCGTGACCGCGCGCTCGCGCGCGACGTCCAGGTGGCTCGTCGCCTCGTCGAGCGCCAGGACCTGCGGCTCGCGGTACAGCGCGCGCGCCAGCAGCAGCCGCTGCTTCTGCCCGCCCGAGAGCCCGCTGCCCAGGTCGCCCACCAGCGTCTGGTATCCCATCGGCATGCCGACGATGTCTTCGTGGATCTGCGCCAGCATCGCGCAGGCCCGCACGCGCGCCAGATCCGGCTGGGCGTCGAAGAAGGCGATGTTGTCCGCCAGCGACCCCGTGAGCAGCACGTCCTCCTGCATCACCGTGCCGATGCGGGCGCGCACGTTCTTCAGGCCCAGCTGCCGCATCGGCACGCCGCCGTAGCGCACCTCGCCCTCCACCGGCGCCAGCAGCCCCAGCAGCAGCTTCATCAGCGTCGTCTTGCCCGCGCCGCTCGGCCCGGTGATGGCGAGGCTCTGCCCGGCCGGCACGGTCAGGTTCACGTGGCGCAGGATCCACGGCTCCTGCGGTCCATAGCGGAAGCTGACATCGCGCAGCTCCAGGCTGGCCGCCAGGTGCGCCAGGTCGTTCGCCGGCACCTCGTCCGGCTCGGGCGGCTCCAGCGCGATGTCGGCCAGGCGCTCCGCGTGCAGGCCCAGCATGCGCCACTCGACCGCGTAGTCGATCAGCGCCGACACCCGCCCGGTGAACTGCGTCCGGTAGCTGAGGAACGCGAACAGCATGCCCACCGTCATCGTGACCGCGCCGGCCTGCTGGCCGTCGAGGATCAGGCCGGCGCCGAGGTACAGCACCAGCAGGTTGGCCGCGCCGAAGAGGAAGGTGTTGGCGGCGTTCATCGCCGTCGACAGTCTGGCGGTGCGGACGTCGCGGTTCTGGACCTCGACGATCAGGTTCTGCCACTGCGCGCGGCGCTCCTGCTCGCGGCCGAACAGCTTCAGCGGCGTCATCGCGCGCAGCGTCTCGAGGAAATGCGTGCTCTCCCGCGCAGCGACGATCAGGCGCTCGGCGGACGCCTCCTTCAACGGCCGGTAGGCCGCCCAGCGCAGCAGCCCGTACAGCGCGACCGCGCCCAGCACCACCAGTGCCAGCGGCCAGGCGTAGACCGCCATCATGACCAGCGCCGCCACGGCCATCAGCACGTCGAGGACGGCCTCGATCGCGCCGTTCGTCAGCGTCTTCTGGATCGCCTCGACCGCGCCGAAACGCGAGCTGATGTCGCCGAGGTGGCGGCGCTCGAAGAAGGCGACCGGCAGCCGGAGCAGGTGGGCGAAGGCGTTGCCGCGCCATTGCAGCGAGAGCGTCTGCGTGAGCAGGATCAGCAGCCACGAGCGCGCCAGGCCGAGCGCCGTCTGCGTGACCAGCAGCAGGCCGAAACCGAGGACGAGCACCTTCAGCAGCTCGCGGTCGCCGGTGCTGAGGACGTCGTCGACGATCAGCTGGCTGCACACCGGCGCGACGATGGCGAAGAGCTCCAGCACCAGCGCGACCAGCAGGATCTGCGCCAGCGCGCGGCGCAGGCCGAGCACCTGGCCGGTGAGGGCACGCAGCGAGACGCGCGGGGCCGGCGCGGCATGCTGGAAGCCGGGGGCCGGCGTCAGTTCGAGGGCGACGCCGGTGAAGTGGTCGGAGACCTCGGCCAGCCTCAGCCGCCGTTCGCCGACGGCCGGATCGAGCACGGTGATCCCGTCGCCGCGAACCCTCGTCAGCACGACGAAGTGCCGCAGGTCCCAATGCAGGATGCAGGGCAGCGACAGCTTGCCGAGCTGCGGCAGGTCCAGCTTCATCGGCCGGCCGGAGAAGCCCAGGCCCGCGGCGACCTCGAGCAGGTCGCGCAGCCGCATGCCCTTCAGCGCGGCGGGGAAGCGGCGACGCAGCTCGGGCAGCGTGACCGCGGTCCCATGCGCCGTGGCGATCATGGCCAGGCAGGCCAGGCCGCATTCCGCGACCTCGGACTGGAGGATGAGCGGGGGCCGCGGCGTCATGGCCGGACCCGCTTTGCCGTGGCCAGCAGGGGCTCCAGCAGCCATTCCCAGATGCGCCGGTGCTCCAGGGTCACGTCGGCCTCCAGCGCCATGCCCGCGCGCAGCGGCAGGTCGTGGCCGTAGGCGGCGATGTCCTCGCGGTCCAGCCGCACGTCGATCCGGTACAGCGGCTCGTTCGCCTGCGCCGCGCTGACGAGGGCCTGCGCCTGTCCGGCGGGCAGGTCCTGCGGGGCGATGGGTGCCGGGCTCACGCGGGCGACCTCGCCTCTGGCCATGCCGAACTTCTGGTACGGATAGGCCGCGTAGCGCAGCCACACCGGCTGGCCGGGCTGGACGAAGCCCACCGTGCGGCTCGGCGCGTAAAGCTGGGCGAGCAGGCGCGGCGTCGCGGCGGTGCTGGGCCGTCCGGACGGGTTCGATGCATCCGCTGTCCGTGACCTGTCCGACGCGTCAGGCGTCGGGACGAGAGTGATCAAGGTCTGACCCGCCTGGACGGCCTGCCCGGCGCGCAGGGGCAGGGCGCTCACGCGTCCGTCGCGTGGCGCGGTGACGGCGACGCCGGTCCGCGCCTGCAGCTCCGCGCGCTCCTGGTCCAGTTGCGCGACCACGCGGTCGAGCTGCGTCAGCGACGTGGCCAGGCCCGTCGGGATCGTGCCCAGCTCCGCCTCGAGCCCCCGCGTCTCGCGCGTCAGCGTCTCGATCGTGCGTTGCGCGCCGCGCTCGCGCGCGCGGAGGTCCAGCAGTTCCTCGTCCTTCTGCTGCGCCTGGATCTCGGACACGTAGCCGTCCGCGGCCAGCGCCGCGTAGCGCTTCCGGCTGCGCTGTGCGAGCTCGACGCGCTGGCGGACCATGTCCAGCTCCTCGACCGCATGCGCGGTCTCGACGCGCAGACTGCGCAGGCGGCCGGCGATCGTCGCGCGATGCTCGTCGGCCTGCCGGCGCTGCAGGCGGCGCTCGGTGGCCAGGCTGTCCCGGCGGGCCTCGACCGCGCGCAGGTTGAGCGCCGTCATGTCGCCGCCGTCGACCAGGCGCTCGCTGCGCACCCGCACCAGGGCCTGCCCGCGCCGCACCGCGTCGCCCTCGTCGACCAGCAGTTCCTCGACCTGGCCCGCCAGCGGCGCCGCCACCTGCAGCAGGCCGCCGACCGGCATCAGCAGGCCCGGCACGCGGGCCTTGCGCGAGACCTGCCCGATCAGCGCGAAGGCGATCAGCGCGATCGCCAGGCCCACCGCGACGGCCGCGACCAGCCCGGCCTCCGGCCGTTGCGCGACGCGGATGCTGCCCATCCACGATGCCTGCTGAAACTCCGTGACCGCTGCCCGAAACATGCGCATTCGTCCAAGACGCCGCGATGGCGGCAACGGATCGGATTCTTCGGCGGTTTCGGACGCTGCGCGGGTTGGCGGGGAGGGGGCTCCGAAAGAGGATTGATTTCGCGCCTGAGACA
>CBIHMU010000135.1:0-11305 GCA_966211105.1 uncultured Burkholderiales bacterium
TCGCCATGTCGTCCCCCTCCGCCGCCGCCCGTCACGTCCTCTACGTCGAGGACGACCGCATCAACATCGTGCTGATGGAGGAGGTGTTCCGACTGATGCCCGGCTGGACGCTGGACATCGCCGAGACCGGCGCGCAGGCGATGGAAGCGCTGTCGCGCGTGACGCCCTCGCTGGTGCTGATGGACATGAACCTGCCCGACATGAACGGGCTGCAGCTGATGGCCCTGGTGCGGGCCGAACCGCGGTTCGCCACGCTGCGCTGCATCGCGCTGTCCGCCGACGTGATGGACGACCAGCGCCAGCGCGCACGGGCCGCCGGCTTCGAGGACTACTGGCTCAAGCCGATCGACGTGCGCCAGTTGCGCACGGCGCTCGAGCGGCTCTGAGCCGCGCGCGATCGCGCGCTGACGCCGACCGCTGACCGCTGCGTGAGGCGGACGCAAGGCGGACGCAAAAAAGCCCGCGCGAGGCGGGCCTTGTCCGGAATGCGGAGGAGCCTCTCGGCCCGGCCGCTCAATCCTTCAGGTGGCTGTTGATCAGACGGGTCATCTCGAACATGTCGGCCTTGGCCTTGCCGAAGATCTCCTTCAGCTTGGCATCGGCGTTGATGACGCGCTTCTGCGCAGCGTCCTGCAGGTTGTGCTTCTTGATGTATTCCCAGACCTTCTTCACCACGTCGGTACGCGGCAGCGGCTTGTCGCCGACGATCGCGGCCAGCGCGGGGCTGGGGGTCAGGGCCTTCATGAAGGCGGCGTTGGGGGTGCGCTTCTTCGCGGGCGCGGCAGCCTTCTTCGCAGGAGCTGCCGCCTTCGTCGCGGGCGCGGCCTTCTTCGCCGGTGCCGCCTTCTTCGCGGGCGCGGCGGCCTTCTTCGCCGCCGGTGCCGCCTTCTTGGCCGGTGCCGCCTTCTTGGCGGGCGCAGCCTTCTTCGCAGTTGCCATTTCGATTCTCTCCATCAAGGGTTGTTGATGTGCCGGGCCCTGGTGAAGGTCTGACGCCTTCGGTACTCGATGGCACCCTGCGCGGGCAATGGTACTGCGCACCTCTGTCATTGAGAAGGCTTTACCAGGGGGGAAACGGCCTCGAAGTCAACGTCGTCCCCCGTGTTTGTCGCAGGCGCGCATCAATCTCCGCATGTCCTACGCGCGCCGCACGTCTTCACCTACGGGGTTCCCCGCGGTCGACACGCTCAGTAGACGTCGCGCCGGTAGCGGCCGTCGCGGATGAGGGCGTCGACAGCGGCCTGGCCGAGCGTCTCGCGCAGCACCGCATCGACCGCGCCGGCCATGCCTTGCAGGCTGCCGCAGACGTAGAGCGCCGCGCCGTCCGCGACCCATTCGCGCAGCGTCTGCGCGTGGCGCGCGAGCAGATGCTGCACGTGCACGCGCTCGGTCTGGTCGCGCGAAAAGGCCCAGTCCGCCCGGGCGATCAGGCCATCGCGCTGCCAGGCGTCGATCTCATCGCGGTAGTGCGCATCATGGGCCGATTGGCGTTCGCCGAAGATCAGCCACGCCGGCGCGGGCCCGAGGTCGTCACGTCCGGCGGCAGCGGCGGCAGCGCGGGCGGCGGCGTTCGCCGTGTCCATGCGGGTTGCCGCCCGGGCCTTCAGATGTGCGCGCAGTCCCGCCAGCCCGGTGCCATTGCCGATGAGGATCAACCGACGATCGGCGTTCGCGCCGATGCGGAAGCTCGCGTGCGCGCGCAGGCGCATCGCCACGCGACCGTCGAGCGGCGCCCGTTCGGTCAGCCAGCCGGAGGCGAGTCCCGGCGTGCCGTCCTCGCGCACGGTGCGCCGGACCATCAACTCGACGCGACCGTCCGCGGGCACCGAGGCGATCGTGTATTCGCGCGGCCGGTGCGCGTCGCCGTCGCCGTCGCCGTCGCTGTCACTGACGCGGACGTCAACGCCGTCCGCCCCGACGCCCGCGACGCTGACCTGCACGAGATCGCCCGCTTGCCAGCTCGGGAGCGGCGCGCCGTCCGCCGGCATGAGTTCCAGATGGAAGACCGGTCCGCCCTGGCTGCCCGGATTCAGATGCCGCCGCGCGC
The DNA here is from genome assembly GCA_966211105.1 of uncultured Burkholderiales bacterium. Taxonomy (GTDB): domain Bacteria; phylum Pseudomonadota; class Gammaproteobacteria; order Burkholderiales; family Burkholderiaceae_C; genus Roseateles. The sequence continues at coordinate 2,048 of CBIHMU010000135.1, forward strand.
GCAGACGCCACGGCGTGAAGACCGGCATCTCCCATTCGGCGAGATCCGCAGTGCCCGCGAGGTGACTGAGCCGCTGGCGCCAGGACGCGAGCGCGTGTTCGTCGGCGCGGTCGACGTCGATGCGGTCGAACATCGGCCGCGCGCCGCGCTCGCGCAACCAGGCTTCGAGCGCGCGGCCGAAGCCGCAGAAATGGGTGTAGGTCGCATCGCCCAGCGCCAGCACGCCGACCTCGAGCGAGGACAGCGTGAGGCCGTCGCCCTCCACCGCCATCACGTCGCGCGCGAACGGCGCCGCGCTGTCGGGCGCATCCCCCTCGCCGTAGGTGCTGGCGATGAACAGCGCATGCCGCGCGCCGCGCAAAGCGTCGCGATCGATCTCGCCGAGCGCGGCCACGCGCACCGGCATGCCGGCCAGGTGCAGCGCCTTGGCGGTCTGCCAGGCGATCTCCTCGGCCTGGCCGGTCTGGCTCGCATGCAGCACCAGCACCGGCGGCCCCGCGTCGGCAGCGGGCAGCAGCGCGGCGGCATCTTCGGCGGCCTGACGCAGCCGGCGGCGATGTCGCCACCCCACGGCGGCACACATCAGCAGGTAGCACGCGAGCAGCAGCAACGCCGCCGCAGGTCGGGACAGGATCGCCGTCATCAGAGCATCAACGCGCGCATCGCGGTGGAGAAGCGCTCCTCGAATCCACCGCCCTCGGCCGGCGTGCGACGCCGCCGCAGCAGCGCGGCGAGTCCGAGGCGTTCGGCCAGCGCGAGGCCGTCGTCCGGCCCGAGCACCATCAGCGCCGTCGACCAGCCGTCGGCCCACATCGCGCTGTCGTGAACGACGGTGACGGACGCGAGTCCGTGCGCGATCGGCTGCCGGGTGCGTGGATCGATGGTGTGGGAACGCCTGCCCCCATCGGCCGCGTCGAAGAATTTCCGGTAGTCGCCGGAGGTCGCCACCGACAGGCCGTGCAGCGCGATGCGCACGGGCGCGAGGCCGCCTTCGGCGGCCGGCGGCTCGAGCTCGACCCACCACGGTTGCCCATCGGGCTTGAGCCCGGCCCCGCGGAGTTCGCCGCCGATCTCGACGAGGTGGTCCGACAGACCGAGCGCGGTCAGGACCGCAGACACGCGGTCGACCGCAAAGCCCTTGGCGATCGCGGACAGGTCCAGCGTCGCCTCGCCGGGCTGCGTCAGCACGCGACGCGCGGCCTCCCACGGCAAAGAGTCCCACCCGCAATGGACGCGATCGCAGTCCTCGGAGGTCGGTGCATGGAAGTCGGGCGCGTCATGGCGTGGCGCAAGCGCGGTCTCCCCCACGGGGCCGAAACCCCAGAGCGCGACGAGAGCGCCGGCGGTCGGGTCGTAGGCGCCGTCGCTCTCGGCCGCGATGCGCAGCGCCGCGTCGACGACAGTGGCGAAGCCCTCCGGCAACGGCCACGAGGTGCCGGCCGCCGCGCGATTGAAACGACTGAGGTCGGAATTCGCGTCCCAGCCGCTCATCTGCGCGATCACCTCGTCGCAGACGTGAACGACGGCCGTCTCGATCGCGGCGAGGCGAAGCCCGGACGGACCGATGAAACGCGCGGACCAGGTCGTTCCCATGGTCTGGCCGGCGAGCGCGTGCACGGCCTGACCGAGCGCCGGCGGCTCGCCGGTGATGCGCAGCGGGACGAGGACGCGCGGCTCGAGCGCAGTGCCCGCGCCCTGCGCCGTCATCGTCCCGCGGGTCCCGCTCACTTCGGCAGCACCTCGAAGGTGGCGCTCACGCTGGCGCGCTGCACCGGCGCTTCGCGCGTGCCGGCGGGCGCGTTCGGGCCGCGCGCCGGCCCGGTGCTCGCGCCGATGAAGTAGCGACCCGGCTCGGCCCATTCGACGGTGAACTCGCCCTTCGCATCGGACTTGAGTTCGACTTCACCGAACTTGTAGCGATACCGGTTGCCTTCGCGGATCAGCTTGAGCTGCACGTCGGCGGCCGGCTTGCCGTCCAGCACCAGGCGGAACTTCGTCCTGTCGCCGTGGCTCAGGTCGGTGACCGGGCCCAGCGGCAGCAGCTCGAGGCCGTCGCCCTCGGGCTTGAAGTCCACCTTCCCGGCCTCTTCCTTGCTGACGAAGGTCTGCTGGCGGTTGCTCATCACCGTCAGCGCGGTGACCTCGGCATCGGCCGGCACGTCCTTGGCGAAACTCTCCCGGGTGCCGCGGAAGCGCTTGGTCTCGCCGCCCTGCTTGTAGGCGCCCATCAGCGACTGGCTGACGTTGCTGACGCGCCAGGTGCCGTCCTGCGTCAGCTTCACGTCGAAGCTTTCGCGGTGGCGGGCGGCGCTGCGGTTCTCGGCCTCGACGGTCTTGCCGTCGGGCGCGGTGACGCGCACGGTCTCGAGCTTGAGCGCGCGCTCGAAGTTGAAGAGGTCTTCCGAGACGGCCGCGTCGAACGAGGCCACCGGCTCCTTGCCGTCGAAGGCCGCCTTGTTGGGCAGCAGCCAGGTCATGTGCGCGTGCGCGGTCAGCGGGAGCAGCGCGGCGATGGCCAGCGCCACGGGAGCGACGCGTGTCGCCATGCGGGTGGCGATCGTGGCGGCGATCGAAGTCTTCATCATGGTGAGTTCCTGCGTGTCTTGTCGTGGAGCCTGTCGCGACGCGATCAGGGCTTGACCGTCAGTTCGAGCGCGCCGAGCTCGTGCTCGCCTTGCGCCTTGGCCGTCGCGGCCGCCTTCACCGGCCAGGTCAGCGGCAGGCGCTGCACTTCACGGCCGCCGGCTTCGCGGCTGGACTCGACGACGATCTCGTACTTGCCCGGAGGCAGCGCGGCGAACGCGGCACTCGTGTCCAGCGAGATCGCGTGCTCGCCCGGGGCGCGCGTGGCGGCGGTGACGCCGTCGGCGGGCACCGTCAGGTTGCGGCCGCCCTGGCGCCACCACTGGCGCATGTCCTTGAGCCACTTGGTGCCGGCGTTGTTCTGCTTCTTGGTGTCATACCAGACCGCCAGCTGAGCGACGGCCGGGCCGGATTCGCCGGCCTTCTCGACCCACACGGCGATGTAGGGGCGGTGGTACTCGGCGACGTTCAGGCGCGGCACTTCCAGCTTGAGCTGGACCGTGGCGGCCCAGGCGGACGAGCCGACGGCCAGGGTGCCCAGGGTGCCGAGGGCACCGATCTGGAGGAGGGTACGACTTGCGGAGCGATTCATGGTCGAAGTCTCGGTGGAAGGTGGGGAGGATCCTGGCGGCGGCTCGGAGCGGAAGAACGGCAGTTGGCAACAGGGCGACCGTCATCGCGTCGCGGTGCCGGCGCTTGTCGGTGTCGGTCATCGGTCAGTGATCGGTCGGTGATCGGTCGCGGTGATCGGTCAATGGATCAGCAGGAGCGCCAGCAGCGCGGGAATCAAGAGGCCCAGGCCGACCAGCGGCCAGGTGCTGGGTCGGCTGACCGCATGGAACTTGAGGATCAGCAGACCGGTGATCGAGAACAGCAGGCAGGCGACGGCGAAGAGGTCGATGAACCAGCTCCAGGCCACGCCGGCATGGCGACCCTTGTGCAGGTCGTTGAGGTAGGAAATCCAGCCGCGGTCGGTGTCCTCGAACTCGACCTCGCCGCTGTCGCGCGCGATGCGGACCCAGGCGTCGCCGCCGGGTCGCGGCATCGCGAGGTAGATCTCGTCGCGGTTCCACTCGGCTTCGCGACCGTCGACCGCGCGGCCCAGTGCCGCGGCGAGCCACGCGCGCACCGGGGCGGGCACCGGTGCCTTGACGTCGGGCTCGTTGGCGGACTTCGGCTTCAGCGGCGCGGCCAGTTCGCCCGGCAGCTGTGCGGTCTTGCTCACGATGGCCGGCTTGGACTCGATGTCGGCGGCGTGGTTCAGCGTGATGCCGGTGACGGCGAACAGGATCATGCCGATCAGGCAGATCGCCGAGCTGATCCAGTGCCACTGGTGCAGCTGCTTCAGCCACCCGGACCGCTTCGCCGAGCTGGCGGAATGGCTGCCGGATTGGCGGTCCGAATTGGCGCTCCTGGTTCCGCTCATGTCTCGGCCCAGAGCCGCAGCAGGTTGTGATAGTGGCCGGTGAGCGCCGTCGTTTCGGCGTCGTCGCCCAGGCGCGCGCGCAGCTTCTGGATGGTCTGGTCGAGCTCGAACAGCATCGCGCGCTGCCAGTCCTGGCGGACCAGGCTCTGCGTCCAGAAGAAGGAACAGATCCGCGCACCGCGCGTCACCGGCGTCACGCGATGCAGACTGGTGCTCGCGTAGACGATGAGGTCGCCCGCAGGCAGCTTCACCTCGTGCGTGCCGTAGGTGTCGACGACCTCGAGCTCGCCGCCGTCGTACTCGTCGGGCTCGCTCAGGAACAGGGTGGAGGACACGTCGCTGCGCAGCGGCTGGTCGGTGCCCTGCTGGCGCATGATCGCGCCGTCGACATGCAAGCCGTAATGCTCGCCGCCCTCGTAGCGGTTGAACAGCGGCGCCAGCGTGCGCAGCGGCAGCGCCGCCGAGATGAACAGCGGATGCCGCGCGAGCACGCCGCGGATGTGCGCGCCGATCTCCTGCGCGGCCGGATGCTCGACCGGCAGCTGCCGGTTCTGCTTGACCTTCGCGCCCTGCTCGCCCACGGTGGCGAGACCGTCGGTCCAGTCGGCGGCATCCAGGAGCCTGCGCATCTCGCGCACGTCCTGCTTGCTGAGCACTTCGGGGATGTGAAGAAGCATGTCCGGATCGAATCAGTTCAAGAGCCCAGGACGGACGACGGCCCGACCCTGCCAGGACAGGGGCGGGCCGCGCGTACGCTACCTCAAACCATCAGGCCTCGGATCAGAAACCGATGTTGGCGGAGAGCGTCGCGGCGCGCGGCGCGCCCAGCACCAGTCGACCGCCGCCGTTGTTCAACGAGCTCATGTACTTCTTGTCGAGCACGTTGGTCACGTTCAGCTGCAGCGAGACGTTCTTGTTGACGCGGTAGGCACCCATCACGTCCATCACGGTGTAGGCCGGCAGTTCCGGCAAGCCGGTCGACGGGGCCGCGGCGACGGTGACCACGCGCTTCTGCTCCGACGTGTGGCGCGCGCCGACGGCGCCCGTCCAGTCGTTCCACTGGTACGAGGTCCACAGCGTGGCGGACCACTTCGGCGTCCAGCGCACGCCGTCCGTCACCGTCTGGTTCGGATTGGTCGCGGTGGGGGCGGCGCGCTGGTTGATCTGCTTGGTGTCCATGGTCTGGACGCCGGCGGTCACCTGCCAGAAATTGGTGAGCTGGCCGACCGCCGCCAGTTCGATGCCCTGCACGCGGGTCTTGCCGCCTTGCGTGGCGACGTTGGTCAGCGCGTCCACGCTCACCTGGCCGTCGTTCTCGCTGCGGTACAGCGCGGCCGTCAGGTTCAGGCGCTTGCTGAGCAGGTCCCACTTGGTGCCCAGCTCGTAGTTCGTCGTCTCCTGCGCATCCGCCGCCGTGCTGGCCTGGCCGGAACTGCTCAGCGTGAAGTTGGCGCTGCCCGGAGGCGTCAGCGAGTTGGCGGCGGCGGCGTAGACCGTGCCGTTGTCGGCCAGCTTGTACACGGCGCCGAGGTTCCAGCTGGTGATCCACTTGCCGGCATTCAGGCGCGTGGTATTGATCGTGTTGATGTTGGACCCCGTCGCCGCGCCCGGCGCCAGGACCACCGCGCCGGTGGTGGTCTTGATCTTGTAGTGCTCGGTGCGCACGCCCAGCGTGAGCTTGAGCGCGTCGGTCACGGAGACCGTGTCCAGCGCGTAGATCGCCTGGGTGATGGTGCTGCCTTCGCTGTCGGCGCCCGTGCGGTAGGGCACGCCGAGCACGTCGCTCGCGTTGGGGCTGTACAGGTTGGCGGCCGGGTTGGCGATCGCGGTGTAACCGACGCCGTTGATGGTCTGGGTCGTGGTGCCGAAGCCCAGGCTGTCCTGGCTCTCGTACATCAGCTCGACGCCGGTGGCCAGGTCATGCTTGATGCCGCCGGTGTTGAACGCGGCGTTGATGCTGGTCTGGTTGGCCAGGATCTCGTTGGTCTGGTCCACCCGCTGACGCGAGCGGGCGATCTGCCAGGTCGACGGGTCCGCGGTGACGATGCCCGCCGTGGCGCCCGTGCCCGGCACGTTGGTGATACCGATGATGCCGGTGATCACGCGGTCCATGTGCGTGCGGCCGTAGCGCGACGTGTTGCGAACGGTCAGGCCGTTGCCGATGTCCATTTCCAGCTTGGCGGTGACCATGTCGGCCTTGACCTTTTCACGGTCGTTGCGGCTGCCGTAGTAGTTGTCGGTGTCCACCTTGGCGGCCGTCTTCAGCGCCTCCAGACCGGCGATCGCGGCGGGCGTCGCGCCGGCCGCGGGGTTCGCCACGGTGAAGCCGGGCCATCCGATCGCCGGGATGCCGCCGTCCGGCACGTTGTTCTGGCGCACATGCTGCGAGTACAGGAAGAAGCGCGTCGGCGTGTTCAGGCCGAAGGCGATCCCCGGCGCGATCGCGTGCGTCTTGCGCTCGACGATGTCGCGACCCGGGACGCCGTTGTCCTGCCACACGGCGTTCAGCCGCACGGCGGTGTTGTCCATCACCTTCTGGTTGACGTCGATCGAGGCGCGCTTGCGGCTCGCATCGCCGATCGTGATCACGCCGTCGATCGAATCCTCGATCTGCGGCAGCTTGCTGATCAGGTTGATGTAGCCGGCGGAGGCGCCACGGCCCGTGTCGGCGCCCGACGGGCCCTTCACGACTTCGATCTGCTCGATGTTGAACACGTCGCGCGTGACCGCGCCCAGGTCGCGGATGCCGTCGACGAAGGTCGAGGTGCTGGCCGAGAAGCCGCGCATCTGGAAGGTGTCGCCGGCGGAGGTGTTGCCGTTCTCACCCAGCTGCATGGTGATGCCGGGGGTGTTCTGCAAGGCGTCGATCAGCGACACGGCGCCCTGCTCGCGCAGCACTTCCTTCTTGATGACCGAGATCGTCTTGGGCGTTTCCAGCAGCGGCTGGGTGATCTTCGACGACGCGCTCTTGTCGGCCTTGTAGTCGGACTGGGCGGTGCCGTCGACCTTCACCTGCGGCAGGTAGGGCGAAGCGGCAGCAGAGGCCGTGGCGGCATCGGCCGGAGCGGCGGCGGGCGCGTCGGCGGCGTGGGCCAGGGGCAAGGTCAGGGTAGCGGCCAGTGCAGCCAGCGGCGCCACCGCGTGTTTGCGGCTCTTGATGTAGCGGGACATGGATTCGAGCTCCGAGGGGGAAGTTCTTGTAGGAATCTGGCTCGGCTGGCTGCGCGTGCTGGCGGCGTCGTCCCGGCGCATCAATGCGCACGGTGGCGGGCCCCTCCCTGGTCGCGACTGGCTGGCATTGGCGGGGTGATTGAGACCGGGCAGGCCTCAAAAGCCGCAAATGCTAAGCATTCTCATTTGAGTATGTCAAAGAAATGCGTGTTGCACGTCGTTCCGCGTGGCGAACGCGCGACGGCTGTGTTTCTGCTCTGTAAAGCAAAAACCCGCAGGACGCAGGCGCGTCGCGCGGGTTTCGGGGCGATGTGCAGGGCCGCTCCCCGGGCATGACCCGGGGAACGCTCAGACCGGCGGGGTCAGTCGACCGCCTTCTGCGGCTCGCCGGAACGGTGCTCCGGGAGCTTGGGGGCGGTGCGCAGGCTCCAGACCATCGTGATCGCCAGGATGGCCACCACCACGCCCAGCGACAGCAGCACCGGGATCTTGATCACGTCGATCAGCATCATCTTGGCGCCGATGAACACCAGCACCACCGCCAGGCCGTAACTGAGCAGATGGAACTTCGACGCCATGGCTGCCAGCAGGAAGTACATCGCGCGCAGACCCAGGATCGCGAAGATGTTGGAGCTCAGCACGATGAACGGATCGTTGGTGATCGCGAAGATCGCGGGGATTGAGTCGACCGCGAAGATCACGTCGGTCATGCCCACCAGCGCGATCACCAGCAACATCGGGGTGGCGATGCGCCTGCCGTTCTCGAGCGTGAAAAAGCGCTCGCCGTCGAAATTCTTGCTGACCGGCAGCACGCGACGCAGCAGCTTCAGCGCGGGGTTGTCCTCCAGGTCGGGCTCCTGGCCGGCCGCCCACCACATCTTGATGCCAGTGATCAGCAGGAAGGCGCCGAAGAGGTAGAGGATCCAGTGGAACTGCGCGATCAACCAGCCGCCCACCAGGATCATCACCGTGCGTAGCACGATGGCGCCGATGATGCCCATCATGAGCACCCGCTTCTGGTAGGCCGAAGGCACCGCGAAGTAGGTGAAGATCATCAGGAAGACAAAGATGTTGTCGACCGCCAGCGACTTCTCGATGAGATAGCCGGTGATGAATTCCAGTGCCTTGGTGTTGGCGAGTTCCGTGCTGCCGGTGCCGTCGCGCACGGCCCACCAGAGCAGGCCCATGAAGGCGACGCTCAGCGCCACCCACACCAGCGACCAGTTGATCGCTTCCTTCACGCCCACGTCGTGCGCGCCCTGCTTGCGCAGGACGACGAAGTCCAGGATCAGGGACACCACGACGATGCCGACGAATACCACCCACAGCCACATGGGGACGATCGTGCTCATGAGAGCTCCTTGCAAGAGGCGGATGGCGAGCATGCGCCATCCCGGTTTCAACGACAACGCACCGCCACAGGCGGCACGGTGCGGCCCGAAAGGTCTTGCAAGGCTGATACGGGCTCGGGGTCGGATGACCCGGCGAGTCCGGCGTCAGGTGCAGGGCCCGGCTGCCTTCATGGCAACGTCTTGACGGGCGTCTGCCGCGGCCAGGGCCGCGCGGCTACTCCCCTTTCGGAAGGTTCGGATTATCCTGCACTTCTGTATTTTCAACTTCGCATTTTCCTGATTGCAGGTGCCGGTATGCTGAGTGGCATGAAAACGCTGACCCGCTGGATGTTGCTGGCCGCCGCGCTGCTGCTCGTGGCCCATCTGTACCCAGGCGTCCAGGTGAAGGGCTTTGTCACCGCGCTCATCGCAGCCTTCGTCCTGGGCCTGTTCAACACCATCCTGCGGCCGGTGCTGGTGCTGCTGACCTTGCCGGTGACCTTGCTGACGCTGGGACTGTTCCTCTTCGTCATCAACGCGTTGCTGTTCTGGGCGACGGCCAGCGTTCTGGACGGCTTCACCGTCGCCGGGTTCAGCGCGGCCCTGATCGGCTCGCTGATCTATTCGCTCTGCGGCATGGCCATCGACGTGCTGATCGAACGCCTGTTCCCGGACAGCGAATGACGACGTCCTTGACCCGTCCTGAAATGCGTTGACAGTCTCGGACGGTTGTAAAGGTCGGCGTCA
>CBIHMU010000136.1:0-11273 GCA_966211105.1 uncultured Burkholderiales bacterium
GAGGGGGAGTGGACTTTCATGGCGTGACTGACCGTGGCAATGCTTGTCAGTCGGCAACCTCCCCGCACTGGTTCATGCGACGCACGGCGGACGTATGGCCGCCGCTCCAGGCTGCGCCGGGTCGGCAGGCGCCAAATAAAAAACCCGGCCCCTCGTGGAAGGGGCCGGGCAAGGGCGCTGTGACGCCGCCTGAACGCCCTGACTGCGGGGGGGCGTGGCGCTGCGGCGTGGCGAATGGGAAGCGCGTGCGCGCCGGCCATGGGGCGACCCGTGAAGGGCCGCGGCCTGGGCGCGAGGATCGTGGAGGACTCAGTCGCCGTGAGGCGACTGCGCCGGGAAGGGCCTGGCCTGGCGGGGTCGCGGGCAGGGACGCGGGTGCGTGGTCTGCGGGCTGGCGGGCGTGCGGCGTGTCGTCATGCTTCGCATCATCGCTTTCGCCAGAGATTCCGAGACGACAAGAAAAGGGCGCAAATCCGGCCAGACATCTGGCCGGATTTCACGCCCTTTTCAGCCTGTACCGTGAAGGCCCTCAGCTCACTTGACGTCCATCCCGAAGGTGTTGGCGATGAAGGCCAGGATGTCCGCGCGCTCCTCGATGATCTTGGAGGTCGGCTTGCCGGCGCCGTGGCCGGCCTGCGTCTCGATGCGGATCAGCTTGGGCGCCGGGCCGGTGTCGGCGGCCTGCAGCGTCGCGGTGTACTTGAAGCTGTGGGCCGGCACGACGCGGTCGTCATGGTCGCCGGTGGTCACCAGGATGGCCGGGTAACGCACGCCGCTCTTGATCGTGTGCAGCGGCGAGTAGGCTTTCAGCCACTGGAAGTCGGCGGCGTTCTCCGAGCTGCCGTAGTCCGAGGTCCACGCCCAGCCGATGGTGAACTTGTGGAAGCGCAGCATGTCCATCACGCCGACCTGCGGCACCGCGGCGCCGAACAGGTCGGGCCGCTGGTTCACGACCGCGCCGACCAGCAGGCCGCCGTTGGAGCCGCCGTTGATGGCGAGCTTCGCCGGCTGCGTGTACTTGCTGGCCACCAGGTACTCGCCGGCGGCGATGAAGTCGTCGAAGACGTTCTGCTTCTTGCCCTTGGTGCCGGCCTCGTGCCAGGCGGCGCCGTACTCGCCGCCGCCGCGCAGCACGGCCAGCACGTAGACGCCGCCCATCTTCATCCAGGTCGCGGCGGTGACGCCGTAGCCCGGCGTCATCGGCACGTTGAAGCCGCCGTAGCCGTAGAGCAGCGTCGGGTTGCTGCCGTCCAGCTTCAGGCCCTTGCGGTGGGCGATGAAGATCGGCAGCTTGGTGCCGTCCTTGCTGGTGACGAAGACGCGCCTGCTTTCGAACTGGTCCGCCTCGAACGCGGTCTGCGTGCGCCGGAACAGCTCGGCCTTGCCGGTCTTCGCATCCAGGCGCCAGATCTCGCCCGGCGTGGTCAGGCTGGTGTAGCTGAAGAAGGTCTCGGGGTCGTTCCACTTGCCGCCGAAGCCGGCGGCGGTGCCGACGCCGGGCAGCGCGATGTCGCGCACATGCTTGCCGCTGGGGGCGTGCACGCGCACCAGCGTGGCGGCGTCCTGCAGGTAGCTCAGCACCAGCTGGCCGCCGACGCCGCTGGCGGCGGTCAGCGCGTCCTTGGTCTCGGGCACCAGCGTGGTCCAGGCCTTGGGATCCTTGGCCTGCCAGTCCTTGTCCAGGTCGATCGCGATCAGGCGGCCGCGCGGCGCGTCCTTGTCGGTCTTGACGATCAGGCGCTGGCCGTCGAGCACGACGGGCGCATATTCGGCGTCGAAGCTGACGGTCAGCGGCACCGGCTTGGCGCCGCCGTAGCCGCCCTTGCCGTCCAGCGGCAGCACCATCAGCCCGTTCTTGCGGGCGGAGCCCTTCCAGACGTTGATCAGCGCGAGGCGGCCGTCGTCGGTGACGTCGACGTTGAAGCCCCATTCCTTCTCGGCGGGGTTCTCGACGACCAGCGTGTCGGCGGACTGCGGCGTGCCCAGGCGGTGGTAGTAGACCTTCTGGAAGTAGTTGGCGCCGGTGAGGGCCGCGCCTTCCTTGGGCGCGTCGTAGCGCGAATAGAAGAAGCCCTTGCCGTCCGGCGTCCAGGATGCGCCGGAGAACTTCACCCATTCGATGGTGTCGTCCAGGTCCTTGCCGGCGTCGAGGTCGCGGACCTTCCAGGTCTGCCAGTCGGAGCCGGCGCCGGCGGTGCCGTAGGCCATCAGGCGGCCGTCGCGGGAGACGACGCTGCCGGTCAGGGCGACGGTGCCGTCCTTGGAGAGCGTGTTCGGGTCGAGCGCGATCTGCGGCGTGTCCTTCAGGCTGCGGGCGGTGTAGAGCACCGCCTGCTGCTGCAGGCCGTTGTTGCGGGTCCAGAAGTAGCGGCCGCCTTCCTTGTAGGGGACGCCGAACTTCTCGAAGTTGTAGAGGTCGGTGTAGAGCTTGCGCGCGGGCAGGCGCTGCGGCATCGCGGCGAGGAACTTGTCGGTGACCGCGTTCTCGGCCTGGACCCAGGCCTTGGTGTCGGCGCTGTTGTCGTCCTCGAGCCAGCGGTACGGGTCGGCGACGAGGGTGCCGTGGTAGTTGTCGGTCTGGTCGACCTTGCGGGTGACCGGGTAGGTCAGGCCCTGCGAAGTCGGCGAGGTGGCAGAGGCGGTCGCGGAAGGGGTGGCCGCGGCCGGCGCCGTGGCGGTCTGCGCGGAGGCGGCCGTGCCGGCGCCGAGTCCGACCACCAGCGCGGCGGTCAACGAGAGGCGGGATTGCATGCGATGTGCTCCTGGAGTCGGGAAGCCGCCCCGCGCGGCTCGTGGCCGTGCGGGGCGGTGCGCGGGGATTGTGCCCCGCGGTCCGTGGGGTGCCTTTGGTCAGGGCGGGGAAGTACGGGGTGGACGAACCGCGACGCCGTGTCGCCGCCGGGGCTGGCTCAAAGTGATCGTCTTTCGCGACGGACCGACTTGTCCGAGTCGTTTTCGGCTCTGGCTCGATTCCGTCGGGTCCAATTGCTTCTCAGAATCCTGCATCCCCGCCATTGGAAAGTGCAGGTGCAGAATGAATGCTCAACTGGATCCCAGCGATGTCGATCGTCCCGTTTTCGAGCCAGAGCCGGAGACGGACTTGTTGACGGTTCGCCTCGATGTCGCCCTGATTCGAAAGCTTGAGGTGGTCGCGGACCGTAGCGGCCTCTTGATCGATGACCATGTGGCTGGCTATCTCGAAGAGGCGATCTTCATCAATGGTCGTGAGTTCTTCCATCCGGACAACAGCAGGGCGCACAGGTATCGACTCATGCGAGAAGCTCGTCGATCCAATGCGCTGGGTCACGACCTGGCCCTCATGCAGGCCAAGCGGGAGATCGCGGAAGCGTTCGGAGCGAAGAGGTCGTCCGGCCTCTTTAGCGGACTCAGTAATCCCACCTCGCCTCGACCTGGAACGTCCTCCCCGGATACGGGTGGAAGTTCCAGTACTGGTCGTTGTTGAGGTTGTCGACGCCGGCGGCGAGGGTCCACTGCCGGTCGATCTTCCACTGCGCCCGCACGTCGACGGTGAAGTACTTGCTCGCCGCCATGTAGGCGAAGCCGTTGACGTCGCTGTTGTCGAGCGTGCTGAACTGCTTGCCGCTGTAGCGCGCGCCCAGGCTCAGGCTGAGGTCGTCGCGGGCCTGCCATTGCGCGAGCAGCGTGGCGCGCCAGCGCGGCACGCGCGGCTGCCACTTGCCGATCGTGTCGCCCGGCACCGTCGCGTAGCCGGCGTTGGCCAGGATGATCGAGTCGGCGAAGGTCACGCTGCCTGTCAGGGTCACGCGCTGCGGCAGTCCCGCCATGCCGCTGAGCTCGACGCCGCGCGTGCGGATGCGGTCGATGTTCTGCACCGTGTTCGCGTTGGTCGCGACGTTCAACTGCGAGTACAGCGCATCGCGGCTGTCCTCGTGGAAGAGCGTCACCCGCAGCGCATCGCGATCCCGCCCGGTCCATTCGGCGCTGAGTTCGCTGGTCCAGCTGCGCTCGGCCCTCAGGTTCGGGTCGTTGTTGATGAACTGTCCGGCTGCATTGAAGCCGCCCTGGAACAGCTCGCTGACGGTCGGGAAGCGCACCGCGCGGCCGGTGCTGGCCTTGATCACCCATTGCTCGCTGAGTCCATACGACAACGCGGCCTTCGGCGACCACGCGGTCTGCGCGCGTGACGGATGGTTCTGCAGGTTCGTCGTCGACTGCGTGACGCCGTCGAACGATTGCCAGTGCTCGCCGCGCAGGCCCAGCACCGCCGTCCAGTCGGGCGCGAAGGTCCAGGCGTCCTGCGCGAAGACGGCGCGCACCCGCGTGTCGCCATCGAAACGCGAGGTCAACGCGCCGGCATCGCCCGATCGCCAGTCCGACAGCGCGGACACGCGCGTGCGCAGTCGATAGCGCTCCTGCGACGCGCCCGCGTCGACCGTGTGATCGCTGCCGTCCGGCGTCCAGGTCAGCTTGGCGGACAAGGTGTTCCACCCGGTGCCCGCCTGGTCGGTGATTCGTCCCGCGTTCGCCGCGGCGCTCGTCGGCGCGTAGGCGCGCGAGCGGTCCGCCAGGTAGTCGTACAGGCTGCCCGACAGCTCCCACCCCAGCCCGTCGCGCACACGGCGCTTCAGCGAGATCGCGTGCATGCGGTGCTCCAGCTCGTCGCGCGTCTGCGGGAAGTCGCTCGCGCTGAGCGTGTAGCCCTTGCCGTCGATGCTGACCGGCTGGCTGATGCCGCCGCCGGCGCGGTGGTCGATGGCCCGTCCGTTCGCGTCCGTCAGGAAGCTCTGCGAGCGGCCGTCCGAATCGTTGCGCCACAGCCCGAACACATACATCGCGCGCAGGCCCGGATCGATGTCGTAGGCGAGCTTCAGCTTCGCCTGGTCCTGCACCGTGTCGTACTGCGTGCCGCTGCCGAGCAGCAGCCAGGGCTGGTTGTTCCGGTTGAGACCCGTCACCGCGCCGTTGACCGGCACCGCGCCGGCCGCAGGGGCCGATGCACTCATGGTCCGCGTCGCGAAGGTCTGAGGCTGGCCCTCGCTGTCGGTGCGGCCGGCATGCAGCCACCACGAGAACGCCCCCGCCGCGCTGCCGATCGACGCGCTGGCCTGCTTCGCGTCGTAGTCATGCTTGTGGCCGTAGAGATCATTCGGCTGATGGCTGTAACCCACCCGCGCATGCGCCTCGAACCGCGTCGGCATGCGCGTCTGGTAGTCGACGACGGCCCCGACCGCGTTGCCCGAATACGCCGCCGAGAACGGCCCGTACATCACGTCCACGCGCGCGATCTCCTCCGGCGACACCAGGCCCCAGCGCGGCGCGAAGGTCGCACCGTTGCCGAGCAGGTTGGACAACAGGATGCCGTCCGCATAGACCAGCGACCGCGCGCTGTTGCCGGTGCCGGACGCCCGCGTCGACAGCACGGCGTGGTTGTAATCGCCGATGTAGCGCTTGCGCACCAGCAGGCTGGGCAGGTACTTGAGCGCGTCCTCGGCGTCGGTGGCGTTGACGTCGCGGGCGATCGCCTCGCCGGTGACGCCCTCCATGGTGGTGGGAATGCGGCTCGGCAGCGAGGTCGGCGCGGCGCCGTCGACACGGACGATGCCCAGGGACTGCGCGCGAGCGGGAGGCCGGGCCGGGGAGAGGGCGGCGGTGTCGACGGGGGTGTCGACGGCGGCGTCCTTGGCGACATCCTCGGCGGCGGACACGGGGGTGAACGCGGCCGCGCAAGCGGACGCGATCACCGTCAGCGCGCCGGCTCGAAGCCGACGCGCACGGGAAATGCTGTGCATGGAAAGGAACTCCAACGGAAATGAAGGAGCACCGGCGTCAGGCCGGTGCGACAGACTTCAGACCGTCAGAGGAGGTGCTCTCGCGGGCGCGCTGCGCCAGGCATGGGCCGTGACCGTCGCGCTGTAGAAACGTTCCGGCAGGCCGTGACGCAGCTCGGTGCGCAGCGGCACCACCGCAGGCACCGGCGGCAGCGGCACCGCATCCTGATGCAGGTGGCAGAACGCGCAGTGCTGGAACAGCGCGTGATCCTGATCATCAACCCCGCTGTCCGCCAACCCCGCTCGAAGCTCGGCGGCGCGAGGACCCACGACGCTGGATCGGCAGATCTGCGTCCACGGCGCCAGATCCCCGTTCAAGGCCTGCGCCGCCATCGACGCCGCCGGCAGCAGCGCCGCCAGCCAGAAGACCAGGACGGTCATCCAGCGGGCGAAGGCGGTGGGGGAATGCAGGCGCATGACGCGGCGGATTCTAGGCGCGCCGCGTCGGCGCGGACTCAGCGGGGCTGCAACAGATCGAACAGCGTGCGCGCGACGACCTTCGTCGCGCGGCGCAGATCTTCCAGCTCGACCCGCTCGTCCGACCGCTTGGCGTGCGACGCCAGCACGGTGCGCGGACCGGCGCCGTAGATCGCTGCGGGAATGCCGTGCTCGCCATAGAGACGAACGTCGGTGTACAGCGGCGTTCCCGAGGTCGGGATCGGCTCGCCGAAGACCGCCTCGCCGTGACGCTGCAGCGCCTCGACCAGCGGTCGATTGCCCGGCAGCGGCTGGAGAGCGCGCGCCAGCAGCAGCCGCTTCACCTCGACCGTGACGCCGGGGAACGAGGCCGCGGCCTGCGCGATGGTGTCTCGGATCTCCGCTTCCACGACGACCGGATCCTCTTCCGGAATCATCCGGCGATCCAGCTTCATCGTGACCTTGCCCGGCACGACGTTGGTGTTGGTGCCGCCCTCGATGCGGCCGACGTTCAGGTAGGGATGCTTGATCCCCTCGACCTTGGACGTGACCTCGCGATAGGCGAGGTTGCGCGCATACAGCGCGTTCAGAATCACCACCGCGCCCTGCAGCGCGTCGATGCCGGTGTCCGGGATCGCGGCGTGCGCCATCTTGCCGTGGACGGTCACCTCCATCTGCAGGCAGCCGTTGTGCGCGGTGACCACCTGGTAGCTGAAGCCGGCGGCGAGCAGCAGGTCGGGCTTCGTCAGCCCTTGCTGCAGCAGCCAGCCGGGACCCAGCTCGCCGCCGAATTCCTCGTCGTAGGTGAAGTGCAGCTCGACGCCGCCTTTCAGCGCCACGCCCGGCGCGTCGCGCTGTGCGCCCCCCTGCGCGGCCAGCGCCTCCAACGCGCGCAGCGCGAAGGTGTAGGTCGAGAAGTCGCTCTTGCTGACCGCGGAAGCGCGTCCGAAGAGCCGACCGTCGACGACCTCGCCGCCGTAGGGATCGTGCGTCCAGCCGTCGCCTGGCGGCACCACGTCGCCGTGAGCATTCAGCGCGATCACAGGACCGCCTTCAGCGCCGAAGCGACGTTGCACGATCAGGTTGGTCAGCGACTCGAGGCCGTACGCGCGCACCTGCGCCTGCGGCACCGGGTGCTTGTCGGCGACGTAGCCCATCTCCGCAAGCAGCTCTGCCGTGCGCTCGGCATGCGGCGCGTTGTTGCCTGGCGGCGTGTCCGTGGGCACGCGCACCAGCGCCTGCAGGTAGCGGACCTGCTCGTCGAAGTGGGCGTCGATCCACGCGTCGAGCGCGTCGTAAGAAGCCTGTGACGAAGCCTGTGACGAGGTCGGGGACCCGGTCGGGCAGGTGGTCTGTGGCGCGGGCGGGGAGGAGTCGGTCATGAGGTGTCTGGTCCGGAAGGGCAGGCGGCGTTCAGAGCCGGTCGAGCACGGCGAGGAAGGCCTGCACGCAGAGTTCGGTGTCGTCGTTGCTGATCGCTTCGAGCGGGTTGTGGCTGATGCCCAGGTTCAGGCCGCGCTGGAACAGCATGGCCTGCGGCATTGCCTGATGGAGCTTCATCGCGTCGTGGCCGGCGCCCGAAGGCATCCGGTGCACCGGCAGGCCGAGCGTGCCGACGGCCGCCTCCCAGCGCGCCTGCCACGGCGCATCGCTGGGCGCGGCGGCGGCGGCTTCGGTGCGTTCCAACGTGAAGCTGACGCCGCGCCGCTCGCAGATCTCGGCGAGACGGGCGCGCACGTCGGCGTCGAGCGCATCGCGCGCGGCGTCGGTGGTGGCGCGAAGGTCCAGGCTGAATCGGCATCGGCCCGGGATCACGTTGATGGAGCCGTTGGGCACCTGCAGCTGCCCGACGGTGCCGACGACCTCGGGCACCGCGCCGGCGCGTTCTTCCACGTAGAGGATCAACTCCGCCACCGCCGCGGCGGCATCGCGCCGACGGTCCATCGGCGTGGTGCCGGCGTGCGAGGCGAGCCCGCGCACTTCGCCGACATAGCGGATGCTGCCGTTGATCGAGGTGACGATGCCCAGCGGCAGGTCGAGCTCGTTGAGCACCGGACCCTGCTCGATGTGGACCTCGATGAAGCCGAGGTAGCGCGCCGGATCGCGTTCCAGGGCCTGGATCGCGTCCATCGTGCCGGGCAGGCCCGCGTCGCGCATCAGGTCGCGCATCACGACGCCGTCGGCATCGGCCTGATCCAGCCACGCCGGATCGAAGCGGCCGACCAGTGCGCTGGAGCCGAGGAAGGTCGCCTTGTAGCGCTGGCCCTCCTCCTCGGAGAAGCCGATCACCTCGATGCCGTGCTTGAGCCGGCGGCCCTGCCGCTTGAGTTCGCGCACGCAGGCCATGGGCACGAGGATGCCGAGCCGGCCGTCGTACTTGCCGCCGTTGCGGACGGTGTCGTAGTGGCTGCCGGTGAGCAGTCGCGGGGGCTCGTCAGGCTGACCCTGATGGGCGCCGTGATAGACGCCGACGACGTTGCCGACGGCATCGATGCCGACCTCGTCGAAGCCGCACTCGCGCATCCAGTCGGCCAGTTGCGCCGCCGCGGCGCGATGCGCCTCGGTCAGGTAGAGCACGGTGAGCTGGCCGTTCTCCGCGAAGCCGGGATCGGAGAAGCGCGCCAGCGATTCCGCCCAGTCCCAGACCTGGTTGCCGAGGGTCGGCGTGGCGTTGGACCTGTCGCCGGACGTGCTGCCGAACTTGTCCTTGAGCCGGATCTCCGCGATGCGGTGGATGTTGCGCAGGCACTCGGCGCGCTCGATGTCGGGGTGTCCGTTCAGGCGCCGGGCGAAGGTGTCGATGATCTGCTGCCGCGACAGGCCGTCGCCGCGCGGACCGCGCACCGCGAGGATGAAGGGCCAGCCGAAGCGCGCGTTGTAGTCGGCGTTCAACTGCTGAAGCCGGGCGAACTCTTCCGGCGTGCAGTTCGTGAGGCCGGCCGTGCTCTGCTCGTTCGTCGATTCGGCGGTGAGCGCCTGCGCCACCATCGCCTTGCCGGCGAGCTCCGGATGCGCGCGGATCAGGCCGAGCTGCTCGTCGAGCGCGGCCTCGCGCACGACGGTCGCCATCGCATGCTTGAGCGCCGCGAGGCTGGCGAAGCCGCCCGGAGGCCGGACGGCGAAGGCGCGCCGCGCGATCCACGGCGAGTGTTCATAGATGCCGTCCAGCAGCGCGACGAAGGCGTCTTCGCCGGCGCGGTTCAGCTGATCGAGGGAGAGGGAAGCCGTAGGCAAGGTGTTGCTCATCATCAGCCCCACACGAAGGCCTTGTCCGCATCAAACGGATGCGTGGCGCGCCAGTGGCGGGCGATGTCGACACGGCGGGCGATCCAGACGCGGTCGTGTTTCTCGACGTGGTCGAGGAAGCGCTGCAGCGCCCGCATCCGGCCCGGCCGGCCGAGCAGCCGGCAGTGCATGCCGATGCTCATCATCTTCGGCGCCTCCGCGCCTTCGGCGTAGAGCACGTCGAAGGTGTCGCGCAGGTAGTCGAAGAATTCGTCCCCATGGCTGAAGCCCTGCGGCAGCGCGAAGCGCATGTCGTTGCAGTCCAGCGTGTAGGGCACGACCAGATGGGGCGTCAGCGCGCCGTCGGTCTTGCGCACGTTGAGCCAGAACGGCAGGTCGTCGCCGTAGTAGTCGCTGTCGTACTCGAAGCCGCCGAAGTCGGCCACCAGCCGGCGCGTGTGCGGGCTGTCGCGGCCGGTGTACCAGCCCGACGGCCGCTCGCCGGTCAGCTGCTGGATGATGTCCATGCCGATGTCCATGTGCTGGCGCTCGGTCGCTTCATCGACGCCCTGGTAATGGATCCATCGCCAGCCGTGGCAGGCGATCTCGTGATTCAGCTCGACGAAGGCCTTCGTCAGTTCCGGATGCCGCTCCAGCGCCATCGACACGCCGAAGACGGTCAGCGGCAGCGCGCGCTTCTCGAATTCGCGCAGCAGCCGCCACACGCCGGCGCGCGAGCCGTATTCGTAGATGCCTTCCATGCTCAGGTGGCGCGCGGGGAAGGCCGGCGGATTGAACATCTCCGACAGGAACTGCTCGCTGCCGGCGTCGCCGTGCAGCACCGAGTTCTCGCCGCCTTCCTCGTAGTTGAGGACGAACTGCACGGCGATGCGCGCCTGGCCCGGCCACTGCGCGTGCGGCGGATGCTCGCCGTAGCCGACGAGGTCGCGGGGGTAACCGGGGGAGACGACGGGCTTCATGCGACGGACTTCATGGCGGTGTCGAGGGACGGGCTGACGGACTTGCCGACGGACTTGCCGGTGGACATGTCCGTGGATGCGCGCGCGGAGGTGCGCGCGGAGGTTCGCGTGGATGTGGAGGAGGGCGGCGGCATCACTGTTGAAGGACCGATTTCAGGTCCTGCACGCGCGGATCGAGCCGCAGGTTGGCCTCGACGTTGCCGAGGTGGGCGTCGAGCAGCTTCAGCGCCGCGCGCTTGTCGCGCGCTTCCAGCGCGTCGACGATCGCATCGTGCTCGGCCTGGGACTCGGCGGCGGAATGGGAGCTCTGGTACATGAGCGCGATCAGGGAGCTGCGCGAGAGCAGGTCGGTCAGCAGCTGCGCCAGCACCTCGTTGCCCTGCATGCGGGCGAGCACGACGTGGAAGTCCGCCAGCAGCCGCGTGCGGCCGGGGACGTCGGTGCGGGCGACCGCCTCGCGCTCCTGCTTCAGATGGACGCGCAGCTGCTTGATCTGGGCGGGCGTGATGCGCTGGCAGAGGTCGGCGAGCATCGCGGCCTCGAGCATCTTGCGCACCTCGAAGACCTGGCGCGCCTCCTCGACGCTGGGCTGCGCGACGAAGGCGCCGCGGGCCGGCTCCAGCCGCACGAGCCGATCGCGGCTGAGCTGGTTCAGCGCCTGCCGGACCAGCGTGCGCGAGCAGTCGAAGATGTCCGCCAGCTGCTGTTCCACCAGCTTGGTGCCCGGCATCAACCGGCGCTCGACGATCGCCTGCGTGATGGCGGCGGTGATGCGTCCGGTGACGGAGGCGCTGGCGTCGAGGTCCCGGGCGTTCATGGGCGGGGAGGCATTGGCGGGGGC
>CBIHMU010000137.1:0-10877 GCA_966211105.1 uncultured Burkholderiales bacterium
CCGCGAATCACCGAGTCGACACACCATCAGGACCAGGACTCCGGCGAAGACGAAGACACCCAGTCCGCTCATCAGCCAGACCAGCGGCACGCCCATGGCCTGGAGCAGCGCGTAGGCGCCCAGCATGAGAAGGATGCTCAGGTTTTCATTGAAGCCCTGCACCGCGATCGACCGGCCCGCGCTCAGGAGCTGCACGCCGCGGTGCTGCAGCAACGCGTTCATCGGCACCACCATCGCGCCGCCGACCGCGCCGACCATCACCATGGCCGGCAAGGCCCAGCCAAGCGAGGTGACCCAAGGCGTCGCCAGCATCAGCGCGCCCAGCATGAGGCCGAGCGGCATCACCCGCAGCGAGTGATGCAGCGCAATCCACCGGCCGGCAAGACCCGCCCCCGCGACGACGCCGATCGCTACCGTCGCCTGCAGATAAGCCCCCTGGTTGAGCCTCAGGCCCAGCACGTCCTGCGCCCACTGCAGCACCGCCAGCTGCAGCGTCGCGCCGGCACCCCAGAACAGCGTCGTCATGGAGAGCGACAACCGCCCGCCCTGCCGGTCTCGCCACAGGGCCCGATTCGAGGCCTGGAAATCGCGCAGCACCTCCCGCATCCGGCGCGGCGGCTTCGGATAGACGATGCCGCTCTCCGGCACGCGGAGCTGCAGCGCCGCCGCCAGCGCATAGACACCCAGCAGCGCGCACAACGACGCGGTCAGCGGCCGCGCGACGCCCAGGTCGCCGATCGCGGCCATCCACCAGGGGCTGACCAGCAGCCCACCCACCATCGTGCCCAACAGCACGGAGCAGACGACCGAGACCTCGATCCACCCGTTCGCCGCCACGAGCCGCGTCGGCGGCACGATCTCCGTGATCAACCCGTATTTCGCCGGCGCGTAGCACGCGGCCGCGATCCCGACGATGCCGAAGGCGAGCAGCGGATCCAGCCCCGCCGCCATGGCGCCGACACCGACCGCCTTCAACCCGTTCATGCAGGTCATCAGCACCACCTTGGGCCATGCGTCGGCGATCAGCCCGACCACCGGCGCCAGTCCCACATAGGCCAGGGTGAAACACAGCTTCAGCAGCGGCGCCCACCAGACCGGCTGGCCCATCTCCCGCAGCAGCGCGATGCCGACGATCAGGAGCGCGTTGTCGGCCAATGCCGAAAAGAACTGGGCGGCGATGAGGGTGTGGAAACGTGGGGGCATGGGCGCGGGGGGTGCGCCGCGAGTCTGCGTCGGCGCCGTGACCGCGTGTTGACAACGAATTGACACGCGCCCCGCGCGCACCCACCCGGCACCCCCTCCACGATCAGCGACAATCCGCCCCCTATGTTCGCCCTCTTCGAAGACGCCGGAAAATTCCTTGCCGGCCGCATCCTGTCCGAAGCCGATTCCTCGATGCAGATCGAGCTCGAATCCGGAAAGCGCGTCAAGGTGAAGGCCGCCCATGTGCTGCTCAAGTTCGACAAGCCCTCCCCGGCCGAACTGATCGCGGACGGGCAGCGCCTGGCCGAGGAAATCGACCTCGACCTCGCCTGGGAGTTCGCGCCGGAAGGCGAGTTCGCTTTTGCCGACCTCGCCCGCGACTACTTCGACGCCAAGTCCACGCTCGCCCAGCAGGCCGGCGCGCTGTTCCGCCTGTTCGAGGCGCCGCATTACTTCCGCCGCATGGGCAAGGGCCAGTTCAAGAAGGCTCCGGCTGAGACGGTCAAGGCCGCCTTGCTCGGCATCGAACGCAAGAAGCAGATCGCCGCGCAGATCGAGCAATGGGCCGCCGAACTGGCCGAGGGGCGCTGCCCCGCGCCGATCGCCGACCAGATCTACAAGATCCTGTTCCGCCCGGACAAGAACGGCCCGGAATACAAGGCGGTCGTCGAGGCCGCCAAGCGCAGCCACAAGGCACCGCTGGACCTGCTCAAGGACGCCGGCGCGATCGCCAGCCCCTACCAGTTCCACTGGAAGCGCTTCCTCTTCGAACATTTCCCGAAGGGCACGAACTTCCCCGCGCTGTCCGCGCCCGAGATCAAGGACGCGCTGCCGCTCGCCCCGGTCCGCGCCTTCTCGATCGACGATTCGGCCACGACCGAGATCGACGACGCGCTGTCCGTCCAGGGGCTGGGCACCGGCACGGTGATCTTCGGCGTGCACATCGCCGCGCCGGGCCTGGCGATCCAGCCGGACTCGCCGGTCGACAAGGTCGCCCGCGAACGCTTCTCCACCGTCTACATGCCGGGTTGGAAGCTGACGATGCTGCCCGACGACGTCGTCCAGGCCTACACGCTGATCGAGGGCCGCGACTGCCCCGCGGTCAGCATCTACCTGACGATGGACGAGGCGACGCTGGAGATCACCGCGCGCGAGACCCGGCTCGACCGCGTGCCCATCGCGGCCAACCTGCGTCACGACAAGCTCGACGACGTCATCACCGACGCGACGCTGAGCGGCGACGCGCCGGCCGATTACGACTTCGCGCCGGAACTGGCCTTCGCCTACCGGCTGGCCAAGGACCTCAAGGCCAAGCGCGAGATCGTGCGCGGCAAGCCCGAGACCTTCAACCGCCCGGACTACAACTTCCGCCTCGACAACGAGGGCGTGGAACCCGTCGGCGCCGAGCAGGTCAGCATCACGACGCGCAAGCGCGGCACCGCGCTGGACCTGATCGTGGCCGAGGCGATGATCCTGGCCAACTCGAGCTGGGGCGGCTTCCTCGCCGACTGCGGCGTGCCGGGCATCTACCGCAGCCAGGCCAGCCTCGCCCCCGGCATCAAGGTCCGCATGGGCACCAAGCCCGCGCCGCACGCGGGCATGGGTGTCGCGCAGTACACCTGGGCAACCTCGCCGCTGCGCCGCTACGTCGACCTGGTCAACCAGTGGCAGATCATCGCCTGCGCGCGCCACGGCAAGACCGCCGCGCTCGCCGCGCCGTTCAAGCCGAAGGACGCCGCGCTGTTCTCGGTCATCTCGGGCTTCGACGCCGCCTACAGCGCCTACAACGGCTTCCAGTCCGGCATCGAACGCTACTGGACGCTGCGATATCTGCAGCAGCAGGGCATCACCGAACTGACCGCGTCCGTCCTGAAGGACGGCCTGGTCCGCGCCGACGAGCTGCCGCTGGTGTTCCGCGCGCTCGGTTGCGAGAACCTGCCGCGCAACGCGCATGTGAAGGTGCGCATCACCGGCCTCGATGAGTTGACGCTGGACCTGCACGCCAACCTGGTCGAACGCCTGGATGCAGAAGCCGCGCCAGCCACCGTCGACGAAGGCGCCGACGAGGACGAGGAACCCAGCGGCGTGCTGACGCTGGCGATCGACGTCAACGACGACGGCTCCGACACCGCCAAGGGCGGCGACAGTGCGGCGGCCTCACCCGCACCCGCCGCGCCCGCCGCTTCCTGATCCCTCCTTGTTCAAGATGCCCAAGCTCAGCCTTTTGCACTACGCGCTGATCGCCTCGGCCGGGGTGCACCTGGGCCTGGGGACATTGAAGCTCGTGGCGCCGGAACAGTTCGACCGGATCTTCCAGGACGAACCGCTCGAGGTGGTCCTCGTCAACGCGCGCGGACAGGAAGCGCCGTCCAAGGCGCAGGCGCTCGCGCAGGCCAACCTGGCCGGCGGCGGGGAACTGTCCGCCAATGTGCGGGCGACCTCGCCCCTCGCGCCGTCGCCGCTCGAGGAGACCGGCGACAGCATTGAGCTCCAGAAGAGCCAGATCCAGCAGCTGCAGCAGGCGCAGGAACAGCTGCTGACCGTGCTGCGCCGGCAGCTGGCCTTGCTGCCGCCGCCGGATCCCGCACGGGAGAAGAGCACCGCCGAAGGCCGCCAGATCGCCGAGCACCGCCGGCAGCTGGTCCAGACGCTGGCGGAGATCGAAAAGCGCGTGAACACCGAGAACGCGCGGCCGAAGAAGCGCTACGTCAGTCCCGCGACGCGCGAGACCGTGCATGCGCTCTATTACGACCAGTTGCGCCGGCGGATCGAGGCGCGCGGCACGCGCGACTTCCCCAGCTACCAGGGTCGCAAGCTCTACGGCGAACTCACGATGAACATCCAGGTCGACTACCGCGGCCGTGTCGTCGACACGGAAATCGTCCAGGGCTCGGGCAACGCGGTCCTGGACCGTCGCGCCGTCGCCATCGTGCGGGCGAGCGGCCCGTTCGGCCAGTTCACGTCGGAGATGCGGCGCGGCGCGGAGGTCCTCGTGATGACCTTCCGCTTCCGGTTCAATCGCGACGAGAGCGTGGAAACGACGCTCAGCACCCAACCCTCCTGAGCGCGCCCCGGCGCCAGTCGCCCCGTCCTGTCCTCCAGGGAAATGCCATGAGCGCTGATCCGTCCGAATCGACCTCCCACCTGCATGCCGAGCCGGTCTCCAATCCGGTCGTCCATGACCAGGCGGGCATCGACCGCTACGTGGTCGCCGGCAATCCGGTGGCGCACAGCCGCTCGCCCGAGATCCACGCCACCTTCGCCGCACAGACCGGCCAGTCGCTGGTCTATGAGCGACTGCTCTGCCCGCTCGACGGTTTCGAGGCATCGATCCGCGCGTTTGTCGCCGCCGGCGGCCGTGGCTGCAACGTGACCGTGCCGTTCAAGTTCGAGGCTTTCCGACTGGCGGTCCGCAGGACACCGCGCGCGCAGCTGGCCGGCGCGGTCAACACCTTCCGCTTCGACGATGCGTCAGCGGGCGGATGGCTCGGCGACAACACCGACGGTGCCGGCCTGCTCGCCGACATCGAGCGCAACGCCGCGCGTCCGCTGCGCGGCCAGCGCGTGCTGCTGATCGGTGCCGGCGGCGCCTCGGCGGGCGTGCTCGGCAGCCTGATCACTGGCCGGCCGGCGGAGATCCGCGTCATCAACCGCAATGCCGACAAGGCGCTGGCACTGGCTGACAGCCATCGGGCCTGGGCCGCGGAACACGGCGTGCGCCTGAGCGCCGGCGGCCTCGACGCCCCGGCGCCCGAGGGACGCCACGAGGTGGTGATCAATGGCACCAGCGCCTCGCTCAGCGGCGCCGGACTGCCGCTGCCCGATCCGGACGCGCCGGTGCTCGCACCCGGCGGCCTGGCCGTCGACATGATGTACGGCCCGTCCACGGCGCCCTTCCTGGACTGGGCGGCCGGCCAGGCCGGCTCCGGCGGCGCGCAACGCGACGGTCTGGGCATGCTGGTCGAGCAGGCGGCCGAGGCCTTCCTCCTCTGGCGCGGCGTGCGTCCCGACAGCGCGACAGTGCTCGCGGCCCTCCGCCAGCGACTGGCGGCTCACTGAGGTCACCGGGCATGAAACAGTTCTGGCGCTTTGCCGGGATGCTGCTGGTCAGCGTCCTCTGCCTGCAGCTTTTCTTCGCGGCGCGCATCGCGCTGATGGCGGTCGTGTCGCCGCAGTCGACGACCTTCCAGCGTTCCGAGGCCATGCGTCTGCTGCGCGAGAAACACCAGATCCTCTGGTCCCAGCAATGGGTCGACGACGCGCTGATCAGCCGCAACCTCAAGCGCGCGGTGATCGCGAGCGAGGACGCCGGTTTCAACGAGCACGGCGGCGTCGACTGGGACGCGCTCGAAAAGGCCTGGGACAAGAACCAGCGCGCCCAGGAGCAGGCCGACAAGCGCGCCGCCCGGCTCGCCAAGACCAATCCCGCCAAGCCGCCGCCCGTTCCGAAGGTCATCGGCGGATCGACGATCTCGCAGCAGCTGGCCAAGAACCTCTTCCTGAATTCCGAGCGCCATCTGGCGCGCAAGGGCCAGGAACTGGTGCTGACGCTGATGCTGGAAACGATGCTCAGCAAGCAGCGCATCCTCGAGATCTACCTGAACAACGTCGAGTGGGGCGAAGGCGTGTTCGGCGCCCAGGCCGCGGC
The DNA here is from genome assembly GCA_966211105.1 of uncultured Burkholderiales bacterium. Taxonomy (GTDB): domain Bacteria; phylum Pseudomonadota; class Gammaproteobacteria; order Burkholderiales; family Burkholderiaceae_C; genus Roseateles. The sequence goes on from CBIHMU010000137.1 coordinate 5,852, forward strand.
GCGTCACTATTACCGGGTCGATGCATCCCGGCTCGGGCCCAACCAGGCGGCGCGGCTCGCGGTGATGCTGCCGGCACCGAAACGGTTCGAGAAGCGCCCAGGTTCGCCCTATGTGCTGGGCCGTGCTGGCACCATCGAGGCCCGGATGGGCAGCGTCGAGGTACCCTGAGGCCCCGCGCACCCGACTTTCACGCGCCCTCCGGACCGCCCGACCCGGGCCGGGAGACCGCCATGACATCCGAACTGACCATCGAGATCGCCGCCACTGCCGCCCGGCTGGTGGTGGAGGAAGGCCTGGAATACGGCCCCGCCAAGGCCCGCGCGCTGAAGGTGCTGGGGCTGCCGCCCCGCACCGCGCTGCCCAGCAACGACGAGCTCGAGGACCAGGTCCGCGAGTACCTGGACATCTTCTGCGCCGAGACCCAGCCCGCCGAACTGCAGGCCTTGCGCGAGTTGGCCGCCGTCTGGATGGAGCGCCTGGCCGAGTTCCGGCCGCACCTCACCGGCGCCGTCTGGCGCGGCACCGCCACGCGGTTGTCGCCCATCCATCTGCAGCTCTATTGCGATGACAGCAAATCGACGGAGATCGCGCTGCTGAACCAGGGCATCGACTTCGACGTCGGTCAATCGCGCAACGCGAAGGGCGCCATCGTGGACCAGTTGATCATCGACGCACCCTGCCGCGCGCTGAACGAACGTGTCGCGATCGCCCTGACCATCCTCGATCATGACGACCTGCGCGGCGGGCTCAAGCCCGATGCGCGCGGCCGGACCGAACGCGGCGACCTCGCCGCGCTGCGCCAACTGATGACTGCGAAGGACGATTGAATGCAACGACGTGCTGTTCTGGGTTTGGGCGCTGCGGGCCTGGTGGCGGCAGGTGCGGGCACCTACCTCGCCCTGCATCATGAAAGGCAGGCGGCCCAGGGCGGCGCCGGCGGCGACGCCCCCACCGGGCCGCTGTCGGCGGAAGCGGCCGCATTCTGGAACGCCAGCTTCGACACCCTCGACCAGCAGACCTACCAGCCGGCCGCCCACCTGCGTGGCAAGCCGCTGCTGCTGAACTTCTGGGCCACCTGGTGCGCGCCCTGCGTCAAGGAACTGCCCGAGATCAACCAGTTCCACGACGAGTTCAGCGCGCAAGGCTGGCAGGTGCTCGGACTGGCCGTGGACGCGCCGACGCCGGTGCGCGGTTTCCTGGAAAAGATCCCGCTGAAGTTCCCCGTCGCGCTGGCCGGACTGACCGGAACCGACCTGTCGAAGACCTTGGGCAATGCCAAGGGCGGGCTGCCGTTCACCGTCGCCTTCGGTCCTCAGGGCGAACCGATCTGGCGCAAGCTGGGCGCGACGAATCTTGAGGAACTGCGCGCGATGGCGCGCGGCGGCAAAGCCTGACTGCGGGTCAACCCCTAGAAAGGGCGTCCCTCGGCCATAGCGAGCGCCTCCAGGCGGGTCAAGCGGTTTATTTTTGGTTTGCTGCCGGGATCTGGTCTCAAAACGCGTAAAGTCCACCCTTTTACGCTTCTAGTGTCTTCGCTCTAATTGGCGGGACCGGTCGCTGAATGCAAGTCCTGGTACTACACGGCCCCAACCTCAATCTGCTCGGCACCCGCGAGCCCGGGGTGTATGGCGCGACCACTTTGGCGGAGATCGATACAGATCTTCGCCAGATCGCGCAGGAAGCCGGTGTAGCTCTGGAGAGCTATCAGAGCAACCATGAAGGTGCGCTGGTGGACCGCATTCAGGCGGCGGGTCGCGATGGAACGCGCTTCATCCTGATCAATCCGGCGGCCTACACCCACACCAGCGTCGCGATCCGCGATGCGCTGGCGGCGGTGGCGCTGCCCTTCGTCGAGGTGCACCTGTCCAATATCCACAAGCGCGAGCCGTTCCGCCATCACAGCTACCTGTCGGCGCTCGCGGAAGGCGTGATCTGCGGCCTGGGTCCGACCGGTTACCGGCTGGCCCTGCAGTTCGCGATTCAACAATTGAGCCGGCCAGCCTCGTCCGCCTGAGTGCCGCAGCCCGTCGATCCGCGTCGCGGGCTGGAAGACATCACCGAAGATCACCACCGATCACCGATCACCGATCCCCGTTGGAGAGTTCTTATGGATTTGCGCAAGCTCAAGACCCTGATCGACCTCGTGTCCGAGTCGAACATTTCTGAACTTGAAATCACCGAAGCCGATGGCAAGGTGCGCATCGTCAAGTCCGATGGCCAGCCGCTCGTGGCCGCCATGCCCATGATGCAAGCCGCGCCGCAGGCGGCCGCCCAGCCGGCCGCCGCGCAGCCCGCCGCCGCACCGGCGCCCGTCGCCGCGCCGGCCCCGGCCGTCGAAACCGGCCACATCGTCAAGTCGCCGATGGTCGGCACGTTCTACCGCGCCTCCAGCCCGAACGCCAAGCCGTTCGCCGAGGTCGGCCAGCAGGTCAAGGAAGGCGACGCCATCTGCATCATCGAGGCGATGAAGATCATGAACGAGATCGAGGCCGACAAGTCCGGCACGATCGTCAAGATCCTGGCCGAGAACGGCCAGCCGGTGGAATACGGCCAGTCGCTGATCGTCATCGAGTAAGGCGGTCCGAGATGTTCAAGAAGATCCTCATCGCGAATCGCGGGGAGATCGCTTTGCGAATCCAGCGCGCGTGTCGCGAGCTGGGCGTGAAGTCGGTCGTCGTGTATTCGGAAGCGGACCGCGACGCGAAGTACGTGAAGCTGGCCGACGAGGCCGTCTGCATCGGCCCCGCACCGTCCGCGCAGAGCTACCTGTCGATGCCGGCCATCATCGCGACGGCCGAAGTCACCGACGCCGAGGCGATCCACCCCGGCTACGGCTTCCTGTCGGAGAACGCCGACTTCGCCGAACGCGTCGAGCGCAGCGGTTTCACCTTCATCGGCCCGACCCCGGAGAACATCCGGACCATGGGCGACAAGGTCTCGGCCAAGCAGGCCATGATCAAGGCCGGCGTGCCCTGCGTGCCGGGCTCGGAAGGTGCCCTGCCGGACGACCCGAAGGAGATCGTCCGCATCGCCCGCGCGATCGGTTATCCGGTGATCATCAAGGCGGCCGGCGGCGGCGGCGGGCGCGGCATGCGCGTCGTCCACACCGAGGCCGCCCTGGTCAACGCGGTGCAGATGACCAAGGCCGAAGCGGCCGCGGCCTTCGGCAATCCGCAGGTCTACATGGAGAAGTTCCTGGAGCATCCGCGTCACGTGGAGATCCAGGTGCTGGCCGACGGACAGAAGAACGCCGTCTGGCTGGGTGAGCGCGACTGCTCGATGCAGCGCCGCCACCAGAAGATCATCGAGGAAGCGCCGGCGCCGGGCATCCCGCGCCGCCTGATCGAGCGCGTGGGCGACCGCTGCTCCGCCGCCTGCAAGAAGATGGGCTACCGCGGCGCGGGCACCTTCGAGTTCCTGTACGAAGACGGCGAGTTCTACTTCATCGAGATGAACACCCGCGTGCAGGTCGAGCACCCGGTGACGGAGCTGGTGACCGGCATCGACATCGTGCAGATGCAGATCCGTATCGCCGCGGGCGAGAAGCTGCCCTTCACGCAGCGCAACATCACGATGCGCGGCCACTCGATCGAATGCCGCATCAACGCGGAAGATCCGGTCAAGTTCATCCCGTCGCCGGGACGGATCACGATGTGGCACCCGCCGGGCGGCCCCGGCGTGCGTGTGGATTCGCATGCCTACACCAACTACTTCGTGCCGCCGAACTACGACTCGATGATCGGCAAGATCATCGTCCACGGCGACACCCGCGAGCAGGCCCTGGCCCGCATGCGGATCGCGCTGTCGGAGACGGTGATCGAAGGCATCCAGACCAACATCCCGCTGCACCGCGAGCTGATGGCCGATGCGAAGTTCATCGAAGGCGGCACCGACATCCATTACCTCGAACAATGGATGGCGGCGCACAAGCGCTGATCTCGCGCTAAGCGACAATACCGAGGCCCTCAGGCGTGGACGCGAGTCCGCCTTGAGGGCTTCTCCATTTCAGAAGTCCATCGAAGTCCCGGAGCCGCTATGAGCGAAGACCACGGCGAAGACCACGCCAACGATCCCCTGCTGCACGAGCTCGTGCTCATCTGCCGCGAAGAGGACGTCGAGACCGTCAGCGATGCGCTGATGGAGGTCGAAGCGCTGGCCGTGTCGGTCGAGGACGCCGATGCCGACACGCCCGCCGAGCGCGCGCTGTTCGGCGAACCCGGCATGCCGGCGCCGCGCGCCGGTTGGGATCGTTCGGTGGTGAAGGCGCTGTTCGCCACCGGAGAGGAAGCCACCGAGGCCGCGACGCTGCTGCTGGCGCAGGACTGGGCCGAGGACGTGCACGTCCAGGCTATCCAGACGATCGCGCAGCAGGACTGGGTGCGGCTGACGCAGTCGCAGTTCTCGCCGGTCGAGATCACGCCGGCGTTCTGGATCGTGCCGTCCTGGCACGAGGCGCCCGCGCAGGCGAAGCAGGTGATGCGCCTGGACCCGGGCCTGGCCTTCGGCACCGGCACACATCCGACGACACGCATGTGCCTGCGCTGGATCGCGCGCCACGGCGCCGAGGCGGCCGGCTGGGACCGCGTGCTCGATTACGGCTGCGGCTCGGGCATCCTCGCCATCGCCGCCGGCCTGTTCGGCGCCCAGGCCATCGACGCCGTCGACATCGACCCGGCCGCGCTGATCGCCTCCACGCGGAACGCCAAGGACAACGGCGTGACGCTGAACGCCGCGCTGCCGGACGCCGCCCGCGGGGAGTACCCGGTGGTGCTGGCCAACATCCTGGCGACGCCGCTGAAGCTGCTGGCGCCGCTGCTGTGCAACCACCTGCGGCCCGGCGCGCACCTGGTGCTGGCCGGCATCCTGGAACGCCAGGCCGACGAGCTGAAGGCGGCCTACGCGCCTCACGTGCAGCTCGAGGTCGCGGACAGCGAAGACGGCTGGATCCTGATGACCGCGCAACGCACGGCTTGACGCCACGCCCGCCGCCTCGTCCCCCACCACCGCCGACTCGTGATCCACCGC
>CBIHMU010000138.1:0-10469 GCA_966211105.1 uncultured Burkholderiales bacterium
GAGCGCTTGCATGGCATGCAAGAGGTCAGCGGTTCGATCCCGCTTACCTCCACCAGAGCACCTTCGGGTGGGATGGTTGCAAGGTACGCGCAGTTCGAGTCGAGACAAGCAAGTCCAGTCCCCTTCGTCTAGAGGCCTAGGACACCACCCTTTCACGGTGGCTACAGGGGTTCGAATCCCCTAGGGGACGCCAAGTTTGACAAGGCTTGGCTGCATGAAGGCTCTGTATGGAGCTGATGGTTTGCAGCAGAACTTGTTCGCAAATGATATCGATGCACCCAATAGCGTCGTATCTGGAGTGGTAGTTCAGTTGGTTAGAATACCGGCCTGTCACGCCGGGGGTCGCGGGTTCGAGCCCCGTCCACTCCGCCAACATTAAAACCCTGTCGATGAAAGTCGGCAGGGTTTTTTCTTTGGTGCGATGGGGCCTTTGTGCGCTCAATGGCTTCATTCACTGGGACAGCATTTGTTGCGACGCGTCCGAGATCAAAGATCCGGATATTCGCGCTTTCGCTGTGCCGTATAACTCCACCAATCCCGCGGTGGGCCGCCGTTCATGAAATCGACAGCGGCCATATAGGTATCCAGCACGCAGGGATCGTGCCGCTGCCCGGTCAATTTGCAGATCCGTTGATACAGCGCAAAGGCATCGGCACCGACGAGATCCGCCGGCTGACGAATCCCCATCCGCTCGAAATCGCGCACCATCGCCGGTCCGATGTTGGGAATCTGCCGAAGCGACGCGCATTCCGCAGCCGAAGCCGCCTTGGTGTGCGTCTTTCGCGCGCTCATGTGGGAATCCCGGCGCTCAGTGGAAGCCGCCGGAACGGATCAGGCCGACCGCCAGGCCCTCGATCGCAAACTGCTCGTCGGGGCTGACCTCGATCGGCTGGAAGTCGGTGTTCTCGGGCAGCAGTCGGATGCCGTCGGCGTGGCGCTGGAAGCGCTTCACGGTGACCTCTTCGCCGATGCGCGCCACGACGACCTGACCGTTGCGGGCCTCGCTGATCTTCTGCACGGCGAGCAGGTCGCCGTCCATGATGCCGATGTCCTTCATGCTCATGCCTTTCACGCGCAGCAGGAAGTCCGGCGCCTTCGAGAACATCGAAGGGTCGACGCTATAGTGCTGCTCGACGTGTTCCTCGGCCAGGATGGGCGCGCCGGCGGCGACCCGGCCCACGAGCGGAAGGGTCAGTTGCGCGAGGCTCGCCAGCGGCAGCGCGAACTGGCTGTGCTCCCGCGCGCGGTTGACCTGGCGCAACGCCGTCGACGGCAACCGGATCCCGCGGGCGGTGCCGCCCACCAGTTCGATGACGCCCTTGCGCGCCAAGGCCTGGAGGTGTTCCTCGGCGGCGTTGGCGGACTTGAAGCCCAGCTGCTGCGCGATTTCCGCGCGGGTGGGTGGCGAGCCGGTGCTCTCGATGCTGTCGCGGACCAGATCGAAGATCTGTTGTTGCCGGGCGGTGAGTTTGGGCGGAGTGTCCACGAGCAAGCCTTTATTCCATTGAGGGGCGGATGTCGAAGACGCGGCGACCTCGAGGGTTCGAAAGCCGCCTGAGAATTCATCCAGCATCTGGATTTTTATACAGGAGACGAGAAATTGCAAAGTGCGGCCCAGACCCTCGTGATCATTGGCACCGGCGGGACGATTGCAGGCGCCTCCGGCAGCGCGACGGACAACGTCGGCTACAAGGCCGGCTCGCTGTCGGTCGAGTCGTTGGTGGGCGCGGTGCCGGCGCTCGCATTGAAAAAGCTCGAGGCTGAGCAACTGGCGCAGCTCGACAGCAAGGACATGGATCACGCGACCTGGTCCCGCCTCGCGCGCCGGGTGCGGGCGCATCTGGATCGCCCCGAGGTGCGCGGCATCGTGATCACGCACGGCACCGACACGGTGGAAGAGACCGCCTACCTGCTGCAGCGCGTGCTCGCGCCCGAGAAGCCGGTCGTCCTGACGGCGGCGATGCGTCCGGCGACGGCCATCCAGGCGGATGGTCCGCAGAACCTGCTCGACGCGGTGGCCGTGGCCGAGGCCGAGGACGTGCGCGGTGTCGTCGCGGTGGTCGCGGGGAAGGTGTGGTCGGGGTTGGAGCTGCGCAAGACGCACACCTACCGCCTCGATGCCTTCGAGGCCGGGTCCGACGCCGGCCCGCTGGCCGTGGTGGAGGAGGGCGTCGTGCGCCGCTTCCGCGACTGGCCGCAGGGCGAGGCCTTGGGCGCGGCACTGCTTCCGGAGGAGGCTTTGCCTTGGCCGTGGGTCGAGGTGCTCGCCAGCCACGGCGGGTCCGATGCGCGCGCGCTGGAAGCCTGGCGTGCTGCGGGGCTCCAGGGGCTGGTGCTGGCCTGCACCGGGAACGGCACGCTGAACCGCGCGCTCGAGGCGCCGGTCCAGGCGCTCAAGGACGCCGGCATCCCGGTCTGGCGCACGACGCGGTGCGCGCAGGGGCGCATCGTCGGCGCGAGCGACGAGCCGGCGGCCGCGCTGTCGCCCTGGGCGGCGCGCATCGAATTGATGCTCACGTTGCTGCGGTCGCGCTGATCCCGTCGCGCATCGCGCCAAAGAAAAAGCGCCGGCATTGCCGGCGCTTTTTTCATCGCGAATCCGGAACGGGCCGGATCCGGACGATCAGACGATCGTCAGCGTGACGTCGATGTTGCCGCGGGTGGCGTTCGAGTACGGGCAGACCTCGTGCGCTTCGGCGACCAGCTTCTCCAGCGCGGCGCGGTCCATGCCCGGCACGGAGATCTTCATGGCCACGGCGATGCCGAAAGCGCCCGGCTTGTTGGCGTGGGGGCCGATGCCGACTTCGCTGGTGATCGAGACTTCGGCCGGCAGGGCGACCTTGTTGCGGCCGGAGACGGCCTTCATCGCGCCGATGAAGCAGGCCGAGTAGCCGGCGGCGAACAGCTGTTCCGGGTTGGTGCCGGCGCCGTCGTCGCCGCCCAGCGCCTTGGGCGTGGACAGCTGGACCTTCAGGCGGTCGTCCGACGATTGCGCGGTGCCTTGACGGCCGCCGGTGGCGGTGGCGGTGGCGGTGTAGAGGGCTTTTTCGATGGCCATATGAGGCTCCTTGGTGGTGATGGGTGAAAGTGGGTGAGGGTGAACGGACAACTCGGGGTCAGGTCTCGCCATCCTCGTCGGCAGTGACGGGATGGTCGGGATCGCGAGCCAGGTGGGTCAGTACGTTGGCTCGCAATTCATGCAGGCGCTTTGTCAGCGATTCCAGTTCGGCGGGGCCGCAGGCGCTGGCGCAGGCCAGTTGTTCAGGGATGGCGATGGCCTGATCGCGCAGTGCGAGGCCGACCGGCGTCAGATGGATCTCGACGCGACGCTCATCGGCCAGCGCACGACGGCGCTCGATGAAACCGCTGGCCTCGAGGCGCTTGAGCAGCGGCGTGAGCGTGCCGGAGTCCAGGTTCAGCCGTTGCCCCAGTTCGGAGACGCTCGGGCCGTCGGTCTCCCACAGCACCAGCATCGCCAGGTATTGCGGGTAGGTCAGGCCCATCGGGGCCAGCAGCGGCTTGTAGAGCTTCGTCATCGCCAGCGAGGTCGAATAGAGCGCGAAGCACAGCTGAACGTCCAACTTCAACCAGTCGGTGCCCGCAGGCATCGGCAGGTCGCGGGCGTCGGCCACGGCGGCGGCGTCCAGCGGGTTGAAGGGTGTCGTGTTCGGCATGGACTGAACTATAGCGAGCAATTCAATTGCGCACAATTGAAATGGTCTTTGGGCGCGGTTGACGGGAACTATCGGCGGCGATCGCCGGAAGTTCCAGAAGGAAAAACGCCCCGGGGACGTGGTCACCGGGGCGTTGCTGAAGCGCGGGGCGGACTCAGCCCGTCGCCTGGATCGCGTCGACCTGCTCGCTGAGTTCGAGCCAACGCAGCTCCGCGGCTTCGACCTCGTCGCCGATGGCCTTCAAGCGCTTTCCGGCGTCGGCGATCTGCGCCGATGTCTGGCCGGCGCCGGAAAGCTGCGCTTCAAGCGTGGCGCGCTCTTCCGCCCACGCTTTCATGCGGGCGTCGATCTGCTCCATCTCCTTGCGCAGCGGACGCGTCTGCTCGGACAGTTTCTGACGGGCCTGTCCGCTGAGTTTGCGGTCTTCCCGCTTGACGGGGGCGGACGGTGCCACCGGCGCGGCGACCACAGGCGCCGCTGCCACCGCCACGGGGGACGGCACAGGGGCGGGGGCGGTGCCCGCGGCGCTGCTGGCGCGCGCGCTGCGCAGTGCCTGCTTGGCCTCTTCCTTGGCAAGCTTCGCGGCTTCCTTGGACCGATCGAGCAGCCAGCGCTGGTAGTCGTCCAGGTCGCCGTCGAAGGGCGCGAGCTTGCCGTCGGCCACCAGCCAGAATTCGTCGCAGACCTCGCGCAGCAGGGCGCGGTCATGGCTGACCAGCATGACCGTGCCTTCGAACTCGTTGAGCGCCATCGACAGCGCCTCGCGCGTCTGCAGGTCCAGGTGGTTGGTCGGCTCGTCCAGCAGCAACAGGTTGGGGCGCTGCCAGACCAGCATCGCCAGCACCAGCCGGGCCTTCTCGCCGCCGGACAGGCTGCCCACTTCCTGGTTCACCATGTCGCCGACGAAGCGGAACTGGCCGAGGAAGTCGCGCAGCTCCTGCTCGCGGGCGTTCGGACTGACCTCCTTGGCCAGCCGGATCATGTGCATCAGCGGGCCTTCATCAGGCCGCAGCACGTCCATCTCCTGCTGCGCGAAGTAGCCGATCGACAGGCCCTTGCCCTCGGTGATCGTGCCACCCATTGCACGCTGCATGCGCGCCACCGTCTTCACGAAGGTCGACTTGCCCTGACCGTTCGCGCCCAGGATGCCGAAGCGCTGGCCGGCCAGCACCGAGCGGTCGATGCCGCGCACGATGACCTTCTCGCCTTCGTCGGTGTCGTAACCGACGGAGACGGTATCGAACATCAGCATCGGATTGGGCAGGTTCTGCGGCTCGCGGAACTCGAAGCTGAAGTCCGAGGCCGTCAGCACCGGCGCCAGGCGCTCCATGCGTTCCAGCGCCTTCACGCGGCTCTGCGCCTGCTTGGCCTTGCTGGCCTTGGCCTTGAAGCGGTCGATGAACTTCTGCAGGTGTGCCATGCGCTCCTGCTGCTTGCTGAAGGCCTGCTGCTGCTGGAGCATGCGCTCCGCGCGCATCGATTCGAAGGCGGTGTAGTTGCCGCCGTAGCGGTGCAGCTTCGCGTCGTCCAGATGCAGCGTGACCTTGGTGATCGCGTCCAGGAATTCGCGGTCATGGCTGATGATGATCATCGTGCCTTCATAGCGCTGCAGCCAGGCTTCCAGCCAGACCAGGGCGTCCAGGTCCAAGTGGTTGGTGGGCTCGTCCAGCAGCATCAGGTCGGACGGGCACATCAGCGCGCGCGCCAGCTGCAGCCGCATGCGCCAGCCGCCGGAGAAGCTGTTGACCGGCGCGTCGACCTGCGCGCCCTTGAAGCCCAGGCCCATCATCAGCGCCTGCGCGCGGGCGGGCGCGTCCAGGCTGCCGGCGTCCATCAGCTGCGCATAGGCGTCGGCGATGGCGTGGCCGTCATCGGCGGCTTCGGCCTCGGCCAGCGCCTGGCGCGCGGCCATCAGGCGGACGTCGCCCTCCAGCACGAACTCGGTGGCCGGCATGTCGGTTTCGGGCATGTGCTGCGCCACTTCGGCGAGCGCCCAGTGGCGCGGGATCTCCACGTCGCCCTTGTCGCTGTGCAGGCGGTCGGTCAGCAGCGAGAACAGGCTGGACTTGCCCGCGCCGTTGCGGCCCACCAGGCCGACCTTCTCGCCGGGTTGCAGCACGACGCTCGCGTCATCGAGAACGACCTTGGTGCCGCGGCGCAGCACGATGTTGCGCAGCGTGATCATGGGGAGACTCCTTGTTCGTCATCGGGGCCGAAGCCCGCGGCGACCAGCGCCTCGCGGGTCAGCAGCAGGACCTGGTCCTCGCCCGCGGAGGTCTCGAGCCAGGCGGCTTCGAGTCGCGGGAAGGCGGCTTCAAAAAATTCGCGCTCGTTGCCGATCTCCAGGACCAGCACCGCGTGCGGCGACATCTGCGCGGGCGCGCCGCAGAGCAGGGCGCGGATGAAATCCATGCCGTCGGCGCCGCCCGCGAGCGCGAGCTCGGGCTCGGCGCGGTATTCGTCCGGCAGCGCCGCCATCGACGTGCTGTTCACGTACGGTGGATTGCACAGGATCAGGTCGTACGGGCCTTGCGCCGGCGTGAGGCCGTCGCCCTGCAGCAGGCGGATGCGATCGCCGAGCTGATGACGCCCGACATTGATCGCCGCGACGGCGAGCGCGTCGGCGCTCAGGTCGATCGCGTCGACCGTCACCTCCGGCCAGGCCATCGCGGCCAACACGGCCAGGCTGCCGTTGCCGGTGCACAGGTCCAGCACGCGGCGGGTCTGGTCGGACAGCCAGGCGTCGATGGTCGCGTCGGCCAGCAGCTCGGCGATGAAGCTGCGCGGCACGATGGCGCGCTCGTCGACGTAGAACGGCACGCCCTGCAACCACGCTTCGCGCGTCAGGTAGGCGGCCGGCTTGCGCGTGGCGATGCGCTCGGCCACCAACGCCTCGACCTTCGCGCGCCCGGCGTCGTCCACGCCCTCGGCCGCGTGCGCCTCCAGCGCGTCCAGCGGCAGATCCAGCGCCCACAGGCTCAGCCAGGCGGCCTCGTCGAAGGCGTTCGTCGTGCCATGCCCAAACGAAACGCCCGCCTCACGGAGGCGGGCGGCCTGGGCCTCGATCAATTCCAACAGCGTCACAGCAGCAGATTCTCCAGGGTGCGTCGGTAGATGCGCGTCAACGGCGCGATCTGGTCCAGCGGCACGTATTCGTCGATCTTGTGGATGCTCGCATTGAGCGGTCCGAATTCCACCACCTGCGGGCAGAGCTTGGCGATGAAGCGGCCGTCCGAGGTGCCGCCGGTCGTGGACAACTCGGCGGTCACGCCGGTCTCGGCCTCGATGGCGGCGCTGATCGCGGCCGACAAGTCGCCTACCGGCGTCAGGAAGGGGTCGCCGGACAGCGACCAGTCGAGCGCGTAGTCGAGGCCGTGACGGTCCAGCAACGCGTGCACCCGCTGCTTCAGCGAGTCCGGCGTCGATTCGGTCGAGAAGCGGAAGTTGAAGTCCACCACCATCTCGCCGGGGATCACGTTGCCGGCGCCGGTGCCGGCGGCGATGTTGGAGATCTGGAAGGTCGTCGGCGGGAAGTAGGCGTTGCCGCCGTCCCAGTCGCTCACGGCCAGTTCGGCCAGCGCGGGCGCGGCCTGATGGACCGGATTGCGCGCCAGATGCGGGTAGGCGACGTGGCCCTGCACGCCGATCACCCGCAGCTTGCCGGAGAGCGAGCCGCGGCGGCCGTTCTTGACCGTGTCGCCGAGCCGCTCGACCGAGGTCGGCTCCCCGACGACGCAGTAATCGAGCCGCTCGCCGCGCGCGCGCAGACGCTCGACGCAGACGACGGTGCCGTCACGCGCCGGGCCTTCCTCGTCGCTGGTGAGCAGGAAGGCGACGCTGCCGCGGTGGTCCGGGTGCATCGCGGCGAAGTCCTCCGCCGCGACGACCATGGCCGCCAGCGAGGTCTTCATGTCCGCCGCGCCGCGCCCATAAAGACGGTCGCCGCGCACGGTGGGGACGAAGGGGTCGCTGGTCCACTTGGTCAGGTCGCCGGTGGGAACCACGTCGGTATGGCCGGCGAAGACCAGCAGCGGGCCGTCTGCCGACTGCCCGCGACGCACCGCCCACAGGTTGCTGACGCGGAAGTCGTCCGGTCCGCTGTCCAGGCGTTCGAGCGTGAAACCGGCGCCGGCCAGACGCGCGCCTATCAGTTCCAGACAACCGGCATCGGCCGGTGTCACCGACGGGCGGGCGATCAACTGCTCCAGCAGTGCGAGGGTCAGGTCGTCCATCGGTTGTCGGGATCGTCGGGGCGTGCGGGGCTGCGGCGTTTCAAGGGTCTCAGCTCGGCTGCACGTCCAGCGTGATGGAGGTGAAGTTGGCGGTGTCCTCGGCCGGCTCTTCCTTCTTGGGCGCGCCCGGGCCGCCGGGCTTGACCCCGGGGCCATCGTTCTGGAGGCGCCAGAGCAGGTTGGTCGGCGAGTCGGCGAAGGCCAGGCCTTCCTCGCGGGTGATCGTGCCGTCGGTGATGAGGCGCGCGAAGTGTTCCTCGAAGCTCTGCGAGCCCTCGGCCATCGACTTCTCCATGGCTTCCTTCACGCCGGCGAAGTCGCCCTGCTCGATCAGTTCGGCGACCAGCTTGGTGTTCAGCAGGATCTCGGTCACCGGCACGCGGCCGCCCGCGGCGGCGCGCACCAGGCGCTGCGAGACCACCGCCTTCAGGCCGGCGCCCAGGTCGTTCAGCATCGCCGGGCGCGATTCCGGCGTGTAGAAGGACATGATCCGGTTGAGTGCGTGGTAGCTGTTGTTGCCGTGCAGCGTGGCGACGACCAGGTGGCCCGACAGCGCGTACGAGATCGCGGCCGTCATCGTCTCGCGGTCGCGGATCTCGCCGATCAGGATGCAGTCCGGCGCCTGACGCAGCGCGTTCTTCAACGCGATCTGCAGCGAGGCGGTGTCGCGGCCGACCTCGCGCTGGTTGACCAGCGAGCGCTTGTTCGTGAACAGGTATTCCAGCGGATCCTCGATCGTGAGGATGTGGCCGGTCATCGTCTGGTTGCGGTGCTCCAGCATCGACGCGAGCGTGGTGCTCTTGCCGGTGCCGGTCGCGCCGACCATCAGGATCAGGCCGCGCTTCTCGGTGATCAGCTTGGCCAGGATGGGCGGCAGGCCCAGGCTGTCCAGCGTGGGGATGACGTGCGGGATGTGCCGGAACACCGCCGCGATCGAGCCGCGCTGGCGGAAGCCCGAGAGCCGGAAGCTGCCGACCTTGGGGATGGAGACCGCCAGGTTCAGCTCGCCGTTGGTGTCCAGCTCGGACATGTGCTGCGGATCGACGACCTCGGAGATCAACGCACGCGGCTGCGCCGGGGTCAGGAGTTGATCCGACAGCTGCAGCATCTGTCCGTTGATCCGGATCAGCACCGGCATGTTGGCCGACAGGTAGGTGTCGGAGGCGCCCTTCTCGGCCATCAGGCGCAGGATGCGCTCCATGTTTCCCGTGCTCATCTCCATCCCTTCTTGCCGACAACCCGGTCCGGCATCCTAAACGTTTGTAGTCACCCAGCGGAGCCCTGGGTCCGGCTTGGCCGGACACATGGGCTCGCCCCCTCCTGAGGGGGCCGGCGTCAGCCGGTAGGGGGCGGGCCCGCTTACGCGCGCAGCAGTTCGTTGATGGAGGTCTTCGCGCGAGTGCCGGCGTCCACCTTCTTGACGATGATGGCGGCGTACAGGCTGTACTTGTCGTTCTTCGGCAGGCTGCCGCCGATGACGACCGAGCCCGCCGGGACGCGGCCGTACGAGACGGTGTCGGTCTCGCGGTCGTAGATCGGGGTGCTCTGGCCGATGTAGACGCCCATCGAGATGACCGAGTTCTCCTCGACGATCACGCCCTCGACGATCTCCGAGCGGGCGCCGATGAAGCAGTTGTCCTCGATGATGGTCGGGTTGGCCTGCAGCGGCTCCAGCACGCCGCCGATGCCGACGCCACCGGACAGGTGCACGTGCTTGCCGATCTGCGCGCAGGAACCGACGGTGGCCCAGGTGTCGACCATCGTGCCTTCATCGACGTAGGCGCCGATGTTGACGTAGGACGGCATCAGCACGACGTTCTTCGCCATGAAGCTGCCGCGACGCGCGACCGCCGGCGGCACGACGCGCACGCCGGCGGCGCGCAGCTGCTCGTCGGACTGGCCGCCGAACTTGGTCGGGACCTTGTCGAAGAAGGTCATGTCGCCGGCGCCCATCTGGCGGTTGTCGTTCAGGCGGAACGACAGCAGCACGGCTTTCTTGACCCACTGGTGCACGGTCCATTCACCGACGGCCCGGCGTTCGGCCACGCGCAGCGTGCCGGCGTCCAGGCCGGCGATGACCTCGTCCACCGCCGCGCGCACTTCGGGGCTGTTGGCGGAGGTCAGGTTGGCGCGGCCTTCCCAGGCGAGGTCGATGATCGATTGCAGGTCTTGCGTCATGGTGCGGGGATGTGTTCGAGGGGATGCGGAAAGCGGTGGGCGAGGAGCGAGGCGTGTGGAGCGAGGCGTACGGAGCGATGCGTGTGGGCCGAGGCGCGTGAAGCGGTGAACGGTCAGGACGACGGTTGAAGCTGCTTCACGAAGGCGACGATGCGGTGGGCGGCTTCCAGGCATTCGGCCTGCTCGGCCACCAGCGCCAGGCGGATGCGGCCGGCGCCGGGGTTGATCCCCTGGGCGTCGCGGGCCAGCAGACTGCCGGGCAGGACGCCGACATTGTATTGAGCGAGCAGCCCCTGGGCGAAGCCAATATCGTTACCGTCTGGCACGGCGGCCCACAGGTAGAAACCCGCGTCGGGCAGGGCGACGTCCAGCACCTCGGCCAGCA
>CBIHMU010000139.1:0-10315 GCA_966211105.1 uncultured Burkholderiales bacterium
GGGTCTGGGCGTGGGCGGCGCAGCTCAGGGCGAGGGCGGCGGAGAGCCACCAGCGGTGGCGCACAAGGGCGGGCATGTCGGAACTCCTGAACTGGGCGGGAATGGCTCGCGGGGCAAACCGTGGGCCGCGGACCATTCTAGGGACCCTGGAACGAGGCCGCGCCTATGATCCCGGGATGCCCGAGTTACCGGAAGTTGAAGTTACACGACGAAGTTTTGCGCCGGCCATCGCTGGGGCGCGCGTGCTGGACGTGCGGCTGGGAAAGCCGCTGCGCTGGCCGCTGGGGGTGGCGGCCGAACGGCTGGTGGGACGCCGCGTCGGCGAGGCCCAGCGGCGCGGCAAGTACATCTGGCTGCCGCTGCTGCCGACGGGTGAACAGCCCGGTCATGCCGACGAGGAAGACGGCGGGCTGCTGATGCACCTCGGCATGTCGGGATCGCTCGCCTTCCGCGAGCAGCCCCCGGCGGCGGGTCCGCACGATCATTTCGAACTGGTCACCGACCGCGGGGTGCTGCGGCTGACCGACCCGCGGCGTTTCGGCGCGGTGGTGTGGTCGGACGGGCTGGACGTGGGGCCGGCGGCGAAGCTGCTGGCGCGCATCGGGCGGGAGCCTTTCGACATCGAGTTCGACGGCGCCTACCTGCACGAAGGCTTCCGCGGCCGCCGCGTCGCGGTGAAGCAGGCGATCCTGGCCGGCGACGTGGTCGTCGGCGCCGGCAACATCTATGCGTGCGAGGCGCTGTTCATGGCGGGCGTCGATCCGCGTGCGGCGGCCGGCAAGCTCAGCAAGCCGCGCGCGGCGAAGCTGGCGGGCGCGCTGCGGCAGGTGCTGGGCGAGGCGCTCGAGGCCGGCGGCAGCACCCTGCGCGACTTCAAGGATGCGCACGGTGTGGCGGGCAGCTTCCAGATGCAGGCGCGCGTCTACGGGCGCGAGGGCGAACCCTGCCGCGTCTGCGGCACGAAGATCCGGCGCATCGTGCAGGGACAGCGGTCGACCTTCTTCTGCCCCAGTTGCCAGAAGCGCTGAAGAGGCCATGAAGACGCGATGACCGCCTCGTTGAAGCCCGCCCCGAAGTCCGCCCTGAGAGACCTGACCCCCGCGATGACCCACGACGAACTGAGTGCCCGTGTCGAGGCGGTGCGCGGCGACTTCGCGCCCCGGCTGCTGGCCTGGCAGCGCCGCGACGGCCGGCACGACCTGCCCTGGCAGAACACGCGCGACCCGTACCGGGTGTGGCTGTCCGAGATCATGCTGCAGCAGACGCAGGTGACGACGGTACTGGGCTACTACCGGCGCTTCCTGGAGCGTTTCCCCGACGTGGCCGCGCTGGCGGCCGCGCCCAACGACGACGTGATGGCCGCGTGGGCGGGCCTGGGTTACTACAGTCGGGCGCGCAACCTGCACAAGTGCGCGCAGGCGGTGGTCGAGCGCCACGGCGGCGCATTCCCGCGCAGCGCGGCGGAGCTGGCGGAGCTGCCCGGCATCGGTCGCTCGACGGCGGCGGCGATCTCGTCGTTCTGCTTCGGCGAGCGGGTCGCCATCCTGGACGGCAACGTCAAGCGCGTGCTGGGCCGGCTGCTGGCCTTCGACGGGGACCTGTCCTCGGCGGCGCAGGAGAAGCGCCTGTGGCGCCAGGCGGAGGCGCTGCTGCCGGCCTCGCCCGACGACATGCCGGCCTACACGCAGGGGATGATGGACCTGGGCGCCAGCCTGTGCGCGACGCGCAGTCCGCAATGCCTGCTGTGCCCGGTGGCGTCGCTGTGCGCGGGTCTGGCGGAGGGCGATCCGACGCGCTACCCGGTCAAGACGAAGAAGCTCAAGCGCGGCCAGCGGGAGAACTGGTGGCTGTGGCTGGAGCACGAGGGCCGCATCTGGCTGCAGCAGCGGCCGGCCGAAGGCGTCTGGGGCGGGCTGTGGACGCTGCCGCTGTTCGACGACGAGGCCGCGCTGACGGCCCAGAGCGCGGCGCTGGGCGTCGCGGCGCCGGAGACGCTGCCGCGGGTCAAGCACGTGCTGACCCACTTCGACTGGCTGCTGCACCCGCGGCGCGCGGTGCTGCCGCGCGAGACCCGGCCTGCGGGCGAGGGCGTGTGGGTCGCCCGGGAGCGGCTGGCGGAGTACGCGCTGCCGGCGCCGCTGAAGAAGCTGCTGGACTGAAGGACGGGCGAGGCGATCGGGTTCCGCCGGTGGGCGCGGCGCCCCGCTGCCGGTATGCTCGGGCGATTGCGTGATCGCACGGTCCGCGCAGGTCTCAACGCCATTCAGGGACACCATGTCGAACGACGTCAAGCCGGGCCGGGCCGCGGCCATCAAGAGCGCACTGGAATCGGCCTTCATTGCGCTGCTCGCCAGCGGCGTGTGCCTGTGGTTCCTGATCAGCGAGAGCCAGGTCCCCGGCGAGGGCGACCCTGCCAGGCTGACGATGCTGTCGATCGGGCTGGCGATCGGGCTGTGCGCGCATTTCGTCTACATGGCGATCGCGGCCAAGCGCGCGGGGCGCAACGCGGTCCTCTGGACGATCATGATGGTGGTGCTGATGCCCTTCACCTCGGTGGTGCTGGGCATCCTGCTCTTCAACCAGGTGCAGGACATCGAGCACCAGGCGCAAGAAGAAGGCGGCGCGGGCAGCGCAGCCTGAGACCCGCTGACTCCCTCTCCCGCTTGCGGGAGAGCGCAGGGGTGAGGGTCAGCGGCCGTGGCAGTCAACGCGCTCAGCGCGCGTCCAGCTCCCGATGCCGCTTCAACACCTGCCCGTGGAAGGCGAACTGCCTGGCCAGCGTCTCGACGAGGTAGACCGAGCGGTGCTGCCCCCCCGTGCAGCCGATCGCCACGGTCAGGTAACTGCGCTGGTCCTGCGCGAAGTTCGGCAGCCACTGCGCGATGAAGGCGCCGATCTGGCTGAGCATCAACCGGACCTCGGGCTGGACTTCGAGGTACGACGCGACCGGCTCATCGCGCCCGGTGAGCGGACGCAGTTCCCGGTCGTAATACGGATTGGGCAGCACGCGGACGTCGAAGACGAAATCCGCGTCGCTGGGCACGCCGTGCTTGAACGCGAAGGACTCGAACACCAGCGTCAGCGAGGAGCCGCTGACATGCACCAGGTCGCGCAGCCAGGCGCGCAGCTGCGCGGGGCGCAGCTGGCTGCTGTCGATGACGGTGGACTCCATGCGCAGCGGCGTCAGCAGCTCGCGCTCCAGCGCGATCGCCTCCTGCAGGGCGCGGTGCGTGTCCGCCTCGCTGTTGCCCGCGCGCAGCGGGTGCGGGCGGCGGGTCTCGGAGAAGCGGCGCAGCAGCGTGTCGTCGTCGGCGTCCAGGAAGATGGCGCGCAGCGAGACGCCTTCCTGGCGCATCGCCTTGATGTGCAGCAGCAGTTGCGGCAGCGAGCCGGCGCTGCGCACGTCCACCGCGATCGCGACGCGGCGCCAGCCGCGCTGGCGTTCGAGGTCGAGGAACTGCGGCAGCAGCTCGGGCGGCAGGTTGTCGACGCAGAAGAAGCCGGCGTCCTCGAGCGCGTGCATCGCGATCGACTTGCCGCCGCCGGACATGCCGGTGACGAGCACGACCTCGCCGCGCGGAGAACTGGCGGTGGGCGTGGCTTGCGGGGGCGGCACCGGAGCGGTGTTGGGGGCGCTCACGGCTTCACCTTTCTGTTGGGGGACTTGCCGGCCGAGGCGCCGCCGGGCGCGCCCTTGGCGGACAGCTCCAGCATTTCCTGCGCATGGGCGAGCGAGGTCGACGACAGCCGTTCGCCGCCCAGCATGCGGGCGATCTCGGCGGTGCGGGCCTCGCCGGCGATGGGGCGGACGTCGGAGTTGGTCTTCCCGTCCTTGAGCGCCTTGGCGACGAGGAAGTGGTGGTCCGCGCAGGCGGCGACCTGGGGCAGGTGGGTGACGGCGAGCACCTGCGCACGCTGGCCGAGCTGCTTCATCAGCCGGCCCACGGTCTCCGCGACGGCGCCGCCGACACCGGCGTCGATCTCGTCGAAGATCAGCGTACCGGCGCCGCTGTTCTGCTGGCTGGTCGTGACGGCGATGGCCAGCGCGATGCGCGACAGCTCGCCGCCGGAGGCGACCTTGGCCAGCGGACGCGGCGTGGAGCCCGCGTGGCCGGCGACCAGGAACTCGGCGGATTCGAGGCCGAAGCTCTGCGGCTCGTCCTGCGGCAGCAGCGCGACCTCGAAGCGGCCGCCGGACATGCCCAGCTGCTGCATCGCCTGCGAGACGGCGTCGGACAGCGTCGGCGCCGCCTTCGCGCGCGCGGTGCTGACGGCCTTGGCTTCCTTCTGATAGCGCTTCAGCGCGGCGGCCACCTTGGCCTGCAGCGCGTCGAGGTCGGTGGCGGCGTCGAGCTGCGCCAGCTCGTCCTTCCACTCGCCGAGCAGCGCGGCCATCTCCGCCGGCTGACGGCGGTAACGGCGCGCCAGCGTGACCCAGGCGGAGACGCGCTCGTCGAGCTGCTGCAGCCGGTCGGGGTCGAGGTCCGCCGCGTTGAGGTAGGAGCTGAGGCTGTGCGCCGCGTCCTGCAGCTGCGCCTGCGCGCCCAGCAGCGCGGTGACGGTGTCCTGCAGGCCGGCGTCGTAGCCGAGCACGTCCTGCAGCGCCGAGAGCGCCTCGTCGGTCAGCGACTCGGCGTTGATCTCCGCCTCGGCGATGCGTTCGAGCGCGCCGCGGGCGGCGTCCATCAGCGACTGCGCATGCGACAGGCGCTGGTGCTCGGCGTTCAGTTCCTCCCACTCGTCGGCGCCGGGCGCGAGGCGGCCGAGCTCGCCGATCTGCCAGCTCAGGCGCTCGTGCTCGCGGGCGAGGTCGGCCTGCTTGGCCTGCGCGGCGCCCAGCGCCTCGGTGGCCTGGCGCCATTCGGTGAAGGCGGCGGCCATGGGCTTGCCGTCGATCTGGGCGAAGTCGTCGAGCAGCGCGCGCACGCTCACCGGGCGGGTCAGGCCTTGCCAGGCGTGCTGGCCGTGGATGTCGAGCAGGTGTTCGGCCAGTTCGCGCAGCTGGGCGACGGTGGCGGTGCCGCCGTTGATCCACGCGCGGCTCTTGCCCTGGGCGTCGATGACGCGGCGCAGGAGCAGGGACTCTTCCGATCCGTTGACGCCGGTCTCGAAGCCGGCTTCCTCCAGCCAGGGGGCGAGGACGGCGGGGCGGTCGAATTCGGCGGAGATCTCGGCGCGGGCGGCGCCTTCGCGCACGACGGCGGCGTCGCCGCGGGAGCCGAGGGCGAGCTGGAGGGCGTCGATGAGGATGGACTTGCCGGCGCCGGTTTCACCGGTGAGGGCGGAGAACCCGGCGGCGAAGTCCAGTTCCAGCGCCGGGACGATGACGAAGTCCTTGAGTTCGAGGCGGCGCAGCATCAGGTGTTGCCTTCGTTCCAGCGGAGTTTGCGGCGCAGGGTGGCGTAGTAGGACCAGCCGCGGGGGTGGAGGAAGGGGGCGCGGTGCTGGGAGCGGCGCACGGTGATGCAGTCGCCGTGGAGCAGGGAGGCGAGGGATTGCATGTCGAAGTTCACCGACGCGTCGCGGCCGGCGACGATGGTGAGGCGGACCTCGCCGTTGTCGGGCAGCACGATGGGGCGGTTGGAGAGGGCGTGGGAGGCGATGGGCAGCAGGACCCAGCCGGCGATGCCGGGGTGCAGGATGGGTCCGCCGGCGGACAGGGCGTAGGCGGTGGAGCCGGTGGGGGTGCCGACGATGACGCCGTCGGCGCGCATGTTGGCGACGAACTCGTCGCCGACGTCCACGCGCAGCTCGACCATGGCGGCGGTGGCGCCGCGCGAGACGACGACGTCGTTCAGGGCGACGCCGGAGAAGATCTGTTCCCCGTCGCGGATCACGGCGCCTTCGAGGAGGGAGCGGTGCTCGATCTCGAAGTCGCCGGCGAGGATGGGGGCGAGGGATTCCTTGAACTGGTCGGCGGAGATGTCGGTGATGAAGCCCAGGCGTCCCTGGTTGATGCCGACGAGGGGGAGGTTGTAGCGCGCGACCTGGCGGGCGAAGCCGAGCATGGTGCCGTCGCCGCCGACGACGATGGCCAGGTCGCACTGGGTGCCCAGTTCGGCGTGGGACAGGCCGGGGAGGGCGGTGATGCCGGTGCTGTCGGCGGTGGCCTGTTCGAGGGAAACATCCAATCCCTGGGAGGCGACAAAATCGGCAATCTCTTCCAGGATGGGCCGGATGCCCCGTGACTGGGGTTTTCCGACGATGGCCACATGGCGGAAGCGCTTGGACATGGCGGGAATTACACCACAGCGATGTGCTGGGACCGGGGGTGCGCGGGGGGTGTGGCGCCGGGGTCTTTAGAATGAAAAACATGCTCGACGATCGCGCGAAGACACTGCTGAAGGCTCTGGTGGAGCGGTACATCGCGGATGGCTCGCCGGTGGGCTCGCGCACGCTGTCCAAGGCGTCGGGGCTGGAGCTGAGTCCGGCGACCATCCGCAACGTGATGGCGGACCTGGAGGAGCTGGGACTGATCGCCAGCCCGCACACCAGCGCGGGGCGGATTCCGACGGCGCGGGGCTACCGTCTGTTCGTGGACACCTTGCTGACGGCCAAGCCGGGCGGGGTGCGGGAGGGGGCGGGCAGCTTCGAGAGCCAGTTGTTGCCTGACCAGCCGCAGAAGGTGATTGCCAACGCGGCGCAGCTGCTGAGCAGCCTCTCGAGTTTCGTCGGGGTGGTGACGTCGCCGCGCAAGACGGCGGTGTTCCACCACATCGAGTTCCTGCGCCTGGGGGATCGACGGGTGCTGGTGATCATGGTGTCGCCGGCGGGGGATGTGCAGAACCGGCTGGTGTTCACGGCGCAAGACCTGACCCAGTCGGACCTGACGGAGGCCAGCAACCGGCTGAACGCGCACTACTCGGGGCTGAGCCTGGATGTGGTGCGGGACCGGTTGAGGTCGGAGGTGGATCAACTGCGCGGGGAGATCGCCAAGCTCATGAGCGCGGCGGTGGACGTCGGGCAGCAGGGGGTGACGGAGCACGAGCCGATGATCCTCTCGGGGGAGAGGAACCTGCTGACGGTGCAGGACTTCAGCCACGACATGGGCAGCCTGCGGCGGATGTTCGACATGTTCGAGCAGAAGACGCAGCTGATGCGGCTGCTGGATGTGTCGGAGCGCGCGGAAGGCGTGCGGATCTACATCGGCGGGGAGAGCCAGGTCGTGCCCGTGGAGGAGCTGTCGATCGTGTCGGCGCCATATGAGGTCGACGGCGAGGTGGTCGGGACGCTGGGCGTCATCGGCCCGACCCGCATGGCCTACGACCGCATGATCGAGATCGTCGACATCACGTCGAGGATGGTGAGCAACGCGTTGTCGCAGAAGTAGCGGTGTGGTGCGCTCGGCCTGGCTGGCGCTCAAGCATGCTTACAATCCGCCCCTCCGGTGCAACGCCGGAACCAACGAACCCGCCAGGGTTCGTATATGCGATTACCCCCGGGGGCCGTTAGCTCAGTTGGTTAGAGCAGAGGACTCATAATCCTTTGGTCACAGGTTCAAGTCCTGTACGGCCTACCAATGAAATCAACACGTTAGGGCACACCCTGCGCTTGGTTCAAAGCGCATTTGTCAACGGACTGTCAACGTCGATTGTTGGCGTTGACCCCACGAGAGGCGAAGACGCGCGTGTAAGACAATCCCTTCACAAGAGCACGGCCGCACGCGTCGAGCCTTTCAGGGAGGGAAAAATGGCAACTGCGCAAAACAGAATCAAACTGCAGTCTTTGGAGTTCACTGAATCTCCATTCCGGAAACTGCGCTCACTAAAGGTTGAATTCGCTGAACGTTTGACCGTGATCGCCGGACACAACGGCATCGGGAAGTCGACGATTTTGGGACTGGTTGCAAACACCTTCGGGCTGACGGCCTCCGGCGACGTTAAGACCTATACCGGTGATCCCTTCTACGCAAACATCGAGCGCATCGTCTACCTAGCGCTTGCTGAGGTCGAGGTGGCACAGCAGCAGCCCTCTGACGCGCCAGTTGTTTCTGCGGATGTTTTCGGCGAGGCCATCAGAAAGCGGTGCGCCATGACGAAGCGTGGGCAATGGAAGCGGGCACGCGTTGTTCCTCGAACAATTGAGCCTAGGGACGAATCGCTCGTTGGCCCGGACGCCAAGATTCCTCTGCCCACGATCTATTTGGGAATCAAGCGACTTGCGCCGATCGGTGAAGCTGGCGAAAAAGAAGTTCAAAGCCGGCTGCTGGAGATGCACGCGGACGATAGTCGGGTGATGGTCGAGTTTGTCAATGGTGTCATCCTCGGCTCGAAAGTCACCGCTCATGTGACGCTACAGAGCATCAAGGGTTCACTGAAGAAGACCGCGCAGCCTGGCTATCCCGATCACGATGCACTTGCCATCTCTCTCGGACAAGACAGTCTCGGCAGCGTCGCAACGGCGCTGGCCTCGTTCAATCGCCTCAAGCGAGAGATGGGGGCCGGGTACCCTGGAGGGTTACTGATCATCGACGAGCTCGATGCAGGCTTCCATCCACATGCGATTGATCGGTTGGTCACCAGTCTCAAGGCTCAAGCGCGGCGGCTTGACCTGCAAATCGTGGCCACCACGCATTCGCCACGGCTTATTGAGGCGGTGCATCCGGACGGCGACGGTGACGAACGCGCTCCGGACAAGGTCATCTATCTCTTGGACACGAGGCGGCCGCGACTTGCCGAAGATCAATCGCTGCGGGCGGTGTTGAGCGATATGGCGCTCCGAGGCGACGATGAAACACCGCAGAAGAAACCAACCTTATGCGCGTACTTCGAAGACCAGGAAGGGCTGGACTTCTTCGAAGCTCTGTTCCCCACCGCAAAACGGGCTGGGTTGGGGCGTCGGTTGGGCGTAACGATCAAGCTGATCCCCCTTGGGGTCGGCGGTTCGCACTTGATGGCGCTGCCTTCGAAGGATGCACTCTTCAAGGAGCGGTTGTTGGTGGTCGATGCCGACACCACGATCCCTCAGGCAACTGCCAAACAGGGGAATGCGGTGAAGCTACCCTGTGCTGCGAGCGCTCGCGGTACGGACCGGTCCCCGGAGAACTCCATTAGGCTGTTTCTGCGGGCGGTTGCCGCCGCGACTGACGGACCGTTGCATGAAGCGCTCCGGTCTTTCACCGTGACGAATCCGAGCACAGACAAGTTGATGGCCACGTTTTTCAATGATGGCACTGGTGAAAGTTCTGAACGCACCAGCACCAAGGCCTGGTGGCGTTCCAAGTGGAAGAAGCTTCAGAGTTGGGGTGTGATCGGGGTGTGGGCCGGCTTGCATCCTGCTGAGGTCGCGCGTTTTCACCAGGCTCTGGAAGACGCGTGTGCAGTTACGGCGACGCTTGTCTTGATGAAGGCTGGCCAAGCACGGCGCTGAACGATAGAGTGGTTAAAGATGTACTCCAATAAGCTATACACGCCGCTTCGCTACCCTGGTGGAAAGGCTCGTTTTGCGCCCTTCGTCGGCGAGGTGATCCGCTCCAACGGTCTGGAGGGCGGGCACTATTTGGAACCGTATGCAGGGGGGGCCGGCGTGGCCCTGATCCTCCTGTTCGATGGGCACGTGTCCCACGTCCATATCAACGATGCTGATCCTGCCGTGGCTGCATTTTGGCGAGTTGCCACGACGATGGCGTCGGCGCTGGCGGATAAGGTTGCTGATGAACCTGTGACGATGGAAGCTTGGCACCACTGGCGGTCAGTGATGCTTGGAACCACTGAAGCGTCTGAGTTGGATCGCGGCTTCGCCACGCTCTTCATGAACCGAACCAATCGCTCTGGAATTCTCCTGGGTGGGGTGATCGGCGGGAAAGGGCAGTCCGGGAACTACAAGCTGGACGCCCGTTTCATGAGGGATCAAATCTGCGCTCGCTTGGATCGCATCGGGAAGCATGCCGAGGCGATTCATGTGTATGAGGAGGATGCTCACGCACTGCTATCGCGATGCCACCAGTTCCTCCCCAAGAAATCTTTGGTGTATCTGGATCCGCCGTACTACGTGAAGGGCGCAGGGCTGTATCGCAACTTCTACCAGCACGGAGATCACGAGCGCATAGCGAAGCTGCTTGGGAGCGCTAGCTTCCGCAGGCCGTGGATCGTGTCCTACGACAACGTCGATGAGATTCGGTCGATGTATGCATACGCACGCTCGTTCAGTTACGGCCTCAACTACACGGCACAGCGTAGGTACGTAGGTGGAGAGGTGATGTTCTTCAGCGAGGGGTTGGAGGCGCCTATCCAAATTGACCCGCAGCTTGCCGCTTGAGGCTGAAGCCTCCTCGAAATCTTGATCCAGCCGGGAGTAGAGAATCCAAACCCATGGA
>CBIHMU010000140.1:0-10247 GCA_966211105.1 uncultured Burkholderiales bacterium
CCTCGGCTCGGAAACCGCCGGCGCATTGAGCGTCAGCCTGGCGGATGCGCCGGCGACACCGTTCGCCGAGAGGGAGTCATTGCGCGCGCTGTCGTTCGAAGAGTTGAGCGAACGCATCCGGGCTCGGTCCCAGGTGCCCTTCTCCGTCTGGGACGGCAAGGTGCGACTGTCCATCGCAGGCTTGCAGGACAAGATCGCCGTGTACGAAGACAACGGCGACCTCTTCCTCGCCAACGGCGATGGCTTCGCCTCGACGGTCATCCTCAAGCCCGCGCCGCAGAATCCGCGCTTCGCAGACCTGCCGGCGGTCGAGCATGTGTGCATGCATCTGGCAGCCGCCGTCGGCATTCCGACCGCGCGGACGCGACTGCTGCACGTGCCGGAGCCGGTGCTCCTCGTCGAGCGCTTCGACCGCAGGCGCTCAACGGACGG
Source organism: uncultured Burkholderiales bacterium (assembly GCA_966211105.1). Classification (GTDB taxonomy): domain Bacteria; phylum Pseudomonadota; class Gammaproteobacteria; order Burkholderiales; family Burkholderiaceae_C; genus Roseateles. The sequence continues at coordinate 433 of CBIHMU010000140.1, forward strand.
CCGCGTGGAGCGGCTGCACATCATCGACGCCTGCCAAGGACTCGGCCTCACGCCGGACTTCAAGTACGAGCGCGCCTACGGGGATCAGGACACGGTGAAACACCTTCGCGATGGGGCCTCGCTGCGGCAGCTGTTCAGTCTCGCGACGGCCAGCGCCTCCCCGTTATCCATGCGCATGCAGCTTGTGGAACGCCTCGTCTTCAATGTCCTCATCGGCAATACCGACGCACATGGCAAGAACTGGTCGTTCTTCATCGAGCGGCGTGCCGGGCTGCTGAGCCTGGCCCCCGCCTACGATCTGGTCGACGTCGAGGCGGTCGCCGACGAGCACATGAGCACGAGCTTCGCCATGGGCATCGGGGACGCGTTCCATCTGGAGGAGCTCGGGGCCTTCCAGTGGGCAAGCATGGCCGTGGCATGCGGCCTCGCCCCGAGGCAACTGGCCACACGCATCCGGGCCATGAGCACCCGACTGCCCAAGGCGCTCGGCGACTCACGTCCGGTGCTGGAGGAGCAAGGCGTGACCCCGGCCCTGCTCGATGCCCTGGCAGCCCGGCTTCAACATCGTTGCGAGTTCGTCGCCAGGCAGGCGTCGTTGATTCCGCAGGTCTCTCCGGAGGACCTGCTGTGACATCGACGCCGCCAAGGTCAAGCCGGATTGGCTGAAGACCGACTGAAACACGGGCGATCTGCGCGTCCGACGCGCGGACCGCTCGGGTAATCACGCTTCGCGCCATGCGGGGAATCGACGTCTCATGGCACCCACAAGATCAGGAGACGTCATGACCCTTTCCCGCTTCACGCGCGGCCGCTCGCGCCGTGCGCTCTTCACCGCCGGCGTCATCGGCGCCATCGGCACCCTCGGCCTGATGAGCGCGCTCCCGGCGATCGCGCAGGACTTCCCCTCGAAGCCGATCCGCTTCATCGTGCCCTATGCGGCCAGCGGCACCACCGACCTGGTCGCCCGCACCGTCGGCGCGCACATGGCGCAGACGCTGGGACAGGCCGTCGTCGTCGAGAACCGCGGCGGCGCCGGCGGCAACCTCGGCATGGACGCGGTCGCCAAGTCCGCGCCCGACGGCTACACGGTCGGCATGGGCGCCATCTCGACCAACGCGCTGAATCCGCACATCTACAAGAAGATGTCCTTCGATCCGCGCAAGGACTTCAGCGCGATCGGCCTGCTGGGCCATTCGACGATCGTCCTCGAGGTCGGGCCGTCCCTGCCGGTCAAGACCGTCGCCGAGCTGCGCGCCCATGTCGCGAAGAACCCGGGGCTGCCCTTCGGCACGGCCGGCGCGGGCACCTCGATGCATCTGGCCGGCGTGCTGTTCGGCCAGCTCAGCCATACCGAGTGGGTGCACGTGCCCTACAAGGGCAGCGCGCCGCTGATCACCGACCTGATCGGCGGGCAGATCCCGGTCGCCTTCGACAACCTGCCCGCCTCGCTGCCGCACATCCAGGCCGGCAAGCTGCGCGCGCTGGCGGTGGCCGGCTCGCAGCGCAACCCGGCGTTGCCGGACGTGCCGACGCTCGCCGAAGCCGGCCTGCCGGGCTACGCGATCGAGCCGTGGTTCGGCGTGTACGGTCCCGCCGGCCTGCCCGCCCCCGTCGTGCGCCGGCTGGAGCAGGCGCTGAAGGCCGCGCTGGCCGATCCCGGCGTCAAGGACAAGCTGATCGCCGCCGGCTTCTCGCCGAAGTCCTCGACCGCCGCGGACCTCGCGACGCTGTCGGCCCAGGAGTACGAACGTCTGGGCAAGGTGGCGCGCAGCGCCAACATGTCGGCGGACTGAGGGCCGTCGCGTCCGGCGTCAGCGCGTGGGCCGCTTCACCACGGCCCCCGCCTTGCAGGACGCGGCGTCGAACTGCGTCGTGCCCGGCGCGCCCTTGCCGCCCGAGCTGCCGTCCGCCGGCGTCCATTCGTTCACCAGCGGCAGGCTGCCGCCGAAGTCCGCGGCATTCATCGCGGTGAAGCGCGTCTGCCATTGCGAGCCGTGCGGCGTGTTGAACAACTGGAGCTTCACGAGGCCGCCGCGACCGGTGGGAAGGTTCACCGCGTAGGTGGCGAAGTTGTCCGCGCTGGTCGCGTCCTTCGCACCGCGCTTGTAGCCCGTCGCATCGTTGGGCTTGTTCCAGTCGCGGTAGCCGATCGGCAGCAGATGGCGCAGCACCGAGCCGTCCGCGTAGGTCGCCACCAGCGTGTAATCGCAGCCGTGGTTGACGCAGTAGTAGCCATTCCAGCCGCCCGGCTTGTCGCTCACGATGCGGTCCACGTCGGCCTGCACGGTCGGGTCGATGCGCTGAGGCAGGTTACCGGTCCACGCCGGCGTCACCACCATCGTGCTGGCCGTCGGCGCGAGGTTGAAGTGCGACACCGTGCCGATCACCGTCTGCACCTGCTGGTCCAGCTGCAGCACGTCCGTGCCCGCCCGCGCGCGATCGTCGTTCGACGGCTTCTCGAACGCCCCGGTCGCCCGGTTCCAGCGCTTGTAGCCGCCGTCGTAGGTCGGGTCCGGGAACAGCTTGTCCAGGAACCCCAGCTGCAGGATCGCCGCCTGGTAATCCGAGAACGCGCTCCAGCGATAGCCCTGCGCGTTGCGATCCTCATCACCGCCGGACATCGGCGTGCGCTGGTAGCAGACGCCGTTGACGGTGCGGTTGTCGCAAGACTGGCCGCTGAATTCGCGCGTCGTCAGCAGCTGCTGCCTGACGCTGTCGAAGCCCCAGGCGGAGCCGCTCTTCGTGCCTTGGGGGTAGGGATCGTCGCCGGCATCCGCCGCCGCGTCGGCGTGCGGCAGGCCGTAGGCGTGCCCCATCTCGTGGTTGAAGATCGCCGAGTAGATCGTGTCGGGCCGGGAGTCGCCACCCGACACGGCCACGCCGCCGCCGCCCAGACCGCCGCCGGTCGAGGCCGCGACCTGCCTGCCGCCGCTGATCGTCTGGATGAAGCCGTAGAAGCCCGCCGCGAAGGCCTGGTCGCGGTTGGCGGTCCAGCCGCGCAGGTCGCGCAGCATCCTCAGCATCCGGGCGTTCGTGTCGCCGTCGATGGCGCGGTAGTCGGCCCACGAGGAGACCGTCATCGCCGGATGGCAGAACTTGTCGTCGTTGCGGCCGGCCACCGCCAGCTGGTCGATCGTGACCGCGCCGGCAAGGCGCGTGTCCAGTGTCGCGATGGGCAGCTTCTCGCGGTATTCGGCGTCGACCGGGTAACCGGCCGTCGAGGTCGCGCCGAGGTTGAAGTCCGGCACGACCGACTGCGCCGCACGCGCGCCGAAGAGGTAGATCGGCACCGTGTGGTGCTTGAGCGTCGTGGCCGGCGTGACGGTCGGCGCGATCGTCCGGGGCGACGAAAAGTCGGTCTGGCCGACCTCCAGCGTCGCGCCGATCTGCACCCACTCCTTGGGCAGCAGCGCGCTGTACTTGACCGACGAGTAAGCGACACCGCCGCCGTCCGACGTCGGCAGCCGGGCCGGCGCATTCATCGTCAGCGGGCCGAGCGTGCGGCCGTCGGCGAGCTTCGCGCGGACCAGCAGCGTGACGACCGAGGGCACGGTCCCGCCATTGCCGGCGACGTCGGTCGAGGCGGCGGGCTGCAGCATCAGCAGCGCGGCGCGGTTGGCCACCAGCTGCAGCTTGCGGTTCTTGTTGAGCTTGGCTTCGTTGGGCGATTGCAGCGTGCGGCCGCCGGGCGGGATCACGTGCGTCTGGGCGAGTTCGACACCCACCAGCTCCGGCGTGATCGTCGGCGCGGGTGGGGACACGACGACCGGCTCCGAGGTCGGCGCGGGCGCCGGGGCCGGTGTGGGTGCTGGGGCCGGTGCGGGCGCCGGCGAAGGCGCCGACGAGGGACCCGGCAGATAGAGGGCCATCGCCTGAACCGGCGCCGGGGCGGCAGCGATTGCGCTGCCCGAGCTCGCCGCGTCGGGCGCACCGAAACGCATCGGCACGGCCGGCGCCGAACGCGCGGTCACGGTCGGCTGAGCCGACGCGGGCGGGATCACCGGCGGCGGCGTCGGCACCGCGCCGGTCAAGGCGAACTTGGGCTTCCTGACCGCCGCGGTCGTCGATGGCGGCGGCCGCACGGGGCCGATGATGTCGTTGCCGCCGGCGCCCTTCGCGACCGGGGCCGGGCTTGGGCTCGATTCGGGCGGCTGGCTGTTCCCTGCCTTGAAGGCGGCAAACGACGCTGCCGCGATGAACGCGGCAACGGAGATGACCGCTTTGGGATAGGGAACCATCATGAGTGCGACATGCGAATCTGAAAAGGCGGCGAATGATCAACGATCCTTCCTGCTTCTCAGCCGCCACCTGACCAACTCTTACACCTGATGCAGCCGATCAACAGGTGCCGTCGACGTCAGCACGAACGTCAGATTTCGCGGCTAGATTCCGGGGTCATGACTTGCCCCTGGACCCCCTCGCGCCGTGGCCTGTTGCAGGCCGCGCTCGCCGCCGGCTGCGCACCGGCCCTGCTCCGCCACGCCCATGCGGCGGCCGGCGCCGTTGCCGACGGTGCGCCGCTGTTCGCGCTGGGCGTCGCCTCCGGCAGCCCGCGCGCGGAGCGCGTCGTGCTGTGGACGCGGCTCGTCGGGGACGGGCTGCCGGCCGAGGTGCCGGTGCGGTGGGAGCTGGCGGAGGACGAAGCCTTCAAGACCATCGTCGCGCGCGGCACTGAGCGGGCCGAGCCCGGCACCGCGCACAGCGTGCATGCGGAACCGGCGGGGCTGCGTCCCGACCGCTGGTACTGGTATCGCTTCCACGCGCTGGGCCAGCGCAGTCCGGTGGGCCGCACGCGGACCTCGCCGGCGGCGGGCGCGGCGACGGGGCGCCTGCGCTTCGCCATCGCGTCCTGCCAGCGCTACGACCACGGCGAGTACGCCGCGTGGGGCGACATGGCGAAGCAGGACCTGGACCTGGTGCTGTTCCTCGGCGACTACATCTACGAATACGCGTCCGCGGCCTCCAGCAAGGCGCCGCGCCGGCATCGCGGCGGCGAGTGCCGGACCCTGGACGACTATCGACAGCGCTACGCGCAGTACAAGGCCGATCCGCAGCTCCAGGCCATGCACGCCAATGCGCCGTGGATCCTCACCTGGGACGACCACGAGGTCCAGAACGACTGGGCGGGCGACGTCTCGCAAGACCTGACCCCCGACTTCCACCAGCGCCGCATCGCCGCCGCGCAGGCGTACTGGGAGCATCAGCCTTTCCCGAAGCAGATGCGCCCGCGCGGCGTCGACGTGTCGCTGAGCCAGCGCTACGACTGGGGCGGCCTGGCGCGCCTCGTCACGATCGACGACCGCTCTTGGCGTGACCCGCAGGCCTGCCCGAAGCCGGGTCGCGGCGGCTCCAACACCGTCGACCTGAAGGACTGCCCGTCGCTGCGCAACCCGCAGCGCACGCTGCTGGGCGCGCCGCAGGAGCAGTGGCTGCGCGACAGCTGGGACGCCACGCGGCCCTGGAACCTGCTCGCGCAGCAGACGCTGATGGCACGCTTCAATGCGCAGGATCCGGCGCAGGGGCCCGGTCGCTACTGGACCGACGGCTGGGACGGCTACCCCTTCGCCCGCGAGCGGCTGCTGCGCGACCTGGAGGCGCGGCGCGTGCCGAATGCGGTGGTGCTGGGCGGGGACGTGCACGCGAACTACGTGGCCGACCTGAAGCTCGACTGGGACGACGCCAAGGCGCCGGTGCTGGCCAGCGAGTTCTGCGGCACCTCGATCTCCAGCCATGGCATGGAACAGGCGCGGCTCGATCAGGCGCTGCCCTTCAATCCGCATATCCATTACGGCCGCAGCGACCAGCGCGGCTACATGCGCTTCGAGCTGCGCGCCGAACGGCTCGATGCCGAGCTGCGCAGCGTCCAGACGCCGTGGGATGCGCAGAGCCCGGTGGTCACGGCGGCGCGCTTCGCGGTGGAGGCGGGACGGCCGGGCGCGCAGGCGGCTTGACCGGCGCCAGTGCCGGTGGACTGCCGAGACCGCTGGCCCTCACCCCTGCCCTCGCCCGCAAGCGGGAGAGGGAGCAAGCGCGCTTCGTTCAGTCCTTCACGTTCGGCGTCTTGAAGGTGCCGCCCGCGAGCGCCTGCTGCGCGCGGGCCTCGTCGAACTCCCAGTGCCACGGCTCCTTGCTCACCGTCCGGACGAAGCCGAATGACGTCGCGTGCCGCTTGAGCCACTCATAGGTCGGGTTGCCGTCGCCGCCGGCGACGGAGAGGTCGAACGCGATGCCGTTCTGGTGCTTGGAGAAACCCGGCCTGGCTGCCGTGTTGAAGCCGGGCAGCCCGCGCACGAAGCCGTCGTGCAGCAGCTTCTGCTCCGGGTAGGACCGGAAGCCGCTGTTGAGCGTGATCCTGACGCCGTCGTCCTTGGCGGCCGCCACCAGCGCCGCGAAGGGCGCGATGGTCTTCATCGCCAGGCGTTCGATCTCGAGCCCCGAGTCCACGATCGCGACCAGGTCCAGCTGCTCGATGAACTCGCCGTTGTCCCACGCGGCGTTCGGGCCGAAGCGGTTGGCACCCGGCCCGGGCGGCACCAGGCCGATCGTCTCGTTCATGAAGCTGCCGGCGAGGTTGCGCGTCGACGTCCAGCCGAGCACCGTCGCCCCGTCCGCCGTGGCCGCGCGACCGAAGACGAGGCGCTTCTTGCTGCCGGCCTCCTCGAGCCTGACCTCGACGATCTTCACCGAGCTGCCCTTCGCGAGGGTCTTGAAGCCGCCGCCGGGCGACGGCACGAAGGCCATGAGATCGTCGTCGCGGCGGATGCGCGCATCCGGGTCATCGACGACGAAGGTCCTGTCGCGGTAGCTTTCTTCCAGGCTCACGGCGGGCTCCAGGCGTGGAGCACTCAGCGTAAGCCCGGGCCCGCGCCCGGCGCCTCATCAATCGGGATGATGGACACCCGACAGCGCGATCACCAGCGCCAGTTTCAGTTCCAGTTCCAGGCCAGCGAGCGATTCAGGGGACGGGCAGCACGTCAGACGGTCGTGCGGAGATCGAGTTCCCACGTTTCGCCGACCAGGTCCAAGCCGAATCCCTGGAAGGGCTCTGAGCCCACCAGCCGGTACCCCGCCTTGCGATAGACGTGCTTGGCGGCGTCGAGCTGGCTGTTGGTCCACAGCCGCACGCGCTGGTAGCCGGCTTCGCGTGCGAAGCGGTGGCATTCGGCGACGAGCCGGTCGCCCAAGCCGAGCCCGCGCGCCGCCGGCTCCACCAGCAGCAGGCGCAGTTGCGCGACGCCCTCGATCGGCGCGTCCGTCGCCTCGTCGCGCGCCTGCACCAGCGCAACGCTGCCGATGTTGACGCCATCGCGCTCGGCGATCCAGCAAGCCTCGCGGCGGGCGTCGAAACGCTCGATGAAGTCGGCGGCGATGCGCGCCACGAGGGCCTCGAAGCGCGCGTCGAACTGGTACTCGCGCGCATAGAGCGCGCCGTGCCGCGACACGATCCACCCCATGTCGCCGGGCCGGTGCGGCCGCAGCAGGAAGCCCTGCTTCGCCGGCTTGTCGGCGGGCGATTCCAGCAGCCCCTGCACGCGGCGGAAGGCCTGCAGCAGCTCGGTCTGCTGCGCCTCGCCGAGCTGGTCGAGCATCGCGCCGACCTGTGCCTGCGAGCGCCGCTCCAGCGGCTTGAACGCCTTGCGCCCGGCAGGACTCAGCTGCAGCAGCGACTGGCGCGCATCGACCGCGCTGCGCGTCGCGCGCACCAGGTCGCGTTCCTTCAGGTCGCGCAGCAGCCGGCTCAGGTATCCGCCGTCGAGGTCGAGCAGGCGCCCCAGGTCGGTCGCGGTCAGGCCGCCCTCGTTCTCGACGTGCGCGAGCTCGAACAGGATGCGCCCCTCGGTCAGGCTGAACGGGGAGTCGAGCAAGCCCTCGTTGAGCACGCCGATGCGGTGGGTATAGAAACGGTTGAAGCGGCGGACGGCTTCGATGCGGTCAGGCTCGGACATGACGCGATGGTCCGCCATTCACTTGCTTTTGGCAAGCAATTGTCTGCCACTACTCCTTCGCGCCGGGATCGACCGCGACAGGTCCCCGGCGCCATGGCGTCGTCGCGACACTCAATGCTTGGTCGTGCGATTCCCGTACGCCGGACGCGCGGGTCGGATCGCCGGCGTGTTGCTGCCCGCCGCGAAATTGCCGGGTCTTGCCGCCAGCAATACCGCCAGCAGGTCGGTCACGTTGAGCGGCTTGTAGAGGAGCCGGTTGAACCCGGCGCTCCCCGCGGTCTCGTCCGTGATCTCCGGACCGCCACCGGTCAGGCACACGTACATCACGTGACGCCCCGCCTCGGCGTCGATCAGCTTGGCCTCGGACACCACCTCCAGGCCGTTCATGTCCGGCATGTCGAAGTCGACGAACACCAGCTCCGGCTTGAACAGCTTCAACAGCCGCAGGCCCACCCGGCCGCTGTAGGCGACCGAAGTCGCGCAGCCGTAGCATCGGAACAGTTCGCTGAGGCTGCGCGCGCCTTCCGGATCGTCGTCGATCACGAGGACCCTCAGCGCGTGCGGCGACTGCTGCGACGCCTGCGGTGGCGTGTGAGCCGATGTGTCGGACATCGAAGTCTTCTCCCTGAATGAAACACGACGCAACGGCGTTCCGCGCACGACAAGGCGCGGACTGGCAACCACCGTCCGTCGACTGCTTTCTTCGGCAAGCTGCGTGCCCGGACCGGCCCTCCTAAACCCAGGTCCCGCCAGCGTTGTCACCCGGCTAAAGTCTTCCGGTTGAGCCGCGATCAGACGGCCGTCGGGAATCCTCATGAGCGTCTTGGAAGAAGCTGTGGCCGTGGTCCCGGCCGAGCACCTCAATGCGATGCTGCTGGCGCTCCATGCGCTGCGCCGCGGCGACCCGGACGTGCGGCTGCCCTTTCACTGGACCGGCGTCGCGGGCAAGCTCGCCGACGCGTTCAACGAGGTGGTCGAGCAGAACGCCTCGATGGCCGCTGAACTCTCTCGCCTGCGCCAGGTCGTCGGCCGCGAGGGCCGGCTCAAGCAGCGCGCCACTTTGCCCGAGCTGCGCGGCTTCTGGGGCCAGCAGATCGACTGCATCAACGCGCTGATCGACGACCTCGTCCACCCCACCAGCGAAGCCGCGCGCGTGATCGGCGCCGTCGCCGAGGGCGACCTCACCAAGTCCATGGCGCTGGAGGTCGACAGCCGTCCGCTGCAGGGCGAGTTCCTCCACACCGCCAAGACCATCAACCGGATGGTCGAGCAGCTCGGCGATTTCTCCGCCGAGGTGACCCGCGTCGCGCGCGAGGTCGGCACCGAAGGCAAGCTCGGCGGGCAGGCCGAGGTCAAGGGCGTGGCCGGCACCTGGAAGGACCTGACCGACTCGGTCAACTCGATGGCCGGCAACCTCACCGACCAGGTCCGCAACATCGCCGACGTGACCACCGCCGTCGCGCAGGGCGACCTGTCCAAGAAGATCGAGGTCGACGTCAAGGGCGAGTTCCTGACGCTGAAGAACACCATCAACACGATGGTCGACCAGCTGCGCTCGTTCGCGTCGGAGGTCACCCGCGTCGCACGCGAGGTCGGCACCGAAGGCTCGCTCGGCGGCCAGGCCCGCGTGGAAGGCGTCTCGGGGACCTGGAAGGACCTGACCGACTCGGTGAACTCGATGGCCGGCAACCTGACCTCGCAGGTGCGCAACATCGCCGACGTGACCAAGGCCGTGGCCGCCGGCGACCTCTCCAAGAAGATCACCGTCGACGTCAAGGGCGAGATCCTCGAGCTCAAGAACACCGTCAACACGATGGTGGACCAGCTGCGCTCCTTCGCCGCGGAAGTGACCCGCGTGGCGCGCGAGGT
>CBIHMU010000141.1:0-10230 GCA_966211105.1 uncultured Burkholderiales bacterium
ACCTGCAACCCGCCGTCTTCTAGGAATTACTGTCTCGGAAATGCCGAGCAGGTCAACGGGATATCCGGTCGGCAATCTGCTGTTGACGTTCGTTGAGGACAAAGAGGGGAAATGCACGATCGTCAGTTACTAGAGAGTCCCCGGTTGGGGACGAACCGCGTTTCCTCGGCTTTTGGATCCGACACCGGCAAGCTTGAGTTCGAACTTGAAGACACCGCTTGAATGGCTGCCGTCAAGCGGAGTTAGGTGCCAGGTCTTGCATGACCTCGGTGGTCTGAGTAGAGAGGGAGGAGAACCTCGTGCGAGTTGGGCTCACTGGCGGAAGCACAGTCTTTGAACCGGGCACCGTTGCCGACATGGTGCTGTTCTTCGACTGCATCCGTCTTCACGCGATTCCGGCCATGCCCGAGGCTCACCGGGCGCTGATCGGCGATCGCCTCTTCAGGCGATATCGAAGGAGCCATCGGCCAGCTCATGGGCGTCCGCGAGCAACGCCACGCTGGTGATCGGCCAAACCTTCCAATGAATCTCAAGGCATCTGATGAACGAACAGCAATTCCTCGAGTCCCTGTTTGAGGTCTCCGAGCTCTTCCGATTGGCACAAGGTGAAATACAAGCCGAGTGGGCGCCGGAGAAGGTCCCGGGCATCACGCGCTTTGAAGCCTTGGGAACGTGCGCGGCGGACAACTTCCATTTGATGAACGAGCGAGTGCGCGAGTCGCTGTTCGATTTGATCGAACTGGGGATCGTTGATGGGGACGAGCCATTAAGAACGGCGATCTGCACAGGATTGATCGAGGCTCTGGCTGTCCTGTCGGCGAACGATGCAACCCTTTGGGTCGACGTTCGGCGGCTGATGCGGGAGCGAAGCGGAGCGCACGCGGATGCGTGGCTCAGCCTTTGAGTGCGACGCATGAGTGCATCGACGGAATGGTCCAAACGATGAAAATCACGGCGTCGGCGCACTCGAATCGGGAGAGTCCATCGTCTGACTGACGGTGCACCGTTTGGATCGAGGATCGGGTGATGAAGAACTCCTACCTACTGCCGTCGACTTACGACCCTGCGCAGCACGCTGCGATCGAGGTGGGACGATGAGGACGAATTCGATGCCAGGCCTTGAGGGTTCCGCTACTGAGGGGGGCTCGAAGGCAGAAATCTGGCACTGGCTCGACCACTGGCTGGGCCATCACCTGACCGGTGACTGCCTCACGTCGCACTTTCTTGTCACCGGGACCTCGTTGAGTCCAGCGACGATTCGTCGAGTCGCTGTCGACTTCGTCCACGCCGGGCTGGTGTCCCGCATCCTGGATCTGCTTCCCGTGGGTATCCTGCATCAAGGCGGGGACTTGGGCTTCGATGGTCCGCTGGACTATGTCCGGGAACTCGACGCGCACGACCCGTTCACCTTCGAGGCACTGTTCGATGGCCGGGCCGCCTGGGGTGGGCCTCAACTTGCACTGGGCGGGACGGGGAGGGCGCTCCTGATCGCATGCGGTCTTGAGTTCGGGGATACCCATGGTTCTGGCGAGAAGGCGGTGCGGCGCAGAGGATTCCTGTTGGCGGCGGCTGAACGTCTTGAGACGGTGGGTGGGAACCGCCACCTCATGGAAGTTCAACGAAGCGCCTGGGTGACAGCGCGTTATCGCCCCAGCCGCATAGACTCCCCCGATGCTCACCGTCCACCACCTCAACAACTCCCGCTCGCAACGGGTCCTGTGGCTGCTTGAAGAGCTCGGGCTCCCGTACGAGATCAAGCACTACCAGCGCGACCCGAAGACGATGCTCGCGCCGCCCGAGCTGCGCGCCGTCCACCCGCTCGGCAAGTCCCCGGTGATCAGCGACGACGGGCTGGTGATCGCCGAATCCGGCGCGATCCTGGAGTACCTCGTCGACCGCTACGGCGAGGGCCGCTTCAAGCCCGCCGTCGGCACGCCCGACGCGCTGCGCTACCGCTACTGGATGCATTACGCCGAGGGCTCGGCCATGCCGCCGCTGCTGCTCAAGCTGGTCTTCGACCGCATCGAGCGCGCGCCCGTGCCGTTCTTCGTGAAGCCGATCGCCAAGGGCATCGCCGCGAAAGCCAAGGCGACCTTCGTGCAGCCGCAGATCGACAACCACATGAACTACCTGGAAGGCGAACTCGGCAAGAGCCCGTGGTTCGCCGGCGCCGAGTTCAGCGCGGCGGACGTGCAGATGAGCTTCCCGCTCGAAGCCGCCGTGCAGCGCGGCGGCGCCGCGGCGCGCCAGCCGCGCATCACCGAGTTCCTGCAGCGCATCCACGCGCGGCCCGCCTACCAGCGGGCGCTGGAGCGCGGCGGCCCATACGCGCTCGCGGCAGGTAAGCAGCCTGGCTAACGCGAGCCGACGAAGTCGGCGATCGAGAGGCCGATGTCCGCGCAGATCTTGTGCAACAGGAAAGAGCGGATGTCGCGGCCGGCGTGAAAGGGCACCGTGGTGGTCCTGCCGTCCGCATGGCGGAAGAAGCGATGTGCTCCCTTGCCGGGACGTCGCACGAATCCCAGCGCGAGCAGGATCCGCTCAACCTCCCTGGCACTGAGCACCGGCAAGCCGGCGCCCATGACCTCACTCCATGCGGAACGTGGTGTTGAACGCGATGCCGCCCTCGATGCTCACCATGCCTTCTTCGGCAAGCATCTGCAACACCTCGGTCAGGTTGTCGAGGACCTCGGCGACCGTCGCGCCTTGCGTGTAGGCGCTGCGAACCTCGGGGACGCTGCCGACCAGGATGTCGCTGTCAGGCTCGCGCTCGATCAGGGCATTGAAGATCATGCGCGGGAGCATAGCGCCGCGCACGACGGGCAGATGACGCTGACGCGAGGAACAAACTTGAAGCATGACGCCTCCGGACTGCTGAAGTGATGCAAGCAGTCTAGGAACAGGCGGCTCCTCTGATTTCGACGCATCGCCTGTTTCTGAAGCGGACTACGTTTGCGTCAAATGCGCGCCAACGAACGTCGAGTTCTGATGCGAGGATCGGACAAAGCCGTTCGCTTTCGTCTTTGGTGCTCGCCGGATCTGCTACTTCTGCATCGCCAGAAACACCGCCACCAACGCATTCGCATGCCCGTGGCCCATCGCGTGGTCCGTCTTTAGCAGCGCGACCAGCTCCATGTGCTTCATCGGCCCCGCCGCCTTCAGCACGCCCATCCAGTGCTCGATAGTCCGCCCGTACTTCTTCTCGATGGACGGGAAGTACGACGCGGGTCCTTTGACTTTCTCTTCGGTGGTCATGAATCGCTCCTTGATGGCTGGTGATCGTCGGGTCAGTCTGACCTCATCCTCACGACGTCCGACCCTCGCCGTTTTCGACACGGTCTTCCCCGTCAACTGACCAGCGACCACAGCAAGGCCACGTTCGCCCCGGTCACCAGCACGAACAGTCCCCAGCTCAGCACCCGCACCACCGGCCCGTTGGCGAATTCGCCCATCACCGCGCGGTCGCCCGTCAGGCGGATCAGCGGCCACATCGCGAAGGGCAGCTGCAGGCTCAGCACCACCTGGCTCGCCACCAGCAACTGCCCGACCGCCTTCTCGCCGAACCACAGCAGCCCCAGGAACGCCGGCACCAGCGCCAGGAAGCGCGTCGCCAGCCGACGCTGCCAGCAGGGGATCTTCAGCCGCAGGAAACCCTCCATCAAGACCTGACCCGCGATCGTGCCGGTGAAGGTCGAGCTCTGGCCCGCCGCCAGCAACGCCACCCCGAACAGCACCGACGCGATGGAGCCGCCCACCAGCGGATCCAGCAGGTGATACGCGTCCTGGATCTCCGTCACCTCGGTGTGCCCGTGCGCGTGGAAGGCCGTCGCCGCCAGGATCAGGATCGCGGCGTTCACCATCAAGGCCAGCGTCAGCGACACCAGCGTGTCGATCGTCGACAGCTTGATCGCGTCGCGCTTGGCCGAGGCCGTATTCCCCACGCGCCGCGTCTGCACGATCGACGAGTGGAGGTAGAGGTTGTGCGGCATCACCGTCGCGCCCAGGATGCCGATCGCCAGCAGCAGCGCCTTCGGGTCCTGCACCGCGACGCCGTTGGGCACGAAGCCCCGTGCGACCGCGGCCCAGTCGGGCCCGATCAGGAACAGCTGCACCGCGTAGCAGACGCCGATCGTCATCACCAGGCCGAGGATGATCGCCTCCACCTGCCGGAAGCCCCGGCCCTTCAGCCCGAGGACGATCACCGTGTCCAGCGCCGCGATGCCGACGCCCGCCAGCAGCGACATCCCGAACAGCAGGTGCAGCGCCAGCGCCGTGCCCAGCACCTCGGCCACGTCGCAGGCGACGATGGCGAGCTCGGCCATCACCCACAGCGGCAGCCGCACCGCGGGCCGGTAGCGCTCGCGGCAGGCCTGTGCGAGGTCAAGACCCGACACCAGGCCCAGCCGCAGCGACAAGGTCTGCAGCAGCATCGCCGCCAGGCTGGACGCCAGCACCACCCACAGCAACGCATGGCCGAAGCGCGAGCCGGCCTCGATGTCCGTGGCCCAGTTGCCCGGGTCCATGTAGCCGACCGAGACCAGCAGCCCCGGCCCCGCGACGCGCAGCAGCCGCTTCCACAGCGGCGCCCCCTCGCGCAGGTCGATGGAGCCATGGACCTCGGAAGGGCAGAACGGGGCGGTGGCGGTGGTGGGCAGGCCGAGCATGGGCCAATTCTCTGCGGAGCCGGCGATGACCTGCAGGTCGCGGGTGCGCGAAGCGGCCCGCTATAGTCCCGCCTCCTTCGCATTTCCCGCAGCCTCTCATTCGCGTCGCGACCCATGCCTCTGGCCGACATCCGCGCGGCGATAGCCGCCGAACTGGCCGCGACGCCCGAGTTCTACGATTTCCGCGTGCTGCGCAGCAGCGTCGACGGCGCGCTCTGGCGCGTGACGCTCGAACCCGACTACGTCTACGCCGAAGGCCAGCGACCCGGGCAGGCGTCCGCGCACACGCTGCTCGACGAGCGACTCGAAGGCGCGTCCGCGTGGTGGGGCGCGCCGGTCAAGGGCGCGGCGAGCGTGCGCGCCGTCGTGGTCGAGGACGATCAGCTCGTGCTCCAGAACGCCAGCGCGCCGCCGCCGGGCGAGGGCCACCTGCTGCGCCTCTATCCGCCGCGATTCCTGAGCGCCGTCGCCGATGCGTGGGGCGACGACACCTGGGCGCCCCGCGCCGCCGGCTGCTGGCCGGGGTTGTCGACGCCAAGACCGCGGGCCGAGGCGCCGTCGCTCGACGGCTCGCCGTTCCGATGGCTGCGGCCGGCGCAGCGCGAGGCGCTGAAGCTCGTCGGCTTCCACGACGCCTTCCTGTGGGGCCCGCCCGGCACCGGGAAGACGACGACGCTCGGCGTGCTGCTCGCCGAATACCTCGATCGCCGTCCCACAGCGCGGGTGCTGCTGCTTTCGACGACGAACCACGCCGTCGACCTCGCGACGATCGCCGTCGACAAGGCGCTGCAGAAAGGGCGGCGCGAGCACCTCAGATCAACGGTCCAGAGATTCGGCTCGCGCTTCGACGCCGATGCCTACGAAGGACGCGGACATCTGATCCCGTCCTCGGGCAGCCCTTCGCCGCAGGTGCTGGCGCAATGCCGGCTCGCCACGATGACCACGACCCGCGCCGCCTTCACACTGAAGACCTTGCGCGAGCTCTCCCCCGAGGGCGAGCCGCCGTTCGACCTCGTCGTCTTCGACGAAGCCAGCCAGGTGAGTCTGGCTCACGCGCTGGCGCTGATGCCGCTGGGCCGGGCGCGGCTCTTCGCCGGCGATCCGCAGCAGCTCTCGCCGGTGCTGCGCAGCGAGGACCGCCTCGCGCGCCAGTGGTTGGGACGCTCGCCGTTCGCGGCGATGCCGAGAGGAGGTCAAGGCGGGCAGGGCGATCAGAGCGGCCCGAGCGGCCTGAGCGGCCTGAACGGCCTGAACGGCCCGGGCGGGCAGGGCGGCTCCGCGGTGGCGATGCTCGACGAGCAGTCGCGCATGGCCGCGCCGATCGGGGCGCTCGTCAGCGACCTGTTCTACGACGGCGCCTTGCGCGTCGCCGCGGATGCGCAGGCAGCGGAAGCGTGGCATCAGGCGCGCGCCCGGGCGCTGGGCGACATCCCGGCGGACGTCCACGTGAAGGTGCACCGCATCACGCGCGAGGGCTTCTGGTCCGCGAAGGACCGCGGCCCGATCCGGCGCGAGTCCGCCGATGCCATCGCGGGCCTGATCGCGCAGGCGCTCGCCAGCGGCGACTGGGCGCCGCACGAGCTCATCGTGCTGACGCCGTTCCGCGCGCAGCGGGCGCTGATCCGGCAACGGCTGGATGCGCTCGGCGTCGATGAGCGCGTGAGAGTCAGCACGGTCCACCGCGCGCAGGGCAGCGAGGCGCCGGTCGTGTTCTTCGACCCCGCCGACGGCACGCAGCCCTTCCTGAAGACGGAGGAGGCGCGCCGGCTGCTCAACGTCGCGCTGAGCCGCGCGCAGGCGAAGGTGGTGATCTGCCTCTCGTCGGCGGACCTGACCAACGAGGTGCTCGCGCCCATCGTGCACCGGATGCGCCTGGCCGGCGATCCGCGCGAAGCGGTGCCGCTGCTCACGCTGGCGAAGGCGCCGGATTTCCCGTTCAACACGCGCGGACTGCGCGTGGCGGCGGGCCGCCTCGTCGGCGAGGTCGACCGCATCGCGCCCGACGGTGCGCGCTTCTGGATCATCAACGAGAAGAGCGGCAACGAGGTCGTGATCGACGCCGAGTTCTGGCGAAGGAAGTAGGCGCTGGCAAGGGCTGCCACCGCTCAGCGTGCCCTCGCCGCAGTGCTGGCGGACGCGGGGAATGAGCGCCGCAAATGCAAACGCCCCGCAGAGCGGGGCGTTTCCTGAGCGAAGGCGGCGCCGGAGGGCGCCGCCGTTCAGCTTGCGATCAGACCGGCACGCGGCGCAGCATTTCCACGCCGACGTCGCCGTTGGCGACTTCGCGCAGCGCGGTCACGCCGGGCTTGTTCTTGGACTCCAGCTTCGGCGCGTGGCCTTGGCTCAGCATGCGGGCGCGGTAGGTCGCGGCAAGCACCAGCTGGAAGCGGTTCGGGATCTTGGTCAGGCAGTCTTCGACAGTGATGCGGGCCATGCTGGTTCCTGAGGAGTCGGGGTTATTCGGTAACGTCGTCGATCAGGTCGAGCGCGCGGAAGACGGTCGACCGGTTACGGCGTTGGGTCGCGTATTTTAGCCGCTGCGCCTGGACAATCGACTTCAAGTCGAAAATCGCGGTCTCGAAGACGGCATTGATGACCACGAAATCGAAGTGTTTCGCCTGCGCGACCTCCTCGCGCGCGGTCTTCATCCGCTTGGCGATCACCTCGTCCGCGGTATCGCCGCGGCGGATCAGGCGCTGCTTCAGCTCCTCCCAGCTCGGCGGCAGGATGAAGATCAGCACCGCGTGCGGGAACAGCTGCTTGATCTGCAGCGCACCCTGGTAGTCGATCTCCAGGACGACGTCCTCGCCATGCGCGAGCCGGGCCTCGATCGCGGCGCGGGAGGTGCCGTACAGGTTGTCGTGGACATGCGCCCACTCGAAGAACTCGCCGCGGTCGATCATCCCGCGGAACTCGTCCACCGAGACGAACAGGTACTCGCGTCCGTGCTGCTCCTGGCCGCGGGGATCGCGCGAGGTGTGGGAGACGGAGACGCTCAGCTTGGCGTCCAGTTCCAGCAGCGCCTTGACGAGGCTCGATTTGCCCGCGCCGCTCGGCGCGGCGACGACGAAGAGATTGCCCGGATATTCCATCCCGGGATTTTAGGGGATGCGGCTCACGGTCCGCCCGGCGGGCCCGTGCCGACCGGTGCGGAGGCCGGCGTCGTGGGAGCCGTCGAGCCCGTTGATGCCGTCGAGCCCGTCGATGCCGTCGATGCGGGCGCGACCGGCGCCGCCGCGACGCCGCCGCCCGTGGCCGCGGCTCCGCCCCCCAGCGCCGATAGCGCCGCCAGCAAGGCCTGCGGATCCAGCGGCTGACCCGCCTGCTGCTGGCGCATCAGCGGCTCCAGCCAGGGACGCCAGTCGGTCGGCGGTCCGTCCGACGGGGCGTCCATCGGAGCGCCTGACCGAGGACCCGCGTGAGGATCCGATCGAGGGCCCGACAGATCGCCCGTCAGCGCATCCAGCTCCTGGCGCAGCGACGCCAGGATCCGCGCCGCCTCGTCGCCCCGCAGGGCCGGGGTGCCGACCGCCTCGGCCATGCCGTCCATCAACTGCTGGATCGTGGCCAGCGCCTCGCGACGGTCAGGGGATGCGTCCGTCCGGCCGCCGCGCAGGGGCGCGTCGGCGTCGAACAGGGCCGCGCCGAGGTCCGCCCCGTCGAAGCGGGCGCCGTCGAGCATGGCCCCGCGGAAATCGGCACCGTGCAGCCGCGCACAGCTGAAGTCGGCGCCCCGGCAGTCGGCGCCGCGGAAGTCCGCATCCGCCAGTCGCGCGTCCGTCAGCCGGGCGCCGGACAGGTCCGCCCCGCGCAGGCACACGCCGTCGCCCTGCGCGCCGTCCAGTCGCGCACGACGCAGGATCGCGCGCTCGAAGGTGGTCTCGGACAGGTGCGCGCGCTGCAGGCTGGCATCGGCGAAATCGGTACCGGCGGCGCTGCCGTCCTCCAGCCTGGCCTCGTCGAAACAGGCACGGCGCGCGTCCGCGCCGTCCAGTTTGCAGCCGCGCAGCGTCGCGCCGCCGAAGTCGCTGCCGGTCAGCGAGGCGCGCGTCAGCACGCAGGCGCCCAGACGCGCCCGGCGCAGACTGGCGCCGTCCAGCCGCGCGCCTGACAGCGTCAGGCGATCGCCCGCCAGGCCGTCGAGTGGCGCGCCGGAAAGATCGGCGCCGGTCAGGTCCAGGCCTTGCACCCGGCGCCCCGGGCCGCGAGCCTGCATCAACAGCGTGCGCGCATCCATCGCAGTTCCTTTCGCTTCAGCCGGGCGGTCGGGCCGGGCGGTCGGGCCGGTCGGTCGAGCGGGTCGGTCGATCGGTCGGTCGGTCGGTCGATCGGTCGGTCGGTCGATCGGTCGGTCGGTCGGTCGATCGGTCGGTCGCGTCGGTCGGGACAGCCCGATCAGCCCGGTCAGCCCGGTCAGCCCGGTCGGCCCGGTCGGCCCGGTCGGCCCGGTCAGCCGGGCTTGGCGGGCTTGGCGGGCTTGGCGGGCGGGCCGCCGCCGAGCAGCGCCAGCACCTCGGCCAGCCCGTCGTGCATCTCCACGCGCGCCCAGTCGGCCGGCGTGAAGCCCTGGTTGTCCTTGAGGCCGGGATCCGCGCCCAGGGACAGCAGCAGGCTGACGATGGGCACGCTGATCATGCGCCCTTCGTGCACGGCGTAATGCAGCGGCGTGCGGCCGTAGCAGCCGCGCGCGTCGAGGTCCGGGCCGAAGGACACCAACTGGCCGACGATCTCCAGCTGCTTCTGCCAGCACGCGACGTGCAGCGGCTGGTCGCCGTCGGCGGTGCGGGCGGCGACCAGCGCGGGACTGTCGCTCAAGGCCCGCGCGACGCCGTCCGCGTCTCCCCGGACGATCAGGTCGGAGAGCGCCTCGGGCGTGACGGGCGTGACGGGCGGCTGGGGCGGTGGCGGCGTGGGTGTCATCGGGCCTCCGGATGCCGTCATGGCGGATTGGGCACGTTCACCGGGCCGATCGGCGGATTGAAGCGCGTGGCGCCCGCCGAGCGGTAGAGGATGGTGTACAGCGCGGCAGACGGCCGCAACTCGGTCGGTGCATCGTAGTCCAGCCCGATGTGCACGCAAACGTCGCAGTTGCGGCGGTGCAGGCTCGCCGCCACCGAGTCCAGCGAGCGCATCGCGCCGCGGTTGAAGCTCAGGTGCTGCGGGAACAGGTTGCCGTCGGGCCCGTTGAAGTCGGCAGTGCCTCCGAAGCGGTTGGCGATGACGTGACCGGCGTCGTCCTCGGGCTCGCCGATCATGCGCACCCACAGGCGCGACGCCGGCGTCGTGTCCTGGCCGGCCGGCGTCGCGACGCCGGCGTCCATGCGGAAGGCCGCCGCGCCCACCGTCGTCTGCCCCGCGACGGGCGCGCGCTGCGCGTGCCAGCGGGCGTTGCCGCCCGGCGCCAGGCCCAGCATCGTCTGGCACAGGTCGGCGTTCTGCGGGCCGTCGTCGTCCGGCTTGGGTTTGGGCTTGGGCTGGGGCTGGGGCTTCGTGCCCGGGCCCGGCGTTGGCGTGGGCAAGGGACCCGGCGACGGCTTCGGCTGGGGACCGGCGCGCGGGTCCGGCG
>CBIHMU010000142.1:0-10154 GCA_966211105.1 uncultured Burkholderiales bacterium
CCTTCACCGGCGCCACGTCGATCGCCAGCGGCGCGACCCTGGCGCTGTCGGGCACCGGCAGCATCGCTGCGTCCAGCGGCCTCGCGAACGACGGTGGCTTCGACATCTCCGGCACGACCTCAGGCGCAACGCTGACGAGCCTGACCGGCGGCGGCACGGTGGCCCTGGGCGCTCAGACACTGACCTTGTCCAATGCCAGCGGCGCGTTTGCAGGCGCGATCGGCGGCAGCGGCGGCCTGACCATCGACGGCGGCACGCAGACGCTGTCCGGCCTCAACACCTTCACCGGCGCCACGTCGATCGCCAGCGGCGCGACCCTGGCGCTGTCGGGCACGGGCGGTGTCGCCGCCTCCAGCGGCCTGGCCAACAACGGCCTCTTCGACATCTCCGGCACGACCGCAGGCGCAACCGTGACGCGTCTGACCGGCGGCGGCACTGTCGTCCTCGGCGCTCAGACCTTGACCCTGTCCGACGCCGGCGGCGTCTATGCAGGCAGCATCGCCGGCAGCGGCGGCCTGGCCATCGCCGGCGGCGCGCAGACGCTCTCAAGCGCCAACGGCTTCACCGGCGCCACGTCGGTGGCCAGCGGCGCGACGCTGGCGCTGACGGGCGCAGGCAGCATCGCGGCCTCCAGCGGCCTCGCCAACAACGGCAGCTTCGACATCTCCGCGACAACATCTGGCACCACGCTGATGGGCCTGACCGGCGGCGGCAGCGTCGTCCTCGGCTCACGGACCCTGACGGTGGCCAACGCCAGCGGCGGCTACGCGGGCACCATCGGGGGCAGCGGCGGCCTGGCCGTGGTCGGCGGCACGCAGGCGCTCTCGGGCATCAACGGCTTTACCGGCGCCACCTCGATCGGCGGCGGCGCGACCCTGGCGCTGACGGGTGCGGGCAGCGTCGCCGCTTCCAGCGGAGTGACGAACGACGGCACCTTGGACATCTCCGGCACGAGCACCGGCACCAGCGTTCGCACCCTCGCCGGCGCCGGCAACGTGGTGCTCGGCGGCAAGACCCTGACCATCGACACGACGGCCGCGTCCTTCAGCGGCGCGATCAGCGGCAGCGGCGGCGTGCGACTGAACGGCGGACAGTGGACCGTCGGCAACGCGCAGACCTACACGGGATTGACCCTGCTGGCGGCGTCCAGCCTGCGCGTGAACGGCAGCCTGGCCGGCGGCGTGGACGTGGGCAGCGGCGCGATGCTGCAAGGCAGCGGCACGATTGCCGGACCGGTGACGGTCGCGCCGGGCGGCAAGCTGTCGCCGGGCAATTCCCCCGGCGTGATGACGGTGGGCGCCAGTGTCAGCCTGGCCCCCGGATCGACCTTCGACGTCGACATCAACGGCGCGACGCCAGGCAACGGCGCGGGGCACCACGATCAGCTCGTGCTGACCGGTGCGGGCAGCAAGTTCAGCGCGAACGGCGCGCAGCTCACGGTCAATCTGGTCGGCATCTCCGGTCTCGGCACCTACACGCCGTATGCGCCGTCGCTGGGGCAGCGCTTCCAGATCGTGACCGCGCAGGGCGGCCTGGATGGGACGACCTTCGGCACGTTCCTGCAACCCGCCGGACTGAAGGCGGGGACGCGGCTGCGGGCGCTCTATGGCGCCAACGGCATCGACCTGCTGGTCGTGCCGACGGCCTACCTGGCCCTCGCCCAGGCCCAGGGCGCCAACCTGAACACGCAGTCGGTCGCCTCGGCGCTGGACGTGATGGCGGCGGCGCAGGACGCCGGCACCGCCACCGCGGCGCAGAACACGCTGGTCAATACGGTCGGCGGACTCGGCGACGCGGCGCTGCCGGGCACGATGCGCTCGCTCAGCGGCGAGATCCACGGCGCCGTCGCGGCGGCCCTGCCGTCGGCCGGCCAGCGCCTGCAGGACGCGGTGTCCCGGCACGTGTCCGCCCTGGAAACGCGGCAGCGCGGGCTCTGGGTGGACTACAGCGGCGGCGGCAGCCGCTGGGCGGCGGACAGCGCCTCGTCGTCGGCCCGCACGCGCGATCGCCACCAGATCACGATCGGCTTCGACGTGATCAACGACGGCACCACCGGCTTCGGCGTGGCGTTGTCGCAGTCCAACCAGAAGCTGAGCTCCAGCAGCGGCGGCAACGGCGAGGTCAAGGACACGCTCGGCATGGCGTACGGCCAGTTGGGCCTGGGCGCCGGGCTGATCCTCGACGGACAGATCGGCGTCGGCGGCGGCAAGGCCCTGAGCAGCCGCGACGATCCGCTGGCGGCGTTCGGTCTGAGCCAGGGCCAGCTGAAGACCGACGCCTCCACGCGCCAGGCCTTCGCCGGCCTCGGCGTGCGCACCGCGATGAACTACGAGAACGTGCGTCTGGTGCCGTACGCGCGCGTCGAGACGCAGCGCGTCAAGCGCGAAGCCGCGGTCGAGGACTCCGGATCGCTGGCCGCGTTGAATCTCGGCAAGCTGACGGCCGGCGGCGGCCGCATGGAGCTCGGCGTGGGCGTGGGTTCGCCGGACAAGGATCCCGGGACCTCGCGCTTCACCTTCGGTGGACGCCTGGCCGTGGGCCGCGAGTCGGGCGCGCTGCGCCGGGTGCTGGTCGATGCGCGCCTGGTCGGCGCGGCCATCCAGATCCAGGCGCCGCGCGTCAGCCGCCAGTACCTGCGCGCCGAGCTCACCGGGACCTGGTTGGTCATGCCCGGTGGCTACGTCTACCTTGGCGTCAGCGGGCTGACGCGGGAGAACAGGACGGACAGCTCGGTCACGCTGGGGGCCGTCGCCACCTTCTGACGGATGGCACGGCGGCCTGGCGATGAACTCGCCGGCCGCCGGTACAAGCCGCCTCGCGTCGCCGCCTGGGCTGTCACCTCCGTGAGGTTAAGCTGAGGCCCAAGGAGCGAGCGATGAACGTTTCCAAGGCCTCGACCTACGGCGGGCGCGTCGGCGCCGTCAGCTACCGTTTCGGCAGCCTGCGCGAGCTGATGGCCAAGGCCACGCCGGAGCGCTCCGGCGACCGGCTCGCGGGCGTCGGCGTCGGTTCCGAGCAGGAACGCGTCGCCGCGCAGATGGCGCTGGCGGATCTGCCGCTCAAGACCTTCCTCACCGAGGCCGTGGTCCCCTACGAGGACGACGAGGTCACCCGCCTCATCGTCGACACGCACGACGCCGCGGCGTTCCAGGCCATCGGCCATCTGACGGTCGGCGCGCTGCGCGAATGGCTGCTCTCCGACGCGGCCGACACGGCGACGCTGACGCGCCTGGCGCCCGGGCTCACGCCGGAGATGGTGGCCGCGGTGAGCAAGATCATGCGCAACCAGGACCTGATCCTGGTCGCGCGCAAGTGCGAGGTCGTCACGCGGTTTCGCAACACGCTGGGCCTCTCGGGCCGCCTGTCCACGCGCCTGCAGCCCAACCATCCGACCGACGACGCCAGCGGCATCGCCGCCAGCGTGCTGGACGGCCTGATGTACGGCAGCGGCGATGCAGTCATCGGCATCAATCCCGCCACCGACAACGTGGCCCAGGTCTCGCACCTGCTCGGCCTGCTGGCGGCGCTCATCGATCGCTTCGAGATCCCCACCCAGAGCTGCGTGCTCACCCACGTGACCAACACCCTGCAGTGCATCGAGCGCGGCGCACCGGTCGACCTGGTGTTCCAGTCCATTGGCGGCACGGAGGCGACCAACCGCAGCTTCGGCATCGACCTGAAGCTGCTGGCGGAGGCGCGCGCGGCGGCGCTGTCGCTGGCGCGGGGCGCGGTCTTCGAGGACGGCCAACGCGGCCGGCACGTCATGTACTTCGAGACCGGCCAGGGCAGCGCGCTGTCCGCGGGCGCGCACCACGGCTGCGACCAGCAGACCATCGAGGCCCGGGCCTATGCGGTGGCGCGGCACTTCGAGCCCTTGCTCGTGAACACGGTGGTGGGCTTCATCGGGCCTGAGTACCTGTACGACGGCAGGCAGATCATCCGCGCGGGACTGGAGGACCATTTCTGCGCCAAGCTGCTGGGCCTGCCGATGGGCTGCGACATCTGCTACACGAATCACGCCGCGGCCGACCAGAACGACATGGACGTGCTGCTCACGCTGCTGGGCGTGGCGGGCTGCAACTTCATCATGGGCATCCCGGGCTCGGACGACGTGATGCTCAACTATCAGACCACGTCCTTCCACGACGCGCTGTATGCACGGCGGGTGCTGGGATTGCGCCCCGCCCCGGAGTTCGAGCGGTGGCTCGAACGCATGCGCATTGCGCAGCCGGGCGCGCCCGGGCATCTGGTGGACGGCATGTCTCCGGCCTTCGCGGCCTTGCTGCCATCCTCCTGAGCGTGGACATGAGCTGACCATGAGCGCGGACATGAGCGACGACATCCTCATCACCAATCCCTGGCGCACGCTGCGCCGCCACACGCCGGCGCGCATCGGGCTGGGTCGGGCGGGCGTGAGCCAGCCGACGGCGGCGCACCTGGCGTTCCAGCTCGCGCATGCGCAGGCGCGGGACGCGGTGCATCGCGAACTGGATCACGCGGCCTTGGCGGCATCGTTGAACGACTTGGGGTTGGAGACGATCGAACTGCACAGCGCTGCCGCCGACCGGGCGGAGTACCTTCAGCGTCCGGATCTCGGCCGACGGCTCGACGACGCGTCGACGGCCCGGCTGTCCGCGCTCGACGTGCCAGCGCAACCGGATCTGGCGCTGGTCGTGGCGGACGGGCTGTCCGCGTTGGCGATCGAGCGGCATGCGCTGGCGTTCATCGAAGCGCTCCGGCCGCTGCTCGCCGACGACTGGCGCTGGTCGCCCGTGACGGTCGTGCGTCAGGCCCGCGTCGCGATCGGCGATCCGATCGGTCACGCGCTGAGAGCGAAGCTCGTCGTGGTGCTCATCGGCGAACGTCCGGGGCTGAGCTCGCCCGACAGCATGGGCGTGTACGTCACCTGGGCGCCGCAGCCCGGTCGCGTGGACGCGGAGCGGAACTGCATTTCCAACGTGCGGCCGGAAGGGCTGGCGCCGGGAGCCGCGGCGGCGCGGCTGGCGTGGCTGCTGAACGAGGCGCGCGCCCGGCAGGTGACAGGTGTTGCGCTGAAGGATGAGAGTGCTGAGGCGGCGCCTGCGGTTGAAACGAGGGCGTCGTTCCGGCTGGATAGGCGTTGAGGACGGCCAAGGCCGCCACAAGGCGAAACGAATCTCGCCGTGCCCGACTTCCTGTCCTCTTCGGCGATCATCACGTCGACCTCGTCGACGATGCCGTCCTTGTTGCGGTCGTGCCCTGTCCTGGACGCCTATTTCGTCGTCAGCTCGATCGCATCGTCCCGGCTGCCCCCTCGCAGCCGAGCGACATGCAGCGCCACCAGGCTGTCCTGCGGACGGCTTGCCGCGAGCGCCTCGAACGCCGCCAGCGCGCCGTCATCGCCGTCGCGCATCAGCGCGTACGCCCGCGCGTAGTCGTGATCGGGCTCCGCGTCCGCGCCGTCCGCCGACACGGCCTCGTGGACCTTCAGGAAGGTCGATCGGCCCGCCAGGCGCAGACGCCCGATCGGCCTCGTCACTGCACCCGGGCAGTGGCGCAGCGTGTCCTCCGACACGCACAGCGACGTCCCCAGGAACTTGTTGGCGCCCTCCAGCCGTGCGGCCGTGTTCACCGGGTCACCGAGCGCGCGGTAGTCGAAGAGCGTCGCACCGCCGAAGTTGCCCACCGTCACCTCGCCGGTGTGCACCCCGATCCGGGTGTCGCAGAAGGGAATCCCCTGGCGGAGGAGGTCCTCCTGGTGCGATCGCGCGAAGGCCTGCATCTCGAGCGCGCAGCGCAATGCCCGCGCCTCGTGGTCCACCTGCGGCACCGGCGCCGAGAACATGATCGCGACCGCGTCGCCCACGATCCGGTCCAGCGTGCCGTCATGCTTGAACGCGATGGCGATCATGCCGTCCAGGTAGGTGTTGAGCACCGTCACCGCCGCCGCCGGATCCATCGATTCCATGCGGGCCGTGAAGCCCTGCAGGTCCGTGAACACGAAGCTGCATCGCTGGCGACGACCGCCCAGCTCCAGCGCCTGCGGATGGGCCACCAGGTAGTCGACCAGGTTCGGCGAGACATAGCGGGAGAAGGTCGTCTGCATCCAGCGCTGGCGCCGCTCCGCCCAGCGGTAGCGGAGCAGCATGGTCGGCGCGAACACCATGGCCATCGCGAGCAGGGGCGCGCTCGGATCCAGCAACAGCCGATCCAGACGGAAACACAGCCACGCCGCCAGACCGGCGCCGCCCGCCAGCAGGACAAAGCAGGCGATCGACCGTCCGGGCCTGGCCTTCATCGCCACGACGCCCACGACGATGCAGCCGATCAGCGCGACGAGCCACTCCGTGGCCGGCGCCCATCCGGGCCGCAGCAGCTGTTGACCGGACAGGATCTGCTCCAGCGCCTGCGCGTGCACCTCGACCCCGGGGATCACCCCTCCCAGCGGACTGAATCGCAGGTCCAGCAGCCCTTGGGCCGAGGTGCCGATCAACACGAGCCGGCCACGCAGCGCATCCGGCGGCACCCGGCCTTCGAGCACCCGCCAGGCCGGCAGGTAGCGCGCCGTCTGCGGGCGCGCATAGTGCACCGACAAGGCCCCGGTCCGATCGGTCTCCAGCAGCTTCGCGCCGATGCGCAGGCTCACGACACCCCCGTCGCCGTCGGCGGTCCGCACGAAGTAGCCGTCCGCGCCCGCCGCCACGCGCAGCGCCTCCGCGGTCAGCGAGGGCACCGGCCGCCCTTGCAGGCTGAACATCAGCGGCACCTGGCGCACGATGCCGTCCACGTCCGGCATGAAGGTCATCGCCCCCTGGCCCGTCGCCGCGACCTGCAGGTCGTGCAGGTTGCCCACGCTGCTTGAGAAGCCCGGGATCGAGCGGGTCGGGTCGCCCCCCGCCGCGACGAAGCCGGCTTTCGAGAGCAATTCCTGGCCGGAGGCGTCGACCGCCTCACCGCTCGCCTCACCGCCTGCCTCACCGCCCGCCTCACGGCCTGCCTGCGGCCCGGTCAGCGCGAAGCCCAGCACGACCCGCCCCTGGTGCAGTTCCTCGGCCAGACGACGGTCGGGATCGGCGGGCAGCGCGTCGCCGGCTCGGGCGCGGGACTGGCCTTCCCGCTCGGGGAACATGATGTCCAGCGACACGGAGGCCGGCTGCAGACGCCGCGTCGCCTCCAGCAGGCGCGCCACCTGCGCCCGCGACCACGGCCATTGGCCGACGCGTCGCAGGCTCTCCTCGTCGATGTCGACGATGCGCACCGCGGGGTCCAGGTAGGGCCTCGGGTGCCAGCGCTGGAACTGGTCGAACACGGTGTTGCGCGCGGCGCGCAGCGGCACCGGGCTGCTCACGATCAGCGCCAGCGCGGCCACCGCGGCGCCCAGGGGCACCAGCCAAGCCCGGCGCGACATGCCGGCGCCGTGATCAGGCATGCGCGCCGGTGGCGTAGAAGGGCGAGGCGTCGTCCACGTCGATCTGCGCGGGATCCAGATGCTTGCGCGCGAACTCCAGATAGACGCCCGACGCGAGGAAGAGGTTGAAGACGTCGGCGTCCACATGCGGCCCCGCCATGCGCTTCAGCACCGCCAGGGCCTCGGACAGCTTCTTGGGCTTCTTGTACGGCCGGTCCGAGGCGGTCAGCGCCTCGAAGATGTCCGCCACGGCCATGATCCGGCTCGGCACCGACAGGCGGTCCGGTCCGAGCTGGCGCGGATAGCCCTTGCCATCCATGCGCTCATGGTGCGTGCCGGCGTACTCCGGCACGCGGCGCAGGTGCTTGGGGAACGGCATCTGCTCCAGCATCGTGATCGTGTGGACCATGTGCTCGTTGATCTTGTAGCGCTCCTCCCGCGTCAGCGTCCCGCTGCGAACGCCCAGGTTGTGCAGCTCACCGCGGTTGTAGAGGTGCTGCGGCACGTCCATCCGGAATCCGAAGGACGGATCGGGCCGGTCCTCCGGCGGCCGCCGCACGATGTCCCGCGGCCGGTCCGACAGCAGCGGCTCGCTGTGCGGCAGCTCGGGGGCGGGCTCGTCGGCGCAGCTGGCCAGCTCGGCCGCCGACAACCCGAGCCGGTCGTCGAAATGCCGCATCCAGCGGCGCGCGCCGATGCGATGCAGCCGCTCCACCGCCTCGTCGTCCATCGTCTCGGTGCCGACGTTGCTCTTGGCCACGAACGCGAAGTCGGCGTCCAGCCGGGCCAGCTCGGCCTCATGGGCCACGCGGGTCTCGTCCGTCCAGGTCCCGTCCAGCCGGGCCCGCAGCGCGGCGATCTCGAGGTCGCGGCGCAGGACCTCGAAGCGCATCCGGACTTCGTGGATCCGGTTGTGGATGGTTTCGAGCTTGGTGGCCTTGTCGATCACGTATTCGGGCGTGGTCACCTTGCCGCAATCGTGCAGCCAGGCCCCGATGCGGAACTCCTCCCACTCCTCGTCCGAACGGAATGCGAAATGCTTCAGCGGCCCTTCCGTGGTGTCGCTGGCCGCGCGCGCCAGCATCATCGCCAGCTCCGGCACGCGCTCGCAGTGGCGGCCGGTATAGGGGCTCTTGGCATCGATCGCGTTGGCGAGCACGCGGATCAGGCTGCCCATCAGCTCCTTCTGGGATTCCACCAGGGACAGGTTGTCCAAGGCCACCGCGGCCTGCGCCGCCATCGCCTCGACCAGCGTCACGGTCTCGGGATCGAAGGGCACGATGACGCCGGTGGACGGATCCAGCGCGTTCATGAACTGCAGCACGCCGACCGGCGCGCCGCCGCGCGGCGCGATGGGCACGGTCAGCATGGACACCGTGCGGTACCCGGTGGCGACGTCGAACGCGCGCGTCCCGGTCAGGTCGAAACGGGACTCGGCGTAGACGTCGTCGATGAGGACGGCGCGGTTGTTGAGCACCGAGTAGACGGAGACGAAATTCTCGTTGGGCCGCCCGGTGTGCTCGTTGTAGAGCGGGATCTGCTGCGAGGGCAGCGGATCGCTGCGGGTGCGCAGCTCGAAGCGCAGGGTCTGCTGGTCCGTCACCATGTACATCGTGGCGCCGTCGCAGTTGAGCAGGCGACGGCCCTCCCCCAGCAGCTGCTGCAGCAGCGCCTGCCGATCCCGGCTCATGGACATCATGATGCAGGTCTCGATCAGGCCCTTGAGCCGGACGGCGTCGACGGAGCGCGCCGGGGGACGGAGGTCGTGAGGGGTCATGGTCAGCGCTTGAAGATGATCACGCCCGAGACGTTGCCGATGCGGCTGTCGAAGCCGTAGGCCAGGCCGGCCTGCGTGCCCGCCGCGCCCGCGATCTGCCCGATCACCGAGACGTTGTTGCCCAGGCTCCCGGTGCAGCCGCCCTGGCAGCCGGTGCCGGTGCTCGAGATCAGCGACACGCCGGAGAAGCCCGAGGCGGAGGTCTGCGTGGCCACGCCCACCAGCGAGAAGGTCTGGCCCGCGACCGGCACCGAGAGCGAGTAGCTGGCTTTGCCGCCGAGCTGGAGTTGCAGCGCCGCGTTGAAGGAACCCGTGGCGCCGTTGACGGCGCCGGTGGCGACCACCTTGCCGTCGGACTGCACCGTCGGCGAGGTGGACGCGAACGACGAGAACGCGCCGATCACCGGTCCGGTCGGCGTCGCCGCGATGGCGAAGTAGTGCAGCGTCGCCAGATTGCCATTGCCCACGCCCTGGCCGTTGGACCCGCCCTTCACCTTGCTCTGGCCGTCGATCCAGCGCCCCCAGCCGATGGCGCCGTTGGCGCCGACGTCGGTCGGCTTGCCCTTCTCGAACATCGACTTGCGCGTCGCAGGGTTGTCCGCCTCCACGAGTCCGCCTTGCGGGTTGAAGGTCGCGGAAGCCTGCGTCAGGCCGGAAGCGACCTCGCCCTTCTCGGTGCTCCACACCAGGCCGAGC
Organism: uncultured Burkholderiales bacterium; assembly: GCA_966211105.1. Lineage (GTDB taxonomy): Bacteria > Pseudomonadota > Gammaproteobacteria > Burkholderiales > Burkholderiaceae_C > Roseateles. Next base: position 9,861 of record CBIHMU010000142.1, read on the forward strand.
GTCACATTGCCGTTGGGCAACGGAACCACCGGAGGATTCGGTCCAGGTCCAGGTCCAGGTCCAGGACCAGGTCCGGGTCCGGGTCCCGGCGCAGGCGCAGGTGCAGGTGCAGGTGCAGGCGAAGGTGCCGGCGCAGGCGCAGGTGCAGGTGCCGGTGCCGGTGCAGGCGCAGGCGCAGGCGCAGGTGCCGGTGCAGGCGCAGGTGCCGGTGCCGGTGCAGGCGCAGGTGCCGGTGCCGGTGCCGGTGCAGGCGCAGGTGCCGGTGCAGGCGCAGGTGCCGGTGCCGGTGCAGGC
>CBIHMU010000143.1:0-9989 GCA_966211105.1 uncultured Burkholderiales bacterium
CCCCGCTCCACCCGCCGCGCCTGTCGAGCCCCCCGCAGTCGCCAGGTCGCTCGACGACATCGAGCCCTCGGGCAATGAAACGGTGATCGTTTCCGCGGCGGCCCTGCCGCCCGCCGCCAGGACCGCGCCGCCTGCCGCTCCCTCGGCGCCCGCGACGCCGGCTGCCTCGTTGCCATCGTCCGCAGCGACCGGCAACGAGACCGTGATCGTCCCGGCCGCCAAGCCCATCGTCGCGAAGCCGCCCGCCGTCGAGCCGGTCGCCCAAGCGCCCGTGGCGCCACCGGCGCCCGTGGTGACCCCGTCGCCTGCAGCGGCCGCTCCGGCAGCCTCGCCCGTGGTCTCGGCGCCACCGGTCGCACCGCCCGTGGCCGATGACGAGGAATCCGAATTCGGTGCGTCCGAATTCGCCGAGACCGTCCTCGATCCCGATGCCGCCGCCGCGGTGGCGGCATTGCGCGCCATGCCCCCCGAGCCCGAACGCCGCCCGGCCACGGGCACCTTGCCGGGCGGCACGCTCGCCGCCAAGGTCGCCAGCAACGAGGCCCCGGTGCGCCAGGTCGGCCGCTTCCAGGTGCTGGACCGCATCGGACGCGGCGGGATGGCCAGCGTGTTCAAGGCCCACGATCCCAGCATCGGCCGGGACGTGGCCATCAAGTTCCTGCACGCCTCGCTGTGCGAGGACGAGGAATACCACGCCCGCTTCCTGCGCGAGGCGCGCGCCTCCGGCAGCCTGTCGCATCCCAACATCGTCACCGTGCACGACGTGGGCGAGGTCGACGGCCGGCCCTACATGGCCATGGAGCTGCTGGACGGCGAACCGCTGGCCGACCTGCTCGAACCCGGCGCGCCGCTGCCCATCCGCGACACCGTCGTGATGGCCATCCAGCTGGCCCGCGCGCTGGACTACGCGCACAAGCGCGGCATCGTCCACCGCGACATCAAGCCCGGCAACATCGCCCGCGTGCGCGGCACGCTCGACATCAAGGTGATGGACTTCGGCATCGCCCACATGGAGTCGACCAAGGGGGAGCAGCGCACCCGCGTCGGCGACGTGCTCGGCACGCCGCAATACATGGCCCCCGAGCAGATGAACGGCGAGAAGATCGACGGCCGCTCGGACCTGTTCTCGGTCGGCATCGTGCTGTACCAGATGCTCACCGGCGTGCGTCCGTTCACCGGCGACAGCGTCGTGAACCTGGCGCTCAAGATCGCCAAGGACGACCCGACGCCGCTGAACAAGCTGCGCCCGGAGATCCCGGCCTCGCTGCGCCGCGTCGTCGACCGCTGCCTGGCCAAGGCGCCGGAGAACCGCTTCCAGACCGGCGCCGAACTGGCCGAGGCGCTGGTCAAGGTGCTCAATGAGATCGACGAGGAGGCGCGCAACAAGGGCCGCGCCAAGCTGATCCCGCTGCGCGTGAAGTGGGCGGCGATGATGGCCGGCATCGTCGCCATCGTGATGGCGGTGAGCGGCTCCATCATCAGCCAGCGCCAGAACGCCGCGCTGATGCAGCAGGTGGCCGATTACGGCACCGCGCTGTCGCGCTTCATCGCCGCGCAGAACGCCACCGCCGCGCTGGGCGAGGACTGGGTCTCCGTCGACGTGTCGCTGCAGGAGATCATGAAGACGGGCGACTTCGAGAGCGTCACCGTCGTCGACCGCGCCGGCGTGGTGGCGGCTTCTAGCCTGCCCGAGACCGTCGGCAAGCCCTACCAGGCGCCGCCGGGCGAGACGCTGGGCGAGCAGGGCGCCGTCAAGCGCACGCGGTATCACGCGGCCGGCGGCGCGGCGATCCTGGGCTTCGACTCGCCGATCACCTTCCAGGACAAGACCGTCGGGCGCGTCGCGCTGGGCCTGCCCGAGCGTCCGCTCGAGAGCGTCGCGCGGCTGTCGCGCACGCTGATGGCGGTGCTCGCGGTGACGACGGTGCTGGCCGTCGCGATCGCGATGTTCTTCGTCGCCAACTGGTTCTCGCGGCCCATCAAGCTGGTCGTGGAGGCGCTCGACGAGATCGGCCGCGGCCGCGTCGACTTCCGCATCCGCGAGCAGCGCAAGGACGAATTCGGCCTGCTCTATGCCGCCTTCGACCGCATGGCGCAGGCGCTGCAGGACAAGCAGGCGCTGGCGGCCTCCGCCGCCAAGGCGGAAGCGCCGACGACGATCGGACGCAAGTCCGGTGCGCTGGCGGCGGCGCGGCAGCAGGCCGCGCAGGCCGCGCAGGACTCCGAGCCCGAGCCGAAGGCGCCGGATTCGGCCGCGCCGTCCGATGAGCAGACGCAGCCCGCGCCGCCCATTCCGCCGTCCACGCCGGGAGCCGCCTGATGTCCGTGTCGAGTGGATTCATGACTGACGACGGTACTTCGCCGGCCGCTGGCCCTCACCCCCACCCCCTCCCGCAAGCGGGAGAGGGCGTCAATCCGCGCAGTCCCATGCTGGGCGGCGCTCTCATGGCCGCCGCGGCCGCGGTGCTCGCGCTGACCGGTTGCGTCGCGCCGCCGACCGCGACGCCGCCGCTCAACGAGCCCGCGCCCGCGAAGGCGCCCTCGACGACCGCGAACGGCGAGGTCATCGCGCGCAGCGACCGGCTGCTGATCTACGTGCCGGTGGCCGGCGAATCGCTGCGCGGCATCGCCAGCCGGCTGCTGGGCAGCGAAGACCGCGAGTGGCAGATCAGCGAGGCCAACAGCGGCGCGACCAAGGCCGAGCCCGGCCAGCCGCTGATCGTGCCGCTCAAGCCGATGAGCCCGCTGGGCGTGCGCTCGGGCCAGCTGCAGACGGTGCCCATCCTCTGCTACCACCGGCTTGGCACGGTGGGCGGCAAGATGGCCGTGTCGCAGGGCAACTTCGCCGCGCAGATGGAGTGGCTGGCGAAGAACGACTACCGCGTGGTCAAGCTGTCGCAGCTCGCCGGTTACCTCGACGGCAAGGAGCCGCTGCCGCCCAAGGCCGTGGTGATCACCTTCGACGACGGCTACGAGTCGGTCTACAAGCTCGCCTACCCGGTGCTGCGCAAGCTCGGCCTGCCGGCGACGATGTTCGTCTACACCGACTTCGTCGGCGCGGGCGGCGACGCGGTGAGCTGGTCGCAGCTGGCGGAAATGCAGGCTTCGGGCTTGATGGACATCCAGTCGCACTCGAAGACGCACCGCAACCTGATCGAGCGCACGAGCGGCGAGAACGAGGATCGCTACAAGCGCAACCTCGACAGCGAGACCGCGGGCCCGCGCGACCTGATCGAGCAGAAGCTCGGCACGGCGGGCCAGGTGCGCCACTACGCCTATCCCTACGGCGACGCCAACGAGCAGGTATTGGACGCGCTGACGCGTCAGAAGTACACGCTGGCGGTGACCGTCAACCCGGGCGGCAACGCCTTCTATGCGCAGCCGCTGATGCTGCGCCGCACGATGATCTTCGGCGACCACGACCTCGAGGCCTTCAAGGCCCGGCTGCAGACCAGCCGACGCATCGGGCCGGCCCCATGAGGGCGGCCGTTGCACTGGCCCTGGTGATGGCCGCCGCGCTGGCGGCCTGTACCGGCGGCCCCAGCGCGCTGCGCCATCCGGACGGCGGCGCGGGCAGTCCGCCGTCGGCGTTCGAGTTGGCGCAGCTCCAGCGCGCGCAGGAGCAGGTGAAGGACGGCCAACTGGCCGACGCCGCCTGGACCTGGGAGGCGCTGACGGTGCTGCGCCCGGACAACGCCACCTACCGCGACGGCCTGGCCGCGACGCGCCAGCAGATCGACAGCGGCGTGGCCGAGCGCCTGGACAGGGCCAAGGCCGCGCACAGGCGCGGCGACCTGGACGGCGCGACCACGCAGTACCTGGGCGCGCTCGCGCTGCAGCCCGACAACGAGGCTGCCGCCGATGCGCTGCGCGCGCTCGAGAAGGAGCGCAACCAGAAGAGCTACCTCGGCAAGCCGGCACGCGTGACGCTGCGCAAGGCCTCGCCGGCGCCGGTCGCGGCGAAGCCGGCAGCCCCGGCCAAGGCGCAGGCTTCAAGCTCGGGAGCGACGGCGAAAGAGCCGACCCCGGCCGCCGCGAACGCGGCGACGGCAGCCGCGGCCGCGGGACCGGACCGCAACGAGCTGGAACACATCGCGATGCTGTCCGCGCAGGGCGAGGTGGACGAACCGATCCGCCTGCTGGAGAAGCGCGCGCCCCAGGACCGCAACGATCCGTCGGCGAAACGCCTGCTGGCCGACCTCTACGTGCGCAAGGCCGAGAAGCTCGCGGTGATCGACAAGTCCGGCGCGATCATGGTGCTGCAGAAGTGTCTGCGGGTGGACCCGAAGAACGCGCGGGCGACGGCCATGATGCGGCAGCTGATCGACGAATCGGCGGCGAAGTCCGCCGCGCCTGCACCTGCGGCGAAGTCCGCCGCGCCGGCAGCCGCGGCGAAGTCCGCCGCGCCGGCACCCGCGGCGAAGTCCGCCGCCCCCGCACCTGCGGCGGCGACGGCGAAGAACAAGGTCGACACGAAGTGACGGCCGGCGCGCTCAGAACGTCACCTTGACCGAATCCGCGCTGCGCCTGGCCTCGCCGTGGAAGACGGCCTCGATGTTGTTGCCGTCGGGGTCGAGCACGAACGCCGCGTAGTAGCCGGGGTGGTAAGGCCGCTCGCCGGGCGCGCCGTTGTCGGTGCCGCCGTTGGCCAGCGCGGTCTGGTGGAAGGCGTCCACCGCCGCGCGGTCCCTGGCCTGGAAGGCCAGGTGATGACGCCCGGTCAGGTGTCCCTGCGCGGACTGGCTGTCCGCCGTCGACACGAACAGCTCGTCGGCCCAGAAGTAGTCGTCGCCGGAGCCGCCGATCGGCACGCCCAGCGGCGGCAGGATCGCTTCGTAGAACCTGCGGCTCGCGGCCAGGTCCCGCACGACGAGGTGGAGGTGGTCGATGAGGCGGCCGCGATGCAGTTCCTGCGTTTCCATGGGGGTCTCCTTGAAAGCGTCGAGAGGACGGCGTCGGGAAGAAGTCGTCCGGATGATCGAGGGAATCCAGGGGGTCTGGGTAGTCCGCGTGGTCCGCGAGGTCCGCGAGGTCCGTGTGGTGCGAATGGAGAGGACGGGCAAGCGGCGTTCTTGTCCTCGACGCGGCGCCCCGCCGGTCGGCTTCCTTCAGCCCCCTTGGGCGCCCCCTGACTGCGGGACAGCCGCCGACCCGTCATGGGCGCCTCGTTTGCTCGCGCTGTCCTTCTCGTGCTCGGCACGTCTTCCAAGGCAGCTCTTCCATGAAACCGCTTCTCCTTGCCGCAGTCCTTGTCGCGGCCGTTCCCGGCGCCTGGGCGCAATTCAATCCTCCTGGCGGTCCGATGCAGCAGATCGACGTGCGGGCCGGCAATGCCGCCGATGGCCGGTCGAACGGCGGCGACCCGGGTTGGCTGAACGCCTCGGCGAGCGACAGCGGCATCGATGCGTCGGGCGACGCCTTCCGGTCGGCGACGTCGGCGTCGACGCGACTCGGCCCCGGGCATCTGTCGGGCAGCCTCGCGGCCAGCGTGTCGGGGAGCGGCTCGTCGTCGGCCTCGCTGTCGGCCTACCAGACCGATGCACTGACCTTCAGCCGCAACGACGGCGGCTTCGACGACGCGCTGGTCATCCACTACAACATCGTGATCGCGGGCGGTACGTCGGCATCGATGAAGCCGGGCGCCAGCGGTGCCGGCGGCCCGGACGGCGGCGCGCCGGCGGGGACGCTGGACTGGACCTTCGTCCACCAGCTCGACGGGTTCTACACCACCAGCTGGGACAGCACGACCACCCTGGCCCACGATGGCAGCGTCGCGACCGCCAGCCACTGGAACGTCGGCGCGATCGGGAACGTCTACGCGGTCTACACCTTCGCGGCCGCGATCACGGCGGGCCGTGCGATGGACATGGATTTCTACCTGGAGATGAACAGCCGCCTGAACGCGGCCGGGCCCGCGGCGACGGGGACGATGTCCGCCGATGCGCCGACGATCTACTGGGGCGGGATCTCGCAGGTGACCGACTGGTACGGCCGCGTGGTCGACTACTCGGTGACCTCGGCGTCGGGCTTCAACTACGCGCTGTCCGCGGTGCCGTCGCCCGCGCCGGAGCCGTCGACCTGGGTGATGCTGCTGGCCGGATTGGCCGGCTTGGCCATGCTGGCAGGGCGGGGACGATCGATCTCGCGGATGCGGCGCGGCGCAGTCGGACCGGCGGCCAGCATGGTCTGAACGCGGTCCCCCGCCTGCGCGATGAGCGGCTCGATCAGCGCGGCTTCCGGCAGGTTGGCCCAGTAGCGGCGCGGCATCTCGCGTTCCATCATCGCGACCTTCAGCCGCGCCGGGTTGAAGATGCTGCGGTAGTAGGTCAACCAGAGGTCCGCGCCCGCGTCCTGCGGGGGCGCGTCCTCACGCCGGCCGCCGGGACCGCTGCGCAGGGTCACGCCGTCCCAGGAGACCGAGCAACGGGGCGAAAGGATCGCCCATCGCAGGTTCGCGAAGCGTCGGGCGAAGAAGGGCGCGGCGGCTTCGAGCGTGTGATGCGTCGGCTCGAACCACGCGACCAGGCGCTCGCCGTCGTCATCCTCGACGGGCACGAAACGGACGAAGGCGTGCGTCTTGTGGATCTCATGCCGCACCTCGCGTTCGAGGCGCTCCGCGCGGCGGCGATCCGGGTCCAGCGTGTCGCGCCAATAGCCCGGCTCGGTCTTCAGGCGGACCAGCATGCGGTACAGCAGCGTGAAGCGCTGGGGCTCGGCGTGGAGCAGGGCGGAGCGGCACAGAGACAGGAACGCCGCGGGCACGGTGAACGCCGAGGGCGCCGCCGCCGTCGGCCCGGGCTCGCCGGCTGCGCCCTCGAGGGAGTCGTCGGCCCAGAGGTCGCCGACGTCGTCGCCGGTGCTCCACGCGACGTCGTCGGGGGCGACGCCGCCAGCCATCAGCCGTTTCGCCGCCCGGCGGAAACCGTCGATGTCGATGGGGCCGTCGAGGCGGACGCGGATCATCAGAACAGGCCCATCTGCATCGGCACGGGCGTCGGCTCGGGCATCGCGGGTATCGCGGACTGCGCCGACATCGCCGGCGCGGCGATCCCCGCCGGACCGCGCGTCGCCGCACCAAAGACCGTGGACGCCGCTGTCGCACTGGGCCGGTGGCCGTCGACGACCACGAAAGGGAGCACCTTGCGCGTGGGCAGCTTCAACTGCCGCAGGTCCTCGGCCCGGAGGCGACGCGCAACGCGCGCGGCGAGCAGCTTGTCGACCGAGCCCACGCCCAGCCCCGGGACCCGCAGCAGCAGCTCGCGCGGCGCCTGGTTGAGATCCACCGGAAAGCGCTCCGGATGGGCCAGCGCCCAGGCGTGCTTGGGATCGACGTCGAGACGCAGCAGGCCCGTCCCGTCGTCGACGATCTCCTCGTGATCGAAGCCGTAGAAGCGCATCAGCCAGTCGGCCTGGTAGAGCCGGTGCTCGCGCACCAGCGGCGGCGCCTGCAGCGGCAGGGCCCGCGCGGCATCGGGGATCGGGCTGAAGGCGGAGTAGTAGACGCGCCGCATCCGGAAGCGCCCATACAGTGCGGCGCTGCTTCGCAGGATGCTGCGATCGTCGCTGGCGTCGGCGCCGACGATCATCTGGGTGCTCTGGCCCGCGGGAGCGAAGCGGGGCGGTCTCGCCGGGCGCGCCGCGGCGCCGGGCAGCACGCGGATCGGCGCCTCGGCCACCGCCCGATGCGCCGCCTTCGCATCGTCGATGTGCAGCTTCAGCCGGCCCATCGATCGATGGATGGCGATGGTGTCCTTCTCTGGCGCCAGCGCCTTCAGGCCGTCGTCGGTGGGCAGTTCCACGTTGATGCTGAGCCGGTCCGCGTAGCGGCCGGCCCGCTGCAGCAGTTCCTCGCTGGCATCGGGGATGGTCTTCAGGTGGATGTAGCCGCGGAAGTCGTGGTCCTCGCGCAGCATCTGCGCGACGCGCACCACCTGCTCCATCGTGAAGTCCGGACTCTTGATGATGCCGCTGCTGAGGAAGAGCCCCTCGATGGTGTTGCGGCGGTAGAAGTCCAGCGTCAGCGCGACCACTTCCTCGGCGCTGAACTTCGCCCGCGCGACGTTGCTCGACGACCGGTTCACGCAGTACAGGCAGTCGTACTGGCAATGGTTGGTGAGCAGGATCTTCAGCAGCGAGATGCAGCGGCCGTCCGGCGCGTAGCTGTGGCAGATGCCCATGCCTTCGGTCGACCCCATGCCGGCGCCGCCGCGGGAATCGCGCTGGTCGGTGCCGCTCGAGGCGCAGGAGGCGTCGTACTTGGCGGCGTCCGCCAGGATGGCGAGCTTGCGGGTGAGGTCCATGAACGGCCGGGAAGATTGAATACTGTATGAATATACAGCTTTTCCGGCGGGGGCGGGTTCAGTGGGTGCGCGCGATGCCGGCGTCCCTGCGAGCGTTCGACCGCGCCCAGGCCGCCAAGGCGTCGAGGCGATGCATCAGGCGTTCCAGTCCCAGCGCGAGTCCGACGCTGACGACGACCGCGGGCAGGTAGACGACGAAAGTCCACGCCTGCGAGGACCCGATCCACGCGCGATACAGCGCCACCGTCGCCAGCACGACGAACATGTGCGTCAGGTAGAGCTCGTAGCTGAGCCGCCCCATGCGCGCCAGCCAGCCCAGGCCCCGGCGAGGCGCCGGCGCAGGGACCCGGAACGCGACCAGCATCGCGCAGGTGCCCAGGCACAGGCCGTACATGCCGCTCTTGAAGAGGTGGCGGTGGACGAGGTCTCCCCAGCCGATCACCAGCAGCACGCAGAAGCCGCCGAAGATCGCGAGCGCCCGCGCGTCGCGCGGCGCCGGTTGCCAGCGCCGGGCGGCGAGGGCGGCCAGCACGCCCCAGGCGATGGCGGACATGCCGGGCAGATAGGCTTTTTCCCACCAGACCTCGTTGACGATCGGCACCAGCGAACGCAAGGGCAGCAGGCTCAGCGCCAGCACCGCGAGCGCCACGACGAGCCAACGGCGCGGCAAGGCGAGACCCAAGAGCGGGAAGGCGACGTAGAAGACCTCCTCGATCGACAAGGACCACAGCACGTCCCAGGCGGCTGGCGCCCAGCCGGTGCGGCCTTCATACCAGTTGAAGGTGAAGGTCAGCGCCGAGCCCAGCAGTCCGCCGATCGACTGTCGGGGCGAGGGTGCGAACTCAGGGACGCCGAGCGCGGCCAGCAGCGTGAGCACGGCCAGCACGACCAGCAGCAGCGGCAGGATCCGGCGCGCGCGGGCGACGTAGAAGGCGCCCAGCCGGACACGCCGCAGATCGCCGTCGCGCTCGAGGAGGCGGGTCGTGATCAGGAAGCCCGAGATCACGAAGAACATGAAGACCGCCTCGTAGCCGTTGAAGCTGACGGCGTCGATGAGGCGCTTGGGCACCCAGGGCCCGAGCAGGCTGGGCGAAAGCGGCAGCCGGAACGGCAGCGCCAGATGGTGCACGACGACCAGCAGGATGGCCACGCCGCGCAGGCAGTCGATGGCGAAGTTGCGAGGGCTGCGGACGTCCATGGGGGCGCTCGAAAAGCGAAGAGGCGCCTTGGGCGCCTCTTCGCGTGCGGTCATGTCCGACCGGTCACTTCAACTGATCCGCTTTCGCCTTCAGCGTGACGGCTTTCTGACGTTCCAGCTTGGCCAGTTCGTTGTCCGGATCGAGCTGCAGGACGTTGTCCCACCCCTTGATCGCGCCGGCCAGGTCCTGCTTGGCGAACGCGGTGCGCGCGGTCAGCGTGGCCTTGGCGATCTGCTTCTTGCGCACGGCCTCGATCTTCGCGCCGGCGCCCGGCTGGTCGGCGGCCTCGGCGCGGCGGTATTCCTCCAGCGCCTTGTCGAAACGGCCGGCGCGCTCATGCGCGTCGCCGGCGCGCATCGCCTTCTCGCCGGGCGTGAGCTCCGGCGGCGGCGGCGGTGGGGCAGCCGGCGTCGGAGCGGCAGCCACCGTCGTCGTCGCCGGCGGCGTCGGCGCCTGTGCGGCAGCGGCGGCTGCTGCTGCTGCTGCTGCT
>CBIHMU010000144.1:0-9468 GCA_966211105.1 uncultured Burkholderiales bacterium
GGCGGTGGCGGTGGCGGCGGTCGTCGTCACCGGACGCGGTAGCGCCGCGTCGCCGGTGCGCCACTGCGACCAGTCGCTCGGGGTCGCGGTCTCGGGCCTGGGAAAGGTCGAGGGGCTCGCGCAACCGCAGAGTGTCAGAGCGGCGGCAAGGGGCAGCGTCGCGGCGGCCAGGAGGAGGGAGGAGTGCTTCATGGGATTCACGCCAAGCGGTTGCGGAACAGCCAGGCCGCCAGCGGCAGCGTGACGGCGGCGACAGCCAGCATGGGCACGAAGTCGTGCGCGACCTCATGCAGGCCTGCCCCTTCCAGGTAGACACGGCGCGTCAAGTCCATGCCGAATCGCAAGGGATTGACCAGCGTGGCGATCTGCAGGAACTCGGGCATGTTGCTGACCGGCGTGAGCATCCCCGACAGCAGCATCAACGGCATGATCAGCAAAAAGGTGTAGAGCATGGCCTGCTGCATGCTGACCGACAGCGCCGAGATGGACAGCCCGATGCCGACGGCGGCGATGGTGAAGGTGACCAGGCCCAGGTAGAGCAGCGCCACCGAGCCGGCGAACGGAATCCGGAACCAGAACACGATGATCAGGAAGATGATCGTGGACTGCGCCAGTCCGACCAGGATGGACGGGATGGCCTTGCCGATCAGCAGCTGCATCGGGGTGAAAGGCGTCACCAGCAACTGGTCGAAGGTGCCTTGCTCGCGCTCGCGGGCCACCGAGAGCGCCGCGATCATCAAGGTCTGGATCAAGCTCAGCGCCGCGATCAGGCCGGGCATCATGTTCCAGCGCGATTCGAGGTTGGGGTTGTACCAGGCGCGCCGCTCGATGCTGATGGCCGGCGCTCCGGCGCGCCCGGCATTGATCGAGGCCACGATGGCGCCTACCTGCGCCGCGGCCGCGCCGGCGGTGGACGAGTTGCGGCCGTCCAGCACCATCAGCAGCGGCGCGCTCTGCCCGGCGCCGAGCCGGTTCTCGAAGTCGGCCGGGAACACCAGCACCATCAGCATGTCGTCGTTCTCGATGGCGGACGCGATCTGCGTGGTGCTGACGAGCATCGCCTGGCGTCGGAACACGCCCGTGCCGTCGAGCTTTTGCATGACGCTGGCCGCGGCGGCGCCGTGGCTCAGGTCCAGCACCGCATAGGGCGCGTTGGTCAGGTCGTAGGTGGCCCCGTAGCCGAACAGCAAGGACTGCAGCAGCGCGGGCACCAGCAGGATGACGCGGCTGCTGGGCTCCTTGAACAGCGCCAGCAGCTCCTTGCGGATCAGGAAGCCGATGGCCCCCAGACCGGTGATGAATCCTTCGATCATGGGCATCAGTCCAGAGTCTTGCGCAGCGTGGCGCGGGTGGCCCACAGCAGCACCAGCATGTAGAGCACCAGGATCGCGCAGTCGCGCAGGATCATGGGCCAGTTGTCCCCAGCCAGGAACAGCGTCTTGATCAGGCTCATGAAGTGGGTGGCCGGCAGCAACTGGCTGACGAGCTGCACCACCAGCGGCACGTTGCGCAGATCGAAGACGAAGCCCGACAGCATCATGGCCGGCATGAAGCTGGCCAGCATCGCGAGCTGGCTGGCCTCGAACTGGTTGCGCGTCCTGCCCGAGATGAACAACCCCAGCAGCAACGCCACCATCAGGTACAGCAGCGAAGCCAGGACGATCACGACGAGCGAGCCCCGCATGGGTACCTCGAAGAGGAAGCGCGCGGCCAGCAGGCACATCACGAGGTCAATGGCGCCGACGACAAAGTAGGGAACGATCTTCGCCAGCACGATCTCCAGCGAATGCACGGGCGTGACGAAGAGCGACTCCAGCGTGCCGCGCTCCCATTCGCGCGCGATCAGCAGCGAGGTCAGGAAGGCGCCGATCAGGGTCATCACCAGCACGATCAGCCCCGGCACCAGATACCAGGTGCTCGTGTTGGCCTCGTTGAACCACATGCGCTGCACCAGCTCGATCCCGGGCGTCTCGACCCTCGTGCCGCGGCGCGCGTTCTGGATCTGCGCCCACTGGCCGATGGCGCCGGCGACATAGCCCTCGACGGCCGCGGCGCTGCTCGAATCGACGCCGTTCATCAACAGCTGCACCTGCGCATGACCGGCGGCCAGCTCGCTTGAGAAGTTGGACGGCACGCGCAGGATCGCGACCGCCTGGCCCTCGCGCATGGCCTGGACCGCCTCGGTCTGGCTGGCCATCCACACTGGCGACAGAAACTCGGATCCGCTCAGACCGGCCATCACGTCGCGCGCGGTGGGGGAGTTGTCCTCCATCACGACGGCGAGTCGCACGTCCCTGACGTCGAAGGACAAGCCGTAGCCGAAGAGCAGGATGAGCATCACCGGCAGCAGCAGCCCGACCGCCAGGTTGCTGCGGTCGCGCAGCATCTGGCGCAACTCCTTGCGCAGCAGCGCGGTGAAGCGCCGGAGAAACCCGCCGTGCGTTCGATCGCTCATGTCCCTGGCTTCCCGGCCGACTGGCGACCCTGCTCGACGATGGCGATGAACGCGTCGTTCATGTCGCTGCCATGTTCGGCGCCGGCCTGCGCGCGCACCTCGCGCGGCGTGCCCAGCGCCAGCACCTGGCCGGCATCCTGGATCGCGATGCGATCGCAGTACTCGGCCTCCTCCATGAAATGGGTGGTGACGATGACGGTCACGCCGCGTTGGGCCAGGCCGGTGATGGTGCGCCAGAAGGCGCGGCGCGCCAACGGGTCGATGCCGCTGGTCGGTTCGTCCAGGAACAGGATCTCCGGCTCGTGCAGCAGGCTTGCCCCCATCGCCAGGCGCTGCTTGTAGCCGCCGGGCAGTTGGCCGCTGGTCGCGTCGGGATCCAGATCGAACTGCTCGATCACGGTCTTCACGCGGTCCGCGAGCGCCCGACCGCGCAGACCGTAGGCGCCGGCGAAGAACTCGAGGTTCTCGCGCACGCTCAGGTTGCCGTAGAGCGCGAACTTCTGCGACACGTAGCCGATGTTTCGTCGGGCCTTGGCCCGCGCGGTGCGCAGGTCGACGCCCGCGACCTCGAGATGGCCGCTGGTGGGGGGCAGCAGGCCGCAGAGCATGCGGAAGGTGGTCGTCTTGCCGGCGCCGTTGGGGCCGAGCAGTCCGAAGATCTCGCCGCGCTTGACGTCGAAGGAGGTGCTCGCCACGGCGGTGAAGTCGCCGAACTTGCGCACCAGGTCCCGCACGATGATGACCGGCTTGCCGTCGCGCGGCCGGACGGTGCCGACCGGCGCGTCTGCCGCCGCGCTCGCGGCGTGCTCGCCTGGCGGCGTCTGCTCGCGCAGCAGCATCATGAACGCGTCCTCGAGTTCATGGGGTCGGACCTTGACCTCGGCCTCGCCGAGCAAGTCCGTCAACGCGTCCTGGGGCACGTGTGCTTGGCGGATGAAGCGCACGCCACCGCCTTTGGGCACGGCGTCGACGATGCGGTCCCTTGCATCAATGAGGCTGGCCTGGAGGTCCCGCGCGGCCATCCCCCGCGGCGGCGTGGCCTGATAGCTCAGGCCTTTGGCCCGCTCCTTCAGCACGTCGGGCGCGCCTTGCGCCAGCACCCGGCCTTGGTTGATGACGAAGACCTGGGCGCAGCGCTCGGCTTCGTCCATGTAGGCGGTGCTGACGATCACGCTCAACTCCTCGTCCGAGATCAGCTGCTCGAGGATCGTCCACAGGTCGCGGCGGGAGAGCGGGTCGACGCCGACGCTGGGTTCGTCGAGGAGCAGCAGCTCGGGCGAGCGCACCAGCGTGCAGGCGAGGCCGAGCTTTTGCTTCATGCCGCCGGACAGCTTGCCCGCGGCGCGGTCGGTGAAGCGGGCGAGGTCGGTCATGGCCAGCAGGCGCTGGAAGCGGTCGATGCGCTTGTCCCGCGGCACGCCGTGCAGATCGGCATAGAGATCGAGGTTCTCCTGCACGCTGAGATCGTCGTACAGGCCAAAGCGCTGCGGCATGTAGCTGATCCGGTCCTGCACCGCCTGAGGCTGCCGGACCACGTCGGTGCCCAGCACGGTCAGCGAGCCCGCGTCCGGCGTCATCAATCCCGCGATCATCCGCAGCAGCGTGGTCTTGCCGGCCCCGTCGGGGCCCACCAACGCAGTGAGTTCGCCAGCGCGCACGCGCATCGTGACCGCGTCGACGGCCGCGACCTCGCCGCCCCCGCTCCCCTTGAACGTCTTGCGCAGGCCCTGCGCGACGACGGTCGGCTCACCGACGCTCATCGCTCAGTTGCCGGTGGCGACAGGAAATCGGGCGGTGGCCGGCTGACCCATGCGCAGCTGGTCCTGCGGGTCGTCCACCCGCACGCGCACCTCGTAGACCAAGCTGGTGCGCAGCTCGTCGGTCTGCACGGCCTTCGGCGTGAACTCGGCCACCGGCGAGACGAAACCGACCACGCCTTGCAATGGTGTCGTCGGCGCGCTGTCCGTTGTCACGCTGACGTGCGTGCCCGGCTTGACTCGGCCCAGGTCGGGTTCGTTGGCGTACACCCGCACCCACTTGGGCCCGGCCAACGCGAGTGCGAAAACGGGACGTTGCGGCGAGACCATGTCGCCCGGCTCCACCAGGCGGGAGCGTACGGTGGCGTCCGAAGGCGCCTTCAGTTCGCCCTGGGCGATCTGGTGCTCAAGCAGAGCGACGCGGGCGAGGGCGGCTTTCGCCTGCGCCTCGGACGCCGCCAGGTCCTCCTTGCGCGCGCCGCGCTCGGCAAGCCGGAGCGCTTCGATCTGCTCGTCGAGCTTGGCACGTGCGACCTGGGCCGCGGTGCTCGCGCGCTGCAGATCCTGGGCGCTCACCCCACGACCCCGCGTGCTGGCCGAGACCTCCTGCAGTCGTGCCACCTCATCCTGCGCGCGCTCGGCGTCCGCCTTCGCGGCGACCACTCGGCTGCGCAACTGAGCCAGTTCCTCGGGTCGGGAGCCGTTGCGCAGCTTCAACAGCGCCTGCTGCTGCGCCTCGCTCTGCGCGCGGGCCTGCTCCGCCTCCAGCTTCATCGTGCTGACGTCCAGTCGCGCGACCACGGCGCCGGCGTGCACGCGGTCGCCTTCCTGCGCCAATACCTCGGCGACGCGACCGCTGCCGTCGAAGGCCAGCGAGACCTGACGGATGTCGACGTTGCCATGCAGCGTCAGCGTCCCATCGTCCTTGTTCGCGGCCTGCCGATGCCACCACCAGCCACCCGATCCGAGGATCAGGAGCAAGGCGGCGAAGCCGAGAATCAGAGCTTTCTTCATGTGGGCAGCGTTGGGGCTTGAACTGGGAATCGACTCTAATCTCAATCGCTTTTAAACTAAACGGATGACTCAACTAAAGGGCAAGCAGCCCGGCGCGCCCTCGGCGAGCGTGAATCCGGTGCGCGCCACCAGCCACGCGCGCGCCCCCCGCGCCACCCGTGCCGACGGGGATCAGACCTACGCGCGGTTGCTGGAATCGGCCGGATTGCTTTTTGCCGCGGCCGGCTTCGCCGAGACGACCAGCACGTCGATCGCCAAACATGCGGGCGCGGACGTCGCGTCGATCAATTACCACTTCGGCAGTCGCAACGGGCTCTACCAGGCGGTGTTGGCGGAGGCGCATCGGCGGGTCATCCGGTTGGAGGTCCTTCAACAGATCGCCAGCGGCAAGCGGCCAGGATCGGAGAAGGTCAGGCTGCTGATCGACCAGTTCCTGCAGGCCACGAGCGGTGTGCCCGGCTGGCCCACCCGGGTGCTGGCCCGGGAGTTGTTGGCGCCCACGGCCAACGCGCATGTGCTGCTGAACCAGGAGATCGCGCCAAAGCTGCAGATCGTTCTGGGGATCTTGAGCGGGGTCACGCGCATCCCCGTCGGCGAGCCGGCGCTTTTGCGATGCTTGGTGAGCACAGGCGCGCCGGGCTTGATGATGCTGGTTGGCGCGAACGGCTATATCGCGCCGCTGCGCGACTTCGTCGCCTCGCCACGCGAGGACCTGGCCTTGCATCTGCATGCGTTCGCGATGGGCGGGCTGAAAGCGGCGGGGAGGCTGTATGCCCAGAATACGGGCCGCGCATCCAGCCGCAGCTAGATCTCGCCCGGGCATTTGATGCGCCGGCGCCTGAGGAAAGGCGGTGGAACACCCAATCACGAGGTTCGGGCGGGCCGTTTGTGGAATTGAAATATTGGTGAAATGACCGTATGAAGGGCATTTGACCGAAATTTTCATGCGGACAATTGCTAGGTCACGAAAGGTCCGAGGAAGAACGACGCCAAGTTCCAGATGCAGCATGACGAACTGGCCGCTCGCCTGGCCGAAGCAGGGCTTGAGATTCAATAGGAGGGGTCGTCACGCAACTGCTCGCTGCATCCTTAACAGACGCGATGTTTTGGAGACGGGGTGATCCAGTTGAACTAGAGCGGGGACGGGAGGACGGGAGGACGGAAGGACGGCAGCGAGCGCACCAAGCCTCACGGACAAATCGAGGCATAGTTGCGGGTCGCCCCAATGCCGGACTCCATGCCCTCTTTTCGCTTTCGCCACCCGAGCATCGCGGCTAAAGCCAGATGGCTGGCGGCCGCGCTCGCGGCGGTCCTTGCCATCGCCTTGCGCGCTTTCCTGCAGCCCGCGTTGGGCGACGAGCTCCCCTTCATCATTGCCGCGCCGGTCGCACTGTTCTGCGCCCTCATGTGGGGAGCAGGCCCAGGAGCCCTGGCGACGCTGATCTGTCTTGTGGGTACCTTGCTGCCGAGCATGCCGCCGGATGTGCTGAACCGCGAAGGCGGCGTCAGGGCTGTCGGATTCGCTCTGGTGCTCGGGGGGGCCTGTGTGCTCGTGGCGCGGGTCAATGCCCTGCGGCGTCGCCATGTCAGGCTGGGCACAGCCGCCGATATGCCGCTGGTCCGATGGCTCAATGCGGCGCTATTCGGTGCGGTGCTGCTCCCCGCGACCGCGTTCGTGCTGGTCGGCTGGTGGACCTATGAGCAAGCGCTGCAGGCGTCTCATGACACCGTCGTGCGACGTGCAGACCTGGTGTACCAACATGCGCGGCGCACCTTCGACGTCGCGGAAAAGCTGACGCTGGAAGCCGCATTGCTGACCACGGGCAACGACGATGTCATTCGTCGGCACGAAAGCGACGTTCGACAGCGCCTGAGTGACATGCTTTTGGGGGTGCCCTCCGTGGTGAACCTCAATGTGTGGGATGCCATGGCGGTTCCCGTGGTGCGCAGCGACCGCGCCATCGATCCGACCGTCACCGTCATCGATCGCAGCTACTTCACCCGGCAGGCCGTCGAGGACCGCGGGTTCGACCTCAGTGAGGTGCTCAAAGGGCGTCAGACGGGGAGGGAACTGTTCAACCTCACCCACCGGCGCCCGGCCGCGGATGGGCGCTTCAACGGCATCGTTGCGGTCTCCTTGAACCCCGAGTATTTCCGCGATTACTACCGTGCCATCCTGGCGCAGAACACGGACGTGGAATCCATCAGCCTCGTTCGAACGGACGGCGACTTGCTGGCACGATGGCCCGTTCCTGCGACGGGAACCACGCACGTGGCGGCGGACTCTCCGTCACTGGAGGCCATCCGATCCGGAGAATCGTCAGGCGTGGTCTACGGTCGGGTGGGCAGATCCGGCGAGCCACGCGTGGCGGCATTTCGCCGTGTCGAGGAAATGCCCGTGTATGTGGTGGTGAGTTTCAGCCAGGCCGCGCTGATGTCGGGCTGGGTGCGGACCATGGGGATCGTTGGCGCGATGGCGCTGCCCATCACGCTGTTGCTGATCGCCGTCACCGCGATTGCACGTCGGCGCGTACAGCTGGAGCAGCAGGCCCAGCTCGATCTCCACGAACAGACCCGGCTGCGCGCCGCCAGCGAGAAAAGCGTGCTCGAAGCTCACCGGCGCGAGACGCTGTCGACACTGACGGCGGGCGTCGCGCACGACTTCAACAACCTGCTGGCCATCCTCACCAACAGCCTCCACATCCAGAACGTCAGGCACCCGGAACACGCCTCGGAGCCGCAGAACGCCGCGATGCGCCGAGCTGTCCAGAGCGGCACGCGTCTGACGCGCCAGTTGCTGTCGCTCACGCGGCGGCAAACGCTGCGGCCCGAGGTCATCGACTTGCGCACGTGGCTACCGGAGATCGAAGAGCTGTTGCGCACGACCTTGGGTCGCAGCATTGCGCTGAGCGTGGACGTCGCCTCCAATCTTCCGCCGGTGCTCGTGGATGCGGCCGAGCTCGAGTTGGCGCTGGTCAACCTCGCGGTGAACGCCAAACACGCGCAACCGCACGGAGGCGTGTTTGTTGTCAACGCGGACGGGATGGTCGAGGGCGGAAAGAAGCTCGTGACCCTCAGTGCCCGCGATGAGGGCCATGGCATCCCGTCGGACATCCTGGGCCGCGTGAGCGAGCCGTTCTTCACGACCAAGGAGCGGGGTTCTGGATCCGGCCTGGGCTTGAATCAGGTGCGGGGCGTCGCGGAGGCGGCCGGGGGAGAGTTGCGTATCGAGAGCGCAGTGGGGCAGGGCACGACGGTCAGGCTGATCTTGCCTGCAGCCGACGTCGGACCTGACGGGGCGGCTGGTTCCGACGAAACGCAAGGAGCTGACCGAGCTGGAGGATCTGGCGGATCTGACCGATCTGGCGAATCTGACGCAGTCACCGGAGCTGTCGAGCCGAAACTTGTTTCCTCAACGGCCGTCGGGCGCAAGTTCCACGGCCACGTCCTGGTGGCGGAAGACAACGACGACGTCGCCGCCGCGACGATCGCGCTCATCGCGAGCTTGGGGCTCAAGGTCACCCGGGCAGTCAATGCCGACGATGCGCTGCGCGTGCTGCGAACACCGCAGCTGGGTGATGACATTGGCTTCTTGCTGACGGACGCGGTCATGCCCGGCGCGATGGGAGGCGTTGAGCTGGCAATGACGGTACGGGGTGAGCGACCGAGGCTGCCGGTCACGGTCATCACCGGGTACGCCGAGAATGTGCAGAGCGCGTTGGACGCCACGCTCGATGTCGTGCACAAGCCGTTGGCGCTGGAGGATCTGATGACGCGCTTGCAGGGGGCCTTTGGCGCAGCGTAGGGCGCTCTCACCCCGATCAATCAACGAGACCGCCGTTCAACGTTCGGGTCGTCCTGCGGACCGAGGTTCTTACATGGCGCCCTGTGGCGAGACGCTCACGATTGGGGGATGCCGTCGTCCTCATCGCGTCCACCTTGCACATTGCCTCGATCCGCGCCAGCGGGTGCGTCACGCAGATCGTCCTCGGGGCTCGGCGTCTGGCGGCCTTGCTGGCTCGGGCTGGGCACAGCCCCGCCCGTCGGCTCCTGCCGCTCCGCGGGCTCTCGTCCGTCTTTTGGGGCTGTACCCGCCTCCGAGTGCGCCTCAGGGTTGGTGTTGATGGCGGGGTTGGGTTCCGTGCTCATGGCATTTCCTTGGATGTGCGGAGAGTTCCGCTTCCGTCCACTCGGGCATTTTTCGTGCCGATAGCCGTGCTCGCCAGCTACCCGCGATGGCGC
>CBIHMU010000145.1:0-9437 GCA_966211105.1 uncultured Burkholderiales bacterium
GGCCGGAAGGGGGCTTGGGGTTCGCGGACGCGAGGCCCCATGCCCCGCGGAGAGCCCGCGCCAGGCCTCACGAAGTCGTCTTCCAAACCGCTCTGCATTCGCTTCAGAGCAGCGCGCAGCAAAGTGCCCGCCCGGTGGCTCCCCGCCACTTCATCACGCCCGCCATGGGGCGTTACCAGCTTTCTTTTCAAGAAGGCCTCAAGTCCATTCCTGGGCGGCCCGATAACTGCATCAACGGGTCCGCAATTCAACAGCTGGGGCCACGTGGTCCGGCTCAGTCGGACGATCAATCAACCGTCCGCCGAGACCGCAGAAGGTCTTTGAAATTTAAAGGAATGGATCATGGCTCAGATCATCAACACCAACCTGCAATCGCTCAACGCCCAGCGCAACCTGTCGTCCTCGCAGTCGTCGCTGTCGGTGTCGATGCAGCGCCTGTCCTCGGGCATGCGCGTCAACTCCGCCAAGGATGACGCGGCCGGCCTGGCGATCGCCGAGCGCATGAACGCCCAGGTCCGCGGCATGAACGTCGCGGTGCGCAACGCCAACGACGGCATCTCCCTGTCGCAGACGGCTGAAGGCGCGCTGTCCAAGGTGGGCGACTCGCTGCAGCGCATGCGTGAACTGGCGGTGCAGGCCCGCAACGCGACGAACACGACGTCCGACCTGGACTCGATCGGCAAGGAATACGCCCAGCTGGGTCAGGAAATCGGCCGCGTCATCGGCGGCACGACCTTCAACGGCAAGTCCATCCTGGGCGACGACGCCGGCACGCAGACCTTCCAGATCGGCGCGAACACCAGCTCGAACGACACGGTGGACGTGGTCACCAACAACATGACCAACGACGCGACGATCACCGCCGTCACCGGCGGCGCGATCGACAACGCCTCGACGCCCGACGCGCTGAAGACCGTGATCGACAACATCGACGCGGCCATCACCACGGTCAGCGGCCAGCGCGCCATCCTGGGCGCCTCGCAGAACCGCTTCGACGCGATCATCTCCAACCTGCAGGTCTCGGTGGAGAACCAGACCGCCGCCCGCAGCCGCATCATGGATGCCGACTTCGCCGCGGAAACCGCCAACCTGAGCCGCGCGCAGATCCTGCAGCAGGCCGGCAACACGATGGTGGCGCAGGCCAACCAGCTCCCGCAGCAGGTGCTGTCGCTGCTGCGCAGCTGATCCCCGCCGACGATCGACTCCTCAAGCACCGGCCCTCGCGGCCGGGCCTCCCAAGGCTCCGCATCGCCCCTCCCGGGTCCGATGCGGGGCCTTCTTTTATTGGCTCGCTAATGGCGGGTTTTCCGCCCGTTAATCGGCCAATCGGCGTTGAAGCACGTTTCGCACAATGGGAACCATCGAGCACGTCGTACCGCTCGACCACCGGTCCAACCGGCAGATCCAAACAATGACTGCGATGGCGCAGCGAGGATCCGCGGGTGAGGTCGGGACCCGACCCACCTAACCGGGATCGCAGCCAGGACAGGATCTCCGCAGGAGTGCATCAATGCCACAGACCATCAACACCAACATTGCCTCGCTGAACGCGCAACGCAATCTGAACTCGTCGCAGTCGTCGCTGGCGACCTCGATGCAGCGCCTGTCGTCGGGCCTGCGGGTGAACTCCGCGAAGGACGACGCCGCCGGCCTGGCGATCGCCGAACGCATGAACTCGCAAGCGCGCGGCATGACGGTGGCGATGCGCAATGCCAACGACGGCATTTCGCTGTCGCAGACCGCTGAAGGCGCGCTGGGCAAGGTCGCCGATTCGCTGCAACGGATGCGCGAACTGGCGATCCAGGCCCGCAACGCGACCAACGCGGACAGCGACAAGGATTCGCTGGACAAGGAATTCGGCGAGCTCGCCAAGGAAATCCAGCGCGTCACCGCGGGGACGACCTTCAACGGCAAGTACATCCTCGGCCAGGACGCGTCGACGCCGCAGACCTTCCAGGTCGGCCCGAACACGACGTCCAACGACGAGATCACCGTCACGACGCCGAACATGACGGAGGACGCGACGATCACCAACGTCGCCGGCACGGACGCCAACGGCACCGGCCGGTCGGTCATCGATCGCACGGCGGACGCGGCGGCGATCGCCACCGTCGTGGCCAACATCGATACCGCGCTGGACACCGTCAACAGCCAGCGCGCCACGCTGGGTGCGACGCAGAACCGGTTCGACGCGGTGATCTCCAACCTGCAGGTGGCCTATGAGAACCAGACCGCCGCCCGCAGCCGGATCATGGACGCCGACTTCGCGGTCGAAACATCGAACCTGAGCCGCGCACAGATCCTGCAGCAGGCCGGCAACGCGATGGTCGCGCAAGCCAACCAGTTGCCGCAGCAGGTGCTGTCGCTGCTCAAGGGCTGATAGGAAAACGCAATCAGATCGCCCAGGCGCCGTCCTAAAGTCGGACCGCCATGGGCCGATATCCAGGACAGGGCCTCACGCGACACACGCGAGGCCCTGTCGCGCATGGGACTTCCGTGCAGGACGCCGGGTCTCGCTGACCAGGATCACAGGGAGTAACAAGGATGGCATCCATCACTTCGGCCGGTCTGGGGAGCGGCCTGGACGTCGAGAGCATCGTCACGAAGCTGGTCTCGCTCGAGAAACAGCCGATCTCCGATCTCCAGACGCGCACCGATACGATCAAGACGCAGATCTCCGAATACGGAAAGATCAAGAGCGCCTTCAGCGCGATGCGCGACGCGGCCGCCAAGCTGGCCAATCCCAGCACCTGGGCGGCGCTGACCGCCACGTCGTCCGACACCTCGATGGCCACGGTCATCGCCGGCGCCGGCTCGGGCGCGGGCTCCTACGCGCTGAGCGTGACCAACCTGGCCTCGCCGCAATCGCTGTCGAGCAAGGCCTTCACGACGAATTCGACCGTCGGCTCGGGGTCGATGACCATCGAGCTGGGCCAGTGGAGCGCCGACAACTCGACCTTCACCGGCAAGAACGGCGCGACCCCGGTGAGCGTCTCCATCTCGGCCACCGACACGCTGTCCAGCATCCGCGACAAGATCAACGGCTCGGGCGCGGGCGTGCTCGCCTCGGTCGTCACCGACGCCAACGGCCAGCGCCTGGTGATCCGATCCAAGGACACCGGCGAGGCGAACGGCTTCCGCATCACCACCGCCGACGACGACGGCAACGGATCGGACGCCAGCGGCCTGTCCGCACTGGCCTATGACCCGACGTCCTCGGTGACGTCGATGACGCAGAACACCGCGGCCAGGAATGCCCACCTGACGGTCAATGGCCTGGCCATCAGCTCCGCCTCCAACAACATCGAAGGCGCCGTCGACGGCCTGACGATCAACCTGCTCAAGGGCGGCACCAAGGATCCGTCGGATGCCACCGGCGCGACCATCATTCCCGCGCAGTCCACGATCACCGTGGGCCAGGACAAGGACAGCGTCAAGAAGGCCATCAACGACTTCGTCACGTCGTACAACAGCCTGATGACCTTGATGCGCAACGACACCAAGTATGACGACACGAACAAGACGGCCGGCACGCTGCAGGGCGACAGCACCGCCGTCGGCCTGCAGAGCCAGTTGCGCAACATCACGGCGTCGGGCAGCACGCTGGGCGGCCAGTTCGGCCGGCTGTCGGACATCGGCATCGATGTCGGCGCCGATGGCACGATGAAGGTCAACGACACGAAACTGACCAGCGCGCTCGGCAGCATGGGCGACCTGAAGAACCTCTTCATGGGTGTCGACAGCAGCGACCCGAACAACAACGGCATGGCCACGCGGTGGCGCTCCTTCGCCGACCAGGTGACCGGCTTCGACGGCTCGATCACGACCCGCACCACCGGCCTGCAGTCGCGCGTGACGGCCAACGGCAAGCGCGTCGACGAGCTCAACGACCGCGCCGACGCCTACGAAAAACGCCTGCGCGCGCAGTACACGGCGCTGGACACGCAGATGGCCAAGCTCAACGACCTGCAGAGCTACGTCAACAAGATCACCAGCATGATCAGCAGCGGCTGACGCCGGTCGCGCGGCCGCGGTCGGAACAAGACCGTCGCCACCCCCCTTCTCCGGCGCTTCGAAAAGAGCACCGACAAGCCTCCTCACGGAGGCTTTTCCTTTTCTTCACGCAGGCAAAATTTCGAGACAAATTCGACACGGGGGAGGCTCAAGTCGGGCCGGCGGGGGCCGAAAACTGATTCAAGCACTTCAGCACACCGCAGCGACAAATCATGTACGGCAACTCCTCCCCCTTCGCCTCCCACGGTCAACGCGCCAGCAGCATGTACAACCGCGTCGGCGTGGAAACCGACGTGATGACGGCTTCGCCGCACCGCCTCGTGAGCCTGCTGCTGGACGGCGCCTTCGATTCGATGACGCAAGCCATCGGCGCGATCCGCTCCGGCAATGTCGAAGTGAAGAACCGCAGCCTGAGCCGCGCGGTCCGCATCCTGGACGAAGGCCTGAAAGCGGCCCTGAACCTGGAGTCGGGCGAGCTGGCCCTGGACCTGCGCGACCTGTATGCCTACATCTGCACCCGGCTCACCTACGCGAACCTGCGCAGCGACGACGTCGCCGTCGAGGAATGCGTGAAGCTGCTGCAACCGATCAAGGAGGCCTGGGCCAGCATCGCCCCGGCCGCCGCCGACCAACGCGCCGCGGCCTGAGCCCCGGACTCCGCCCTTCAGCCTGACGACTTGAGAAGTTCCATGTCCAAGTACACCGCCAAGCCCCAGACCTCCGTCGCCCACGCCGCCCCGACCCCGGACCGCCTCATGAGCACCCAACTGTTGAGCTACTACGAAGCCATCGAACAAGCGAGCGCCGACATGCTGAGCGCGGCCCGTTCGGGCAACTGGGATGAAGTGGTGAAGCTCGAAGGCGCCTGCGTGCTGCTGATCTCGCAGCTGAAGCACGCGGCCGCCAGCCAGAACCTGGGTCCGGACGAAGCGCAGCTGAAGACGCGCATCATGCAGCGCATCCTGGTCAACGACGCGGAGATCCGCCACCTGGCCGAGCCGTGGCTGGAAGACCTGGACCAGCTGATGAAGGGCAAGTCCAAGACGGTCCACTGATCAGTCCGCCGACCGCTCCTCCTCCGACCGCCCGCGATCCGAGACATCGGTCACGCGACCGGGTGTCGGACGCACGACAGCGCCGCGACCGGCCCCTTGAACGGATGGGGTTGGCGCGGCGTTTGCCTCGGGGATGGGAGAGAATTTTTCCAACGAATCCTGCCGGATGCTGGCCTTGAGCGACCTGAAGCTATCCCCGAGCCCCCCCGACGCCGCGGACACCGATTTCCGGATGGACGCGCCCGGCGAGATCATGAACTGGCTGCGCGAGCTGTTGCAGTCGCAGGCGCGCATCCAGCTCTCGACGCCGGACGGCGAAGCCATCCACACCGTGCTGCGGGCGCTGGACACGCCGCAGGGGATGCTGACGATGGAGGCGCCGCAGGTCGGCGACACGCTCGCGCCGGTGCTGGCCAGCGACGAACTGGTGGCAACGGCCTTCCTGGACAAGATCAAGCTGCAGTTCGACGTGACCGGGCTGGTGGCCATCCGCGGCGACGGTGCGGAAGTGCTGCGCTCCCCGGTCCCGCTGCGCCTGTACCGCTTCCAGCGACGCCAGGCCTACCGGGTCGCGTCGGCGGGACAGCTCTACCCGGCGCTGAAACTGTCCGATCCGGCCCTCCCGCGTCTGCGCGTCATGAACGTGAGCGCCGGCGGCGTCGCGCTGCAATGGCCGGCGAACGTCGTGCCGGTTCCTCAGGCGGGCGAAGAGATCAGCGGTACGCTGGAACTCGAGCGCGAGGTCAGTTTCTCCACGCTGCTCAAGATCCAGCACATGTCGGAAAGCGAACAGGAGGCGCCGCACCACGCCGGCTGCGCCTTCGTTTCCCTGGCGCCGACGGCTGCCCGTGCCTTGCAGATCTTCATCGACCAGGCGCAGAAGCGGGAGCGGCTGATGCGCCGGAACCTCTGAATCATCGGTCTCGGAATGAACAAAGCCGCCCGTGAGGCGGCTTTTTTCGTTCGCGAAGCGGATAGCGGAAGCGCGTTCCGGGCTCAGACCTGCATGTTCATGATTTCCGAATAGGCAGACACCAGCCGATTGCGCACCTGCAACGTCGCCTGGAAGCCGATCTGCGCTTTCTGCATGGCGACCATGGTCTCTTCGAGGCTGACGGTGGGGTTGTCCAGCTGGACCTCCCGCTGCAGCCGCGAGGCCTCGTTCTGCTGCGTGCTCACGGACTTCAACGCCGAACTCATCGCCTCCGCGAAGCTCGTGCCGCCCGACGCGGCCTTGGCCACCGGCTGCCCCTGGGGGGTCAGGCCGGCGCGTGCCACCGCGTTGGCGAAGTCGAAGGGTTTGAGTTTCAGGTCCACGGAACGCATCGTACGGATCCACGCGTCTTCCATAGCTCCGAACTGGGGGGGCTTCTTCGGCCTGTTCCCACCATTCTTGAGGGCGCCGATCGAAATAATCCAGTCCTGTGTCGAGGCGTCCGCCTGGGCACCCCGTTCGACACCAGCCGTACACCGACCGCCCCATGGACAACGCCCTGAGCAGCCCCGCCGCCGGACTCCCCGAGGTGCAGCAGACCGCCAAACCGGCCGGCCTGCCCGCCCGCCTGGCGGCGATGCCCGCCAAGAGCAAGATGATGCTGGGCGGCGGCGTGGCCGCGCTGCTGGCGGTGATCGTGGCAATGTCGATGATGACGGTCAAGCCCGACTACCGGCCGCTGTTCTCCGGCCTGTCCGACAAGGACGGGGGCGCCGTCATCGCGCAGCTGTCGCAGATGAACGTGCCCTACCGCAACGATCCCGGCGGCGTCATCATGGTGCCCGCCAACCAGGTCTACGACCTGCGCATGAAGCTGGCGTCCGCCGGCCTGCCCAAGGGCGGCGTGGTCGGCTTCGAGCTGATGGACAAGCAGTCCATCGGCCAGACCGCCTTCAACGAACGGCTGAACTTCCAGCGCGCGCTGGAAGGCGAACTCACCCGCACCATCACCGCCATGGCCGACGTCGCCGACGCGCGCGTCCACCTGGCCATGCCGCAGCAGAACGGCTTCTTCCGCGAGCAGCAGAAGCCCAGCGCCTCCGTCATGCTGACGCTGCGGGGCGGCCGCACCCTGGACCGCGCGCAGATCGCCGGCATCGTGCATCTGGTGTCCTCGTCGGTGCCGGAACTGAACCCCAAGGCCGTCAGCGTGCTCGACAGCACCGGCGCCCTGCTCTCCCAGAATCCGGACGGCAACGCCATCGGCCTGGACAGCCAGCAGCTGCAGTACAAGCAGCAGATCGAAGCCAACCTGAACAAGCGGGTGGCCGAGCTGCTGGAGCCGGTCGTCGGGCGCGACAACCTGCGTTCGACGGTGACTGCCGACGTCGACTTCAGCCAGGTCGAATCCACCGCCGAGGAATTCAAGCCCAACCAGGGCCCGAACACGCAGAGCAGCGTGCGCCGCCTGACCTCCGAGGAGCAATCCGGCGGCACCGCCGGCGTGCCCACCGGCGTGCCCGGCGCGACCACCAACCAGGTTCCGCCGCAGGCCGCCGCGCCGATCAACGGCCAGGCCCAGCAGTTGCAGCCGGCCGGCCAGTCCGGCGGCACGCAGAACCTGCGCCGCAACAACGACACGCAGTTCGAGCTCGACCGCACCGTGCGCGTCACGCGCAACGCGATCGGCCAGATCCGCCGCCTGAACGCCGCCGTCGTGGTCAACCAGAAAACCGTCACCGACAAGAACGGCAAGACCTCCAGCCAGCCGCTGTCCGACGCCGAGATCCAGAAGCTGGACTCGCTGGTCAAGGAAGCGCTGGGCTTCTCGCAGGAGCGCGGCGATTCGATCAAGGTCATCAGCACCCCGTTCGTGTCCGACAAGATCGACAACGCCGACGTGCCGCTGTGGCAGCAACCCTGGCTCCGCGACGTCGCCCGCGACTTCGCCGTGCCCGCCGCCCTGGTGCTGGTCGCGCTGATCGCCGTGTTCGGGCTGGTTCGCCCTGCTCTCAAGGCGGCTTTCCCGCCGCCCGCCGAACAGAAGGACGACACTGCCGGCAACAACGCGCTGAGCGTGGTGGAGGATGAGCAGCTGGCGCTGGGCGGTCCGCGCGGACCGGGCGGCCTGCCGGCCCTCGAGGCGCCGATCTCCAACGACAAGCTCGAACGCGCCCGCCTGCTGGCCAAGGAGAACCCGATCGCCGTGGCCAACATCATGCGCGCCTGGGTCAACGGCGAGGAGCTGGAAACGGCCTCCCCCGCCGGCGGCCGCCGCTGATGCCCGACGCCGCACCGCAGACAAGCACGCCCACCCGGACCGATAGCGAGACACCACCATGGACGACAAAGGCGTAGAAGACGCAGCCATCCTGCTGATGTCGCTGGGCGAGGAAGAAGCCTCCGAAGTCTTCAAGCACCTCGCGCCCAAGGAAGTGCAGAAGCTCGGGGAGACCATCGCCAAGATGAAGGTCGTGCCGCGCGAGCGCGTCGAGCGCGTGCTCGACAAGTTCGACCTGGTCGCCGAGACGCAGAGCACCCTGGTCAGCGACACCGACGAGTACGTCCGCTCGGTGCTGCGCAAGGCGCTGGGCGAAGACAAGGCCAACCTGCTGCTGGACCGGATCCTGCAGGGCTCGGACGTCTCCTCGATCGAATCGCTGAAGTGGATGGACCCGGGCTCGGTCGCGGAACTGCTGCGCAACGAACACCCGCAGATCGTCGCCGCCATCCTGTCCCACCTGGACTTCGACCAGAGCAGCTCGGTGCTGCGCGTCTTCACCGAGCGCCAGCGCAATGAGGTGCTGATCCGCATCGCCACGCTGGACGGCATCCAGCCGATGGCGCTGAAGGACCTCAACGAGGTCATGGGCCAGATCCTGGCCGGCGGCGAGCGCATGAAGAAGTCCAACCTGGGCGGCGTCAAGACCGCGGCCGAGATCATCAACATGATGGGCACCAGCGTCGAGGCCTCGGTGCTGGACTACATCCGCGAGGCCGACTCCGATCTGGCGCAGAAGATCATGGACAACATGTTCACCTTCGACGACGTGGACAAGATCGACGACCGCGGCATCCAGGCCATCCTCAAGGAAGTGCAGTCCGAATCGCTCATCGTCGCGCTCAAGGGCGCCGGCCCGGAGCTGCGCGAGAAGATCTTCCGCAACATGTCCTCCCGCGCCGCCGAGACGCTGCGCGAAGACCTGGATTCGCGCGGTCCGGTCCGCCTGTCCGAGGTCGAGGCCGAGCAGAAGGAAATCCTCAAGGTCGTCCGCCGCCTCGTCGACGAGGGCCAGATCGTGCTCGCCGGCGGCGGCGACGACCAGTTCCTGTAATACGCTGGTCGACCTTTCCGCCGACGGACACCCGCCACGATGGTCACCCGCCCTCCCCGCCAAGTTCCGCCCCCGCCGCGCGCCGACGGCGACCAGCAG
>CBIHMU010000146.1:0-9240 GCA_966211105.1 uncultured Burkholderiales bacterium
CGTAGTCTTCCCAGAGGCGGCGGGTGCAGCCCGCGACCTCGCGCAGCGGCGCGCGCAGGACGTGCGACACGGTGTAGCTGAACGAGGCCTGCTCCGCCCGCGCCGGCACCGTCACTGAGCAGCCAGGCCGGACCGGGCAGGGCCTGCAGCCAGTCGGTGGAGGCGGCGGCGGTCGTTGCCGTCGTGGCGGTCGTGGCGGTCGCGGCAGTTGCGATAACGCCTGCAGTGCCCGACAGCGTCAGGCCGTCGGCGCTCGCCGCCGTCGCCTCGTCGAGCACGCGGGCCGCGCCGAGATAACCGGCGAAGCGCCCCGCCGCGTCCGTGGTCGCCTGCCCGCGCAGTTCCCAGCGACGGCCCTGCGCGTCGACGACGCGAAGGCGGTCGAAGCTCTGTCCCGGCTCGACCTGGCTGCGCAGGTCCGGCGCGACGCCGTCGGCCGCCCCGTCGCCCGATCCGGGGGACGAGATGGCGGGTGAGGCGGGGGCGGAGGATGAGCCTGAGGAATGGACCGGCAAGGGCTGGAAGCGCTCCCACAGCCGCTGCGTGACCGAGCCGTTCATCGCCGTGCCGGCCCAGCTCGACGCCGGTGCGCCCTGGGGCGCCTGCCAGCGCACGAGGTGATGCTGGGCGTCGGTCTGCCAGAGCCAGTCCGGCTGCAGCTGCGTCAGCGATTGCGCCTGCTGGCGGCTCTCGCGCAGCAGCTCGCCGAATTGCGCCCGCGCCAGCCGCACCGCGAGGTGCCAGGTCAGCGCGGCCACGAAGATCATCAGCGCGGCGCCCGCCATCACGGCGGTCAGCACCAGGCCGGGGCCGGTGGGCTCGAGGTTGAGCGCGAGCAGCAGGAGCAGGACCACGACCGCCAGCCCCAAGGCCAGCGCGGCTCCCCTCCATGGCCGACGGCGCGCCGCGGCTTCCCCCAACCTGTTCATGCGGACCATTGTAGGCAGGCAACTGCCGCCCCCCGGGCACCGAACCTGTGCGACGGGGCACCGACGCTTCGCGGGAGGCGGCATGGATGCGACACCCACCCCAGGACTTACCCCGAGCGGCGTCTCCAAGAACACCAGAATTGACTGCTTTTTCGCACGCTCGCATCCTTGCGGTGAACGACAATGGTCCGCAACTCCGCGTGGAACCCTCGCGGCGCCATGATCAGAAGATGTCACCAGACTACGCCACGACCATGCCCTCCCGGACGCAGCCCGAACCCGCCGTGCTGGACGACCAGGCCCTCGCCCGTCTGCGCGAGCTGGACCCGGCGGGCGTGAACCATCTGCTGGATCGGGTCGTGGCGGCCTTCCTCAAATCGCTGGACCAGCAGGAGCAGGTGCTCGTCCAAGGGCGCGACGCGCCGCGCGACCTGAACGCGCTGCGCCACGTGGCGCACACCTTGAAATCGGCCGCGGCCAGCCTGGGCGCGACGGTGCTGTCGCAGCGCTGCGCCGAGATCGAGGCCCTCGCCCGCGGCGGGCGCGAGGACGGCCTGGCCGACCTGATCGGGACCGTGCTCGACGACATCGCCGCCGCGCGGCTGGCCATGCAGCAACTGGTGCACCCCTCGCGATGAGCCGCGTCCTGAAGGAAGGCGAACTGATCGAACGGCCGCGCGTCCTGCTGGTGGACGACGACCCGGTCAACCTCATGCTGATCGAGGCCGCCCTGCAGGAGCACGGCTTCGAGGTCACCGCGCTGACCGGCGGGCAGCAGGCGCTGCAGCTGGTCACGCAGTGGACGCCCGAGCTGATCGTGCTGGACGCGCTGATGCCCGACCTCGACGGCTTCGAGACCTGCGAGCGGCTGCGCCACCTGCCCGGCTTCGAGAACGCACCGATCCTGATGCTGACCGGTCTGGACGACGAGGCCTCGATCAACCGCGCCTACCAGGCCGGCGCGACCGACTTCTTCGTCAAGTCCACCCAATGGCGGCTGCTGGCCGGCCGGCTGCGCTACATGCTGCGCAGCTCGCGCACGCGCCAGGAGCTCGAGCGCAGCAAGTCCAAGCTGGCCCGCGCGCAAGACCTGGCCCGCATGGGCAGCTTCGAGTGGCAGACCGGCCACGGCTTCAAGCTGGCCAACGAGGCGCTGCGCGTCTTCGGGCGCGGCCCGGTCGATCCGCTGGACTTCATCGGCGTGATGCGCATGGTGCCGCGCGAGGAGCGCCTGCTCTTCATGCGCCTGCTGCGCGACGTCGTCGCCCACAACTCGGTGCTGGTGACCGACCTGCCCTTCACGCTGCTGGACGGCCGCAAGCGCGTCATCCACATCGAGGCCGAGCCCGAGTTCAACGAACACGGCAACGCCTGCGGCTACACCGGCGTCATCCAGGACGTGACCGACCGCCGCATGGCGGAGGACCGCATCCGCGAGCTGGCCAACTTCGACGCGCTGACCGGCCTGCCCAACCGCCGCCAGCTGATGTGGCGCGCCGAGCGCGCCATCGAGGCCGGCCGCCGCATGGGCCACGAGGTCGGGCTGCTGCTGATCGACCTGGACCGCTTCAAGGTCATCAACGACACGCTGGGCCACGCCGCCGGCGACGACCTGCTGATGGAAGTCGGGCGCCGCCTGCGTTCCTGCGTGCGCCACAGCGACCAGGTGATGGAAGGCATGCTGGAATCGGTCGGCACGCGCTCGCACCGCACGCTGGAGGCGGTGGGCCGCCTGGGCGGCGACGAGTTCGTCGCGCTGCTGCCCGAGGTCGGCGACGAGAGCGACGCCGAACGCGTCGCCCAGCGCGTGCTGGACGCCCTGCGCGAGCCGATCTTCATCGCCGGCCAGGAATGTTTCGTGACCGCGTCGGTGGGCATCTCGCTCTACCCGCGCGACGGCCTGACGATGGCCGACCTGCTGCGAAACGCCGACGTGGCGATGTACGCGGTCAAGAACCAGGGCCGCAACGCGTCGGCGCTGTACTCGCCGATGCTGGCGGGCCGCGGGCGCGAGAAGCTCGAGCTCGAATCGGCGCTGCACAAGGCGATCGAGCGCGACGAGCTGGTGCTGCACTACCAGCCCAAGATCGACGTCCGCACCGCCCGCATGGTCGGCGCCGAGGCGCTGATGCGCTGGCGCCGCGGCAACACGCTGGTGCCGCCGGGCGACTTCATCCCGCTGGCCGAGGAGACCGGCCTGATCGTGCCGCTGTCCGAATGGGCGCTGCGCGAGGCCGCGCGCCAGGCCAAGGTCTGGCAACTGAACTTCGGCTTCAGCGAGTCGATCGCGGTGAACCTGCCCAACCGGCTGTTCGAGCGCTCGGACCTGGTCGAACACATCCACCAGTTCGTCAGCCAGTGGGGCGTGCCGCACCGCGCGATCCAGCTCGAGATCACCGAGACCGGCCTGATGAAGGACCTGCAGAGCGTGATCCCGTCGCTGCACCGGCTCAACGAGGTGGGCGTCGAGATCTCGATCGACGACTTCGGCACCGGCTACTCGTCGCTGGCGTATCTGACGACGCTGCCGATCTCCGAGGTGAAGATCGACCGCAGCTTCGTCCGCGACCTGGGCATCACGCCGCAGAGCTCGGCGGTGGTCACCGCGATCATCGCGCTGGCGCGCTCGCTGGGCCTGCAGGTCGTCGCCGAGGGCGTCGAGACGTTGCGGCAGATGGAAGTGCTGCGCCGACTGGACTGCAGCCTGATGCAGGGTTTCCTGTTCAGCAAGGCGCTGCCGCCGGACGACCTGGAACGCTGGCTCGCGCAGACCGTGCTGCCGCGCAAGGCCCCCTGGATCCTGCCGACGTCCGACGCCGGCGAAGACATCCCGACACGCTGAGCCCGGTTCCCGCCGCGAGCATCAGCGCACTTCCTCGATTCCCCCGATTCCACCGCCTTCACCGAGTCTCCAACGATGCCGCAGCAGCCCCCCGCTCTCCTGGCAAAAGCGGCCCTGCGCCGGCTGGCGCTGGACAAGCTGGAACCCACCCCCGAGAACTACGCCCGCGCCTACGCGCAGGAGTCCGGCGAACCCGCCCGCGGTGGCGCCGGCACGCAGCTGCCCGAACGCGCGCAGGCGTCCGTGGCCCGGCTGCTCGGCCTGGCGGTGCCCGATCCGCAACAGCGCCAGGGCTTCGCGACCCAGGTGCGCGACGGCAAGTGGGACGAGCTCCAGCGCGCGCTGGAAGGGCTGCAGCAGACGCACGGGCCGGGTGCGCAGGCCGAGCAGCTGGCGCAGTTGATCGAACGGATGATGCGCGGCCTGGAACGCGGCGGCCGGCAATGGACGCTGGCGCGCAAGAAGGACGGCGTGCTGCGCGTG
This sequence comes from uncultured Burkholderiales bacterium, assembly GCA_966211105.1. Taxonomy (GTDB): domain Bacteria; phylum Pseudomonadota; class Gammaproteobacteria; order Burkholderiales; family Burkholderiaceae_C; genus Roseateles. The sequence continues at coordinate 4,255 of CBIHMU010000146.1, forward strand.
CTGCAGAGCAACCGCAGCGACCCGCAACGACTGACCCTGCGCCTGAAGCAGCTGGTCGCGAGCTGGGATTCCGACGTCAGCGACGCGCGCGTGGAAACGCAGCCGGCGCCGTTGGACGGCGTCGAGGACGACGACGAGGAACGCGCCGGCACGCCGAGCCAGTTCTTCAGCGAAGAGGAGGCCGCACAGCCGCCTGCCGATGCCGCCGCAGGCGCAACGGGTGCAGGCGCAACGGGTGCAGGCGCAGCGGCTGCAGGCGCGGGGGGTGCCGCGCGCTACGGCTCGCTCGACACGCTGATGGGCGAGACCGGCCCCGGCCTGCAATCCTGGCCCGAGGTCGGCACGCACCTGAACGGCACCGTGCGCCACGCGCTGCGCTCGGACGACGCGCGGGCGCAGGAACTGATCGACGAACTGGGCGTGGCGCATGCGGAGCTCATCCGCGACGGCGCGACGCCCGAGCGCGCGGCGCAGATGGATGCGCTGTGCGTCCGCGCGCGGCGCTGGCTGGATCACCGCAATCACGCGTTCACCGAGCTCGGCAAGCTCTGCGGCGAGCTGACCGGCAGCCTGACCGACCTGGCCGAGGACGACTCCTGGGCCCAGGGCCAGTGCGAGGCGATGAGCCAGACGCTGGCGCAGGGCCTGACGGCGCGCAGCGTGCGCTCGGTCAGCGAGCTGCTGCACAGCACGCGCGAGCGCCAGCACAGTCTGCGCGAGGAACGCGGCCGCGCCCGCGACGCGCTCAAGGGACTGATCAACCGGATGCTGCAGGAGCTCGGCGAGCTCGGCCAGCACACCGACCGTTTCAGCGACAGTGTCGGCAAGTACGCCACCGTGATCGAGCAGGCGGACTCGCTGGAGAGCCTGGCGGGCGTGGTGCGCGAGATGGTCGAGGAAAGCCGCAGCGTGCAATCGCTGGTGCAGAACACCCAAGGCCGGCTGCGCGACGAGCACGACCGCGCGACGCAGCTCGCCGGACGCGTCGAGGAACTCGAGGGCGAGTTGCGCCGGCTGTCCAGCGAGGTCCAGACCGACCAGCTGACGCAGGTGGCCAACCGGCGCGGCCTGATCGCGACCTTCGAGACCGAGCGCGCCAAGCTCGAGCGCGATCCCAAGCCGCTGGCGCTGGCGCTGCTGGACATCGACAACTTCAAGAAGCTCAACGACAACCTCGGCCATGCGGCCGGCGACGAGGCGCTGAAGGCGCTGGCGGCGCGGGTGTCGGGGCTGCTGAGGCCCGGCGACAAGGTCGGCCGCTGGGGCGGCGAGGAATTCGTGCTGATCCTGCCCGAGGCGCCGCTCGAGGAGGCGCAGGCGGTGCTGCTGCGGCTGCAGCGCTCGCTGTCGGCCAGCCTGTTCATGCACGAGGGGCGCGACGTGTTCGTCACCTTCTCGGCGGGCGTGACGCTGTTCCGCACGGGCGAGACGATGGAGCAGGCGCTGGACCGCGCCGACGAGGCGCTCTACGAGGCCAAGCGCACCGGCAAGAACCGGGCGTGCGTCGCCTGAGCGAGGGCGACGGAGCGGTGGCCGTCGTCCGCCGCCGCCACCGTCTCCACGGCTTCCACGGCTTCCACGGCTTCCACGGCTTCCACGGCGTGGAGCCGCCCGGCCTTCAAGCCTTGATGCACTTGCGCACCGTGTCCACGGTGCGCGTCGTGATCTGCTTGCCGAAGGTCTTCTCCAGCATGGTCATGAACAGCGGGCCCGTATGGTTGGGCAGGTAGTGGCTGTAGACCTCCACGCCCTCAAGCTTGCAGATCGCGGCGCCATCCCCTTCAAACGGCAGCGAGACCTGACCCTCGTGCGGTCTCTTCAGGAAGGTGATCAGCCGCTTGGCCGCCGACGGCGGATTGAACGGGGCGTGGTGGTCGGCGTCGACGAGGCGGGCGAGGTGCTCGACCGGTCGCACCGTGGTCCCGAAGGTCTTGCCCAGCGTGTCAGTCATGGTCTGCTCGGCGATGCGTTCGAGCTCATCGACCGGCGCACCAGGGTGATCGAAGACGACGTTGCCGCTGGAGATCACCGTCTTCACCCGCGTGAAGCCGGCGGCCTCGAACGCGCGGATCAGGTCCGGCATGCGGGCGTTCATCGGGCTGACACCGCGGAGGAAGGCGACGTAACGGGGCATGGCGAGATTCCGGAATGAACAGGGGATCGGCGCAGTCTACGGCCGCTGCGACGAGGCGCCATCGACAACGCCTGATCCCTGTCCAGCAACGGTCGTTCCCCGACGAGCAGCGCCCGTTGCCGATCCGGCCACGGATGAAACCACGCGCGTGGTGATCTTCATCGCTGCGCCAGGATCGTCACCGCGTAGAGCAACAGCCCGATGACGCCGCCCACCAGCGTGCCGTTGAGGCGGATGAACTGCAGGTCGCGGCCGACGCTGAGCTCGATCTGCCGCACCAGGCTGCGGTCGTCCCAGGCCTTGACCGTCGACGCGATGTGGCGCGTGACGCCCTCGCGCATGCTGCCGACCATGCGCTCCGCGGCGGACAGCACGTGCTCGTTGATCGCCTGCACCAGCGACGGATCGCGGCTCAGCCGGTCGCCGAGCGCCGCCAGCGACTGGTCCAGATGCCGCATCAGCACGGAGTCGTCGCGGTCCAGGTCCCGCTCGATGGTGGCGCGGACTTCCGTCCACACGCCGTCGAGATAGGCGCGCACGTCGTCGCTCTGCACGACGCGGTCCTTCATCGCATTGACCTCGCGCGCGAACTCGGGGTCCTCGCGCAGACGATCGATGAACTCGCGGATCCAGTCGTCGAACTGGCGGCGCACCGAGTGGTCCGGCTGCGAGAGCGCGGTCTGCACTTCCTCGACCAGCTGCAGGGCGAGCTTGTCGGACAGGCTGTCGGCCATCTTGTCGACGTTGGCGATGGTGTCGACCACCTTGATCGTCTTCGGCCACTGGGCGTTCGCGAACTTCACCAGCCGCGCGGCGACGAGCGTCCGCACCTCGGGCGTGGACAGGTAATCGCGCAGCTTCGACAGCGCGCCGTCGAGCACGTCCTGATGGCGGCCGGACTTGGTCAGCACATCCAGCACGGAGGCCGCCGTGCCGGTGGCGTTCCAGGACAGCGCGCGGGCGACGAGGAACTCGCCGATGGCGCGGCGCACCGCCTGCTCGTTCAGCAGCGAGAGCGCCTCGACGGCCATCGCGCGGACCGAGCCGGTCACCTGCGCGAGGTTGGCGGGCTCGCGCAGCCATTGGCCGAGGCGCTCGGCGGGGTTGAGGACTTGCAGTTTCTGGAGCAGCACCTCGGGATGGAGGAAGTTGTCGCGGACGAACCCGGCGAGGCTGTCGGCGATGCGGGCCTTGCCCTGCGGAATCAGCGCGGTGTGCGGGATCGGCAGGCCGAGCGGGTGGCGGAACAGCGCGACGACGGCGAACCAGTCGGCCAGCCCGCCAATGGCCGCGGCCTCGCAGAAGGCCTTGAGCCAGGCCCAGGGGCCCTGGGCGCCCATCAGCAGGCTCACGGCCAGTCCGGCGAGCGACGCGAGCAGGCAGCCCAGCGCCACCCGCTTCATGCGGCGCAGGTCGGCGGCGCGGGGATCGGAAGGCGTCGGGGAAGGGATCGAAGGCATCGGCGTCGGCGTGGCAGGTTCAGCGCCAGGGGCGCTGGGCAGGCAGGACGATAGCCATGCTTGTATCACCGGAAGCCATGACAAATTCCTTCCGAATCGCAGGATCGTCGAGGCCCGTGCCCCGCCAGCCGGCGGCCTTGCCCGCCTGCGCGACGACACTGCCACGATCCCCACTTCCCGCACCGACCATGCGCCTCCCCATTCCTTCCTTCTCGCGGCCCTGATGGCGACCGGCCTCGGCAACGCCCTGGCGGCGACGCCGTCCGAAGCCATGCAGGCGGAAGCCGAAGGCAGGTTCGACACCGCTTTCCGGATCTGGACCGAACTCGCCGACGCCGGCGACGACCGCGCGGCGATCTCCGGCGGACTGCTCGCGTATCAAGGGCGCGGCCGTGCGCCGAACTACGACGATGCCTACACCATGTTCCTCAAGGCCTTCCCCAAGTCGGGGGACGCCTGGAACAACCTCGGCGTGATGTTCCGCGAGGGTCAGGGCGTGCCGAAGAACCGGAAGGTGGCGTACCTGATGTTCCTGGCCGTGCACATGAACGGCATCGGCGGCGAGGCCACGGTCATGCGCGCCAACCGCAACCTCCGGCGCGAGCAGGCGGAGCTGTCGGCCGAAGAGAAGCAGCAGGCGCTCTGCTACACCGGCGCCTACCTCACGGCCTACATCCGCAGCCGCGGCAAGCTCGAGGGCATCCCCGAAGCGCTGAGCCCGTCCCCCGAGCGCAAGCGGATCCGCGACCTCGGCTGGTTCATGAAGGGCGAGCTGGAGCCGTTCGACTGCCCCGCGCCTTGAGCAGGCACTGCGTCCACGCCCGGCCTTCCCGACCTTCCCAGCCTTCGTCGCCGATACGAGTGACACTATTTGTCGGTGCTCCGGGCCGGTCTGACAAAACCTGACCCTGGTATTGAGCGGTGATCGCCCGGATACCTCTTTGGAGTGGGCGCCACACGCCGGAGTCGCGCGTTTCGCGCTGCTGAGCGCACTTTGCAACCAACGGCAACCGGCACGTTCTCTGCTTGAACTAGGCGAAAGTCCACCCGGGCTGAGCGTCCGCGCGCGCCCTGGTGTCTCGCATCCATCGGACCTGCAGGAGCGCCATGCGCCACCACCCATCAGAGGCTGACCCGACGTCGCCATGCCCCGCCCCACGGACAACGTCCTGGGGACTCGTGTTCAGTGCCGTCGTCGCGCTCAGCGCGGCCGGCACCCTCGCGGCTTGCGGCGGCGGTGGCGGCTCGTCCGACACGGGCGGCAGCCCGCCGGTGTCGGGCGCACCGGCGCCTGCACCGGCCCCTGCTCCCGCGCCCGCGCCCGCGCCGGCGGCGTCGTCCCCCGTGGGCGATGAACCCGAACTGCCGCCCCCCGCGCCTGCGCCGCCCACC
>CBIHMU010000147.1:0-9236 GCA_966211105.1 uncultured Burkholderiales bacterium
CTCGGGGACGGCGGCGTTCCAGTCGCGGCGCGGGCTTCGACGTCCGCGACGGCTGGGGGATGGTCGTCGGCGCGCGCCGGCAGGCAGATCAAGGCCAGGGCAGCCAGCGGATATTGCCAGCCGCGGGCAATATCGAGGGTCGCCAGGCGGAGAAACTGGAGAGGGGATGGGCAGCTCAAGGTAAACCCCTTCGGGCTGTTTTGCGATGCTGCTCAGTTTCGTTTCTCGTCCGGTCGCCTCACAATGACAATGATTTGCTAGCCTTTTGAAATTGCCTCCGACGACCCACCTATTCATGCAGTATGACTAGCAAACTTTTGCTAGTTTTGACTCACATGGATTCGCGCGGTCACGGGCGCTGACCGGTCGCGGGGCGCGCGAGGCATGGCGGTTGCCACGACACAGCTCCCCCACCCAAGAAGGACTTGCCATGACCAGCGCCACCGAAGACCTGCAAGCTTGCATGAAGGCCTGCGCGGAAGCCCTGCTCGCGACGCGTGAGTGCGCCAACGCCTGCATCCGTTCGGGTGACCGCCTGATGGAGGCGTGTAGCCTGCTGACGCTCGACTGCGCAGCCCTCTGCGAGACGACGATCGGCGTGCTGTCGCGCGAGTCCGCCCATCACGGCGATTTCTGCGCGTTGTGCGCGCACCTGTGCCGGGCCTGCGCCGATGAGTGCGACAAGCATCAGCATGCGCACTGCAAGCGTTGCGCCCAGGCGTGCCGGGCCTGTGCGGCCGCTTGCGACCCGCATGCGGGCGAACGCCACAACCTGGGTGCGCACGCCTGAAATCGCTGCGCGCAAGTCACGGTTTCTGCAAGACTGGTTGAAGTATTTCCTTCGGTCGCGGTTTTGTAATTGATTCGACTCGATGCGCGCTTTGACAAATTCGAGGGGGAGATCACCTGAAACCATCGGGGAGTCAGCTATGTTCCCGTGTGCATCGAATATCGCATCGGGAATGCACGGGCGAGCCGGGCGACCTTGAATGCATGGATGGCGGCTGCGTCGGCAGTCCCGCCCGACGCTTTCAGCAACGTCGAACGGCGGGAGCACGAAGGCCACGACGCGTTCCATGACCGGCATCGTCTTCGCCCGCCCGCTTCACGGCTAACATCGACGCATCAACGCCTGAGAGCCAGTCGACTGGCCAATGCAATTCGGGACGGAGGACGTCCGATGGCCCAGTCGCCGCGGACGGTGCGAGAGAGCAGTGATCACCCCTCATTTCCACATTTGCGCTTTTTTCGACAGCCGTGAGGAGGCGTGCCAGGTGCTGGCGCCGTTCTATCGGGAGGCGGAGCAGAACAACGAACGCAACCTCCATCTGATCGAGTCCGGTGGGCTGGACGATCACCGGGCGCGGCTGGTCGGTGCCGGGATCGACGTCGTGGCCTGCGAGCACCGCGGCCAGCTCACCTTGCAGCCCTGGCCCGCGCAGCCCGGCGGGATCGATGTCGACACCCTGCTCGCCGGGATGGCGCAGGCCACCGCGGCGCAGGACGGCGAGGCGGACGGCTTCGATGGCGTGCGGGTGATGACGCAGATGGGCTGGGCGATCCGTCACGGCCTCGATCGCCTGGATCTGCTGGAGTACGAGGCGCGCCTGAACGGCGTGCTGGACGCGAATCGCCGCCTGGCGATCTGCGTCTACGACCTGGCGCCGCTGGACGGCGCCACCATGATGGACCTGCTGCGGACGCATCCGCTCACGATGATCGGCGGCGTGCTGCGCGAGAATCCCTTCTTCACGCCGCCGCCCGAGATGCTGCGCGAGCTGTCTGCGCGCCGCGCCACGGGGCGGCGCCGCGGACGGTCCGCGCCGGCGGCGCTTCCAATGCCGGAGCGAGACCGGCGGGCCGAATGACCACGATGTCCCGAGAACGAGAACCGTCCGCCGCCGACCAGGCGTTGCGCGACCTGATGGGCCTGCTCGCGCTGCCGGCCCTCTGGGTCGGACGCGACGCCGCCACGGTGCTTCAACTGACGACCGAGGCGGTGAACCGCATCGTCGGCACGGCCGTCTGCCTGCTGCATGCGCCGCTGGTGCCCGACACCGTGCCGGCCACCGTGCTTCAGCTGGGGGGCGTGCGCGTCTCCCACGAGGCCTGGACGGACTTCATCGTCGCCTGCCGCCAGATGCCCGACAGCGCCGACACCGCGAACGCGCTGGAGTCGCCGCTGGGCACCCTGCGGGTGGTGCGGCTCTATCTCGGGCCGGCGGGGCGCGCGGGCAGCCTGTGGTTCGGCTCCTCGCGGCCGGATTTCCCGTCGCCGCACCAGAGCGCCTTCATGCGCGCCGCGGCGACGCTGGCCTCGACCGGCCTGCACGCGGCCCGGCTGGACCACGAGCGCGAACGCGCGGCGAGCGCGAAGGACGAGTTCCTCGCCATGCTCGGCCACGAACTGCGCAATCCGCTGGCGCCGATCTCCACCGCGCTGCACCTGATCCGGCTGCAGACAGGGCAGCTCTCGCGGGAGCACGAGATCATCGAGCGCCAGGTCGGCCACCTGTCCAAGCTGGTGGACGACCTGCTCGACATCACCCGCATCACGCGCGGCAAGATCGAACTGTCGCGCGAGCCGGTGGACGTGCCATTCCTGCTGAGCGACGCGATCGAGGGCGTGAGCCCGCTGCTCGAGGAGCGCAACCACCTGCTGCGGGTGGCTTGCGAGGTCGGGCCGGAACTGCGGCTGATGGGCGACCGGGCCCGGCTGCGGCAGGTCCTGGTGAACCTGCTGAGCAATGCCGCCAAATACACGCCGACCAACGGCGAGATCCGCGTGGCAGCCCGTGCTGTGGGGGATTCGCTGGTGATCGAGGTGCAGGACAACGGCGCCGGCATCGACGCGGACATGCTGCCGCGCGTGTTCGAGCTGTTCGAGCAGGGCTCGACCACGCTGGACCGTTCCAAGGGCGGGCTCGGCATCGGATTGGCGATCGTCAAGCAGCTCGTCGAGATGCATCACGGGCAGGTGGCGGTGCACAGCGCCGGGCCGGGGCTGGGCGCGACCTTCCGCGTGACGCTGCCGGCGGAGATCCATGTCGCGCCGCCCGCGCCGGGGCCGGCCACGGAGGCGCTGGACACGCTGCCGCCGGTGCAGGGGCGGGTGCTGGTGGTCGACGACAACCGCGACGCCGCCGAGACGCTGGGCATGGCGCTGCGCTACGCCGGCTACGACGTGGTCACGACGACGCTGCCGCAGGAGGCGCTGGAACGGGTGCGCGCGTCCCACTTCGACGCCGCGGTGCTCGACATCGGCATGCCGGTCATCGACGGCTACCAGCTGGCGACGCTGATCCATCGCGAACTGGGCGAGGCCGCGCCGCGGCTGATCGCGCTGACCGGTTACGGCCAGGCGTCCGATCGCGACAAGGCGCTGAGCAGCGGCTTCGACGAGCACATGGTCAAGCCCATCGATCTCGATCGCCTGACGCGCACGCTGGAGCGTCTGATCCGCGCGGACGCGCTCTAATCGGGTCTCATGACCGCGCCCGATTTCCCTTCTTCCGCGACGACGCCCGCCCAGGTGACTGCCCAGGTGCCCGCCAACGTGCCCGCCAATGTGTCGGCCAGCGCGTCGTCCGAAGCGTCGGCCCACCCGCCTGCCAGCGCACCGGCGCCGGCCCATGTCGCGATCCTCGACGACGAGCCGGACATCACCCAGCTGCTGGCCGGCTATCTGGCCTCGCACGGCTTCCGCACGACGCAGCTCCACACCGGCCGGACGCTGATGGACCTGATGGCGGCGGATACGCCGGACCTCGTCCTGCTGGACCTGGGCTTGCCCGGCGAGGACGGATTCGTGATCGCGCGCCAGCTGCGCGAGCACTGGCGCTGCGGCCTGGTGATCGTCACTGGGCGCGGCGATGCGGTGGACAAGGTCGTCGGGCTGGAGGTCGGCGCGGATGACTACGTGACCAAGCCCTTCGACCTGCGCGAGCTGGTCGCCCGCGTCAAGGCCGTGCTGCGGCGCCTGGCGCCCGGATCGACGGCCGGCCCGGCCGGCGCGGTCGCCTCGGGCACGCCGGGCGCGGCGCCCAGTGCGACGACGGCGCCGCCAGGGCTGTCGGGCGGACCGCCGGGCGAGATCGTCCACGACCTGTCCGCCGGCCGCGAGCGCCTCCACTTCGAAGGCTGGACGATGGACGTCTCCGCGCGCCGCGTCACGGGACCGGACGGCGAGCAGGTCGCGCTGACGACCGGCGAGTTCGACCTCCTCCACATCCTCATGCTGCATCCGGGGCGCGTGTTGTCCCGGGATTTCCTGCTCGAGCACACGCGGGGTCGCGAGTCCGGGCCCTTTGACCGCACGATCGACGTGCAGGTGGGACGGTTGCGTCGCAAGCTCGGCGCCGAGTCGGGCGAGGGACAGTGGATCAAGTCGGTGCGCGGCGCCGGCTACCTGTTCGCGCCGAGGGTGACCTCGACGCGCTCGACCTGACCGCCATCATGAGCGACCCGGGCCACGTCTTCAGCGCGCTGTTCGCGGCGTCGCCGGACGGTCTGCTGCTCGTCGACGAGCAGGGGCTGATCCGGCTGGCGAATCCGACGGTCAGCCAACTGCTGGGCTACGCCCACGAGGACCTCATTGGCGCCCCGGTCGAGATGCTGGTCCCCGACAGCATCCGCCCGCGCCACGCCGCCTACCGGCAGGCCTACGAACGCGCGCCGCGGTCCCGGCCGATGGGCGGCACTGCCACCGAGCTGGTCGCCCGCCGGCGTGACGGATCGGAGGTGCTGGTGGAGATCGCCCTGAGCCCGCTGCAGCCGCTCGGGCTGCCGTACACGATGGCCTCGATCCGCAGCGTCGCCGAGTACCCGCGCGTTCGCCAGGCCTTGCAGCGGGCGCGCTACAGCGAGCATCTGGCCCAGCTGGGCCGGATCGCGGTCGATTCGCTCGACCCGCAGGAGGTGCTGCGTCAGGTGCCCTCGATCGCCGCCCAGGCCCTGGAGGCGGACCTGGCGGTGGTGTTCCTGCTCGAGCCGGGCCGGACCGCGTTGCGTCTGGCCGGCGGCGTCGGCCTGCTGGACGGCGAGGACCTCGGCGCGATGGTGGCCAACCGGCCGGACACGCCGCAGGGGTTCGTCCTGGCGCAGGGCGGACCGGTCGTGGTCGAGGACTATCGCAGCGAGCAGCGCTTCGCCGTGCCGCCGACCTACCTGCAGGCGGGCCTGGTGTCCGCGTTGGCGGTCCCGCTGTCCGATCGGGGGCGTCCCGTCGGCACGCTCGCGGTGCGTTCGCGCGAGCCGCGACGCTTCGGCGATGCGGAGATGCGCTTCCTGGAATCGGTGGCCAACCTGCTCGGCACCTGCCTGCAGCGGGCGCAGACGGAGGAGGCGCTGAACCACTCCCAGCGGCTGGAGGCCGTCGGTCAACTGACAGGCGGCATCGCGCACGACTTCAACAACCTGCTGACCGTGATCCAGGGCAACCTGCAGGTGCTGGCCGAGCTGCCTGCGGTGACCGGCGACGGTTTCGCGCCGCAGCTGGTCGCGGCGGCGACGCGGGCGTCGCGACGCGGCGCGGAGCTGACCGGCAAGCTGCTGGCGTTCTCGCGCCGGCAGCGCCTGCAGCCGGCCAGCGTCGACGTGGCGGCGATGCTGCGCTCGCTGGCCGACATGCTGCGCCGCACCTTGGACCAGCGCATCCGCATCCGCATCGAGGTGGCCGCCGATTGTCCCGATGTGCAGGCCGATCCGGCGCAGCTGGAATCGGCGCTGCTCAACATCGCCATCAATGCGCGCGACGCGATGCCAGAGGGCGGCGACCTGGTCTTCGAGGCCGCGCCGTTGACGGCCATCCCGCCGGCACTGCGCCGGGAGCTGGAGGACGGCGACGATCCGGCGCCCGAGGGGCTCGAGTCCCCCCTGATGCGCTACGTCCGCATCGCGATCTCGGACAGCGGCATGGGGATGTCGGAAGACGTCAAGGAGCGCGCCTTCGAGCCGTTCTTCACCACCAAGCAGGCGGGCCGCGGCACCGGGCTGGGCCTGAGCACCGTCTACGGTTTCGCGCGGCAGTCGCGCGGGGCGATCGGCATCGACAGCAGGCCGGGCCACGGCACGACCTTGTCCTTGATCCTGCCCCAGCCGCCGGCAGCGAAGCGCGAGGCCGTCGAGCACGATGCGGGGGCTGCGGCGGTGCCGCCGGGACTGCGGGTGCTGCTGGTCGAGGATGACGCCGAGGTGCGCGCGGTCGCGCGTCGCTACCTGACCGACCTGGGCTGCAGCGTCACGGCCTGCGCCAGCGCGGAGGAAGCGCTGCGGCATCTGCAGCAGCTGCGGCATCCGCGCGATCCGGACGATGCAGCCGACGCGTCCGGGGGCCTCGCGCTGCCGGACCTGCTGCTGAGCGACATCGCGTTGGGTGCCGGCATGCGCGGGACCGAACTGGCGTCACAAGTCCAGCAGCGCTGGCCAGACATCGCCGTGCTGCTGATGTCGGGGTTCTCGGCGGAGCTGCTGTCGTCCGGGCATGACAACGCGCTGGATTGGGCGTTGCTGCCCAAGCCCTATGAGCGCGACGCGCTGGCGCGGGCGATCGGGAAGGTGCTGTCGCGCTGAGAACGCCGGGGTCACGCCAGAGTCACGCCGCACTCGGACCGCACGCAGGCCGCACTCAGGCCGCCGTCGCCAGCTTCCCCCGCGCCATCGAGCCGCCGATCACGAACTGTTCGAGCCGTTCCCGGTTGGGGATCGAGATCTGGCGCCGGCCGCGCTCGCCGAACAGGATCAGGCCTTCCCGGTTCAGCTTGGACAGGCAGCGGCTGACCGTCTCCAGCGTCATGCCCAGGAAGTTGCCGAGATCGGCGCGCGTCATGCGCAGCGTGAGCTCGTCGGCGCGCAGCCCGCGCTGATGCATGCTGCGCGCCCAGGCGCAGAGGAACTCCGCCACCCGCGCCAGCGACGCCAGCGTGCAGACCGACATCAGCGATTGGCGTTCGTGGGTGATCTCGGCGCTCATGCCTTCGTGGACCACGGCCATCATCTCCGGATGGCGCGCGCAGGCCTGGAGCAGCGTGTCGTACGGAATGATCGAGATGTTGCCGGTGTCCATCGCGACCGCGTCGCAGGGATGGCGGCCGTGCGCGATGCCGCTGAAGCCCAGCCAGTCGCCGCGGAACTTCAGGCTGACGATCTGCTCGCGGCCGTCCAGGCTGCGGCTCACCAGCTTGAACGCGCCGGCATTGATCAGGTAGACCGTGTGGAAGGGCTGGGAGGCGCGGAAGATCATGTCGCCGGCGCGCACCACCTTGGCCGCGGGCTGGAGGATGTCGCGGATGGTGCGCATCACCTCCAGCATGCGCTGCTGCGGGTCGCGGGTGGCCACGCGCGGCTCCGCGACGGACAGCGACGGCGGTGGCGGGTCCGGCAGGCCGAAGTCGGGCGCGATCAGACCCGGAGCGGTGTCCGCGACGAGCGCGGCGTCGGAGGACAAGGCGATGGCGACGTCACGACGCGGCCGGGGCACCGGGGGCGCTGCGGCCGCCGCGGCCGCCGCGGCCGCCGCGGCCGCCAAACGGGGGCGGCCCGCCGGTCCATCGCGCAGGCGATCGCGGGAAAGGTCGCTCGGAGGAGAGGCGAGGGCGATGGCGCTTTGCATGAGGGTCTCGTGGTTGGAGGGATGGCTGGGAATGCTAGAAACGGCCCGCAACCGCGGAACCAATCCTTGACATCGATCAGCAACAGTCGGTGAACCCTCGGTGACGGTTCGGTAACGATCCGTCGAGCCCGGACGGCCTCCCGCCGCGCCTGTGTGACGCAAGGCCTGCGCATTGACATCGGTCAACCCGCTTCGTCGGGAGCTGACTACGCTGCGGACCTTGGCCTGCGGCGCGATCGCGTCCGCCAAGCCGCTGTTCCCCCTCCGCCCCGCCACGCGTCCGACCATGCCCCCACACGCTCCGCTCCCGCGCACGACGCCGCTTTCCAGCACGATGCCGCTCTCGAGCACGATGCATCAGCCCCTGCTGGGGATGAGGATGGGGATGGTGTGCGGGGATGAGGGCGCGCCGGCCCCCTGCCTGTTCAAGCAGGTGGCGCTTGAACTGGGCGCGCAGGTGACCGTGCTGGATCCTGACCGGATGCTCGAGGAGGGCGCCGCGCTGGAGGAGATCGCCCGCCTGCTGGGGCAGCTGTACGGCGCCGTCGCGTGTGACGACCTGCCGCCAGCGGTGTTGCGGCGGTTGACGGCGGCGGCCGTGGTCCCGGTGATGGCGGTGCAGGCGGTGCTCGCGCCCGCCGACGGGCGCGGCCCCACCGATGGCGCAGAGCGCCGCCGCATCGCGCAGGCGGCACTGCTGGCCGCGCTGCGCTAGACCGCATCACCTCACCTCACGTCGTCTTGTGTTGTCGACGGCCTGGGCGTGCGCGCCGAGGCGCGGTCAACCTGAGGTCAGTGCGGTCAGTGAGGTCAGTGAGGTCAGCGGTCCATCAGGACTTCGGCAGGCCCTTGTAGTGCTGACCGACCTCGGTCAGCACACCGGAGTTGCCGAGCAGGCTGGTGAAGTGCACGTCGTTCGTCCAACGGCCGGTGAACCAGGCGTAGCGGACCACGTCGGTACGCGACTCGCAGGTCTGGACCATGTCGGCCATCTGCGCCTTCTGCTTCGCGGCGGTGTCGATCTGCGCGCTGCCGTCCCCGTTGTGCCAGTTGGCCATCTCGGTGACCCAGAAGGGCTTGCCGTACTTCTTGAGCCGGTCCAGCTGGCCGCCCAGGCCGTAGTCGTACCAATGGAAGGCGATCGCGTCGATCTGCGGATCGCGGCCGCCGTTGGCGGCGCGGTAGGCGGCGATGAACGCGTCCATCCAGACGACCGGGTCGGCGTAGTTCGCCATCGTCCCCCAGGTGATCGCGGGGCCGACGATCTTCACGCCGGTCTGGCGCGCGACGTCCTCGAAGCGCGGCCACTGCGCGGCGGCATCCGCCGGCGAGAGGTTGGCCTGGTCGGTGAGGTTGGGTTCGTTGAGCACCAGCAGGTATTGCACCGTCGGCCGGGCCTTCAGCGCCGTCACGACCTGCGCCGTGTTGAAGTTGAAGTTCCACAGCATCGGCACGTGCTCCAGCGCGCCGGCGATCGACGGCTGCGCGACCACGGTCGCGTTGGGCTGCAGCGCCCAGTTGTACCACCAGCCCACGCTTCCGCCCGACAGCGCGTTGAAGTCGGCCGCGTCCTTGAGGTCGTAGGCGACGCCGCGCTTGACCGAGGAGGTGGGCGGCGGGGGAGGCG
>CBIHMU010000148.1:0-9162 GCA_966211105.1 uncultured Burkholderiales bacterium
GTCCCACCCCCGATGCCTCCCCTGGTACCACCTCTCTAAACGCGCGCCAGGTCCGGCGCTAGCATCCGCGCGATGAACGCCTACCCGCAGCTGCTGTCGCCCCTGGACCTGGGTTTCACGACCCTCAAGAACCGCGTGCTGATGGGCAGCATGCACACCGGACTCGAGGACTCGCGCAAGCACATCGACAGGCTGTCCGAATACTTCGCCGAACGCGCCCGCGGCCAGGTCGGCCTGATCGTCACCGGCGGCTACGCGCCCAACATCGCCGGCTGGGCCAAGCCCTTCGCGGGCACGCTCATGACCGGCGGCGCCGCGCGCCGGCATCAGGCCATCACGCGCGCCGTCCATGGCGAGGGCGGCAAGATCGCGTTGCAGATCCTGCACACCGGCCGCTACGGCTACCACCCGTTCAACGTGGCGCCGTCGGCGCTGAAGTCGCCGATCTCGCCGTTCACGCCGCATGCGTTGAGCGAGCGCGGCATCGAGCGCCAGATCCGCGCCTTCGTCCGCTGCGCCGTGCTGGCGCGCGAGGCCGGCTACGACGGCGTCGAGGTCATGGGCTCCGAGGGCTACTTCATCAACCAGTTCCTCGTCGCGGCCACGAACCGGCGCACGGACGCCTGGGGCGGCGACTTCGAACGCCGCATGCGGCTGCCGGTCGAGATCCTCACCCGCATGCGCGAGGCCGTGGGTCCCGACTTCATCATCATCTACCGCCTGTCGATGCTGGACCTGGTGCCCGAAGGCGGGAACTGGGACGAGGTGCTGCAGCTGGCGCGCGCCGTCGCGAAGGCCGGCGCCACGATCATCAACACCGGCATCGGCTGGCACGAGGCCCGCATCCCCACGATCGCCACCAGCGTGCCGCGTGCCGGCTTCGCCTGGGTCACGAAGAAGCTGCGCGACCAGCTGCGCGCCGAGGGCATCTCCACCCCGCTGATCACCAGCAACCGCATCAACACGCCCGAGGTCGCCGAATCGGTGCTGGCCGACGGCTCGGCGGACATGGTGTCGATGGCGCGACCGCTGCTGGCCGATCCGGCCTTCGTGCGCAAGGCCGCGGAGGGCCGCGCCGACGAGATCAACACCTGCATCGCCTGCAACCAGGCCTGCCTGGACCACGTGTTCAAACAGGAGGTCGCGTCGTGCCTCGTCAACCCGCGCGCCGGTCATGAGACCCTGCTGCGCATCGTGCCCGTCGCCGCGGGCCAGCCGCGCAAGCGTGTCGCCGTCGTCGGCGCCGGACCGGCCGGCCTGGCGGCGGCGACGACGCTCGCGGAGCGCGGCCACCACGTCACGCTGATCGACGCGGCCCACGAGATCGGCGGCCAGTTCAACCTCGCCAAGCGGATCCCGGGCAAGGAGGAGTTCCACGAGACGCTGCGCTACTTCAAGCGGCGGTTGGAGCTCCTCGACGTGACGCCGCAACTGGGACGTCGCGTGACGGCCGAGGACCTGATGGATTACGACGAGGTGCTGCTCGCCACCGGCGTGACACCGCGCGATCCGCGCATCCCCGGCCAGGACGAGGGCATCGCCCGGGGTCAGGTCTTGACCTACCTCGAGGTCCTGCGCGGCGAGAAGCCGGTCGGACGGCGCGTCGCGGTCGTGGGCGCGGGCGGCATCGGCTTCGACGTGGCGGAGTTCCTGCTGGAGCAGGGCCACTCGCTGGCGCTCGATGCGCCGGCGTGGCGCAGGCACTGGGGCGTCGGCGATCCCGAGCAGACGCGCGGCGGTCTGGCGCGCCCCCAGCCCGAGCCCGCCACGCGCGAGGTCACGCTGTTGCAGCGACGCGCCGGCAAGCTCGGCGCGGGTCTGGGCAAGACCACCGGATGGATCCATCGTGCCGCCCTGAAAACGCACGGTGTACGGATGGTCGGCGGCGTGCAGTACGAGCGCATCGACGCGCACGGTCTGTGGATCAGTCAGGGCGAGGATCGCACCGATCCCGAGCGCATCGACTGCGACACCATCGTGCTGTGCGCGGGGCAGGAACCGCTGCGCGAACTCGAAGCGCCGCTGCGCGCGGCAGGCCGGTCGGTGCAGCTGATCGGCGGTTCGGCCGAAGCCAAAGAATTGGATGCAAAGCGTGCAATCTTGCAAGGAACGCAAGTGGCGGCCTCGCTGTAACCCCTAGCTACGTTTTCTTACCGGCGTCGATACTCCGGCGGTCGTGCATGAGGGAACGCCCGCGACCCGCGGGCGGCGCCGACATGGGGCCAGCTGTTGCCCCTCCATTCATAAAAAGATCCTTGGGTGAGCCATGCGTCTTCGCCTGAATCGTCGTTGGGGGTGCCGTGCCGCGTCCGCACTGCTGCCTGCGTGCCTGAGCACGTCGGCGTGGGCGGGTGCGTCCGCGTCCGTCCCCGCGGCGGTGCCGTCCGCGGCGCGGGCGATGGTGGCGGAGCTGCCGGCCTGGATCGATTCCGGTTCCACCGTGTTCTGGCTGGGCGCCGGCTGCGTGATCGGCGGCCTGACGCTGGGCGTGATGGTCAGCCTGTTCGTGCAGCAGCGCGGCCGCCTGCACCGGCGCCGGGAGGAACTCAAGCGCGTCCGCCATGAGCGCGCCCGCCTCAGCGCCTTGCTGAACGCGATCCCCGATCCGATGTATTTCAAGGACGCCAACGGCGCCTACGAGGGCTGCAATCCGGCCTTCGAGCGCGCCGTCGGCCTCACCGAGCAGGAGCTGATCGGGCGCCGCGACGCCGACCTGCCGAATCCCCCGGGCTGGGTCGACACGCAGTCCGACGGCCGTCTCCTGACCTGGCGCGACGACACCTCCGACGCCGGCAGCGGCGCGCGCTGCCTGGACGTCTCCAGCGCCCGCGTGTTCGACGAGGACCAGTACCTCGGCCAGGTGGCGATCGCGCGCGACGTGACCCAGCTGCAGCAGGCCACCGACGCGGCGCGTCGCGCCGCGACCGTGTATGAGCACTGCGGCGAGGGCATCATGGTCATCGACCACGAGTTGCGCATCGTCGACGTCAATCCCGCCCTGGTCGCGATGGTCGGCCACGACCGGCAGACGCTGCTGGGCAAGCGCCCGCTGCTGCTGCGCGACGCCGAGCAGGATCCCGAGAAGCTGCGCGCCTTGTGGGCCGACATCGAGACCCGCGGCAAATGGAGCGGCGAGGTCACCGAGCGCCACAAGAACGGCGACTCGATCCCGATGTGGGCGACCTTCGTGAAGGTGCCGGCGCCCTCGGGCGATCCGGAGCAGGTGCAGTACCTCAGCGTGCTGACCGACATCTCCCGCATCAAGCAGACCGAGGCCGAGCTGCTGCACCAGTCGCTGCATGACAGCCTGACCGGCCTGCCCAACGCGGCGCTGCTGCGCGACCGCATCGCGCGCCAGGTCGGCAACGCCCAGCGCGAGCACACCTGCGTGGCCGTGCTGTACATCGACCTGGACGGCTTCCGCGACGTCAACGACATCGCCGGCCATGCCGCGGGCGACCAGGTGCTGCTGACGGCGGCGGCGCGTTTCGCCAACGTCACGCGCCTGAGCGATTCGGTGGCGCGCGTCGGCGCCGATGAATTCGTCGTCGTGCTGTCGGGCCTGGTCGACGAAGAGACCGCGATGCGGCTCGGCGACCGGCTGATCCAGGCGATGGACGAGCCGATCGTCATCGACCACCACCGCTTCAACGTCGGCGCCAGCATCGGCTTGGCGCTGTTCCCGGCCGACGGCACGCACGTCGACGAGCTGCTGCGCAACGCCGAGGTCGCCATGGTGCGCGCCAAGCTGCATGCGCGCGGCTCGGTCCAGGCCTATCGGCCGGAACTGACGCAGGCGGTGCAGCAGCGTTTCGAGCTGACGCACGCGCTGCGCCAAGCCAACGAGGCCGCGCAGTTCCGTCTGGAATACCAGCCGCAGGTGCGCCTGAGCGACGGCGCGCTGATCGGCGCGGAGGCGCTGCTGCGCTGGCGCCATCCGACGCGCGGTCCCATCTCGCCGGCGGACTTCATCCCGCTGGCCGAGGAGACCGGGCTGATCATCCCGATCGGCCGCTGGGTGCTGGAACAGGCCTGCGCGCAGGTGGCGCGCTGGCAGGGCCAGGAAGGCAAGCCGCAGCAGGTCGCGGTCAACGTCTCGGCGCGGCAGCTGCGCCAGCCGGACTTCATCGAGACGCTGGATGTCGTGCTCGGCGAGACCGGGTGCCCGCCGAGCGCACTCGAGCTGGAGGTCACCGAGAGCCTGCTGCTCGAGGACGCCGAGCAGGCCATCAGCCTGCTGATGCGGATCTCCAAGCGGGGCGTGCGCATCGCGATCGACGATTTCGGCACCGGTTACTCGTCGCTGGCCTACCTGAAGCGGATGCCGGTCAGCACGCTGAAGATCGATCGCAGCTTCGTCAACGAGCTCAGCAGCGATGCCAACGTCGCCGCGATCGCCCGCACGGTCATCGTGCTGGCGCGCAGCCTCAACCTCGATGTGTTGGCCGAGGGCGTCGAGACGATCGAGCAGGCCGAGTGGCTGCGCCGCGAAGGCTGCGACTGGGCCCAGGGCTGGTATTACGGCCGGCCGATGCCGCCGGAGGACTTCGTGGTGACGCCGCCGCCGGAGCCGCTGCGCCGTGCGCCCAAGCGTCTGCAGCTGGCCTGATCGGTCTCATCGGTCTCATCGGTCTCATCGGTCTCATCGACCTTCGGACGGATCCAGGTCCGATCACGCGTCACCATCGCCAGTCATCCGCCGCCGCGGCGTTGTCGGCGCCGCGGGGGCCGGGGACGCTGCGGGCGCCTCCGCCCACACGCGCCATTCCTTCGCGCTGACCTCGCGCACTTCCAGGCCGCGACGCAGGATGAAGCTGGAGTCGTGCCAGCTCTCCACCGGGCCGGCGAGCGATCGTCGCGGGGGCGGTTCGGCGCCGAAGTCGGAATCGCCGAAGCTGCTGCCGCTGTCGGAATAGCGGCTGTCGCCATGGCTGAACCGGCTGTCGCCGTAGTGGCTGGGCAGCTCGCTGTCGGGTCCGCCGCCCGCGAACGGCCGGGACGCGGCGCGCGGGAGCTGGGACGGGGACGGGGAGGACCGGTACTTCATCTCGGAAACCTCGGGATCACGGGAGAGGCACTCCATGGTGATCCTGTCGCAGCCCGACCGTCAGCCCGCAGATGGAGGGGCTGACGGGGGAGGACATCCCCCCCTTGAATTCGCTTGTCAGCGGCGGCGGTGTGTGGAAATCACCGGCGTCGGGACAACGCCCTCCGGATCACAGCGGCAGCGCGGTGGTGTTCTTCACCTCTTCCATGACCGCGTAGGTCCGCGTCTCGCGCACGCCGGGCAGCGTCCAGATCACCGCGCCGATGAACTCGCGGTAGGCGGCCATGTCGGACACCCGGGTCTTGAGCAGATAGTCGAAGCCGCCCGCCACCAGGTGGCACTCCAGGATCTCCGGCCGGGCCTGCACCGCGGCGCGGAAGTTGTCCATGACGTCGTGCACCGTGCGGTCGAGCAGGATCTCGATGAAGACCAGCATCTGCGCCCCCAGCTTGGCGGGGTTGAGCCGGGCCTCGTAGCCGAGGATGAAGCCCTCGCGCGTCAGGCGCCGCACGCGCTCCAGTACGGCCGTCGCCGACATCTGCACCTCCTCGGCCAGCTTCAGGTTGCTGATGCGCCCGTCCTGCTGCAGCAGGCCCAGGATGCACCGATCGATCTTGTCCAGGTCCTCGAGGCTGCTCATGCTGGATTCCATACGGCGAAAGCCGGAAACATTGGAGAGTAATTCGGAGCGTAAGTTTCTAAACTCCCGCTATTCGCTAGGGGAGCGCCCCTCGCACGAACATCCGAGGATTCTATGACCGCCTTTTCCCTCCCGCCGGAGACCCCCCGCCTGCCGGACCCGTACCGCGAGGAACTGCCCCTGGTGCGCGCCCTGGCCGCCGAGATGCAGGCGCTGAACTGGCGGGCGGTGGTCGACCAGGCGAGGCCCTGGGTGCAGCAGGTGCGCGGCAACCCGGCGCCGTTCTGGGCGATGGAGTCGCTGTTGCGCGAGTACCCGATCACCAGCGCCGAGGGCCTGGCGCTGATGCGCCTGGCGGAAGCCCTGCTGCGCGTGCCCGACGCCGAGACCGCGATCGCGCTGACCGCCGATCAGCTCGGCCGCGCCGACTTCGACGGCGCCTCGGATGGCCCGCACAAGATGCTGGCCGGCCTGGCGGCGAGCGCGATCTCGCTGTCCAAGAAGTTCCTGCCGGATGCCGAGGCGGACTCCGGCCTGATGAAGCGCCTGGGCGCGCAGACCGTGGTCGCCGCGACGGTGCGCGCGATCCAGCTGCTGGGCCGCCAGTTCGTGCTCGGCCGCAACATCCAGGAGGCGATGAAGGAAGCGGACGCCGCGCGCAAGGTGCAGGCGCAGCTGCGCTTCTCCTACGACATGCTGGGCGAAGGCGCCCGCACCGAAGGTGACGCCGAGCGCTACCAGGCGTCCTACCTGAACGCGATCGCCGCCATCGCCGCCGGCCGCAAGGCCGAGTCGCCCGAGGGCAGCGACGGCATCTCGATCAAGCTGTCGGCGCTGTTCTCGCGCTACGAGGTCCTGCAGCGCGAGCGCGTCTACGCCGAGCTGCTGCCGCGCGTGTGGCAGCTGGTCGAGAAGGCCGCGCAGGCCAACATCAACCTGACGATCGATGCCGAGGAAGTCGACCGGCTCGAGCTGTCGCTGGAGCTGCTCGACACGCTGGCGGCCCGCATCGCGACGCACTTCCCGCAATGGCGCGGCTTCGGCCTCGCGGTGCAGGCCTACCAGACGCGCGCCCGCGACGTCGTCGAGGCGGTCGCCGCGATCGCCCGCAAGCACGGACTGAAATTCATGGTGCGCCTGGTGAAGGGCGCCTACTGGGACGGCGAGATCAAGCGCGCGCAGGAGCAGGGCCTGCCGTTCTATCCGGTCTACACGCACAAGCCGCACACCGACATCTCCTACCTGGCCTGCGCGCAGGCGCTGCTGCGGCATCACGAGGTCATCTACCCGCAGTTCGCCACCCACAACGCCGGCACGGTCGCCGCCATCCTGCATATGGCGCGCGCGCTGGGCGCCAAGTTCGAGATGCAGCGCCTGCACGGCATGGGCGAGGGCGTCTATCGCGAGGTGCTGAAGGACGGTTCGATCCCCTGCCGCGTGTACGCGCCCGTCGGGGAGCACCGCGACCTCCTCGCCTACCTGGTCCGCCGCCTGCTGGAGAACGGCGCCAATTCATCCTTCGTCCATCAGCTCGCCGACCCGACGGTCGCGCCGGAGGAACTGCTGGCGTCGCCGATGACCGAGATCCGCGAGGAAGCGTCCCTGCCGTTGCCGGTCGACCTGTACCGCGACGCCCAGGGCCGCGGCCGCGACAACTCGTCGGGCCTGGACCTCGCGGTGCCGGCGCAGCGCCAGGTGTTGCTGGACGCGCTCGCGGCCTGCACGGTGCCGGTGATGGTGGAGGCCTCCCCGGAGGAGGTCGATGCCGTGATGACGCGCCTGCAAGGCGGCTTCGCCGGCTGGAACGCGACCCCGGTGGCCGAGCGCGCCGCCGTGCTGCGCCGCGCCGCCGACGCGCTGCAGGCCCAGCTGCCGCAGTACTGCGCGCTGCTGGTCAAGGAGGCCTACAAGAGCCTGGGCGACGCGATCAGCGAGGTGCGCGAGGCCATCGACTTCCTGCGCTATTACGCCGACGAGGCCGAGCGCCTGGCCGGCGACGGTGTCGGGCTGAACGGGCGCGGCGTGTTCGTCTGCATCTCCCCGTGGAACTTCCCGCTGGCGATCTTCGCCGGTCAGGTGGTCGCGGCGCTGGCCGCCGGCAACGCGGTCGCCGCGAAGCCGGCCGAGCAGACGCCGGTCGTCGCCCGCGAGTGCGTCGCGCTCCTCCACGCCGCGGGTGTTCCCGTCGACGCGGTGCAACTGGTGCACGGCCGCGGCGAGACCGTCGGCGCGCGCCTGGTCGCCGCGCCGCAGACGGCGGGCGTGTGCTTCACCGGGTCGACGCAGGTCGCCCAGATCATCAACCGCCAGCTGGCGGCCAAGCCCGGCGCCGCCGCGCTGCCGCTGATCGCCGAGACCGGCGGCCTGAACGCGATGATCGTGGACTCGACGGCGCTGCCGGAGCAGGTCATCGATGCCGTCGTGCAGTCGGCCTTCCGCAGCGCGGGTCAGCGCTGCTCGGCGCTGCGCCTGCTGGCGGTGCACGAGGCGGTCGCCGACGGCGTCATCGAGATGCTGCGCGGCGCGGTGAAGGAACTGCGCGTCGGCGATACGGCGGACCTCGCGACGGACGTCGGCCCGCTGATCGACGACGAGGCCTTCCTGGGCGTGTCCAAGGACGTCCAGCGCCTCAAGCGCGAGGCGACGCTGATCGCCGAGGCCGTGCCGGCCGACGGCTGCCCGCGCCTGCTGGCACCGGTGGCGGTCGAGCTGCCGACGATCGCCGCGTTGAAGAAGGAGATCTTCGGCCCGGTGCTGCACGTGGTGCGCTGGAACGGCGACGTCGACGGCGTCGTGCGCGAGATCAACGCGCTGGGCTACGGCCTGACGCTGGGCATCCAGACCCGCATCGACAGCCGCGCGCTGCGGCTGGCCTCGGAGGCACGCATCGGCAACGTCTACGTGAACCGCAACATCATCGGCGCGGTGGTCGGCGTGCAGCCGTTCGGCGGCGAAGGCATGTCCGGCACCGGCCCGAAGGCGGGCGGCCCGCACTACCTGCTGCGCTTCGTCGCGCAGCCGAAGGTGGAGGCCTTGGCCGAGGCGCCGGCGCTGTCGACGACCGGCGCGGGCGCCGACCTGTCGCCGCTGTTCACCGCGCATGAAGCGTGGGCCGAGCGGCCCGTCGAAGAGCGCGCGACGGCGCTGGAGCGCTCCGCCGCCGGCCAGGGGCCGATGGTGGCCGGGGCCTGGCGCACGCTGGCCGCCGGTGCGCGTCGCACCCTCGTCGACGTGAAGCTGCCCGGCCCGACGGGCGAGAGCAATGAGCTGCGACTGCACGGCCGCGGCGTGATCGCGGTGCTGGCGCAGGGCGCCTCGCCGGAGGAGCTGGCGCGCGCGCTGGGCGCGGCGCTGGTGGCGGGCAACGCGGTCGCGCTCGTCGGCGGCGGCGACGTGGCGCAGGAGCTGCGCACGGCGCTGATGCGCGGCGGCGTGACGGCGGCGGCGATGCAGCTGCTGCCGGCGGACCAGCTCG
>CBIHMU010000149.1:0-9142 GCA_966211105.1 uncultured Burkholderiales bacterium
GTTGTGCCTTATCGGGACGGAAAGCCCGCGGGACATCTACGTGACCGATGCAGTGGCTGCCGTGATGCCCAATGCGCGCATCGTTGAACTCGCGGGCCAGGCGCACGAGGGGATGACGACCGCGCCGGTGCAGTTCGTGGAAGCGATTTCTCAGTTTCTCATTGCCGAGATGGAGGCCGTGAACTGATTTGGCCATCGCTGAGCCGCCTGGCCGTCTGCTGTGCGGTCACCCGGCATGGCGGAAGCCGGCGGCGCGCATCTCCAGGGGTGGGGCATCGGAGAAGGCTTGGGCCTCGATGACCTCGCCGATGAAGACGACGGAATCGCCCGCCGGCGATTCCGACTGCACCTGACAGACGACGTAGCCGAGGCTGTCGGCAAGCGCGGGATCGCCGGAGGCGGTCTCCACGATGGGCAGCTCAAGGGTGGCGAACTTGTCGCCGGCGCGGGCCCTGGCGCTTCAGATCGCACCGCGCGGCGAGCGTGCCGAGATCGTCGTCACCGCGCTGGTCGTGGCCGTGGTCTTCGCGATGCTGCTGCCGGTGCCCACCTGGCTGCTGGACCTGCTGATCGCGATCAACCTCTGCGTGTCGGCCTTCCTGATCGTGCTGGTGATGCAGGTGAAGCAGACCACCGGCCTGTCGGCGTTCCCCTCGCTGTTCCTGGTCACCACGCTGTTCCGCGTCGCGCTCAGCGTGGCCAGCACGCGGCAGATCCTGCTCAACGCCGAGGCCGGGCACATCATCGAGGCCTTCGGCGAGATCGTGGTCGGCGGCAACCTGGTGGTCGGCCTCGTCGTGTTCCTGGTGCTGACCGTCGTGCAGTTCATCGTGATCACCAAGGGCTCCGAACGGGTCGCCGAGGTCAGCGCGCGCTTCTCGCTCGATGCGATGCCGGGACGTCAGATGGCCATCGACATGGAGCGCAAGGCCGGCGGCATCACCCAGGACGAAGCCAGGGAACAGCGCGACGCGCTGACCGAGGAGAGCCAGTTCTTCGGCGCGATGGACGGCACGATGAAGTTCGCCAAGGGCGACGCGATCGTCGGCATCGTCATCGTGCTGGTGAACCTGATCGGCGGTCTCTCGGTGGGCGTGTTCCAGCGCGGCCTGCCGGCCGCCGAGGCCTTGCACGTCTACGCCATCCTCACCATCGGCGACGGCCTCGTGGCGCAGATCCCGGCGCTGCTGATGTCCATGACCGCCGGCCTGCTGGTCACGCGGGTGTCCAAGCCCACGGGCGGCCGCGCGATCGGCAATGAACTGACCGCGCAGATGCTGCATCAGCCCAAGGCCTGGGTGACGGCCAGCGGCGCCATGCTGGCCTTCGGCCTGCTGCCGGGCATGCCGCTGGTGATCTTCGCCGGCCTGGCGGCGGGCGCGGCCACGGTGGGGCTGACGATGATGCATCGCAAGCTCAAGGCGGACCGCGAGGAAACGCAGCAGCGCGAAGCCGTCGTGGAAGCCCTGCGCGATTTCGATCTGGTCCGGCCCTTCGCGCTGCGGGTCAGCCGGCGCATCGATCCCGAGCGCGCGCAGCGCGCGCTCAACCTGTGCCGTCACGTCCGCAATCGCCTGGTGCGACGTCTGGCGCTGGTGACGCCGCAGATCGAGTTCGACACCGGGGCCGAGCTCGAACACGCGGACATCGAGTTCTGCCACGGCGAAGTGCCGGTGTTTTCCATGTGGTTGCGGGAGGACCTGCGGACCTGCACCTGGACGGTCGGCGATCCGGCCGAGCTCGGTCTGCCGCCCGAGCAGGTGGAGTCGCGCGGCGGCGTGGCCTGCGCGCCGCGCGTGTGGCTGGACGAGGCGCAGGCCCTGGCGCTCGATCCCCCGCCGACCGACCTGCGGGACTGCTGGGACCGTCTGGACGAGCTCTGCGAGGAGACCTTGCTGCGCGTCGGGCCGATGTACTTCGGCATGGAAGAGACGCAGAAGATCGCCGCCTGGTGTGGCCGCAAGACGCCGGAGGTCGCCAAGGAGCTGGAACGCGCCGTGCCGCTGAGCCGGATGGCCGAGGTGCTGCGTCGCCTGCTGATGGAGAACGTCAGCATCCGCAACGTGCCCATCATCCTGAACGCGTTGATCGAGTGGGGCCCGCGCGAGCGCGACCCGTCGGTGCTGACCGAGTGCGTGCGCGCCGCGCTGCAACGCGAGATCTGCGACGCCCACGCCGAGCGCAAGGAGCTGCGGGCGCTCATGTTCGACAGCGAGCTCGAGGCCCAGATCCGGTCCGCCATCCGGCAGACCGCCTACGGCGACTTCCTGGCGCTGGAGGCGGACCTGACCGACGCGATCCTGGACGAGACCGCCGCCGCCTACCTGGCCACCTGCGGCGGCGGGCAGCCGGTCATGGTCTGCGCGCAGGACGTGAGACCCCACATCCGCAAGCTGCTGGCCGATCGCATCCCGTCGCTGGGGGTGATCGGCATGTCCGAGCTGCCGCCGGATTTCCGCGTCAACGTGCGCGCCGTGATCAGCGTCCCCCTGGAGGGACGCGCCTCGCCGGAGATGTACTGACATGACGACGCCGGCCTGGGAGGCGGACGTGCTGGAGCTGCGCGTCGTGAGCGGCCTGCAGGCCGGCGCGGCGCTGCCGCTCGAGGACGCCTTGACGGTGGGGGCCGGCAATGACGCCGATCTGCTGCTGATGGGGGACGGCCTGCCGCCCGCGCGGCTGCTCGTGCGTGCGACGCCGGACGGCGGCCTCCTGCTGGAAGCGGTCGAAGACGGCGTCCTGCTGTCCACGGGCGTGACGCTGTCGGGCGGAGAGACGGTGCCGCTGGCGCCGGGCGAGCCCTTCAGGACGGGCGACATCTGGTTGGTGGTCCGGGGCTCGACCGAGCCTTGGGAACATTGGTCGCCACCGGTGACCGAGGCGCCGGAGACCGGGGCGCTGGAAATCGAGTCATCGGGGATGCTGCAGGCGCACGCACGTCAAAGCCACGCGCGGCAGATCGCCGATCCGTCAGAGGAGGCGCCGCCAGCCCTGGTGGCGGATGTCCGGCCCGTCGGGACACGCCGTCGGCACGCCACGCTCGGGCCGCGACCGATGCGGACGCTGGGCAGCCTGATCGTCGCGGCCGGCCTGCTGTCGACGATGCTGGGCGTGGCCGCGCTGGTGCGGCAGGTCCAGGACAGCGAGACGGCGATCGAGCCGGACGACGAGACCAGGAAGAAGCAGTTGCCGACCGCGGATCCGCGCCGGAAACAGTGGTCCTCCGGCGACGACCCGCGTCCCGAGCCAGGACCCGGGGACGCATCCGTCTCGGCCTCTGCAGTCCCGGCCGCGGCCCCGTCAGGATCCGCATCCGCATCCGCATCCGCATCCGCATCCATGGCCATCGAGGCGATGATCGCCGCGCCGGCCGAGCGGCGCGGCGGACGCGGTCGACTGCTGGTCAACATCCCCGGCGACGGCAGCCTGGTCCTGCCGTTCGACATCCAGGAGGTGATGCTCGGATCCAGCAGCCATGTGACGCTGACCGACGGCCGGCGGATCGAACCCGGCGACCGCGTCGGCGACTGGCGGCTGGCCGAGATCCGGCCCGGCACGCTGGTCTTCGACGGTCCCCGCAAGGTGCAGATCGGATGGTGACGCCACGCGACGTCGCCGCCCGCGAAGCCGCCGCCGTCGCCGCCGCGATGGCGGCGGTCCCATTGACCCATGCGCTGGGCCAGGTGCACCGCGTGCTGGGCATGCTGATCGAAGGCACCGTGCCCGGCGCGAGCATCGGCGAGCTCTGCGAGGTCTACCACCCCGCGGCGCCCGACCGGATCTGGCGTTGCGAGGTCGTCGGCTTCACCGGGGCGCATGTGCTGCTGTCCTCGCTGACGGCGCTGGAGGGCATCTCCGGCGACTGCGTCATCCGGCCGCTGCGCACCGTGCATCACGTCGCCGTGGGGCGGCCGCTGCTGGGTCGCATCCTCGACGGCTTCGGCGATCCTCTCGACGACGGGCCGCCGCTGCGCCCGGGCGAGGCCGGACTCGTCCTGCGCCCGGTGATCGCGGACGCGCCCCCGCCGGTGGAGCGCTGGCGCATCAAGGACCGGTTCCCGACCGGGGTGCGCAGCCTCGACGCGCTGCTGACGGTCGGGCAGGGTCAACGGGTGGGTCTGTTCGCCGGCCCCGGTTGCGGCAAGACGACGCTGATGGCGGCCGTGGGTCGCGGCAGTCCGGCCGACGCGATCGTGGTCGGGCTGATCGGCGAGCGGGGCCGCGAGGTCCGCGAGTTCACCGAGCATGAGTTCGACCCCGCACTGATGGCGCGCACGGTGATCGTCTGCGCGACCTCGGACCGCACCTCGATCGAACGCGTGCGCGCCGCGTTCACCGCTACCGCGATCGCCGAAGGCCTGCGCGACCAGGGCCTGAACGTGCTGCTGATGGTGGACTCCCTGACCCGTCTGGCGCGCGCGCAGCGCGAGATCGGCCTGGCCGCCGGCGAGGCGCCCGCGCGCGCCGGCTTCCCGCCGTCGGTCTACGCCTTGCTGCCGCGGCTCATCGAGCGCGCGGGCAATGCCGCCGGCGGCTCGATCACGGCGCTCTACACGGTGCTGCTGGAAGGGGAGCTGCGCTCGGACCCGATCAGCGAAGAGGCGGTCTCGCTGCTGGACGGCCACATCGTGCTGTCGCGCAAGCTGGCCGAGCAGGGACAGTATCCGGCGGTCGACGTGCTGGCGAGCCTGAGCCGGGTGATGTCCAACATCGTGCCCCGGGAGCAGGGCCGCGCGGCCAACCGGATCCGGCAGGTGCTGTCCGGCTACCGCGACATGGAACTGATGGTCCGCCTGGGCGAGTACCGGCCCGGCCTGGACCCGGAGACCGACCGCATCGTCGCGGACTATCCCAAGGTGATCGACTTCCTGCGCCAGGACACGCGCACGCCCGCGCCGTGGGAAGACAGCCTGGCGCGGCTGAACGCGCTGACCGCCGGCGCGGTGTGAGCGCAGGATGAATGCCGCCGTGCCGCCGGGGGCCGCTTCCGCTACCGCCTCTTCCGCTTCCGCTTCCGCTTTTGCTTCCGCTGCCGATCGCCCCGCGCCGAAGCGCGCGCCGCACGAGGTCGAGGCGCCCGCGCCACCGGACGCCCGGATCCCCGGCGTGCGCCGCGTCGGCGCATTGGCGAGCCGGCGCGCGACGTTGGCGGAGGCGGCCTTGTTGCGCGCCCAGCGCGCCGGCGAAGCCGCCGCGCAGGCGCTGGTGAGCGCGGAGCAGGCGCTGAGCGACTGCATCGCGGATGTGGCCGCGCGGCGCGCCGCGTTGCGGACCGCCTGTCAGGCGGCGCCCGGGGGCTCGCCGGTCCTCAAACGCTGGCGTCAGGCCGACCAGGCGCAACTGGACCGCGTGCCGCCGGCCCGGCAGGCCGTGGTGGATCGTCAGCGCGCGTGCGACGCCGCCGAACTGGCCCTGGCGGAGGCCGCCGCCCTGCATCGGGCACTGGCGCGCCGTCGCGAGAAGTACGCCCTCATCGAGGAGCAATTGCGCGACGAGGCATGAGCCCGGCGGCGCGCCTCCCACGCCGCCGTACCGCCGTACCGCCGTACCGCCGTACCGCCGTACCGCCGTACCGCCTTGCCGCATTGCCGCATTGCCGCATTGCCGCCGTGCCCCTCACGCGAGATCCAGCATCTCCTGTCCGATCTCGTCGTCCACGCTCGCCAGATCCAGGTGCAGCTCGTCTTCACCGGGGCGCAGCGTGGGGCGCAACAGGTCGGGGGCCTGCGCCTCGTAGGCCTCGATCACGCGCAGCAGCAGCGCCACCGCGCGGAACGAATGTTCCGGCACCGGCTGGCCGACCTCGCCCGACGCGAGCAGCTGGCGCGCCAGACCCACGTAACGCACGACCGGCACCCCGTTCTCGCGCGCGGCGCGTCGCAGCGCGAGCGCCTCCTCGTCGCTGCGCTTGTCCAGGATCAGCGGCATCTCCGTGAGCTCCGGGTCGTAGTACAGCGCGACCGCCACGTGCTCCGGATTGACGACCACCGCGCTGGGCCGCTGCTTCGCACCGATGTCGTCGGACATGACGATCTCCTTGGCGATCTGCTTGCGGAGGCCCTTGAGCATCGGATCGCCTTCGTTCTGCTTGAAGTCGCGACGCACCTCGCTGATGTCCATGCGCAGCTGGCGGAACACCAGGTAGCGCTGCAGCAGGATGTCGGTGACGATCAGCAGCAGCAGCACGAGGATGCACTGGCGTTCCAGGCCCTTCAGCAGGGCCAGCGACAGCGACCAGCCCTGGGCCGTGTCGACGCGGAAGGCCAGGGCGATGTCAGGCAGGCTGGCCTCGATCTTCAGCCAGGCGACGGTCAGCAGGGACAGGCTGCGCACCGGACCCAGCACCGCCATCATGAGCTTCTGTCCCGACACCAGGTTCTTCAGGTTGGTGCCGGGATTGAGCTTGTCGAAGCCCTTGCCGAGCGCCTTGCCGGCGATGTTGAAGCGCGTCTGCGCCAGGGTGCCCAGGACGGCCGTCAGCGCCGGAAGTACGGCCAGCACCACCAGCACGACCAGGACGGGGAGGCAGGACGCCCAGCTCATCGCGAGGCCCGCCGTGGTGGGACTCGCCGTCTGGCGCAGTCCCGCCTCGAGCAGGACGTCGACCATGCCGCGCCAGAGCGGCTCGGTGGCGAAGGCCACCTCCGCCATCAGCAGCAGGCGCAGGATCTTGATCGAGTCCTGGCTGACGCCCAGCTGGCCGTCCTCGCGCGCCTGGCGCTTCTTGGACTCGGTCGGGGGAAGGTTCTTCTCGGCCATCGCTCACCCGCGGACCGGTCAGCGCGGCGGCGCCAGCGCGAGGCCGAGGGCGTCCAGGATGCCCTCCTGCCACCAGCGCAGCGCATCGCCCACGACCTGGTCGAACAAGGGCGCCGCGATCAGCACGACGATGAACAGGGCCGACACCGACTTCACCGCCATCGCCGACGCATAGACGTCCATGCCCTGGACCGCCGTGCTGGCGATCGCCAGCGCCAGCTCGACCATCAGCAGGAGCAGCAGGGCCGGCGCGGCCAGCAGCAGCGCCTGGGTCAGCGTGCCGGCCAGGGCCTGGAGCAGCCCGCGCTGGTGCGCCGCGTCCAGGGGCGGGAACAGGTCCAGCATCGGCCACTGCGCGTGGCTGGCGGCGAGGACGGTGAAGGTCGCCTGCAGCAGGCCGAGGTCCACCAGGAGCGCGACGAGGGCGCGTTCGGACAACTCGCCCAGCAGCGTGGCGTCGGCCTGCAGCGCCGGATTGACCTGCTGGGCGGCGTTCGCGCCGCGCTGGTTGTCGATCAAGGTGCCCATGCCGCGCACCGCCCAGAACGGGATCGCCGCCAGCATGCCGAGCAGGGCGCCGATCAGTCCTTCCTTGATCGCCAGGATCAGCAGCGCCTCGGGCGGTGGCGGGGCGGCGGAGAAGGCCGGCCAGACCTGGGCGGCCGCGGGCAGGGACAGCGCCAGGCAGAGCGCGCCGCGCACCATCGCGGGGGTCTGCTGGCGCGTCAGGAAGGGCAGGAAGACGATCATGCCGCCCGCGCGCGCCATGGACAGCGCCATCACCTGGGTGAACAGCAGCAGGGACAGGGACGACGCGGACGGCATGGCGGGAGCAGGCCGATATCAGGCGGTGTCGGGCGGCATCAGGCGGACGTGGCGCGCCGCGCCGCGCGCAGGCGTCCGATGCCCGCCTGTCGACGTCCCAGCCGGTCCATGTGGGCTAGCCAGCGGGGATCGTCCAGGCGGCAGCCCCACACCTCGAGATCGAAGCGCAGGCCGCCGTAGTCGACGACGCCCGGCATCAGGGCCCAGCGTTCGAGCCGGCAGGCGCGGACCAGGGACAGGCTGCGGCGGTTGCTGCCCAGGATCCAGCAGGTGACGGTGTCGAAGCCGTAGCGGCGGCATTCTTGGAAGACGCCGCGGATCATGCGCATCGCGATGCCGCTGCCCTGCCAGGCCTGCGCCACGTAGAGCCAGAGGTCGCCGGCGCTGCGGCACACGCTGGAGCCCCAGGCGATGGTGCGCATGTGCGCCCAGGCGACCGGGATCGGGCGCGCGTCGGCTGGCGGGCCGTCGCCGCACCTGTCCTCCGGGGCCGTCATCACCCAGACCGGCCATCCCTGGCGACGGCTGTCGACGATCAGCGCCCGCATCGCGGCTTCGGTGCCGTTCGCCAGCGTCGGCGAGTGACCGCCGCCGGCGACGGACTCGTTGTAGATGCGGACCAGATGGACCGCGTCGGCGGGCTTGGCCAGACGCCAATGCAGCGTCGCGGCGTCGCGCGAGGGGTTGCCCGCGGAGGTGCCCGAGCAGCTGTTCGATGAGGGGCTCGAGGAACTGATCGAGGAACTGATCGAGGAGCTGCTCGATGAGCTGCTCGATGAGCTGCTCGATGAGCTGCTAGAGGGGCTGCTCGACGTGGGCCCGCAGGGGTCGGGTCGGATCGGGGTGGACGTGTTCATGGGGATGGGACCAGGGAGTGCGGCGGCTCGGCGGCGCCGGCGCGCCAGATGCGCCACGCCTGTCGCCGCAGCGCGGCGGCGGAATCCGGAATGCGCGGCGCGAGGGCGGCCGCGTGCAGGAGTTCGGGCGCGCAGCGCAGGCGCAGCCTCGACCAGGCGCCGGGCAGGGCGTCCTCGATCAGGCGGCCCATCAGCGGCAGCCCCCAGCGACGCAGGGCGAGGTCCGAGGCGTCGGTCGGCGGCGGCGACCCCTCCGGGCGCAAGGGGCGCGCCTTGGCCTGCCGGAGGGCGTCGCGCCACGGCGGCGTGTCGCCGCGCCCGGCGGCGAACAGGTCGGCCAGGTCACGACGCGCGCCGGCCAGGCAATGGCTCGCGTGGGCGACGCGGCCCAGCGCCAAGGCGGCCTGCTCCAGCGCGCGGCCCTCCAGCGGCAGATGCGGCGGCAGGGCGGCGAGGCGGTCCAGCGGCAAGGGGGCCTCGGCGTCGATGTCGAAGCGGCTGCAGAACCACCGGTGGGCGAGTCGCAGCGACGGACCGGGCGTGCGGAATCGCGCCAGCCAGTGCGCGGTGGCGCGGCAGACCTCGCCGCCCGTCGCGGCGTCCAGCCAGCCCGGGTGCATCCGGCACCACGGCTCGTACCAGAGCTCCAGCCAGGCGGCCGGCGATCCGCAGGGGAGCGCGGACGCCTCCCCCTCGCACGA
>CBIHMU010000150.1:0-9057 GCA_966211105.1 uncultured Burkholderiales bacterium
GCCGCTGCCCAACGACGCCCAGGCCGCGCGCTTCCTCGCGCAGGCCGGCTTCGCCGCGAGCGAGGCCGACATCGCCACGCTGAAGTCCGTCGGCTACAACGCCTGGCTGGACCTGCAGTTCCTCGCGCCGCGCACCGAGTCCCATTGGGACTGGGTGGTCCGCAACGGCTATGCGATCGAGGCCAACAAGTATTTCTATTACAACGGCTTCTACAACTCCGTCTGGCGCAAGTTCATCAGTTCGCCGGACCAGCTGCGCCAGCGCATGGTGCTGGCGCTGTCGGAGATCTTCGTCGTCTCGGCGCTGGGCTTCGATTTCCCGTGGCGGACCATGGCGATGACCGCCTACGCCGACGTGCTGGAAGAGAACGCCTTCGGCACCTTCCGCGGCCTGCTGGAGGCGGTGACGCTGTCGCCGGCGATGGGCGCCTTCCTGGCGATGCGCGGCAGCAAGAAGGAGGACGGCAAGGGCCGCCAGCCTGACGAGAACTTCGCCCGTGAGGTGATGCAGCTGTTCACCATCGGCCTGGTGAAGCTGAACCTCGACGGCACGGTGCAGACCAGCGGCGGCCGGCCGGTCGAGACCTACGACCAGACGGTGGTCACGCAGATGGCGCGCGCCTTCACCGGCTGGGACTTCGACACCGCCGGCAACAGCGGCAGCCCCGAGTACGGCGTGATGCGCCGCCCGATGGTGCACAACGCGGCCAACTTCTCGACCGGCGCGAAGACGGTGCTCGGCGCGACGATCGGCGCCGGGGTCGACGGTCCCACGGCGCTGCGCCAGGCGCTGGACACCTTGGCGAATCACCCGAACGTCGGGCCGTTCTTCGGCCGCCAGTTGATCCAGCGCTTCGTCTGTTCCAACCCGAGCGCCGCCTATGTGCAACGCGTCGCGCAGGTCTTCAACGACAACGGGCAGGGCGTGCGCGGCGATCTCAAGGCGGTGCTGCGCGCGGTGCTGCTCGATCCCGAGGCGCGCCTGATCGAGGGCGGCGTCAGCAACTCCGGCAAATTGCGCGAGCCGGTGCTGCGTTTCGTCCAGGTGGCGCGCAACGTCGCGCTGACGTCGGCAGGGCAGTGGGGCATCTTCGAGACCACCGACGCGGAGACGCGGCTGGGGCAGAGCCCCTTCTTCAGCCCGTCGGTCTTCAATTTCTTCCGGCCGGGGTATGTCCCGCCGAGTTCGTCGATGACGGCGGCCGGCGTGACGGCGCCGGAGTTCCAGCTGCTCAACGAGGTGACGGTCACCGGGTATCTCAACTTCATGCAGAGGCTGCTGACCGACGGCGCCGGCGATGCGAAGGCGGACTTCAGCGCCGACCTGGCGCTGGCCGCCGACGCGCGCGCGATGGTGGCGCGCCAGGCCTTGCTGCTGGCCGGCGGCGGCGTGTCGGACGCGACGCAGCAGCGCATCGCGACGGCGGTCGGGACGATCGCGGCGACGACCGACGCCGGCAGGCTCAACCGCGCCCGCGCGGGCTGGATGCTGCTGCTGGCCTGCCCCGAATACCAGGTGCAGAAGTGAACCCACCGTCTTTTCGCCGTCGCGCCGATCGCGCGCCGGTCACCGGAGATCTTCCCGTGGCTCATGTTTCCAAGCTCTCCTCGCTGCGTCGCCGCGAGTTCCTCAAGCGCGCTTCGGCGGCGTCCGTGGCCGCGACGGCCGCGCCCTGGGCGCTGCAGTTGGCGGCGATCGGCGACGCCGCCGCGGCCACCGCGGGCGGCAGCGACTACAAGGCGCTGGTGTGCGTGTTCCTGTACGGCGGCAACGACTACGGCAACACGGTGATCCCGTACGACGCCGTGAGCCACCAGGCCTACGCCGCGATCCGGCCGACGCTGGCGATCGGCCGCGACGCGCTCGCGGCCACGGCGCTGGCGCCGACGCTCGCCTTGCCCGACGGCCGGCAGATGGCGCTGGCGCCGGGCCTGTCCGCCATCAAGCCGGTGTTCGACGCCGGCCGGCTTGCGGTGATGCTCAACATCGGCACGCTGATGGCGCCCACCACGCTCGCCCAGTACAAGTCTGGCGCCGTGCCGCTGCCGCCCAAGCTGTTCTCGCACAACGACCAGTCCAGCCTCTGGCAGTCGTCCAACGTCGAAGGCGCGCGCACCGGCTGGGGCGGCCGCATGGCCGACTTCATGCTGTCGTCCAACGGGCGCTCGGCGCTGACCTGCATCAACGTGTCGGGCAACGCCATCTTCCAGGCCGGCGACAACGCGTTCCAGTACCAGATGGGCGTCAGCGGCAAGCAGGCGATCACGGGCATCGGCAGCTCGCTGTTCGGCTCGTCGGCCTGCGCCAACCTGATGAAATCGCTGATCACCGAGGAGCGCGCCCATCCGATGGAGAGCGAACTCAACCGTGTCACGGCGCGTTCGATCGATCTGCAGTCGACCTTGAGCGGCGCGCTGGCCGGCGGTGCATCGATCTCGACGGCCTTCGCCACCGACGCGCTCGCGCAGCAGCTGCGCATGGTGGCCCGCATGATCGCGGCGCGCTCGTCGCTCGGGATGACGCGGCAGGTATTCTTCGTGTCGGTGGGCGGTTTCGACCTCCACGACAACCTGACGACCCGTCATCCGGTGCTGATGCAGCAGGTCGGCGGCGCGATGGCCAGCTTCGACAACGCGCTGCAGGAACTCGGCGTGGCCGACAAGGTCACCGCGTTCACCGCCTCGGACTTCGGCCGCACGCTCAGCAGCAACGGCGACGGCACCGATCACGGCTGGGGTTCGCATCACCTGGTGATGGGCGGCGCGGTCAAGGGCGGACGCTTCTACGGCACGGCGCCGTCGGTGAGCGTGAACGGGCCGGACGACGTCGGTCAGGGCCGGTTGTTGCCGACGACCTCGGTGGACCAGCTCGCCTCGACGCTGGCCTTGTGGATGGGCGTGCCGCCTTCCGAGCTGCGGACGGTGCTGCCCAACGTCGGCAATTTCGCCAGCGTGGACCTCGGCTTCATGGCCTGACGCACCATCGTGGGCTGGCCGTGTGCGCGATGGATAGGGGTTTCTCCGCGATCGGGGCCCTCCCGGAATATCGACGTGGAAACCGACAGGGCCTGTTCCCCCAACCCTAGGGGGCGCCGTCCGTCAAGTTCCGCTACGCAAGACCCTGGCGTTCTCCTAACATCCTGGTGAGGCCCCACGCACCCACAACGGCGACCAGACCGTGAGCGAGTCGAGGGCCGCGTTCCACGCACGCCCACCAGGGAGGCCGACATGGATGGCATGCAGGGGAGGACCCCGGAGTTGGGCCGGCTCATGTCCTATCGCGGGCCGGAACGCCGGCGTGGATCGCCGGATCGATGGTGGCGCCATGCGCTGGAGGAGATCGACCTGGGAGTCTGTCTCGTCGCCGGCCAGGGGCAGCTGCTCTATGCCAACAGCACCGCGCGACGACAGCTGGACGAGACCTCGCCGCTGCAGATCGTCGACGGCCAGCTGGTCGCGTCGCAGCGCAACGATCACCTGCGATTGGAAAGCGCGCTGACCGACGTGCAGCGCGGGCTGCGCCATCTCATCTGCCTGGGGCGCGGCGCGGAACGGCTGTCGCTGTCGGTGCTGCCGCTGCAGGACGGCCAGGGGCGGCCGTCACAGGCCATGCTGGTGCTGGGCAAGCGCAACCTGTGCGGGGAACTGCCCATGCTCGCGTTCGCCCGCGAGCATCAACTGACCGCGGCGGAACTGCAGGTGCTGCAGTCGCTCTGCTCGGGGCTGCAACCTCAGGAGATCGCCCAGCGCCACGGCGTGGCCATCTCGACCGTGCGCACGCAGATCGCGAGCGTGCGGGCGAAGACGGCGACCGAGAGCATCCGCGACCTGGTGTCCATGGTGGCGCAGCTGCCGCCGATGCAGGGCGTCCTGCGGGCGATGGAGCGGGTCTGAGGGAGGGGACCTGAGGGAGGGGGCCTGAGGGATCAGGCCCGCTTCGGTTCCAGCGTCTTCCTGTAGAGCGTCGAGCCCTCCAGGTCCTTGAGGGTGACGGTCATCGCGCGCGTCCTGGCGTCGATGTCGACCTGGCCGAAGAACTGCGTGTCGGGCGCCGGCGCGGCGTTGGCAATGCCCGGCCCCTTCTGATACGCGACCTGCATGCCGAAGGTGGCGTCGGCCTTGTTGGGCCCGAAGCCGCCCGCATGCAGCGGGCCGGAGACGAACTCCCAGAAGGGCAGGAAGTCGGTGTGCTTCGCCTTGGCGGGATCGAAGAAATGTGCGGCGGTGTAGTGCACGTCGGCGGTGAGCCAGACGATGTTGTGCAGCTGATGCCGCTTGATCTCGCTGAGCAGGCGCGCGATCTCCAGTTCCCGGCCACGCGGCGCGCCGTCGTCGCCATTGGCGATGGCCTCCCACTTGTCGCGGCCCTCGGCGTCCTTGCCGTCGTTGACGTGCAGGCCGATCGGCATGTCCGCGGCGATGACCTTCCAGACCGCCTTGGAGCGCTTCAGCCCTTCAAGCAACCAAGCGATCTGCGGCCGGCCCATGAAGGCGCTGCCGGCGTTCTCCTCGGTCTGGAGGTTGGCGCTGTTGGCGCCGCGGTAGCTGCGCATGTCGACGACGAAGACGTCCAGCAGCGGTCCCTGCGGCAGGTGGCGGTAGATGCGTTCGCTCTCGGCGTCGCCGAAGCGGCGCATCGGCGCGTACTCCTGGAAGGCCTTGGTGGCGCGGGCGACGAGCAGCGGGATGTTCTTCTCGGTGTAGCGCGCGTCGCCGGAGAGGTCCTTGCTGTCGGAGTAGTTGTTGGTGACCTCGTGGTCGTCCCACTGCCAGATCTGCGGCACGTCGGCGGACATGCGGCGGACGTTGGCGTCCATCAGGTTGTAGCGGTAGCGGCCGCGGTACTCGTCGAGGGTCTCGGCGACCTTGCTGGTCTGCTCGGTGACGAGGTTGCGCCAGAGCGAGCCGTCGGGGAGCTTGATCTCGGCGGGGATGGGGCTGTCGGCGTAGATGGTGTCGCCGCTGTGCAGGAAGAAGTCGGGATCGATGCGGCGGATCTGCTCATAGATCTTCATGCCGCCCCACGACTCGTTGATCCCCCAGCCCTGGCCGCAGGTGTCGCCGCTCCAGGCGAAGCGGACGTCGCGCAGGCCCTTCGCGCCGGAGGCGGCCGGCAGGCGCAGATGGCCGGCGACGGGCTCGGACAGGACGCGCTCGTTGTGCAGGTCCTGCAGGACGACGCGATAGAAGATCTCCTGGCCGGCGGGCAGGCCGCGCAGGTCGACGCGGCCGGTGAAGTCGGAGTCCTCGAGCAGATGCGGCCCGCGCACGCGCTGCAGGTTGGCGAAGCTGGCGGTGGTGGACCACTCGAGCCAGAGGCGGCTCGGCCGGTCGCCGCGGGTCCACACGATGGCGCCGTCGGCGATCGGATCGCCGGACTGGATGCCGTGCGGCATCTGCGGGCGCATCGCGTCGCGCGTGATGACGGCAGGGGCCTGCGCGTGCGCCCGCCCGGCGGGCAAGGTCAGCAGCGAGGCACCTCCGAGAAGCGTGCTGGCGTGGAGGAAGCGGCGGCGGTCCATGCGGGTCTCCCGGCGAGATCGAGAAAGAGCGAAGCCCGCGATGCTGCCGGGAGGGTGTGACGAGGCGGTGACCGGCCGGCAAAGCCGGCCGCTCTCACTGCCCCGCCGGCGGCTCCCACAGCTCGACCTTGTTGCCTTCCGGGTCGATGACCCAGCCGAACTTGCCGTATTCCGAATCGTCGCTCTTCTCGAGCACGTTGCAGCCCTCGTCGCGCAGCGCCTTCAGCAGCGACGCGAGATCCGCCACGCGGTAGTTGATCATGAAGGGCGCCTTGTTCGGCCCGAAGCCGTCGCCGCCCTCGGCCGCGCCAATGGACCAGATCGTCGAGCCGCCCGTGGGCTGGCCCGCGTCGTCGGTCCAGGCGAACGCCGCGCCGCCCCACGCCTGGACGTCGACGCCGAGGTGCGTCCGGTACCAGTCGCGCAGGACCGCCGGGTCCTTGGCGTTGAAGAAGATGCCGCCGATGCCAGTGACTCGCTTCATGGGGGAACTCCCGACAGGTTGATCGATCTCAAAGACATCGGCGTGCGTCTCACCGACGATGCACCGCTCCGCGCTTGAGCGTCAGCAGACACAGCAGCGCGATCAGGGTGAACAGGGCGCCGCTCCAGATCTCATAAGGCAGACCGAGCAGCGTGTACGCGGACGCTTCGCTGCAATTGGCCGTGACCATGAAGATGCTCGGGATCCGATCTTCCAGCTTGAACATCGTCAGCACGCGGTCCGCGAGGGTCATGTCGCAGCTGGCCAGCTTGGAGGCGACCTCGTGCTGGTAACCCGCGGCGAACAGGCCCGCCACGCCCAGCGCGCCCGACAGCAGCAGCGCCAGCACGCGGACGAACCCGACGCGCTGCAGCACCCAACCCAGGGCGCTGACCGCGGCGATCAGCAGGAAGATGCCTCGCTGCATCACGCACCAGGGGCACGGCTTGACGCCGAACTGGTACTGCGCCACCAGCGCCGCCGCCACGGCGGCGAGCGAGACCAGCGCGCTGAAGGCCAGCACGCGCGAGGCGGTCAGGGCGCGCATCAGTCGGCGATCTCGGCGATCAGCTCGATCTCGACGCAGGCGCCCATGGGGATCTGCGCCACGCCGAAAGCGCTGCGCGCATGCGCGCCCTTCTCGGGACCGAAGACCTGGCCGATCAGCTCGGAAGCGCCGTTGGTCACCAGGTGCTGCTCGGTGAAGTCGCCGGTGCTGTTGACCAGGCTCATCAGCTTCACGACGCGCTTGACCTTGTTCAGGTCGCCGACCGCCGCGTGCAGCGTGCCCAGCAGGTCGATGGCGATGGCGCGCGCGGCCTGCTGGCCGGTCGCCGTGTCGGTGTCCTTGCCCAGCTGGCCCACCCAGGGCTTGCCGTCCTTCTTCGCGATATGACCGGACAGGAACACGAGATGGCCGGTGCGGACGAACGGCACGTAGGCCGCGGCGGGCACCGCCACCGGCGGAAGTTCGATGCCGAGTTCGGTCAGGCGGTCGTAGACGGAAGTGCTCATGAGGATCTGCGCGGAAGTGGAAAAAAACGCCGGGAATCCTACACCCCGGCATGGCGCTGGACACTGGTCCCGCTCGCGGCCCTGCTCGGCATGGGGCTGGTCCATGTCCTGCCGGTACTGCCCGGTCCCGCCGCCTGGCGGGCCTGGACCGCGATCGCCATGACCTTGGTCTTGACGCTGGCGTTCACGAGGGTGTTGCCGCTCGCACGCCTGGCCCGATGCCGTCGACAGGCGCAGACCGCCGGCATGGCGCCTGTCGCGCCCGACGCGTCTGGGCACCGATGGCCGACCCGGTGGACGACCCATTGGCTCGCCTGGTCGATGCTCGCGGCGATCGCAGGATCCGGGCTCACCGCGTCGCGTGCTGGCGCGCGCATGGCCGAGCTGCCCGCCGTCGATCGCGAGGGCCAGGTGATGACGCTCACCGGCCGCATCGGCAGCCTGCCGCAACGCAGCGCCGGCATCGGCGGCGTCGAGGGCTGGCGCTTCGTGCTGGACGTGGAGCCGGACGCCGTCGGCGATGGCGCGCCGCCGCGCGTGCTGTTGTCCTGCTATCAGATGCCGCTTCCGCCGCGCGCCGGCGAGCGGTGGCGCCTCGACGTCAAGCTCCGCCGCCCGCACGGGCTCATGAATCCGCACGGCTTCGACCAGGCGCTGTGGATGCTCGACCAGGACCTGCCGGCCGCCGGCAGTTGCCGGATCCAGGGACAGGAGCGGCTGGCGGCCAGCGGCTTCAGCGTCGACGGCCTGCGGCAGACGATGCGCGACGCCATCGACCGCCAATTGAGCGAGCGCAGCGATCGTCGCGGCGCCGGCGTGCTCGCCGCGTTGAGCCTCGGCGATCAAGGGGCGGTGAATGCCGCCGACTGGGGGCTGTACCGCGATGCCGGCGTGTCGCACTTGCTGAGCGTGAGCGGCCTGCACGTGACGATGTTCGCGTGGCTGGCCGGCGCCGCCGCCGGCTGGGCCTGGCGGCGCAGCGCGCGCCTGTGCCTGTGGCTGCCCGCGCCGCGCGCGGCGATGTGGATCGGCGTCGTCGCGGCGGGGCTCTACGCCCTGTTCTCCGGTTGGGGCGTGCCGTCGCAGCGCACGGTGGGGCTGCTGGCCATCCTGGCGCTGCTGCGCCAGGCCGGGGCGCGCTGGCCGTGGCCGATGAGCCTGTGCGCCGCCGCCGCCGGCGTGTGCGCCGCGGATCCCTGGGCGCTGACGCAGGCCGGCTTCTGGTTGTCGTTCTGCGCCGTCGCCCTGCTGATGGCCGCGGACCATCGCGCCGATCCCGGCTGGCGCGGCGCGCTGCGCAACGCCTGGCACACGCAGTGGGTGGTGACGCTCGGACTCGCGCCGCTGACGCTGCTGTTGTTCCAGCAGCTGTCCATCGTCGGCCTGATCGCGAACGCCTTCGCCATTCCGCTGGTCTCCTACGTGATCACGCCGCTGGCGATGCTCGGCGCCCTGTGCCCGCCGTTGTGGACGCTGGGCGCGTGGTGCGTCGCGTTGATGAACACGATGCTGGAGGCGCTGCGCGTCCTGCCGCTGGCGGTCTGGCATCTGCCGTGGCCGACAGCCTGGGCCCAGGCGCTCGGACTGGTCGGCGGTGCCGCGCTCGCGATGCCGTGGCCGTGGCGCTTGCGGCTTGGCGGGCTCGCGCTGTGTCTGCCGATGTTCTGGCCGGTGATCGAGCGCCCCGCGCCAGGTCATCTGGAACTCTTGCTGCCCGACGTGGGCCAGGGCGGCGCCACGATCCTGCGCACGCAGGGCCACACGATGGTGTTCGATGCCGGCCCGTCGTGGGGCCCGGGCGCCGATGCGGGGCAGCGCGTGCTGCTGCCGCTGTTGCGCGGCCTGGGCGAGCGGCGCCTGGACCTGCTGATGATCAGCCACGCGGACCAGGATCACCTGGGGGGCGCGGTGAGCCTGCTCGCGGCGATGCCGGTGGAGCGGCGGCTCGGTGCCGTGCCGGGCGGGGAGGGCTGTCGGCGCGGGCAGCGTTGGACCTGGGACGGCGTCCGCTTCGAGGTGCTGTGGCCGATCGTCGAC
>CBIHMU010000151.1:0-8869 GCA_966211105.1 uncultured Burkholderiales bacterium
CCCGCACCCGCACCGCCGCCGCCGCCCGCACCCGCACCGCCACCGCCACCGCCGGCACCGCCACCACCACCACCGCTGTCCTGTTGCACGGCCTCGTCCTCGAGGCGCGTCTGCGCCTCGCATCGCGTGCACTCGCGCTGCAGGCCGAGATGCGGCGGAACGCCGGGCGAGGTGGCGAGGTCCGCGTCGTCCTGGTCGGGGGCGGACGTGGCCGCGGCGGCGCGCGGGCGACCGGCCTCGGGGCGTTGGGCGAGCGCGCGGGAGCTCATGGGCGATCCTGGGCGGTGCTGGGCCGTGGTCGGTGGTGCTGGGCGGTCGTGGTCGCCGTGGCCGGTCGCCGCGTTACAGCCCCGCCGGCATCTGCCGGCCGAGCTTGCGGTACTCGGCCTCGACCGCACATCGCAGCGTGTCCAGGGTCACCGGTGCCCCGCCGGTGCGGGCGGAGGCGGCCAGCGTGACGTTGCGGATGTGGCCGCCCGCCAGATCGCAGCACGCGGCCAGCCGGTTCAGTTCCCCGATGTCCAGGCCGTGCCGGTCGCCCAGATGCGCCATCCACAGCGCGCGCCGCTCGTCAGGGCCCGGCGCGGGGAAGTCGATGATCGTGTCCAGCCGCCGCGTGAAGGCGCTGTCGAAGCGCGAGCGGCTGTTGCTGGTCAGCACCGCGATGCCTTCGAAGGATTCGATGCGCTGCAGCAGGTAGTTGGTCTGCTGGTTGGCGAAGCGGTCGTTGGAATCCTTCAGCTCGGTGCGCTTGCCGAAGAGGGCGTCGGCCTCGTCGAAGAGCAGCACCACCTCGGCATGTTCGGCGCGGGCGAACAGCTGGGCGAGGTTCTTCTCGGTCTCGCCGATGTACTTGCTGGACACGGACGCGAGGTCGACGCGGTACAGCGGCATGCCCAGCACGGTGGCCAGCCAGCCGGCGGCCAGCGTCTTTCCGGTGCCCGAGGGCCCGACCAGCAGGGCGCGCACGCCCGGCCGGTAACGCGTGCGGGCGGCCGGCCCGAGTCCCTCGGCCAGACGCTCGCGCGACTCGCAGCGCTGGCGCAGCGCGGCCAGCGCCGCGCGCAGCCCGGGCGTGGCGACCATCGCGTCGTCCGTCACCTCGTCCCGCACCAGCTGGGCCAGCGTGCCGAGTTCGCCCGCGGCGCCCGCCCGCGACGCCGCGTGCACATGCGACTGGTCGGCGGCGGCCGCGTCCGACAGCTGCGCCTGACGGCGCGCGGCCCGCGCCAGATGCGCGATGTGGGCGGCGCTGTGCCGGTGCTGGCGGCCCAGCCGCTCGGCGATGTCCGGCGCGACATGCGCGCCCCAGAGCGCGGCGCGCTCGGCCGGCGTCGGCAGCGGGACCTGCCAGCTGGCGACGGGATCGCCCTCGCGTTCGAAGCTGCCTTCCATGCCGCAGGCCGCGAGGAGGGGACCGCGATAGCCCGGCAGCTCGGGCAGGCGGCGGGTCTCGCCCGGCGCGAGTTCCGCGCACAGCACGGGCACCGCGTGACACAGCCACAGCCAGGCACCGAATCCGGCCGGCGGATCGTGCTCGACGGCGACGGCCCGCGCGCCCATGGCGCGGGCCACCAGCGCGGCGGCCTGGCGCGCCTCGCGCGGATGGCCGCTGCGCACGGCAAGCACGCCGCCGCCGCCTCTGCCGCCGCCATGGAGCAGCGCCTGCGCCTCGCGCTCCGCCGCCGCGGCCAGCGACGGCGGCACGGCGTCGGCCGGTCGCAGCGTCGGCAGGCCGGGCCAGTGGTGGAGCCGGCCGCGGGAGGCCTCCGCCGTCCCCATCGTGCCCACCGTTGCGGCGGTGTCCGTCGTGCGTGTCGTACCGGCCGTCACCACTCTTTCCGGCTTTGCCGACTTCGCCGGCTTTTCCGCTGTTGCCGCCGTTGCCGCCGTTGCCCCGCCCCCCGCGTCGCGCAGCACCAGCGCCAGCGGCACCGGGACCTGGAACGCGAGCTCGGGCAGCGGCCGCGACGCGGCCTCGATCTGCAGCACCCCGGCCGCGCGGGCGGGGCCGTCCAGCAGATCGGCCAGCGCGCGGGGCAGGCCCAGCATCTCGGTGATCGAGTGCAGGAGCCCCAGCGTCGGACGCGCGCCGCCGGCGGGCGCCTGCAGCCAGGCGACCACGCGGCTGAGCATCGGATCGAACTCCACCGCCACCGCGAGCGCGATGGCGATCGACTCGGCCAGGCCGCAGCCCAACTCGTTGCACAGCGCATGCAGCAGTTCGTCGCCCTCGGCGGGACAGCCGATCCACTGCTGGAGCGCCTCGCCGGTCACGTCGGCGGATTCGGCGGCGATCCAGTCGCGTTCGGCGGAAGCCGGCGCCGTCGCCAGACGGTCGGCCAGGGCGGCCAGCGCGACGCGATGCAGCGGCGGCGCGGCGGACAGGTGCAGCGGTGCGTTCATGGCGGAACCTCGCCGTAATGGAAGCCGACCACGCGGCCGAAGCCAGGCAGCCATCCCGGGTCGAGATCGAGGCCCAGCCGGCGCACGCGGAACTCGCAGGCGCTCAGCGGAAAACGGACGTCGACGTGCGTGGCCGTCAGGCTCACGCGGGCCGGGCGTCGCACCAG
Source organism: uncultured Burkholderiales bacterium (assembly GCA_966211105.1). Lineage (GTDB taxonomy): Bacteria > Pseudomonadota > Gammaproteobacteria > Burkholderiales > Burkholderiaceae_C > Roseateles. The sequence goes on from CBIHMU010000151.1 coordinate 2,574, forward strand.
GCGCACCAGGCCGATCCGTCCGGCGCGCTGCAGCCAGTGACGGGCGTCGATGAGCAGGTTGGCGGCCTCGCGCGCCAGGCGCGTGTCGAGCGCCGGCGCGAGCCGCCACATCGGATCGTCCGCCGCAGCCTGCACGCGCAGCAGCGCGAGGTGCAACGCGGCTTCGACCAGGCGTCGGGTCCGATCGTCGTTCTGATCGCCGAGGTGGATGCCAAGGTCGATGCCGATGCCGATGCCGATGCGCGCAAACACCGGCAGCAGGAAGAGCAGGCCGCCGCATCCGGTCGGCGCGTTGAAAGGACATGCCCGGTCGTCCGTCCATCGCCAGGCGGTGACGGTTCCCGCCGGTACGTCGGCCTCGGTGGGGGCGTCGATGAACGAGTCGCGCCGCGCCGCGTGATCGGGACTCGGCGCGGACCGCGCTGCGCCGGTCCTGTCGTCGATCGGGGCGATCGCTGTCTCGACGCTGGGAGACGGGGCGGCTCGATCCGCCGTCGAGCCCGCGAGCGGCCTGACCCTCGCCGGTGCCGCGGACTCGCGGTGGACGTCGGAGGACGACGCGGCGTCGTCGGCATAACCGCGCGAGAGGCGCTGCGGAAGTCCGGCGACATCAAGCAGGCGCTGCATCCACGCGGGTACTGTCGGTGCCGGTCGCCGCAATCCGGACCCGGCCCCTGCGTCCACAGGCGCCAGCGCCGGCGTCGACGAGGACGCGTCGACGCCCGGGCCGTTCTCCCTCGACGCGGCAGGCGGTGCCGACGACGATGGCGCCTGCGCCGGCTGGGCCGCACGCGAGGTGCTCGTCATGCGACGCGTGTCGCCACCGGGTGTCAATGCGAAACCGGCGATCCGGAGCAGCGCGTGGCCATGGTGCTCGTCGATGCAGGCGACGATCCGCGCCACGCCTGCCGTCTGCACGAGCATCGCCAGCCAATGCGGCAAGGCCGCGCGTGCTTCCGCGGACCGCGCGATCGCCGCCCCGATCCGGACGACGTTGCCCGAGGCCCCGTCCCGCGGGTCGAACTCCGGCACCGCCAGCGTCCAGTACCACGCCCCGCAGGTCTGACCGCGCAGCAGCCGCAAGGACAGCCGCACGCGGGCGTCGTGCACGCCGGCAAACACCACGCAGGCGGCGTTCGCCGCCTCGCGGTCGTCGGGCGAGACCGCCTGCCGCATCGCCGCGGCGGCGCGGGTCTCGATGAGGCGCGACAAGGCCGGCGACGACAGTCCCGCCGACACGGCGCCCAGCGCCAGCGTCCTCACGACGATCAGACGCCCGCCGTCGTCGCCCAGGCTGGCGCAGCGCAGGGCATCCTCCAGCGTCGGCAGGATCCGGCGCACCGCCGCCTCGCCGGGCGCACGCAGCCGCAGGTGACGGACGACGCGTTCGGGCGCGGCCATGCGATCACCTCGCCTTGAACAGCGTCCGCGTCGCCGCGCCCGCCGACAGGCTGACCATCGCCGTCGTGTCGAAGTGCACCCGCACGTCGTCGCCGAGGTCGACCTTGGCGGACGCCGTGTGGATCACCCGCGCCGCGACTTCCTGCTGCCCGAGGTCCTCGACCGTCGCGCGCGCCACCAGCGTGTCGCCGCGGTACATCAGCGCCTGCATGCCGATGCGCAGCTTGGTGGTGTCCAGCACCGTCAGCGGGATGCGCGTGCCCGGTATCACGCCCGGCGTGGGCCGCGCCATCCGGCCTTGCACGATGCGGTCCACCGGCGCATGGCTGGCCAGCAGCAGCGCCATGCGCACCACGTCGTTGACCAGGGCCACCGCCTGCGGCTGGCCCGGTTCGATCTGCGCGAACAGCCAGTCCACGTAGGACTGCATACGCCGCCGGTCGAGGTAGGCGATCTCCCCCCAGCGCGGCAGGCTGGCGAGATTGCGCAGGTTGGGCGCGGCGTCGAACTCCGACAGCATCTCCGCCCATTGCAGCCGGATCACCGGCAGCACGCCGCTGAACTCCGCATGCAGGCAGGCGGTGACGGCGCGGATGCGGTCCAGCTCCGCCGCGGCCTCGCGCGCCACGTCGGCGCGGCCGTGGCCGCCTTCGGCCAGGTCCCCGAAGCTCACCACCTGCTCGGCCTGCTGCCGCACGCCTTGCCAGGTCGCGACCTTCAGCAGGCCGAGGTCCAGCGTGCGCAGCGTCGCGATGCGCGGCGCCAGCGCCTCGGCCTGGCGCGTGGCGACCTGCACGATGCCGGCCGCGACCTTGGTGCTGGCCGCGATCGTCTGCACGGCCAGCATCGGCGCCGCGAGCCCGACCACCGCGCGGGCCTGCGCGCTGCCGACCAGCCGCACCAGGTGATCGACCTTGTCCAGGCGGTGCAGCAGCGGCGGCGCGCGCACGAACCAGCTGGCGGGTGCCTCGCGCACCACGCGCAGCATGTCCAGCAGCTCGTCGGGCACGTCGGGATGCTCGCGCAGGCAGGCCGGCACGGCCGGATCGACCAGCCCGGGATCGACCGCGCGTGTCGGCGCGGCCAGCAGGTTGTCCGCCTCGCGCGGCCGGATGAAGGCGATGAACGTCACTTCCTCCGCCAGCACCTTGGCGCGGCGCGTGTTGATGCCCGCCACACGCTCCGTCTCCTCGGCCAGCAGCGCGCGAGCGACGCTGACGTCGTGCCGCGCTTCGGCCAGCGCGTCGCCGACCTGGGACAGCCGCGCCGTCATCGTGTCGATCTCGCTGCGCAGCGATGCCAGCGCGCTGTCGCAGCGGCTGAGCGCGTCGCGATACACCGTCAGACGCGCCTCCAGCTGGCGCAGGACCGCGATGGTGATGTCGGACAGGCTCACCGCCTGCGTGAACAGCGTGGCTTCGTCCAGCGCCGCGTCCGATCCGGTCGGCGGCTTGGCCAGCGCGGCCTGCAGCGCCGGGTTGTTGCGGAAGTCCGTCAGCGGCCGCTGTTGCGCGTTCGTGTTGGCCAGGAAGGGATCGTTCGCCAGCCCCGGGATCTGGAAGTCCTGGAACAGCGCGGGCAACTCGCCGCTGTCCTCGGCGGCGAAGGACTCCAGCAGCCCGAGCAACGACATCACCGTGCGCTGCCGGTTGGCCAGCGCGTAGTTGCGCGCCTCGGGCGAGGGCGGGTTCTTCAGCCGCTCGGCGATCGCCGTGGTGCGGATCTCCGACAGCCCCACCACCGGATTGGCATAGACGATCGGCGGCGGCGCCTTGGGCGGCTTGATCAGCACGGCCTCGACCTGCGCGCGCGCATCGATGCGGGCATTGAGTGGGGCGTTGGCCTGCGACTTCAGTTGCGCGTTGGCCTGGGCGTTGACCTGCGCATTGAAGTTGGCGTTGGCAGTGAGGTCGGCACGCAGGCCGGCGTTGAGCCCGGCACTCGACTGCGCCGTCGTGGCCACGCGATCGTTGGCCGCCGCGTTGATCGCGGCCGCGGTCGCCGCGGCGGTGGCGCTGAAGCCCGCCGCCGCCGCGATGCCCGCCGTGCCCTTGGGCACGCCGGCGGGCGCCGGCGCGGTCGCCGTGGCCTTGACCTTGCCGATGTACGCCTGGATCTGCTGCTGCACGACCAGCGCGCTTTCGCTGGTGGCCAGCGCCGCCAGCGTCGGCGAGACGGCGAGCCGGCCCGCGTCGCTGGCGCTCATCGTCAGCTGGCGGATGCGGTGCATGTCGACCTGCATGTGTGCGAAGCCGAAGTCGGTGATGTCGTCCGCGCGGTCGATGCGCCGGCGCAGGTAGTCGGCGAAGCCCTCCAGTCCGCGCAGCAGCAGCTGTGACTGCTCGTGGCCGGACAGCCGCTGGATCAGCGGATCGGCGACCAGCTCGGTGTAGACGCGCACGGTGCCGATGCGCGACGACGGCGTCGGCGTCAGCACGCCGAGGTTGTGCTGCGGCTGCAGCGGCGCGTTGAGCAGTGGGTTGTAGAGCGGTACGGTGGTCGGCCGGGGATCGTCGCTGACCTGCTTGGGCCACATCAGCTCCGGCGCTGCGCCGGCCGCGGCCGGCCTGCGCCGCAGGTCGCTGAAGGCCAGCGTGCCGTCGAAGGCCATGACGACGATGCCGAACACCGACATCCGAGCGCCGCCTTCGCCGACGACGTTGCTGTCGGGCAGCGCCAGCGGCAGTTCCACCCAGCTGCCCGAGCGCGGCAGCGCACCGCCCCGCACCGACTGCGCCTGCAGCGTCTCCAGGCCGGGGATCGCCTTGCGCAGCTCGGCGAAGCGGTTCTCGCCCCAGTAGGCGAACTTGATCTGGATGCTGGACGTCGGCGTGTTGTCCGCCCTCAGGCCGCGGCCGTAGACGCCGATCCACAGCGAGCGCGGCGGATTCAACTCGTCCAGGTAGAGCCAGGTCGTGACCGTGTCGGCGGCGCCCTTCTCGATGACCGTGATCGGCGAGCCGTCCTTGTTCATCAGCGTGTGGCCTCGCCAGCCCGAGGTCGGCGGATAGGCGAGGTTGAAACCGCTGGTCGGCACCGCGAGCGCGGACGCCGATCCGGCGCCGGGATTGAAGATGTCGCCGCCGTCCTGGGACTGCAACTGCGGCAGGCTGGGCACGACGCCGTCGTGCGGCTCGAACGGGGTCCACAGGTCGTTGGCGGTGAGCAGGTCCCAGGGCTCCTCGCCCTGGACACGGGCGCCGGGCGGCAGGAAGTTGCAGAACCACTTGCGCCACACCTGCGGCGTGCGCGCGCCGGTCAGGCCGTAGGCCGCGCGGCCGTCGAAGAGCGCGAAGGCCATGCCGTCCAGGTTCTTCGCCGCCAGGCCCAGCGCGGACGCGGGCACGGTGAGCATCACCCACTGGCCGGGCGTCGGCAGGTCGCCGGCGCGGAAGTGCGCGGCCGATCCGACCGGCGAGCCCCAGCCGATCAGGTCCTCGCCCCAGTAGGCGCGGTGATCCCAGTTGCCCTCGGTGTGCCATTGCAGCATCAGCGTGCGCGGCGGATGGTCGGGATCGAGGCAGACCCAGCAGAACAGCGATTCGCCGGTCTGCACGGCGAAGGGCGGATTGGCGCCATCGAAGAAGTGCTGGTGCAGGCCGGCGCGGAGGTCGCTGCGATGACCGCCGCCGGGCGGGGGCTCGCCCCAGGGGCTGAGCGACTCGGTCTCGACCGCATCCGGATCGCTCTTGAACGGCGGCACCACCGGCGAGGTGCCGTCGAGCGCGTGCGACAGCATCGCCGCCTTGTTGCGCAGGCCCTGGCGCAGGCCCAGCGTGCGGGCGCGGCGCAGCAGGTTCTCGTCGAGCGTCTGCTGGAACAGCGGGTCGACGATCTCCTTGTGCAGCAGGCGCGGCTCCCAGGACCCCAGCGGCACCGGCACGAGCAGCCGCACCGCCTCGGGCGCGGCGATCGAGAGCGGCGCCAGCGACGCGCTCGCGCGCACGGCCAGGTCGAGCTGCTCCACCGGCACCGGCACGGCGTCGAGGTCGAAGCCGACGGGGAAGAAGCCGCTCTTGAGCGTCGCCGGATCGAAGGCGTTGCGCGGCAGCAGGCCCACCGGCGGCAGGTAGCGGCCGAAGGCGTCGTTGAGGGTCTCGGGCAGCGGCGCGGGTTCGCCGGCGGCGGCGACCTGCTCGGCCAGTTGCTCGATGCGCGCCTGCCAGAGCGCCGGCTTGCGGGCGCCGGCGATCAGCGCGCCGTCCGTGTAGGCGAGGCGCGAATCGCGGCCGTTGCCGCCGCGCCGCACGACGCTCGCCAGATCCAGCCACAGCGGCTCGCGCGTCACGCCGTCGAGCGCGAGGAGCGCGATCGGGAGACCGAATTCCTCCCAGGGCAAGACCTGGCCCTCGGGCAAGGCGTCCTCCGCCTGGAACACGGTCCACGCGAGCGCATTGCGCAGCTGCACGGCGGGCACGGCGGGCAGGCCGCGCCATTCGCCGGGCCAGACGTACCAGAGCAGTCGCGCGCCGTCGCCCAGCCGCCAGTCCTCGAAGGCGGCGGCATCGCCGTAGGTGCCTTCGTCGCAGGCGCTGCGCTCGCAGGGATCCATCGGATCGGCGCTGGAGCGGTCCGCCGTCACCGGCTGCAGCACCAGCACGCCGATCGCCGGCAGCGTCGCGAGCGAGGCGGCTTCCAGCGCGCCCAGCGCGGCGCCGATCCTGCGCGCGTGCAGCGTCGGGGGGGCGCCCTCGGTGCCCGACTCGACGCCGCTGCCGTCGATGAAGAAGCCCGGCGGCGCGACCACCGGCACATCGGCCAGCACGCAGCGCAGCGGCTGGTTCAGCACCAGGTCCTCGCCGCTGCAGGCCAGGCCGAGACCGCGCGTGATGGTCAGCTCCACCGCGCGGAAGCCGGTCGGCGCGGGCATCGTCAGCGGGCTCGAGGTCCAGGCC
>CBIHMU010000152.1:0-8796 GCA_966211105.1 uncultured Burkholderiales bacterium
ATGGGTTTGGATTCTCTACTCCCGGCTGGATCAAGATTTCGAGGAGGCTTCAATCGGACCCGATCGAACTCTACAAAGGGCTGGACCGGGCGAGCGACAAAGGGCCGCTACGGCCGTCTCAGGATGCGATTCTTCGAGAGTGGAATGCGAATGGACGCGGTCAGCGCGACGTCATCATCAAGCTGCACACTGGCCAAGGTAAGACGCTAGTCGGGCTGCTTATGCTGCAGGCCCGCCTGAACGAAGGAAAAGGTCCGGCCGTCTACTTGTGCCCGAACAACTACCTCATCGAACAAACGTGTGAGCAGGCTCGTCAGTTCGGCATTGCAACGTGTCAGGCAGAACCAGATCTGCCTGAGGCGTTTCTCACAAGCGAGCAGATCCTTGTGACGTCGGTGCAAAAGCTCTTCAATGGCTTGACGAAGTTCGGCCTTGAACGCAACGCGGTTGCCGTCGGGACACTTCTGTCATCAACCCGCTACTGGACCGTGAAGCTATCGTCGCCAAGTTCGCACCCAAGGATGCGCGTCGCCGCTATGGCGTTGTGAGCCTTGCGACCTCTTTCAAGAACACGGCTGACTGGGAAGCATACGGTGCCAATGCGTCTTGAGTAGACCCGGATTGTAACATTTTGCCGAGCTTATGAACCGCTGTTCACTGCACGGCGGCAGTGATGTGCGCACATGAGTTCGGCGTGACTGCTTGACCTGCAGCGGCGCTTGCACGCTGGTTTTGTGCGCTCTTCGGCGTGCTTCGCCCTCTGTTCGGGTGTCGTCGTGGCTCCCGACCCTATCGCCGTGCGTCCTCCGGAATCTTGCGCCAAGGTGTTGTCCGATGATCGGGCGAGGTCCATCCGGGGTGGCATACGCCGACGCTCCGTGGGCACGCCTCATCCCCACCTTCTGAGCAGCAGTCCGCGATGTCACTCGACGATCAGCAACGAGAAATACAAGGCCTTGACCCTCGCGCACGCAGCGCGCTGCTCGCAGTCCTGCTGGGCGTCATGCTTTCCACGCTGGACACGGCCATTGCCAACGTCGCGCTGCCGACCATCGCCGCCGACCTGCAATCGCATGCCGCGGACGCCATCTGGGTCATCAATGCCTACCAGCTCGCCGTCGTCGCCACGATGCTGCCCTTCGCCGCGCTCGGCGATGGCATCGGCCCGCGGCGAGTCTTTCTCGGCGGGCTGGTGCTGTTCACCGTCGCGTCGGGGCTGTGCATGGCCGCGACCAGCGTCGAGCTGCTCGCCGCCGCGCGCGCCTTCCAGGGCATAGGCGCGGGCGCGATGATGAGCGTGAACATCGCGCTGATCCGGCAGATCTACCCACCAACCAGACTTGGCCGCGGCGTCGGCCTCAATGCGCTGGTGGGGAGCATCGGCTTCGTGGTTGGGCCGACGGTGGCCTCGGTGTTGCTGTCCACAGCCAGTTGGCCCTGGCTTTTCGGCATCAACGTCCCCCTGGGCCTGCTGGCGATCGCCTGTGCCTGGCCGACATTGCCGAGCAGCCCACCCCGCCCGCACGGCTTCGACGTGGGCACCGCCGTCCTGACGGCCACCAGCTTTGCGGCCCTGATCTTTGCACTGGGCTCCATGGCGCAGTTGGCCGCCTGGACGCAGGTGCTGCCCGCGGTCGTGCTGACGATCGCCGCCGGCGCGCTCCTGCTGCATCGCCAGCGCGGCCACGCCACGCCCATGCTGCCGGTGGACCTGCTGCGCAGACCCATGTTCGCGCTGTCCGCGGTGACCGCGGTCTGCGCCTTCGCGACCCAGGGCCTGGCCTTTGTATCGTTGCCGTTCTACTTCGAGCAGGTCCTGCACCGCGACGCCGCCAACGCCGGCTACCTCATGACGTCGTGGCCAGTGGTCGTCGCGATCACCGCGCCGCTGGCCGGCCGGATGTCGGACCGGCATGCGCCCGGGTTGTTGGGCGGCATCGGCCTGGCGGTCCTGGCAGTCGGCATGTGCGGGTTGGCGCTGCAGTCCCACCATCCCTCACTGCCGATGCTGGTGCTGTGGATGGCGCTGTGCGGTGCGGGCTTCGGCTTCTTCCAGGCACCCAACCTGACGGCACTGATGTCCAGCGCGCCTCCGCACCGCAGCGGCGGCGCCAGCGGCGTCATCGGGGTGGTGCGGTTGCTCGGACAGGCCAGCGGCGCCGCGCTGGTCGCCTTGTGCTTCCATCTGGCCGGCCTGCGCGACGGTCCGACCGTCGCCCTGGCGCTGGGCGGCGTGACCGCGGGGCTGGCAGCGGTGGCGAGTTTTGCGCGACTCCGGGTCCGGGCTTAGTTGATCCAACGGCCGGCGCCGAGCAAGGCCTGACCCTCATGGGGGATGCCATCCCCCTCATTCCCTCTAATGGAGGAATGGCCGGAAGTCTTTGATATGGATCAAAGAATGAAGTCCCGATTGGCCGCAGCATGGACCCCGGTGATTCAACCCGCCACAGACTTCGACGCCGGTTCTAGGACTGGTGTCTGGCTCCTGATCATCTGGTCATGGGCGAGATGGGCCTATCCGCGAGGACGGCCTCACGTTGAGTCTGCCGTGGTTGAACATCTCGCCCACCTCTCCGGTCGATCCGAAGGCATGTCGCCTTCAACGTCGGAGCCGGTGGCTTCCAACCTTGATCGAGGTAGTACGACATGGCAAGTTTCCAACAAGCACGCATCGACGAGTCCGACAAGCCGCTGCGCTTGCGGCATCCTCTGGCGGGCTGCGATCAGCAGACGCTGATCAGCCTGCAGCACGGCTGGGGCATGACCGAGCCGCAGATCTTTGGCCCGCGGCTGGGCTCCGATGCGATCTGCCTGCGCGCGGATCTGACGACGGGCTCGGCGCTCGCGAATCTGCGCGCACTGCTGGTGAGCGGCGCGTCGATGCTGGCGATGCTCGCCGACAACAGCGCAGAGAGCGATCCGGCCAAGCACGTGGCCAATGCGGTGAAGGAGTCGCTGCGCGAAGGGCTGGGGATGCTCGGTGTGGTGGAGCGCGCGGTGGATGAGGATCTGAGGAAGGTCGTTTCTTGAGCGCGAGAGGTCGAGGGCGCGAGGCGATGGCGATCGTTGATCGCCTTCGGACAAGATCCCGCGCAGGCGCATCACGCCCAAAGCGCGAGCGTCAGCGGCTTTGAGGCGTTGCCATTCGTTCCAGCGTCGATTGACAAGGCGAGGCCAAGACCCAGCAGCGGCTCAGCGTTGTGGCGGTGCCGCGCACAAATGCCGTTCCAGCAAAGCGGTCAGGAAATCAGCGCTCTGCTGATGCATGCCGCGCTGGTTGTAGTGGGTGCGCGTCAGCACGGCGACCGCGTCGAGCGTCGGCAGGATCAACACGTGGTTGCCGCCGTTGCCCGACATCAACCAGCCGCTCACGCGACCGCATCGCAGCTCGTAGTCACGCCGCCAGAGGAGTTCGCCGTATTCCATGCCGGACGGCGGCGAGCGCCGCACGGTCAGCAGTGCGTCGACCTGCTCGGGCGCCAGCACTTGGCCGTCCGGCCCGGTGCCTCGACGAAGCAGCAACTGCGCCAGCGCGCTCCAATCGCGGGTGCGCAGGCGAAGGCCGCCGCCGGTCATCGTCTCGCCGCTGGGTGAGCGCGACCATTGCCATGTCGCGATGCCGATCGGCGCGAAAAGCCGCCGTTGCGCATAGGCTTCCAGACCGCCCGGCGCGCGACGTTCCAGCACCTGACCCAGCAGGAACGCGCCCGCCGTGCAATACGCGAAGGGCGCGAAACCTTGCGCGTCGCGCGCCACCGTGCGCGTGGGCAGGTCGGCCGCCCAGCGCAACCAGCGTTGCTGCGGGTACATGTTCTCTTCGTTGCCGGGACTGTCAGGCTGGCTGTCGTCGCAGTCGAGCGCGGACGACATGGTGAGCAGGTCCTCCACGACGATGCCGCGCTTGACGGGGCCGTCGTTCGCGAGAGGCTGCATGTCCGCGAACTCGGCGAAGACGGGCGTATCGCGCCGCAGCAGCCCGTCCTGCACGGCCGCTGCCACCAGAAGACCGGTGACGGACTTGCCGACGGAGCGCGTGTCGTGCAGCGTCTGGAGATCCGCGCCACGGGCGTACAACTCGACCACCGCACGACCATGGTGCTGCAGCAGCACGCTGGTCGCTCCGGGCAGGGCCTCCAGCGCGGCGCGGTCTTGTGCGAGAAGCTCAGCCTCCGCGGGCGTCGGTTGGCGCGCTGCGCATGCGCTCAGGAGCGCTGCGAGTGCGAGAGGAAAGACCTGACGCCGCAGTCGGGTGCCGGTCATGAAGCGGAAACGTTGGGGGCTGTTCATGCCGCCCATGTTCCCCGGCGCTGCGGCGCGGCGTCTAGAACGTTTTGAACCCGGCTCGCCACGCGGCCGGCGTGCAGCGGTATTCCGCTCGGAACAGCCGCGTGAAATGGCTCTGGTCCGCGAAACCCAGTTGCATCGCGACCTCGGCGATCGACTGCCCGGCTCTCAGGCACTGCGCTGCCCGGTTCAGCTGGGCGCGACGCTGCAATTGCCCCGGCGAGATCCCGTAGTGGCGCCGGAAAGCCCTCGCGAGGGACACCGGATGAACGCCCGCGGCCTCAGCGAGGTCGGATAGCCGCAGCGGCTGTTCGCATTCCTCCAGCAGCTGCTCCATGCAACGCCGCAGCCAGAGGGGCTCGCGGGCATCGCGGCTTTCCTGTGCGGCGGCTTCGCCCCGCCCAGGCACGGCGCGTGTGAGGAGGCACAGGCGCTGGCAAGCCTCTTCGGCGTCCAGCAGCGCCCCCAGGTCCGAGGACAGGGGTCGCATCGCCAGACCCAGCGCGGCCTGCTGAGGCGCACCCAGCAGCCGTCGCGCGCCGCCATCGTCCAGGCCGAGCGTCTGTGCCAGACCGGCCTTCACGCTCAGCGCCAGGAATCGTCGGTTGCCAGAGTCCGCGAAGGTGTCGGCATGCCGGGTACCCGGCGGGTTCCACAGCACATCGCCCGGCCCCAGCAGCGCGGTCACGCCGCGGGCACTGCTGCGGTAGTGCCCCTCCATCACCACGATGAAGTGCCCGTCCTCGTGCTCGTGCGGCTCCACCTCATGCCCGGGCTTGAGGGCCAGCATCCGCGCAATGCTGAAACCCGCGACGTCGCACCGCGCGTCGAATCGGCCGTAGAACTGCATGTGCTTCAGGCGCATGGGTGGTTCAATCCAGGTGGAGAGCCTTGATCATGCCTGTTCGCGCTCGATCGGCGTGCCATCGCCGCTGGTGAAGCGGCGTTCGTTGCCGTCGTGATGCAGGACGACGCCGTGGTCCGGGTAGTGGACTGTTCCTTTCACCGCGCGCCGAACTGCGTCAGGCCGGCTTGATCACCGAGGACCAGCTCGGCGTAGGGGCCGTCGTTCTGCCCGGAGAAGCGATTGACGACGCCGGGATGAGGGGTCCAGAGAGCGGTGTTGAGCCTGGTCATTGGTGCGACGTCGCCGATGCCGCTTGCGGGAAGGCGTCGTCACCCGTTTCTCCCATCGAAACGATGCGGCCGAGTCGACCTTGGTGCATCGCCCGTCAGTGGATGACGCGCCGCTCCGCGGGCGCCTGGGACTCGGCCTCGGGGTTGTCGGTCGTGGGCACCCTGTGCGACTGCGTGTCCTTGGCGGCGATGAGCCGCAACTGGTACGCGACGATGCGTTTGAGCATCTCTGCGCGCGCGCCCGGCTCGATCACGACCGATTGGAAGCGACGTCGCGCGTCGTCGAATCGACCCATGCGGCGTTCCATTTCGCCGGCGATCAGCTGGTCGTTGAGGGCCGCCTCGGGCTTGTCCTTCGGCGCCTGATCGAGGTGCTCGATGATCTGTGCGCGATAACGATTGGCCTGTTCTTCGCCGTAGCTCTGCCAGGTCGCCTTGAGCAGCGTGAAGGCGAGCGGCCGGTGCTCGGCGCCGACAACGGTCATGAGGAAGGCAGCGCGCGCGTAGGGCGGCTCGGTGCGCACGCGTTGGCGGTAGTCGTCGGACTCGACAATGGCGGTGAGCTTGGTCAGTTCCTCGGGCGTGAAGTCGTGTTTGAAGATGACGAAGCCATTGCCCGGGCAGACCGGCAGCGGCCAGGGGGATTCGATGGCGCCATAGGGGCGGGTGTCGAGGTCGCTGCCGAAGGCCGTGCCGGAGCCGGCCATCAACTGCTTGAACGGTTCACCGCCGATGGGACAGGTGAACTGGTCCTCGCGGGTGGTCAGGGCGAACGACGCGGTCGCGAATCCCACCAGCAGGCCGAGCGAGGCCAGGCGGTGGAAGGTCTTGTTCAATATCATGGGCTCCTCCGATGGGCGGGGAAATTCTCCCCCACGGCGCAGACGTCCCTTCATGAAAACTTCCGCCATCCTCGTTCACAGCAGCGCCACGCTGTTGTTCATCCTGGCAGTCGTCATCGGCAAGCCCGTGCTGTGCGTCATTGCGCTGGCCATGGAAGTCGGCTACGCGGCGCTGAGCGATAAGGGAAGGAAGTGAGACGGGCAACCCGCTAGCGACCTGTTTGTGCGCCTCGCCGGCCCGGATCAGCGTTGTCCTGCGTCGCATGCGCGCGACGGCTTCAGCGCAGCGACGCCCGGTTGCTATTTCGACGACCACTTCGTCTCCGCCTTGAGCACCACATCCGCGGGCTGCACTTCAAAGCCCGCGACCAGCGTCCATGCGGCGTTCTCTTTCCGGTCCTTGTCCTGGCTGGCCCCCTCGATCACGATCAGGAAGTCGCCATACGGATTGGCCGCATTCCTCGGCGCCACGAACCGCCTGTGCAGGGCTTCCCAGTGTTCCGCGAGATACCGTCCCGCCGCGGCGGTTCCGCGATCGGTGAAGCCGCCGATCCAGAAATAGACGCAGGCACCGGATCCGCTGCCGGTGTCGCTGGCGTGTCGAACGATCACGCCGTAGTCGCGGGAAGTCTCCGGGGACTCCAGCCACCGCTGCACACTCCAGTTGCGAGGATGCAGCGTGGTGAACGCCGGGTCCGATCCCGCCACGCCGACCAGGCGCGACTGCCAGTTCCCCGGCAGCAGGCTGGTGCGGATCGAGAGGGCGTCGCCGATCGGCGTCATCTCGACGCGTAGCCATCCGGAGAACTGCCGCCGCAGCAGCTCCGCTTCCTTGGTGAAGCCCAGACCGAGCATCATCTTGAAGGGCGCCGTCTCCGGCTTCTGGTCGCGGTCGTCGTCCACCGGCTTGAGTTGCGGCGCGGCAAGCCCCTCCTTGCGAAACAGCTTCAGGATGGCGCGACCGGCTTCCACGTCGTATCGATTGACCCAGTGCCGGGCCTTGAACAGCCGGTGGTGCGGGGCGCGTTCCAGGGCGGCATCGGTGTCGTCCACCAATCCCCGGAGCATCTTCTTCAGCGGGTCGGTCTGCGCAATGATCTCCGCATCCTCGGGACGTTCGGAGGCGCCCTTGCCGAAGAACTTCTCGATCTTCGGACGTTTGGTCGTCAACCAGACCGCATGCTGAACGCCGAGTTTGATGAACTCGTAAGCCGTCACGATCACCAGAGCGCTCGCGAGGCCGCCCGCGATGATGCCCCACACCGTCGAGGTCCGGGTGAGCTTGACGCTGTTCGCCGCCACCCCGGCTGGCAGGGCGGGGCTCTGACCGGCAAGGACGAAAGTCTCGGGATCGAGGAACTGTCCGGCACACCAGAGGGACGCCATCCCGATCAGCAGCAGCGCCCCCAGGGCGCCCAGCTTCGGTATCGACGTGTCCGGCTTCACCTCTTCTTTCATGGCGTCCCTCTTTCTCGTCTTATGAAAGGGGACGTCCACGCAAGTGGGATGCCAGTGATGAAATTGCGACGGTGGATAGCCAGTTATCGATTCCGGACTTGCCGTCGACGCCGGAGTGTCAAGTTTCCCGGCTCATCAACCTGTATGAGGCGCGGGCAGGCAAGTCCTGACCCTGCTGATCGCTCGCGACGAGGCGTGGGCTGTCGTCGACGGACAGGCCCGGGGTCATCTCCGGAATGCGTTGAGCAGGGGGCGCGACGCGTTCTATCCCACGCACTTGCCACTTTGTCCGCCGTTCACCGGCAGCGGCGTCCCCGGCAACTCCAGCGCATAGTGCAGCGACAACAACTGCCAGCCCTGGGGCCCCAGTTGCCACTGCGTGCTGTTCACGCCGACGTAGTCCGGCGCGGCTTGCGCCGGATCGCGGCGCGATTCGACCACGCTGTGCACTTCGGCGTGTCCCGCATATCGACGCAGTGCCCTGTGGATCTCGCATTCATGCAGGGCGCGCGCGCTCGGCTTGCCGATGGCGGCGATGAACGCCTCGGCGGACCAGCCGCGCACCTGCAGCTGGCTGGCCTGTGCATGGAGCTGCTGAGCCCAGATCCGCGCGTCCGGGTGCATCAACGCGCTCATTCGCGCCGTGTCCGCGGGTTGTCCCGCCGCATGGGCGAAGGACTGCCACAGGGCGCTGACCTGCGTCTCCAGCGCCGCTCGGCTGAAGGCTTGCGCCTCGGGACCGAGCGCCTCCAGCAGCGCCGGCCAGCTCACGCGGTAGACCTGCGAGAGCCCGGGCGCCGAGTCCGGCGCCGCGCGTGTCGACGCGAACAGCAACCAGCGTCCGTCCGCGGTGATCGACGGCGTGAATTCGAAGCCGGCGCCGTTGACCGGCGCCGGCAAGCGCAGCGCGGGGCCGAAGTCCTCGCCGACGCGTTCGGCCAGGTAGAGATCGGCGCCACCCTCGCTGCCGGCGCGATTGCTCCACCACACGGCATGACGACCGTCGGGGCTGAGCGTGAAGTCGCTGTTGGCCGTTCCCTCGTTGATGGAGGCGGGGAGCGGGTGGGGAGGGCGG
>CBIHMU010000153.1:0-8745 GCA_966211105.1 uncultured Burkholderiales bacterium
GATTTCGCGCCTGAGACATGCCCGGCGGGGGCGGGCCGGGTCGCCGATGGCGTGGATGTGTGGGGTTCCCACTCGTCCATGCCGTCGTGGCCGGCCCGGACCCACCTCAAGGAGGGAGCGATGTCCGTCCATCCCCCAAAGCGGCTGCTGGGGATGGGGGAGGACCGGGTGATGTCCACGAGCGGAATGCCGGCCCGGATGTGGCGCGGCGCCCACGCCGGTGAAGGCGGGGCGCCGCGAGGGGGCCAGTCGTTGCCAGGGACCGCTTGGCTTCCCGCCTTGCTTCCCGCCCTGGTTCCAGCCCTGGTTTCCGCCTTACTTCTTGCGGTCCTTCATCTGGGTGGCCATGTACTGCTTGACCTGGTCGAGCGTGACCGAGCCGGTCTTCTGCGCGTCGACCTCGTCGAAGTGCTTGGCCAGGCGGGGCATGCCGGCCTGGGCTTCGGCCTTGGTGAGCTTGCCGTCGTGGTCCGTGTCCGCGGCGGCGAACCGGTCCTCGAGCTTCTGGGCGGCCTTGCCGCTCTGGGCCTGCGCGGGCAGGGCGCTGAGGGCCAGGGTCGCGATCACGGCGCCGGTCATGGCGATCAGGACTGCTTTCATGGGAACTCCGCTGAAGTGGAGCCCACAGCATCGCCGCGTCATGTGCTGCCGTTGATGCGGCGTCGGTAAAGCTTCGTCAACGGGCGTGGCGATCGATGTCGGCGGCCGGCCCGGTCGGCCCGGCGCGCCTGGGCGGCCCGGTCGGCGCCGCTGGCCGACGGCAGCGACTTGAGCGCATTGCCACGGCCCAGCCTCACTTGCAGAACAGGCGGATGTCGCCTCTCGCGATCTGGCGATCGTTGTCGTCCATCGGGCCGCCGAACACGCGGCGGACCGAGCCATTCAGGATGTCTCTGGCGAGCGCGCACTTGTAGGCGTCCGTCTCGCGGTTCAGGCCGCGGGACAAGGCGGGCGGCGGATCGTTCCCGCCCTGGGGCGGTTGTGGGAACACGGCGTGGGGCCGGTCCGTGTTCGCCGGCGGCGTCGGTGTCGGCAGCGGCGGCGGCATGGGCCGCAGCGGCCGGGGCACCGGGGGTGGCGGCGGCTGGGGGAGCGGAGGCGGCTTGAGTTCGGTGGCGCGGGCTGCGGCGCCGGGCTCGGTCGGCTTGCGCTCCGAGTACTGGACGCGGCCCTCGGCATCCACCCATTTGTAGACCTGCTGCGCCTGCGCGGCGATGGCCGGCAAGGTCAGCGCGACGGCGATCGCCGCCTTCCGCAGCAGGACCTGGACGTCCGACGGCTGCGCGTGCTTCTGCGCCTGACTTGGCATGGCGCTCTCCCTGGAATCGCTTGTTCTTGTGGATGGCAGGACTGTATCTGGCCGTCAAAGGAAACCAATCCCGCTTGAGGGGGGATGCGATACACCTTGGCGTCGAGGAACCTCGCGAGGGCTGTCTACACTGACGCCCCTTCCCCCCATCCCCCCATGCAAGCGCTCCTCGACGCCATCGCCGCCCTCGCGCGGCCCACCGACGCCTGCCGCGTCTTCCACGGCCGCGGCGGCCGGTTTCCCGGTTGCGAGCAGTGGGCGCTGGACGCCTATCCGCCGGTTTTCCTGCTGACCAGCTTCGCGCCGGTCACGGACGAGGAACTGGCCCGCATCGGCGAGGCCCTCGCCGCGCGCTGGGCCGTGATCGCGCCGGGCGAGCCCTTGAACTGGCTCTTCCAGCACCGCGACGAGAACCGCCCCACCAACCGCCTGATGGCGGGCGCGCTGCCCGACGAGCATGTCGTCGAGGAGGACGGCGTGCGCTTCCACGTCAACCTGCCGCACGGCCAGAACCACGGTTTCTTCCTCGACATGGCCGAAGGCCGCCGCTGGGTGCGGCGCTGGGCGCAGGCGCATCCCGGCGGCTCGGTGCTCAACCTCTTCGCCTACACCTGCGCCTTCTCGGTCGTCGCGCGGCACGCGGGCGCCGGCGCCGTGGAGAACTACGACATGGCGCGCGGACCGCTCTCGACCGGGCGGCGCAACCACCAGCTCAACGGCGTGCAGGACCACGTCGCCTTCCACGCGCACGACATCTTCAACTCGTGGGGAAAGATCCGCCGCGGCGCGCCCTACGACCTCGTGGTGCTCGACCCGCCGAGCTACCAGAAGGGCAGCTTCGTCGCGGCCAAGGACTACGCGCGCCTCGCCCGCAAGCTGCCCGAGCTGCTCGCGCCCGGCGGCCATGCGCTCGTGTGCCTGAACACGCCCAAGCTGGGCACCGGTTTCCTGCGGGAGACGATCGCCGCGGAAGCGCCGGAACTCGGATTCATCGAGCGCGTCGCCAATCCCGAGGCCTTCGCCGATGTGTCGGAGGAACGCGCGCTCAAGGTGCTGGTCTACCGGCAGCCGCAGTAGCGGGACCGCGCCTGCGAGGGCGGCGCTGACGGGCACACGCGGATCCGGCGCCTGCCGTTCCCGGCGTGAGGCCGGCCGCATCCCTTGCTCCAGGGACGCGCGATCATGTCCCTGTGGCAACGAAGTCTCAGAGTTGTAGCCAGCGCATCCACCGAGCGCTTAGCATGGCCGCTCCACTGACGATTTCCAGGGAGGTGATCGCATGGCTTCACGTACCGCTTCTTGCAGTTGCGGCCAATTGAAGATCGTCGTGCAGGGAGAGCCGCTGGGAACCGGCCTCTGCCATTGCCTGGCGTGCCAGCGCCGCACCGGCAGCGTCTTCGCGACGCTGGCGGCCTTCGCAGAACCCTACGAGGTGGTCGGCATCGCGACCGAGTTCGTCCGCGCCGGCGACCAGGGCGCGCGGTTCCGCTTCCACTTCTGCCCGGTGTGCGGGAGCAACGTGTTCCACACCGAGGAGGGGGTGGAGGGCTCGGTCGGCGTGGCGGTCGGGGGATTCGGGGATCCGTCTTTTCCGCCGCCTCAGGACTCGGTCTATACCTGCCGCATGCACGGCTGGGTCCGGTTGCCGGAGGAGGTCAGGACCTATGACAAGGATCCGATGTAGCGGGGGGACGAAGTCAGCGCTCTGTGCTGCTTGACTGCCCGGACCCCGCGCGCTGCGCGCGCCCCTCACCCCCGCACTCTCCCGCAAGCGGGAGAGGGAGTCCGACGGTGGAAGTGCTGAAACCTTCTTGAGGTGAGCGCTGCGGTCGCCGCACGTCCACCGGTCCCGGGCGCCGCGCCTTCGCCATGACTCGTCGGCGGGCGCCCGGGCCGATGGGGCGTTTCGTCGTTCGTCGATCAGGCCGCCAGTCGCAGGTCCGGACGGACCTCGGTGAGTGTCGACGGACGCAGCGGCTGCGCCAGGCGCAGCAGGTGATGCGGCTCGCTCAGGAAGCGCATCCGGTCGGCATTGCTCATCGCGTCGACGACGCCCGGCTGCGCCTGCAGCTCATGCAGTCGACGGGCACGCACTTCGGCGCGCTGGCCCGTGCCCACATCGCGGCGACCCATCGCCTCGGCCGCCAGCGCGGTCAGGCGGCGGCTCGCCAGCAGGTCGGCGAAGCCGGGGAGGTGACGCTCCTGGCGACCATAGGCCCACGCATTGCGCAGCACCGTCGGCGTCAGGCTTTCTTCCGGAATCACCAGCAGACCGGCACCACGCATGCGCTCGCCCAGGCTGGCCCGGCTCGACAGCACCGTGATCGGCGCGGCCAGCAGCAGCGGCAGGGCGATCGGCGCGATCCAGATCAGCGTCGACGGGCTGAGCGCGCCGATCACCGCGGTGATGGCCAGCGTCACCAGGCTGATGCGGCCGTAGGCGGCGAAGGCCTCGCGCCAGGACACGTCCTCGGCGGCCCGCGGGGGCGACTTCCAGTCCAGCGAGATGCCCGTCAGCGCGACCACGCAGAAGATCGAGTGGGCGACCATCCGCAGCGGCGCCTGCAGCAGCGACATGCCGGCCTCGGCGGCGCAGGAGGCCACCAGCTTCAGCGAGCCGCCGTACTGCGACTGCTCGCCGCGCAGGATCAGCGCGGCCACCGACAGCAGGCGCGGCAGCACCAGCATGCCGATCGTGCCGAACCACAGCGCGGCCACGCCCGGGGCCAGCGAGCCGTCTTCCAGGAAGGGCTGGAAGGCCTCGCTGCCGCCGACGTTCCAGAGCAGCACGCCCAGGCCCACGTACAGCAGCCACAGCGGCGCGGCCAGGTAGGACAGGGCGCCGGTGACCAGCATCGCGCGGTGGACGCCGTGCAGACCCGGTTCGGCGATCAGGCCGGCGTTCTGGATGTTGCCCTGGCACCAGCGGCGGTCGCGTTGCAGCTCGGCCAGCAGATGCGGCGGCTGTTGCTCATAGCTGCCCGGCAGGTCGGCCACCAGCCACACCTGGTAACCGGCGCGGCGCATCAGCGCGGCCTCGACGAAGTCGTGGGACATGATGTCCTTGCCGCGCAGCGGGGCCAGGGCGCAATGCTTCATGAAGGGCTCGACGCGGATGATCGCGTTGTGGCCCCAGTAGTGGGCCTCGCCCAGCTGCCAGAACTGCATGCCGGCGGCGAACAGGCGACCGGTCACGCGGCTGGCGAACTGCTGCGCGCGGGCGTGCGGCGTGTCGTGGCCGCAGACCTGGTTGGCGGCCTGCAGGATGCCGGCGCGCGGATGCTTTTCCATCAGACGGACCAGGCCCAGCAGGCAGTCGCCGCTCATGACGCTGTCGGCGTCCAGCACCACCATGTAGCGGTAGTTGCGGCCCCAGCGGCGGCAGAAGTCGGCGACGTTGCCGGCCTTCTTCTTCACCCGGCGCTGGCGCCAGCGGTAGTGGATGCGGCCGCGGCCGGCGAACTGCGCGCGCAGCTCGGCCCAGGCGGCCAGCTCCTGCGTGCGGCACTCGGGGTCGCTGCTGTCGGAGAGGATGTAGACGTCGAACAGGCGCAGCGCGCCGGCCGCCGCGAGCGACTCGCAGCTGGCGCGCAGGCCGGCGAAGACGGTGGTGACGTCCTCGTTGCAGATCGGCATGACGAGCGCGGTGCGCGCGTCGGCGCCCAGCGCGTCATTGCCGGCGTCCTTGATGCTGATGGCGTGGCGGTCGCCGCGCAGCATGACCCAGAAGCCCATCACCGCGGTGACGCAGCCGGCGCTGACCCAGGCGAACAGCAGCGCGAACAGCCCCAGGTGCACGCACTGCAGCGCGAAGGCGAACGGATCGGACGCCCAGCCGCGGTGCGTCTGCCAGAGCACGCCGGTCGCCAGCGCGGTGGCGCCGAGGATGGACAGCTTGAGCGCATTGCGGCGGTTCCGCGCGGCGGTTTCCCAGGCCTCGGGCGGCTGGGCGGCGGGCAAGGCGTCGACCGGCGGATGGCGCTGGCCCCAGGCGCGGGGCACCATCGCGCCGCGCTTGATCGCCGGGGCGCTCGGTCCGACGGGACCCGGCGCGGAAGCCGCCTGATGCAGGACACCAGTGGGCAGAGTGCCGGTGGGCAGGGATGCGGTCATGTCGTGCTCCTTCACTGGGGAGGAAGAATCAGGCTCCAGGTCTCGGTGAGGACCTGTTGCTTTGTCTGGAGGAAGCCGCGCAGCTCGGTCGACTGACCGGGGCGGAGCTGCTTGATGCGGACGGCCATGCGCCAGCCGCCGGTGACCGGGTTCGGGTAGGCGTTGACCTCGGTGACCTCGCCGTTGCCGTTGGTGCTGGCGACGGCCTTGACCTCGGCGCCGGCCGGCAGCGCGGCCAGCGACGGACCTTCGAAGTCGACGATGAACTGCTGCTCGTTCTTGTCGAGCTTGGCGTAGCTGTAGCCGGTGCGCGACTGCACGGCCCAGGCGCCGGGCGGGCGCTGCTGCTGCTCGCCCTGCAGGTGCAGGCGGTACGAGTAGTCCAGCGGCTGGCCGGCGGCCGGCTGCTTGGCGGGCACCCAGTAGGCGACGATGTTGTCGTGCGTCTCGTCGGGCGTGTGCAGCGACATCAGCTCGACGCGGCCCGGACCCCAGTCGCTGGTCGGCTCGACCCAGGCGGAGGGGCGCATCTCGTAGCGCGCCTCGGTGTCCTCGTAGTTGGAGAACTTGCGGTCGCGCTGCATCAGGCCGAAGCCCTTCACGCCGGGCAGGGTGAACGAGGTGGTCAGCGTGCCGTTCGGGTTGATCAGCGGACGCCAGATCCATTCGCCCGTCGAGCTCGCGACCATCAGGCCGTCGCTGTCGTGGACCTCGGGCCGGAAGTCGCCCTTCTGCGGCTGGTTCTCGCCGAACAGGTACATGCTGGTCAGCGGCGCCAGCGCCAGCGTGGCGACCGGCGAGCGCATGAACAGGCGCACGCGCGTCTCGACCACCGTCTCGGCGCCCGGCTTGATCACGAAGCTGTAGACGCCGCTGGCGCGCTGCGAGTCCAGCAGCGCATGCACGGTCAGCGACTTGGCGTCGGCCGCGGGGCGCTCGATCCAGAACTCGGTGAAGCGCGGGAATTCCTCGCCCTTGCCGCCGACGGTGTCGATGGCCAGGCCGCGCGCCGACAGGCCGTAATGCTGGTTGGCGCCGAGGACGCGGAAGTAGCTCGCGCCCAGGAAGACGGCCAGCTCGTCCTTGTACTTGTCGTTGTTGAGCGCGTAGTGCGCGCGGAAGCCGGCGTAGCCGACGTCGCCCCACTTCTGCGGCGACAGCTGGCTGTTCTTGCCGTAGTCGAAGTCCTCGCGCCGGAAGGGGACAGGTCTTGCCTGGCCGCCGACGATCTCGTTGATGCGCACGGCCTGGGTCTGGTAGTGGCCCAGGTGGAAGAACATCAGCTCGAAGGGCAGCTTCTCCTCGCGCCACAGCGCGCGCGCCGGCTTGAAGCGGATGTCGCGCATCTGGTCGTAGTTGAGGTTCTTCAACTCGGCCGGCAGCGTGTCCGGCGGCGCGACGTAGGGCTTGGCCGCGAGCGCCTTGGCGCGCTCGGCCACCTCGTCGAAGCCGAAGGCGTGCGCCGCGGCGGTGGTCGCCAGCAGCGCGGCACCGACCGCGAGTCCGAGGAACGACCCCATCCACCGACGCTGGCCGGCCTGGAGGCGGGCACTGGCCGCCTGGATGAGGACCCGAGAGGAGGGGGTGTGAATATTTCTCATGTGGCAGGTCTATTGCAAGGCCTGTGCCACATGGGAAATTCGTTATGAATCAACGACTTGCGTCGTTGGTGCGGTGCCGCACACGGGAATTTCTGTCGCCGGAGGGCGACGCGATTGCCGCCGCTTATTCCAAGTGCTTGATTTGAAAGGACTTTTCTTGTCGCTATTCAGCGACAGGTCCGTCGGCGCGGAACATCGAGGGGTCCAGTCCGTTGCGCTGCAGCAAGCGGTAGAACTCGGTCCGGTTGCGATCGGCGAGCCGCGCGGCATCGGCGACATTGCCGTCGGTGAGCTTGAGCAGGCCGACCAGGTACTCGCGTTCGAAGCGTTGTCGCGCCTCGGCGTAGGGCAGGACTTCGATGCTGGGCAGGCGCAGCGCGCGCTGCACCAGCGAGAGCGGGATCAGCGGCGAGGTCGCCAGCGCGCTGACCTGCTCGACCACGTTGTGGAGCTGGCGCACGTTGCCCGGCCAGGTGGCCATGGTCAGCGCCTTCAGCGCCTCCGGGGCGAAGCCGTTGACGCGCTTGTCGTACTTGGCCGCGAGCTTCTGCAGGAAGTGCTGCGCCAGCAGCGGGATGTCCTCGCGGCGCTCGTCCAGCGTGGGCAGCGTCAGGCTGACGACGTTGAGGCGGTAGTAGAGGTCCTCGCGGAACTGGCCCTCGGCCAGCGCGGCCTCCAGGTCGCGGTGGGTCGCGGACAGGATGCGGACGTCGATGGGCACCGAGGCGCTGGCGCCGACCGGCCGCACCTGATGCTCCTGCAGCACCCGCAGCAGCTTCACCTGCAGCGGCAGCGGCATGTCGCCGATCTCGTCGAGCAGCAGCGTGCCGCCGTCGGCGGCCTGGAACAGGCCGCGGTGATTGGCCAGCGCGCCGGTGAAGGCGCCCTTGACGTGGCCGAAGAGCTCGGACTCCAGCAGCGGCTCCGGGATCGCGCCGCAGTTGACGGCGACGAAGGGCCGCTTGGCGCGCGGGCTGGCCGCGTGGATCGCGCGGGCGAGCAGCTCCTTGCCGCTGCCGCTCTCGCCGCGGATCAGCACCGGCGCCTGCGAGGCGGCGACCAGCCGGGCCTCGGCCAGCACCTCGGCCATCACGTTGGAGCGGCTGACGATGGACTCGCGCCAGTGCTGGTCGGGGCTGTCGTCCTGGTGGACGGCGGTGAGGGTCAGGGCTTGCGCAATGGTGTCGAGCAGCGCGCGGCCGTCGAAGGGCTTGGTCAGGTAGGTGTAGACGCCCTGCGCGGTCGCGGCCACGGCGTCGGGGATGGTGCCGTGCGCGGTCAGCAGGATGACGGGCAGGGCGGGGTGGCGCTCGCGGATCGTGTTGAACAGCGCCAGGCCGTCCATGCCGGGCAGCTGCACGTCGCTGAGCACCAGCGCGGGCCGCTGCACGTCCATCTGCGCGAGCGCGGCCTCCGCGCTGCCGACGGCGGTGACGTCGTAGCCGGCGGCTTCCAGCCGCATCTGCAGCAGCTTCAGCAGGTCGGCGTCGTCGTCGACGATCAGCAGGCGCGCACCACCGCTCATGTCAGCCCCTCGTCCGCTGGCTTGGGACGGCCCGGCGCGGCGCTCATGGCTTGTCCAGGGCCGAGCGCGGTCCGCCCAGGCTGCGTTCGATCGCCTTCAACGCCTCGAGCTTGCGGTTCGCGTCGTCCAGGCGGCGCTGCAGGTCGTCGCGGGCCAGGCGGGTCTTGTCGAGTTCGCCTTCCATGCGGCGCTGCTCG
>CBIHMU010000154.1:0-8723 GCA_966211105.1 uncultured Burkholderiales bacterium
GCGCCCGCCCCCGCCCCCGACAAGGCCCTCGACACGGTGGTGATCACCGGCATCCGCGCCTCGCTCGAGAGCGCGCTGAACGCCAAGCGGCAGGACAAGGGCATCGTCGACGTGATCAAGGCGGAGGACATCGCCAAGTTCCCCGACACCAACCTGGCCGAATCGCTGCAGCGCATCCCGGGCGTCGTGATCGACCGCGACGCCGGCGAGGGCCGCAACATCACCGTGCGCGGCCTGGGCGCGGACTTCACGCGGGTGCGCATCAACGGCATCGAGGCGCTGGCCACGACCGGCGGCACCGACAGCTCCGGCGGCGCGAACCGCTCGCGCGGCTTCGACTTCAACGTCTTCGCGGCCGAACTCTTCAACACCATCACCGTGCGCAAGAGCAGCTCGGCCGAGGTGGACGAGGGCTCGCTCGGCGCCACGGTGGACCTGCAGGCCGCGCGGCCCTTCGACTTCAACAAACGCGTCGTCGCGGCCTCGGTGAAGGCCCGCTACAACGACCTGGCGCGCGAGACCGATCCGCGCGCGGCCTTCCTGCTCAGCGACGTGTTCCTGGACAAGAAGCTGGGCGTGCTGGTCTCGGGCGCGTACTCGAAGCGCCGGCTCTTCGAGGAAGGCTTCTCGACGGTGCGCTGGGACAACGGCGCCTCCTCCGGCGGCTGGTGCTCGCCGCAAGGCGTGACCCCGGCGAACCCGACCACCACGGCCGCCAACTGCGGACCGGCCGCGCAAGGCGTGCCGCGCCTCCCGGCCTCCGCGGGCGCGACCGCGGCCTACAACGCGGCCAGCAGCGCCGACAACTTCCATCCGCGCCTGCCGCGCTACGGCCGGCTCACGCATGACCAGGACCGCCTCGGCCTGACCGGCTCGATCCAGTTCAAGCCGACGGACAGCACGCTGCTGACCTTCGACATGCTGTATTCGAAGCTGGACGCGACGCGGCGGGAGGACTTCCTCGAAGCCATCTCGTTCAGCCGCACGGCGAGCCAGGGCGGCAAGCCGCAGACCAGCGTCGTCGAGGCGCAGTACGCGCCCAACGGCGCGCTGCAGTACGGCGTGTTCAACGGCGTCGACATCCGCGCCGAGTCGCGCTACGACGAGCTGACGACCACCTTCCGTCAACCCAGCCTGACGCTGGAGCAGGACCTCACCGACCACCTCAAGCTCAACGCCAAGGTGGGCCGGGCCGACTCCAAGTTCCGCAACCCGGTGCAGACCACGGTCACGCTCGATGCGCTCAACGTCAACGGCTACACGCTGGACTTCCGCAACGACGACCGGCTGCCGGTGATCAAGTACCCCTTCGATCCGACGGCGCAGAACGGTGCGCTGCAGATCGTCGGCGTGCCGCAGGTCAGCACCGGCACGCAGCCGACGACGGTCACCAACACGACCACCAGCGAGATCCGCATCCGGCCGCAGGGCGCCAACAACGTCAACGACATCGGGCATCTGGACCTGGCGTGGGAAGTGATGCCGGACACGCTGACGCTGAAGGCCGGCCTCGACTACAAGAAATACAGCTTCGACACCTACGAGTTCCGGCGCGTCAACCAGAACGACACGATCTTCTCGCCGGCGGCGGGGTCGGGCGTGCTGACCAAGATGCTGACGGGCTTCGGCCGCGGACTCAGCCTGCCGCAGGGCACGCCGACCTCATGGGTCATCCCCGACCTCAACGCGATCGCCGCGGCCTACGACATCTACTGCAACTGCATCAAGAGCGGTCCCGCGGGCGGCCCGGGCGACTACACCCTGTCGTCGACCACCAACGGCAACGCGCGGGGCAACAACCGCGCGGTGGTGGAGAAGGATCGCGGCGGCTTCGTGCAGGCGGACTTCGAGGGCGGGCTCCTGGGCCTGCGCATGCAGGGCAACGTCGGCGTGCGCTACGTGGTGACTGAGCAGGATGCCACCGGCTACCTGGCCACCGGCGGCGGCACCGAGGTCGTGATCGGGCAGAAGTACAAGGACTGGCTGCCGGCGCTGAACGTCTCCGCCAACCTGACCAAGGACCTGATCGCGCGCTTCGCCGCGGCCAAGGTGATGGCGCGGCCGCAACTCGGCAACCTGAACCCGGGCGGCACGATCAGCACGACCGGCACGCTGTCGATCACCACGGGCAACCCGTACCTCAAGCCCTTCCGCGCGAAGACCTTCGACGGCAGCCTGGAGTGGTACTTCGGCCGCAACGCCTTCATCGGCGTGGGCCTGTTCCAGAAGAACATCGACACCTACATCCAGAGCCTGCGCACCAACGCGCCGTACAACCAGACGGGGCTGCCGATGTCGCTGCTGCCGTCCAACTTCACCGGCGAGGAGGTGTTCCAGCTCACGACCCCCATCAACACGCCCGGGGGCAAGCTGCGCGGCATCGAGCTGAACTATCAGCAACCGTTCACCTTCCTGCCGAGCTGGGGGAAGAACTTCGGCACGGTGCTGAACTACACCTACGTGAAGTCCAAGATCACCTACCTGATCTCGCCGACCAGCAGCACGACCATCACCGACGACCTGCTCAACATGTCGCCCAAGTCATGGAACGCGACGCTGTACTACGACGACAACACCTTCAGCGCGCGGGTGTCGGCATCCAAGCGCTCGTCGTTCCTGACCCGGGTGCCGGGGCAGAACAACAACGACGTCGAAGGGAAGAACGCCACGCTCAACGTGGACGCGTCGATCTCCTACAAGGTCAACGACCACCTCACCATCACGCTGGAAGGCGTCAACCTGACCAACGAGGCGAACGACCAGTTCATCTCCCGGGCCCGGAACAGCCCGGTGGTCTATCACGTGACCGGGCGGGAGTACCTCCTGGGAGCGAGCTACAAGTTCTGAGCCTGCCCGCTTGACTGCGTGAGGATGAGCGCCGACTCTCCACGGGGCATGGGGCCTCCCTCCGGGAACCCCAAGCCCCATTCCGGTCGCATCACCACGGAGAACTCATGAAGAAGTCATGGCTCGCGGCGCTGGTCCTTGTGGCCGGCGCCGCGCAGGCTCAGACCACGGCGACGTCATTGCGCGTGATCCTCGTCGGCGATTCGACGATGGCCACGAAGAGCGGCTACGGCGACGCACTCTGCGCACGCTTCAAGCCGGAGGTGACCTGCCTCAATGTCGCCAGAGGCGGTCGAAGCACCAAGAGCTTCCGGGCCGAAGGTCTCTGGGGTCAGGTCATGACGCTGCTGCGCGATCGGCCCGCGGGCCAGACCGACGTCGTGCTGATGCAGTTCGGCCACAACGACCAGCCCGGCAAGCCGGGCCGCTCCACCGACCTGCAGACGGAGTTCCCCGTCAACCTCGCCAACTACATCGCCGACGTCGCGCCGACCGGCGCGCGGCTGGTGATGCTGACGCCGCTCACGCGCCGGAGCTTCGATGCGCAGGGGCGGCTCGAGAACAACCTGCGCCCCTGGGCCGACGCGACGATACGCGTCAGCGCCGAGCATCAGGTTCCTCTGCTCGACTTGAATGCGATCAGCCACGCGGCGGTCCAGGCGATGGGCGAGACCGAAGCCGACACGCTGGCGATGGCGCCGAAGCCGATCGATGCGCCTGCGCAGGCGGCCTCCTCGCCCGAGCGGGCGGGCGCCGCGAATCCCGTTTTCGACCGCACGCACCTGGGCGCCAAGGGCGCGCAGGTGTTCTCGGCGATGGTCGCCGAGCAACTGGTCGTGGTGATGCCGGAGCTCAAGCGCTGGATGCGCTGAGCGCGGGCTTTCCGCCCTTCAGAGCAGATCCGCCATCGCCTCGGCGGGAATGATCGCGCCGGGATATCCGATCACGCGCGCTGCGACGCGATTGCCATGCGCCGCCGCGTCGACAGCATCGTGCCCCGACAGCCGACGCGCCAGATAGCCGCCCGCGAACGAATCTCCCGCCGCCGTCGTGTCGACGACGCGCTCGACCCACTGCGTCGGCGCTTCCAGCCAAGGTCCCTGGCCATCGCCTGCACGCACGAGCGTTGAGGAAGCGCCGCGTTTGATCAGCACCTCGGGCGCAGCCAAGGCCTTCGCATGCGCGATGGCCGCGTCGAGGTCAGGCAGGTCCATCAGCGCTTGGTGATCGTCCGCGGTCACCAGCGCAATCGTGGCGAGCGAGAACGCCCGCTCGAACTCGACCCGCGCCGCCTGCCGGTCCTTCCACAGTCGAGGCCGGTAGTTGTTGTCGAAGACGACATGCGCGCCGCGCTCGCGCATCGCGGCCATCAGCGCGTAGAGGCGCTCACGCCCCTCGGCTGGCAGGATCGCGAGCGTGATGCCGCTGAGATAGAGCGCGTCGAACTCATGCGCGTGGATTTCCAGCGGCGTGCGCTCGACCTCGAAGTACGCCTTCGCCGCGGCGGTGTCGCGCCAGTAGTGGAAGCTGCGCTCGCCGCGGCCGTCGACCTCGATCATGTAGAGCCCCGGCATGCGGCCTGCGAGTCGCCGCACCAGCCGCGTATCGATGCCCTGCTCGCGCCAGCGGTCCAGCAGGCCGGCGCTGAGACCGTCCTCGCCGACGGCCGTCGCATACGCCACCTCCAGCCCGGCGGCCGCGCCGCAACGTCGCAGATAGACAGCGGTGTTGAAGGTATCGCCGCCGTAGCCCAGCGTCATCGCGCCGAAGGCCTCGCCCTTGAGCTCCAGCATGCATTCGCCGATCACGGCCACGCGCCTTGTCATCGAGTCATCCCCTCTTCACCGTCTCCGGCCTTCGTGTCATTCCACTTTTGAAACGACGTTCCGGATTTTGATTTCAAAGGAATGGCCACACCATCGGGGTGACCCCCGGTCGAGGGGCCTGATGGGCATTGGCGCCACAGCCGACCCCTTAAAGTCGCGATCCTCTGCTTCGCTCGTGGACACGATCATGACGTTCTCCCCTCTCCTCAGCCGCTCGCGCGCGGTCGCGTCGACTTTCGGCCTGCTGGCTGCCTTCGGCGCCGCCACGAGCGCGCAAGCCCAGGTCGAGATTCCCGACCGATTCCCGGAGTTGCTCGCACTTGCCGCGCCGGACGCGGCGGCTCGAATCGCGCGCTGCGTGGGGCAAGCCTCCCCGACCGAGGCGCAGACCTGGATCACCGCGTCGCTTGCCGCCGCCGACCCCGACGACGCCCGCGAGTTCGCGCCGGCGCAGGCACCCGCCGTGGCCATCGCGGCGCGAGGCTGGTGGACCTGCGTGCAGCTGAGCCCGACACGATTCCCGATCTATCCGATGGAGGTGCTGTCCGAGACGATCGCCGTCGACGGCGTGTCCGCCCCGGCGATGGCGGCATTCTTTCGCCGCCTGCTGCAGACGCTGGCGGAGCGCGGCGAGGCGCGCGGCCTGGTGGTCCATGCGAGCGGCCCCGCGAATCGCCTGAACTTCAAGGTGGCGCCCAACGCCGCCCTCTACCTGGGCTTCACGAAAGACTTCCTGAAGGCCGGCGAATTCACTGAGGCGGGCATGACGGCCGTGCTGCGGGATCCGGCCGTGAGCACGCTGCGCATCAACAACATGATCGAATCGACGCGAGAAGGCCTCAAGGGGCAGCTCGCCTTCCCCGCGGATCGCGTGTTCTTCCCCATGGAGGGCGACTACCTCCAGCCGGCCCCGGGCCCTGTGAATGTCGGCCAGGTGTTCGAGAACACGCGCTGGATCTCCCCGCAGCAGACCGTGTTCGCCTTCCAGCCCGGCGGCGTCGTGACGATGACCTCGCCGCGGGTGACCTCGGCCGGGACCTGGGAAGCCCGGGATGGCGTGGTCCGCATGAAGGTCGGCAGCGGCACCTTCTACACCTTGCGGGCGTCGGCGGACGGCAAGACGCTGGCGGGCCGCGCACGCAACACGCCCCGCCCGCCCAAGGACGTGCCGCCGGGTGCGGACGCGCTGTTCGGCAAGCTCCGCCACTGGACGATCACCCTCACGCCGGCGCCATGAGCGGCAACGCCGGCCGGGGCTTGCCCCTCACCGCGCCTTGAACCACCGCCCCAACGCCGCCCGTTCCTCATCGGTGATCCCGGTGGCGTTGTTCAGCGGCATGGTCTTCTGCACCACGACCTGCTGGTAGATTTCGGCCGCGTGCTGCTCGATCAGCTGCGGCTCGTGGAACTGGATGCGCTTGGGCGCGAGCGCCGCGTTGTGGCACGCCAGGCAGCGCGCGTTCACGATCGTCTTCACCTGTTCGAAGGTGACCTCGGCGGAGTCGCTCAGCGTCGCCGTGGCGCCGGGGCCACGTGTGGCCGACGAGGTCGCCGTCGTGGCCGGTGGCGCCATCGTGACGGGCACCGTCGCCGGCTGGGGCGCGAGCCACGCGATCAGGATCGCCAGCAACATCACCACCGCCACCAGCAACGGCCACGCGTCGACGCCCTTGTGGCGCTTCACGAACCAGGTGCGCACCAGCGCGCCGGTGAGCATCAGCATCACCAGCACCAGCCAGTTGTGCGCATGGCTGTAGAGCATGCCGTAGTGGTTGGACAGCATCGCGATCAGCACCGGCAGCGTGAAGTAGGTGTTGTGCACGCTGCGCTGCTTGCCGCGCTGGCCGTGGACCGGGTCCACCGGCCGCCCCGCCCGCATGTCGGCGATGACCTGCTTCTGGCCCGGGATGATCCAGAAGAAGACGTTCGCGCTCATCATCGTGGCGATCATCGCGCCGGTGATCAGGAAGGCCGCGCGGCCCGCGAAGAGCTGGCTCGCGCCCCACGCCGCGCCCACGACCGCCACCGCGATCAGACCGAGCACCACGCCGTCGTTGCCGATCGAGCCGTCGGCCTTGCGACCGAAACGCCGGCAGATCTGGTCGTAGACCAGCCAGCCGCCCACGAGGAAACCAAGCGCGGCGGCCACGGCCGCGGGCGCGCTCCAGTCGAAGACGCGCTTGTCGATCAGGTAGGTGTCGGCGTTGAAGAGGTAGAGCAGCGCGAAGAGCGCGAAGCCGCTCATCCACGTCCAGTAGCTCTCCCAGTAGAACCAGTGCAGGTGCTGCGGCAGGTTGGCCGGCGCGACCATGTACTTCTGCGGGTTGTAGAAGCCGCCGCCGTGCACCGCCCACAGTTCGCCGTCCACGCCTTTGGACTTGAGGTCCTCGGCTTGCGGCTTCACCAGGTGGTTGTCCAGCCAGACGAAGTAGAACGAGGCGCCGATCCAGGCGATGGCCACGATCACGTGCAGCCAGCGCAGCAGCAGATTGGCCCAGTCAAGCAGGTAGCTGTCCATCAACGAACGTCGTGCAAGATCCGGACCACCACTGCGGGCGCTGTGAACCGGCAAGCGTCGCGCTGAAAAATCGGGGCGCCGCGGCGACGTTGAGGTGGGAAGTGTATACAGTCCTGGGCACGCTCGATGTGATAGCCGACCCTCACCCCTGCTCTCTCCCGCAGTGCGGGAGAGGGAGCAAGACGGGCGCGTCATCTCTCGTGCCAGACGCCTGTATGGCTCCCACTCCCGCACTGCGGGAGAGGGTTGCTCAAAGTAGCTCGGTCGGTTCCTGCATCGCCTGCGCCACCACCGACAACGCCACCATCTCCGGCTGCTTACCCGGGATGTTGGGAATGCCAATCGGACAGGTGACGTGCGCCAGCTCGGCGGCCGTGAAGCCTCGCGCCTCCAGCCGGTGACGGAAGGTCGCCCACTTGCTCTTGCTGCCGATCAGGCCGATGTACGGAAGATCGCCCGATTCGCGCTGGCGCTTCAGGCAACTGGCCAGGATGTCGAGGTCCTCGGCATGGCTGAAGCTCATGATCAGCACGTGCGAGCCCGCCGCCAGCGTCGGCACCGCGCCCTGCACGGGCTCGGACTGCTCGGCACGGACGTTGTCCGGCAACGGCTCCGGGAACATGCCCTCGCGGCTGTCGATCCAGTGCACCGTCGCTGGCAGCCTCGCCAGCAGATCGACGATCGCCCGTCCCACGTGACCGCCGCCGAACAGCGCGATGCGGCGCCACTCGCGTTGATCGCCGAGACGCTCGGCCAAGCCGGCGATCGCCTGCGCGTCCAGCCATTCGAAGTCCAGCCACACGACGCCGCCGCAGCACTGCCCCAGCGAGGGTCCGAGCGCGAAGCGCTGACGCGCCTCCATCACCCGTCCCGCCGCGAGCGCGGCACGCGCTTTCGCGATCGCGTCGAATTCGAGCTGCCCGCCGCCGATGGTGTTCACGACATCGGACGCGGTCACCGCCATCCAGGCGCCCACCTCCCGCGGCCCGCTGCCCTGCAGCTCGTCGACGCGCACCAGCACCGCCGGCTCGCGTGCGAGTCTCAGGGCCAAGGTCTGCCAGGACCGCATGGGACGACTCAGCTGCCGCGGTAGGTCGAGTACGACCAGGGGCTCGCCAGCAGCGGCACGTGATAGTGCGCGCCGGGGTCGGCGATCCCGAAATCCAGCGGCACCTCGTCCAGGAAAGCCGGCTCCGGCAGCGTCACGTGCCGGCTGCGGAAATACTCGGCCACCGCGAACACGAGCCGGTAGCGCCCGACCTGCAGCGCCGCACCGTCCAGCAGCGGCCCGTCCGCGCGGCCGTCGGCGTTCAGCGTCAGCGCCTGCAGCAGTCGCGGCTCGCCGGAGTCGATCCGGTACAGCCGCACGGCCATGCCGGCGGCCGGGCTGCCGTGCATGGTGTCGAGGACGTGCGTCGTGAGCTTGCCCATAGTCGCCATCGGTAAGTCGCCATCGGTGAAAGGAGAACTGAAGATCCAAAGTGTATACACTTCAGGACACACCGCACACCGACCGATCGTCCCATCACGAC
>CBIHMU010000155.1:0-8651 GCA_966211105.1 uncultured Burkholderiales bacterium
CTGCACTGGCAAGCTGATTCCCAGCGAAAGGGCGACCGCATGCGGTCGCCCTTTCTCATTGGGGCCGTCGCTGAAGTCAGCGAGCCCGCCGTTCGATGACGACGCTGAGCACAGCAAGGCCGAGCCCGACCACGGCAAGCCCTGCCCCCGCCACCGGCAGCGTGCGCAGCGACGCCCCGTGCGTCAGCATCCACCCGCCCAG
This sequence comes from uncultured Burkholderiales bacterium, assembly GCA_966211105.1. Classification (GTDB taxonomy): domain Bacteria; phylum Pseudomonadota; class Gammaproteobacteria; order Burkholderiales; family Burkholderiaceae_C; genus Roseateles. The sequence goes on from CBIHMU010000155.1 coordinate 203, forward strand.
CCACGCGCCGCCCGCGTTGCCCAGGTTGAACGCCGCGATGTTGAGCGTCGACACCAGCGCCGGCGCGTCGGGCGCCTGCTGCATCATCCGCATCTGCAGTCCGGGCACCGTCGCGAAGGCGGCCATGCCCCAGACGAAGACGGTCACGATCGTCGGCCATTGCCAGTCGAGCACCACCGCCAGCAGCGCCTGCACGATCGCCAGCGCGACCAGCACGCCCATCAGCGACGGCATCAGCTGCCAGTCCGCGAGCTTGCCGCCCACCGTGTTGCCGATCGTCAGGCCCAGGCCGAACAGGAACAGCACGCCCGTGATCCAGCCCGTCGACAGGCCGGTGACTTCCGCCAGCATCGGCGCGATGAAGGTGAACGCGGTGAAGATGCCGCCGAAGCCGACCGCCGTCAGCGCCAGCGCGATCAGCACCTGCGGGCGCTTGAGCACCGACCAGTCGTTGCCCGCCTGCGCGGCGGTGTCGGCATCCCTCGTCTTCGGCAGCAGCGCGACCAGCGCGATCGCCGCGACGATGCCCAGGCCGGCCACCGCGCCGAAGCTCGCGCGCCAGCCCCATGCCTGACCGATCAGGTTGCCCAAAGGCACGCCCAGCACGTTGGCCAGCGTGAGGCCGGTGAACATCAGCGCGATGGCGCCGGCCTTGCGGTCGGGCGCGACCAGCTCGCTCGCCAGCACGGCGCCGATGCCGAAGAAGGATCCGTGCGCCAGGGCCGCGACGATGCGGCCTGCCATCACCGTCCAATAGCCGCCGCCGATCGCAGACAGCAGGTTGCCCGCGATGAACAGCGCGATCAGCACCAGCAGCGCCCGCTTGCGCGGCCAGCCCGCGCTGAGCGCCGCCAGCGGCGGCGCACCCAGCGCCACGCCGAGTGCATAACCCGTCACCAGCAGACCCGCGCGTGGCAGGCTCACCGCCAGGTCCTGCGCCATCGCCGGCAGCAGACCCATGATCACGAACTCGGTCGTGCCGATGGCAAAGGCCGCCAGCGCCAGGGCCAGGATCGGCAAGGGGAAGGCGCGCGCGCCAGGCCGTTGGGCGCCGGCTTCGTCCAGGGTGGAAGAGAGGGAGGTCACGGAAGACTCCAGCGTTGATTCAATGGTCCGCACTGTGATCTGTCGCTCCCCGGATGGGAATCCATCAGAAGGGATAAGCATCTGTTCCAGAATGGAATAGATGGCGCCCGCATGGAGCGATCGCCGACGGAGATCCGGAATGAATGAACTCGATGACATGCGCCTGTTCGTGCGCGCCGTCGCGGCGGGCAGCCTGTCCGCCGCGGGACGCGAGCTCGGCGTCTCGCCGGCCGTCGGCAGCAAACGGCTGGCGCGGCTGGAGGCGCGGCTCGGCGTGCGGCTGCTGCAGCGCAGCTCGCGTCGCCTCACGCTGACCGACGAGGGCGCGATCTACCTCGAGCGCTGCCAGACCATCCTCGCCGACATCGATGACGCCGAGGCCGAACTCACGCAAGGCCGGCAGCAGGCGCGCGGGCTGCTGCGCGTCACCTCGACCGTCGCGCTGGGCCGCCGCTGCGTCGGCCCGCTCGCGGCGGAGTTCATGCGCGAGCACCCCGACGTCACCGTCCAGGTCTCGCTGTCCGACGCGCTGGTCGACCTGATCGAGGAAGGCTTCGACTGCGCCGTGCGCATCGGCGGACCGGCGGACTCGCGGCTGGTCGCGCGCCGGCTCGGGCCCAACCGGCGCGTGCTCTGCGCAACGCCGGACTACCTGCGCCGCCGCGGCACGCCGCGCGCGCTCGAGGACCTCGCCGGCCACGACTGCATCCTCCAGGAGCGCATCGCCACGCGCCAGTCGGACTGGCGGTTCATGCCCGCGGACGCGTCGGTGTCGCCCTCGCCGCGCACGGTCACCGTGCAGGGCCGGCTCGTCACCGACAACGGCGAGCAGGCGCACGACTGGGCCCTGGCCGGTCTCGGCCTGGTGCGGCGCGCGGTGTGGGACGTGGTCGACGAACTCGACGACGGCCGCCTCGTCGAGGTCCTGCCCGAATGGGCCGGCGAGCTCGGCCCGCTGCAGCTCGTGTTCCCCTCGCGCCGCCTGCTGCCGGCCCGCACGCGGCTGTTCATCGACGCGCTGGCCGCGCGCTTCGCGCATTCCAAGGATCAGGCCCGCGTGCGTGCGCCCTCGCCCTCGCCCTCGCCCTCGCCTGCCAGGAAGAAGCGCCGCTGATTCATCAATGCAACGCGCGGACGAAAAAAAGGGACCTTGCGGTCCCTCTCGGTGTGGCGTTCGGTGGGAGGCTCGAGCCGGCCGGAGCCGGCGGCCATCACTTGAACGTGTAGTTGGCGGTCAGCGTCCAGTAGCGGCCGTAACCGTTGTGCATGCCCGAGTTCCAGCCCAGGATCGTGCCGGCTCCCGTGTTGGTGCCCGGGTAGTAAGGCGCCTTCTCGTCCGTCACGTTCTGGATGTTGAGCGACAGCGACAGGTCCTTGAAGCCCGTGTACGTGTAGCCCACGTCGAAGGTCATCCACTTGCCGACCGCGCAGTTGGGGTAGCGGTTGATGTACAGGTCGCGGCCGTTGGTCGCCGTCGGCGCCACGCCCAGCACCGTGCGGCCGGTCAGGCCGTCCGGGTTGGCACCGCCCCAGTGGCAGGTGTTGCCCGAGTAGTACTCCGGCACCGAACCGTCCATGCGGCGGATGAACGAGACACCGCTCACCCAGTTCATGGCGCCCATGATCGAGTGACGGCCGTCGACTTCCAGCGTCGAGGTCGCGCGGAACTTCAGGCGCGGCGTGTCGCCCGCGGAGGTCGCCCAGTCGGCCAGACCGCCGTTGGTGCCGACCAGGTTGTTGCGCGCGTCGCCGACGTGCTCCTCGCGGCTGTAGCGGGTCATGTAGGTGCCGCGCAGCTGGTTGGTCCAGCGCAGCCCTTCCTTCGGGATCATGTTGGTCTTGAGCTCGAAGTCGATGCCCGACACCTCGGTGCTGCCCTGGTTGACCCACGGGGTCTGCACGAACAGCAGCGGACCGGAGTTCGCCACGCCCGGCAGCTGCAGCGCCGGATTGGTGTCGCGCAGGATGAGCGTGGGATAACGCTCGGGGTGGTCCACCACGCTCTGCACGTCCAGCAGCGCCACTTCACCCTTCTTGATGATGTTGAAGTAGTCGACCAGGATGTCCACGTTCTTGCTGGGCGAGAAGATCACGCCGAACGAATGGCTCTTGGACTTCTCAGGCTTCAGCTCGGGGTTGGACGTCCCCACGCCGGCCACGCTCTTCGCGCAGTCCGCCGCGGCCGCGCCGGGCTTGGGCGTGACGCCGTCTTCCTGGCAACGCAGCGGATCGATGACGCCGTTCACGAAGTACTGCGCGCCGCCCGGAGCGATCTGCGACACGGCCGGGGCCCGGAAGCCTTCCGAGTAGGTGCCGCGGAACGACAGTTGCGGCAGCACCGTCCACTTGGCGCCGACCTTGGGCACGAAGTTGGTCTTGATGCCGGGGTACTTGTCGGCACGGCCCGCGAAGTCCATTTCGAAGGTCTTCAGGAAGGGCGTGCGGAACTCGACGAATGCCGACTTCACGGTACGACCGCCGTCGATCTGCGTGTTCGCCAGGCCCAGGATCTTGCCGGTGGCGTTCAGCGGATCGGGCGTGATCTCCAGCGTCTCGCGACGGATCTCGACACCGGCGGCCGCGCCGATGGCGCCGCCCGGCAGCGAGCCGAACTCGGTGGCGACCTTGGCGTCCCATTGCCAGATCGAGGCATCGGCGTTGTTGGTCAGCGGACGCGACAGGTTGGGATCGGCGGCGATCTGCGCCAGCGTGCGGCCGTTCGGGCCGAGCATGGTGCGCAGCACGTCCAGGTTCAGGAAGCCGAAGCTGGTTTCCTCACGCTTGGCCTTGTTCCACAGGACCGCGCTTTCCCAGTCGAAGTTGCCCGTCGTGCCCTTGACGCCACCCAGCGCGCGGTACTGCTGGTTGGTCAGCTCGCTGCCGCCGCGGATGTTCTCGAAACGCATCTGCACCGCGGAGCGGGCGTTCGTGAACGGGTTGTCCGGATGACCGATGTCCAGGATCGCCTGGAACGACGGCGCCACGTTGCCCAGCAGGAAGTTGCTGCTCGGGCTCAGGCCGCTGATGGTGCGCGGGGCGCCGAGGTAGTCGCGCTCGGTGCGCGCGTAGCCAGCTTCGGCGAAGGCGGTGATCTCATTGGTGACGCGGAAGCTCGCGCGGGAGATCAGGCTGCCGTCGGTGCCCTTGTTCTGCGCCTCGTTGAAGTTGTCGAGGTTGAAGTTGCAGAAGGTACGGCCCAGCGTCGGCTGGCCGGTATTGCCGTACTGGGCGCCGCCGGTAATCTGCTGCGAGGGATCGCAATTGCGTTGGTTGATGACGCTGGTGGCTGTCTGCGTGAAGTTCAACTGGCCGGGCGTCGCTTCACGGGTGAAGAACGGCGACGCCGACACGAACGACCCATAGGGGTTCAGGCGCAGGTTGATCTTGGCGTAGTCGTCGGCGTGGATGTCCTTGACGTCGCGGGTCATGGTGCGGCCGCGATGCGTGATGTCCGCGCTCACCAGGACGTTGAACCCGTCCTTGGCGAAATCGCCGAAGCCGAACGCGCCGTTGACGGTCTGGCGGCTGAATTCGCCGTCGTCGTTGGCGCCCACCGTGGCGCCCATCTGGATGCCCTGATAGTCGTTCTTGGTGATGAAGTTGATGACGCCGCCGACCGCGTCGGAGCCGTACACGGCGGAGGCGCCGTCCTTGAAGATTTCAACGCGTTCCAGCGCGGAGACCGGAATCGAGTTCAGGTCGTACAGCGTGGACGTGCCGTTGTTCGGGTTCGCATAGGCGGCCGGCGTCAGGCGGCGGCCGTTCAGCAGGATCAGGGTGGAGGTCGAACCCAGGCCGCGCAGCGAGGCGGTGGCGACACCGCGCGAGAAGCTGTTCTGTCCCGGCGTGTCGCTGAAACCGTCGGTGCCCATCGCGGGCACCATCTTCATCAATTCCAGTGCCGTCTTCGCGCCACTGGCGCGGATTTCCGCCGAGGTGATGCGGTCGATCGGCGAGGTGCCTTCGGCGGCCGTGCGACGGATGTTGGAACCGGTGACTTCCACGCGCTCCAGTTGTTGCGAATCCTGCGCCGCGGCGATGCCGCAAGCCAGCGTGCTGGCGATCGCGATGCTGGTCAGCACCAGCGCCCTGTGGGTAAGTTGACGAGACATGTGCGGTCCTCTTCTGAGATGGGGAGCACCCGGTGTTGGCGCTGTTCCCGAACGATTGCAGAGCCCACGGGATCGATGCGTCCCGTGCGATGCATGGACCGATTTTTTCAGTAGCTTCTACTTGCGGTTTACCTACTTAAACATTTGGTTCACCGCGCAGCAAAAGAGCGACAGACCTATAAGAAGAAACCCGAAAGTCACGCACCAAAGCAGGGGGAACCCTATCCCCACAAACCCCCTCAAATGCAGGCGCAAATCACACGGAAATGACGGGTCATTGACACGAAGAAGTCATCGCCGGACGAAAAAAAGCCCGGCCGAGGCCGGGCTTGAGTGGGTGCGGCGACCGGGTCGGGCAAGCCCCGACCGCGGCATCCGGCGTCTCGCGACGCGATCAGAAGTCGTAGGACGCGCCCACCTTGTAGCTGCGCGGACGCAGGCTGTAGCCGTCGCGCAGGTTGACCGGACGCTCGTCGCCCATCAGGTTCAGGATGTTCAGCGACAGGCGCAGGTTCTTGATCCCGGTGTAGGCCAGGTTGAAGTCGGTGCGCAGGTCCTCGTCGATGAAGCACGGCAGGGCGCCCGGCTTCAGGCGGGTCTGGCAGGCGGCTTCGCTCCACGAGGCCAGGTCGGTCTCGTCACGGTTGAGCGCCGTCTTCGACGTGTAGTTGAAGCGCAGACCGGTGCTCCAGTCGCCCTTGTTCCAGGCGGCCGAGAACACGGCCTTCAGGCGCGGGTTCTGGTACATGCCGACCTGGTTGGGACGCCAGCCGTTCGCGTCGATGTCCCAGGCCTTGTAGGTCAGCGCGTAGGTCGCCGCCAGGCCGAGGTTCAGCGTGCCGAACGCGCCCGCCGCCACGCGACCCTTCAGGTCGATGTCCACGCCCGAGGTCTCGGTCTTGCCGAAGTTCTCGTACTGCAGCAGCAGCGACGTGATCTGACCGGCGCCCCAGGCCAGGTTGCTGCCCGGCGCCAGTTGGTTGGCACGGTCGACCCAGGCCTGTTCCTGCGCGGTGACCGCGCCGCGGCTGATCATGTCCTCGTAACCCGCCTTGCCTTCACGCTCGAGCACGTAGTCCGGATCACGCGAGTTGATCTCGTTCTTGCGCTCGATCTTGAAGTAGTCGACGGCGAGCGACGCGTTCTTGGTCGGCTCGAACACGAAGCCCAGCGTGATGCTCTTGGAGGTCTCCGGCTTCAGGTTCGGGTTGGCCGAGATCATCGCCGGCACCGAGGCCAGGCAGCCGCTGTTGTAGGCCGCCGTGGCGTCCGACTTGTCGGCGGCGTTGCCGTTCTTCAGGATGTCGCGCAGCTTGGTCGCGGTCTCGCAGCGGCGCGGGTCCACCGTCGAGTTGAAGAAGCCGGTCACGCCGACCTGGCCCAGCGTCTCGGGGATGTTGGGCGCGCGGAAGCCGCCGGCGACCGTGCCGCGCAGCAGCAGCTGCGGCATCACTTCATAACGGACGCCGAGCTTGGGCGACACGCGGCCGTCGAAGCCGGTGGCCTTGTCGAAGCGCAGCGCGCCGTTCAGTTCCAGACCCTTCAGCACCGGCGCGTTCAGCTCCAGGAAGGCGGCGTCGAGGTTGCGCGAGCCGTCGATCAGGACCGACCCGCGGCCGACGATCTGGGCCTTCAGGACGTTGTCGGTCGACTTGATCGACACGCCTTCCTGACGGTGCTCGGCCCCCAGCGCGAAGGCCAGCGGGCCGCCCGGCAGCTGGAACAGCTCGCCGCTCAGCTTGGCGTCCACCCAGGTCTGGTGGTTCTTGCCTTCGGAGCCGTTGACCGGGAACAGGCGGTCCAGCAGTTCCTTGCTGTTCGGGCCGCCGATCTTGTATTCGCCGGAAGCGACGGCGGTGAACAGCTCGCGCGAGCCCCAGCGGCTGAGCTTGTCGGCCTCGGCGGCATTGCGGCCGACCGACACTTCCCAGTCCATCTCGCGGAACGTGCCCTGCACGCCGGTCAGCACGCGGTACTGCTTGCCGGTACCGTCGTAGTTGAAGATGCTCGGGTCATCCATGAACCGGTAGTCGATGCCCACCGGCGCGCCGGTCGGGTTGGCCGGGTTCGTGGCGGACAGCACCGGATGCGGCACCGACTGCGCGACCTTGTTGAAGCCGTCGTACCAGCGCGAGGTGGCGCCGGCGCCGATGGTCATCGGCAGGTTGCGGTACTCGGTGGTCGTCTTCGAGTAGGACACCTCGGCGAAGGCCTGGATGTCCTCGGTCACCTTGGCGCGGGCGGCGCTGAAGAAGTTGATGCGCTTGGCCGGATCGGACACCGGGTTCAGGCCGTTCACATCGGTCACGCACTGGTTCGACGCGTTCAGCGTCGTGCAGCCCGCCACCGGCACGCGGTTGGTGCCCACGCGCAGGTTGCCGGGGAAGGAGCTCAGGCTCGGATCGCCGAAGGCCGGGTTGTAGATGCCCTTGTGCCACGCCGGATAGTCGTCCTTGACGTCGGCCACGGTGTAGCCCTCGCGGCGATAGGCCTCGATGTTGGCGAAGACGTTGAAGCGGTCCTTCTCCAGGTCGCCGAAGCCGGCCACGATGCTGGCCTGGCGCTGCGCGCCGACGCTGGGGTTCTCGTTGAAGGTGTAGCTGGCGGACGCGCCGACGCCGTTGTACGAGCGGCGCGTGATGATGTTGATCACGCCGGCCATGGCGTCGGAGCCGTAGATGGCGGAGGCGCCGTCCTTGAGCACTTCCACGCGCTCGACCGCGTCGGCCGGGATCGCGTCGACGTTGACGAAGGTGTCCTTGGCGCCGTCGGCCAGACCGAAGTTGGCGACGCGGCGGCCGTTCAGCAGCACCAGCGTGGCTCCCTTGCCCAGACCGCGCATCGACACGCCCGAGGCGCCCGACGCGAAGCTGGTGTTGTTGCCGTCGTCGCGGATCTCGGTGTTCGAGGTCGACGTCAGCGTGTCCAGCACCTGGCGCACGGTGTTGGCGCCGGTGCGGCGGATCTCTTCACGGTTGTAGACCTGCACCGGCGAGGCGGTTTCGGACGCCAGACGCTTGATGTTGGAGCCGGTCACCTCGACGCGCTGAAGCTGGGTCGTGTCCTGTGCCTGGGCTTGCGCGACCTGCGCGCAGCACAGCAGCGCCGCGGCGGCGCTCAGGGACAGGGAGAGCTGGGTGTTTTTTCTCATACTTCCACTTGCGAATTGATGAAGGGCCGGATGGATGGCATCGGCCGAGGAGACCGGCGGCCGGATCGGCGCCGGATCGCGCCCGGGGGGTGTCCCGGTG
>CBIHMU010000156.1:0-8580 GCA_966211105.1 uncultured Burkholderiales bacterium
CCCCCCGCCCTCTCCCGCAGTGCGGGAGAGGGAGTTCATGCCGTCATCGAGCGTCGAATCAGGCTTCGAATCAGGCTTCGAACGGAAGCTTGATCTGGTTGAGGTCCTTGCGGGTCTCGACCAGGACCAGCGGGCCGTCGTCGACCACCACCACCGGCGCGGGCTCGCGGCCCAGCGGGGCGGCGGCCGGCTCGGCAGCCATCGCGGCCTTGGCGGCGGCGATCTTGTCCGCGTCGCTGTTGACCCAGACCAGGCCGGCGCCTTCGGCGACAGCGCTGAGCTCGGTCATCGGCAGCTCGAAGCGGGGCACCGAGGCCGGCGCCGGCGCTGCTGCCGCGATGGCAGGCGCAGCGACCGGAGCGGAGGCCTGGACCGGCGCTGGCGTCGGAGCGACAGCGGCTGCCGGCGCCGGCGCTGCTGCCGCGATGGCAGGCGCAGCGACCGGAGCGGAGGCCTGGACCGGCGCTGGCGTCGGAGCGACAGCGGCTGCCGGCGCCTGCACCGGTGCCTGCTTCGGCTCGTCGCCCAGTTCCAGCTGACGCGGCGCGGCCCCGGCATCCAGCACGATGCCGTCCAGCGCGGCGACGGCCGGCGTGGCCGCCACATCGCGCTCGCCAATCACGCCCTCGGCAGACACGCCGTCGGCCGGTGCGCTTTCACCGTCGCGGCGGTCGCGGCGATGACGGTCGCGACCCCGGCCACGACGGCGGCCTTGGCCGTCCGCGCTGCCTTCCGGGTTGCCTTCCGCGCCTTCTTCGCCAGCCGGGGCGTCGCCCTCGACCACCGGAGCGGCCGCGGATTCGGCGCCTTCAGCGAACGAGGTGTCGCCGGACTGCGCCTGGCCTTCCACCAGTGCGCCCTCGACCTGCTCCGCGCCCTCGACGCCGTCGCCGCGATCACGGTTGCCGCGACGACGACGACGACGGCCTTGACGCTCGTCGCCGGCTTCGCCCAGCGGGTTCTCCAGCGGTTGCGTGTCGGCGAACGCGATCGGCGATTCGACGTTGTCGGCTTCGGTGCCGGCCAGCGCGCTCTGTGGCTCCTGCGAGCCGTCCGCCGGACGTTCTTCGCGGCGACGGCGGCCTTCACCGCGTTCGCCCCGGTCACCGCGTTCGGCGCGGTCGCCCCGTTCGGCACGCTCGCCGCGCTCCGGACGATCACCGCGTTCGGTGCGTTCCTGACGCGGTGCGCCCTCGACGGCCTGTTCCGGCTTGTCGGCGCGCTCGTTGCGACGCGGACGGTCACCGCGCTCGCCACGTTCGCCGCCACGCTCACCGCGTTCGGCGCGCTCACCACGATCGGCGCGCTCGCCGCGTTCCGGACGCTCGGCGCGACCTTCCTGCTGCGGCTTGCCTTCGCCGCGCGGCTTGCCGTCGCGAGCCTTCTGTTCACCGCGCTCGCCGCGTTCACCGGCAGCGCGTTCGCCACGTTCGCCACGTTCGCCACGGCGATTGCGATCGCCGCCACGTCCGCCGTTGCGGTCGCGATCACCGCCCCGTTCGCCGCGTTCACCGCCGCGTTCGCCGCGCTCGCCACGTTCCTTCTTGCCGGGTTCGGCCGACTTGGCCGCGGGGGCCGGTGCCGGTGCCGGGGCGGGCGCCGGTTCGCCACCGAACAGGCTCTTGATCCAGCCGAAGAAGCCACCACCGGCGGCCACGGGCGCGGCCGGCGCGGCAGGCGCCGCCACCGGGGCCGCGGCCACCGGCTCGACGGCCTTGGGCGCGGGCGCGACCGGCATCGGGGCCGGCTGCTCGGGCAGGATGCCCTTGATCAGCGGCTCCTGCTTGTTCTTCTTCTCGGCGCCGCGGCGGGTGATGCTTTCCTCTTCCTGCTGCTCCTCGATCATCGTGTAGCTCGCCTGCAGGTTCTCCAGGCGGGGATCGTCGTGGCGCAGGCGCTCGAGCTTGTAGTTCGGCGTGTCGAGGTGACGGTTGGGCACCAGCAGCACGGTCACGCGCTGCTTGAGCTCGATCTTGGTGATCTCGGTGCGCTTCTCGTTGAGCAGGAAGCTGGTCACTTCCACCGGCACCTGCACGTGCACGGCGGCGGTGTTGTCCTTCATGGACTCTTCCTGGACCATGCGCAGGATCTGCAGCGCGGAGGATTCCGTGTCGCGGATGTGGCCGGTGCCGTTGCAGCGCGGGCAGGTGATGTGGCTGCCTTCGCTCAGCGCCGGGCGCAGGCGCTGGCGGCTCAGTTCCAGCAGGCCGAACTTGCTGATCGAGCTGAACTGCACGCGGGCGCGGTCCTGGCGCAGCGCGTCGCGCAGGCGCTGTTCGACCTCGCGGCGGTTCTTGGACTCCTCCATGTCGATGAAGTCCACCACGATCAGGCCGCCCAGGTCCCGCAGGCGCATCTGGCGCGCGATCTCGTCGGCGGCTTCCAGGTTGGTGCGGGTGGCGGTTTCCTCGATGTCGCCGCCGCGGGTGGCGCGCGCCGAGTTCACGTCCACCGAGACCAGCGCCTCGGTGTGGTCGATCACGATGGCGCCGCCCGAGGGCAGGTTCACCGTGCGGCTGAAGGCCGTCTCGATCTGGTGCTCGATCTGGAAGCGGCTGAACAGCGGCGCATCGTCGCGGTAGCGCTTGACCTTGTGTGCCGTCTCCGGCATCACGTGCGACATGAACTGGTGGGCCTGTTCGAAGATGTCGTCCGTGTCGATCAGGATCTCGCCGATGTCGGCGGTGAAGTAGTCGCGGATCGCGCGGATCACCAGCGACGACTCCTGATAGATCAGGAAGGCGCCCTTGCCGCCCGACGCTTCGTCGATGGCGGTCCAGAGCTTGAGCATGTAGTTCAGGTCCCACTGCAGCTCGGCGGCGGAACGGCCGATGCCGGCGGTGCGGGCGATCAGCGACATGCCCTTGGGGTACTCGAGCTGGTCGAGCGCGTCCTTCAGCTCTTCCCGGTCCTCGCCCTCGATGCGGCGCGAGACGCCGCCGCCGCGCGGGTTGTTGGGCATCAGCACCAGGTAGCGGCCGGCCAGCGACACGAAGGTGGTCAGCGCCGCGCCCTTGTTGCCGCGCTCTTCCTTCTCGACCTGGACCAGCAGCTCCTGGCCTTCCTTGATCACGTCCTGGATCTTGGCGGAGCGCACGTCGGCGCCCTCGCGGAAGTAGGTGCGCGAGATTTCCTTGAACGGCAGGAAGCCGTGGCGGTCCTCGCCGTAATCGACGAAGCAGGCCTCCAGCGACGGCTCGACGCGCGTCACGACCGCCTTGTAGATGTTGCCCTTGCGCTGTTCGCGGCCTTCGATCTCGGTCTCGAAGTCCAACAGCTTCTGGCCATCGACGATGGCCAGGCGACGCTCTTCCTGCTGCGTCGCGTTGATCAGCATGCGTTTCATCAGTTCTCCTCCGCGCCAGGGCCTTGCCGCTGACGCGCGTGCTTCAGAACCGCCGCCGGTGGGTCACCGGCGGGCGATTCGACCGATGCACGAGAAACACGAAAGAACCAATGAAAGGATCGCCCTGGACTGCAAATTGAACGGCTCGTTCGACCGTTCAGCGATGCAGCGTTGGCGCGTGCGCCGCAGGCCCCGGGTCGGCTGTTCCGGTCCTCAAGCGCGCCGACTGAGGCGCGACCCGACCACGGCCGGAGCCTGGCGTGTGGACGAAGCCAACACGCGCTCGCAGGCGGCGGGGGGTGGAATGGACCGAAGAAAACATCCGGAATCGGAGCCTGGGTGCTGACGCCAGCGCCGGGGCTTGGGGCCCGTCTTCTGTCGTCGTGAAACCTTGTTGTACTGCCCGCGCCGCCTGCCGACATCCTGGAATGCGACCGGCCGCGTGGGCATGGTTCTGACGATGTTGCTCTGCCGTCCGGCCTCGGCGCCTGCCCGCTCGCTTTGGGAAGCGGGCCCGACAACGATGACCTGACGTTGCATCACCAAAAGTGATGAGCAGCCTACTCACAATCGCTGCTCACTGCCACGTTCTCGTCGACCTCGAACGCGCACGTCCGAGTAAAATGAGAAAAATCAAATACTTACAACGGAAACGTGGCAAGCAGCATTATAGGGGCTAAAGCCCGCAAGGCCGCCCCAGGGACTGCCCGCAGTGCCGCGAGGGCCTCAGCGCCCCACCAAGCGCCCCAGCCCCGCCGCGTGACGCCCGCGACGCCCGTAACGCCCGTGACGCCCGTGACGCCCGTGACGGCGCCGGTCACGCCGCCCGCGTCGCCGCTCGCGCCGGTCACGCCAGCCCAGGTCCGTCAACTGACCGTCGACGAAGGCTCCGCCGGACAACGGCTGGACAACTTCCTCATCCGCGAACTCAAGGGCGCGCCCAAGACGCTGGTCTACCGGATCATCCGGTCCGGCGAGGTGCGCATCAACAAGGGCCGCTGCAGCGCGGACTCTCGGCTGGCAGTCGGCGACGTCGTGCGCGTGCCGCCGGTGCGGCTGGCGGAGAAACCCGCCGGGCAGGCCGCCGCCGTTCCCGCCCGCGAATTCCCGATCGTGTTCGAGGATGAGCACCTGATCGTCGTCGACAAGCCCGCCGGCGTGGCGGTGCACGGCGGCTCGGGCGTGAGCTTCGGCGTGATCGAACAGCTGCGCCGCGCGCGTCCGCAGGCGAAGTTCCTGGAGCTGGTGCACCGGCTGGACAAGGAGACCTCCGGCCTGCTGATGATCGCCAAGAAGCGCAGCGCGCTGACGCACCTGCAGGACCAGTTGCGCGACCGCGAGACCGGCAAGACCTACGCGGCGCTGGTCGCCGGCACCTGGCCCAAGGGCCGGAAGGTGGTCGACGTCCCGCTGCTGAAGTTCGTCGGCAGCGACGGCGAGCGCTGGGTGAGGGCGGTGCCCGATCCCAAGGATCCGCAGCTCGACCAGGCCAAGCGGTCGATCAGCCTGGTGAAGGTCGTCGACGCCTGTTCGGGCTACAGCCTGCTGGACGTCACGATCAAGACCGGCCGCACGCACCAGATCCGGGTCCATCTGGCCCATGAAGGCCACCCGATCGTCGGCGATCCCAAGTACGGCGACTTCGAGGCCAATCGCGCGCTGGCCCGGGGCGCCTTGCGCTTCGACCGGATGTTCCTGCATGCCCGGCAGCTGCGCGTGGTGCACCCGGCCACCGGCGAGACCTTGACCCTGGAGGCTCCGTTGCCAGACGAGTGCGAGACACTCCTGGCCGCGCTGCGCCGCCGGGCGCCCTGACGACTTTCCGCGGATCCCCATGCCTCAACGTTTCGACCTGATCGTGTTCGACTGGGATGGCACCCTGTTCGACTCCACCGCCCTGATCGTGCGCTGCATGCAGGCCGCGGCCGCCGACCTGGGCCTGGAACCGCCGTCGCGCGAGAACGCCGCCTACGTCATCGGCATGGGCCTGATCGAGGCGCTGCAGTACGCGCTGCCGGGCCTGGACCCGGCGCGCTACCCGGAGCTCGGCCAGCGCTACCGCCATCACTACTTCGCCTCGGCGCACGAGGTGACGCTGTTCGACGGCGTGCCCGAGCTGCTGCGCGACCTGAAGGCGCGGCATCACTGGCTGGCCGTGGCGACCGGCAAGAGCCGCCGCGGTCTGGACGAGGCGCTGGCCGCCGTCGACATGAAGACGCTGTTCGACGGCACCCGCACCGCGGACGAGACCGCCGGCAAGCCCAATCCGCAGATGCTGCTCGAGCTGATGCGCGAGTTCGGCGCCGAGCCGGAGCGCACCCTGATGATCGGCGACACGACGCACGACCTGCAGCTGGCGCGCAACGCCGGCTGCCCGGCGGTGGCGGTCACCTACGGCGCGCACGAGCACGAATCGCTGCGCGGCTTCGAGCCGCTGCTGGTGGCACACGACGTCCCGACGCTGCACGGATGGCTGCTGGCCAACGCATGACCGCTTCCCGGATCCCCCCGATCGGTCCCGCTTCCTGGAATCCTTCCGAATGACGCCCGAGCAAGACCTGCCCCCGGTGCCGCTGTGCCCCTCCTCCGACCTGGAGGAGCGCGGCCGCGCGCACACCTTCGACGTGCTGCAGTTCCGCCAGCCCGCTTCGGCCTTCGCGCTGCGCTTCGACGGCGAGGTCGTCGGCTACCTCAACCGCTGCGCGCACGTGCCGACCGAGATGGACTGGCAGGAGGGCGAGTTCCTCGACAGCAGGAAGGAATACATCATCTGCAGCATCCACGGCGCGGTGTACCACCCGCGCGATGGACGCTGCGTGACCGGCATGTGCGGCCGTTTCGGCCTGACCAAGCTCGACGTGCGCGAGCAGGACGGTCAGGTCTTCTGGTATCCCTCGCGCGACACGAGACCCGTGTTCGAGGATTGAGTTTCGAGGATTGAATGAACCCCAACGACGACCCCGGCACCGGCAGCGACCTGCCGCGCCCGATCCCCGACGCGACGGCGCGCCCGGAAGACATGCTCAAGGCCACGGCGCCCGCCGCGTCCGCGCCGGCCGCCCCCGCGGCGCCGGGCCGCTACGAGCACGTGATCGAGCAGTTCGCGCATGACTACCTGCGCGACCGCCGCAGCGACCGGCGCTGGAAGACCTTCTTCCGGCTCATCTGGGTGTCGGTGCTGCTGCTGTTCATCTGGTCGATGTTCTCGGCGAAGCACCACGGCGGCGCGACGACCGGGCCGCACACCGCGCTCGTCGAAGTGCGCGGCGAGATCGCGCCCGACACCGAAGCCAGCGCCGAGCTCATCAACGCCGCGCTGAAGGCCGCGTTCGAGGACCCCGGCTCGCAGGCGGTGGTGCTGCGCATCAACTCGCCGGGCGGCAGCCCGGTGCAGTCGGGCATCGTCAACGACGAGCTCAAGCGCCTGAAGGCCCTGCACAAGAAGAAGGTCTACGCGGTCGTCGAGGAGATCTGCGCCTCCGGCGCGTACTACATCGCCGCGGGCGCGGACGAGATCTACGTCGACAAGGCGTCGGTGGTGGGCTCGATCGGCGTGCTGATGGACGGCTTCGGTTTCACCGAGGTGATGAAGAAGGTCGGCGTCGAGCGCCGCCTGATGACGGCGGGCGAGAACAAGGGGATGCTGGATCCGTTCTCGCCGGTGACGCCCAGGCAGCAGGCCTATGCGCAGGCGATGCTGGACCAGATCCACCAGCAGTTCATCGCGGTCGTGCGCGAGGGCCGCGGCACGCGCCTGAAGGAAACGCCGGAGATGTTCTCGGGCCTGTTCTGGAACGGCGAGCAGGCGATCGCGCTGGGCCTGGCCGACGGCACGGGCAACCTCGACTACGTCGCCCGCGAGGTGGTGAAGGCCGAGGACGTCGTCGACTACACGCCGCGCGACAACGTCGCCGAACGCATCGCCAAGCGCTTCGGCGCGGCGATGGGCGAGGGCGCGGTCAAGGCGATGCGGTCGACGATGTCCATCCGCTGATTTGCTGATCCGCTGATCCGCTGATCCGCTGATCCGCGATCAGATCTCCGGCGATCCGATCTCCCGCGGAGGAGGACTACGGCACGGCATCGATGCCTCGCGTCGCCAGGCGGCGCGCGGCCGATGCACGACCTGGCGCGTGAGGCGCCGGGCGCCCGACTGTCCCGATACCGAAGGAGAACTTTCCATGACGATGTCATCGCTGCCGACCTCGACGGTCGACGACGATCCTGCCCTGCAGGCGCAGCAGTTCATCGAGGCGGTCTTCAGCCAGTCGACCCTGCACGTCGAGATCGACGGGGAGTGGATCGACTTCGACACCGCGCGTCTTCTGGCGGTGTTGGACGCCGCGCAGGAAACCATGCTCCGGCAGACGATCTCGGACGTGTTGCTGCCGGGGAACGACGAGCCGGTCCAGGCGTCGCAGGCGCTGGCGGCGCTGATCCTGGGCGAGGCCGTCAAAGTCGACCCCGCCGTCGCGGCGGGCTGGTCGCCGCCCATCGTCCCGATGTCGCCCGAGCCGGGCCACGCGGTGCTCTGATCCCCCGCCGGTCCGGGGAGCGACAGGACGACCGGCTTGCGCCGATGCGGCTCCGCCTGTCCTTGAGGGGAATGCCCGACAATGCGCGGTCGACCCAGCCATTGCCGCAAGCGCGCCTCCCGCGCATCGCGGCAGCGCCGCCAGGCCTGTTCACACTCCCTGCTCCCAGGACTGTTTCCATGAACATTGCCTCCCGCGTCTCCGTGCTGGCGCTGCTTGCCCTGCTGTCCCTGCTGCTCGCGGCGTGCGCCTCGTCCACGACACGGGCGGCGCCGGCCTCCTCCCGGATCGAGCCCGAATTCATCCTGCTCGGCGAGCTGCACGACAACCCCGATCACCACCGCGCTCGCGCGGAGCGGCTGCGACAGCTGATCGCGCAGGAACCGAAGACGGTCGTCGTGTTCGAACAGTTCTCGCGCAGCGAGGACGCCGCCGTGGCGCAGGCGCGCAAGGCGGCGCCGGGCGACGTGGACGCCGTCATCGAGGCGGCGAAGTTCGACCGCAAAGGCTGGCGCTGGCCGCTGCATCGGCCGCTGTTCGAGGTCGCGTTGCAGGCTGGCGCGGAAGTCCGAGGCGGCAACATCGACCGCGACCAGATCCGCAGGATCGTCCGCGAGGGCGACGCCGCCTGGCCGGCCGATCTGCTCGCGCTGCGCGATCGCGTCGCGTGGCGGGACACGCAGCAGGACACGCTGCGCC
>CBIHMU010000157.1:0-8512 GCA_966211105.1 uncultured Burkholderiales bacterium
AGCGTCCGGGCTAACCCGCGTATCTGCGGGGGAAGTGCGGGGGAAGTGCGGGGGGAAGCGCGAGCAAAGCGTGCGCGGAAGCGCGTTGGGATCCGCCATGAAAAATGCCGCTCGGGAGCGGCATGGATCGGTGGCGCGGCGCGGGCTCAGCTTTCGGCGAGCAGCTTCTCGATCGTGCCGTGCAGCGCGGCGAAGTCGGGCTCGCCGACGAAGCGCTTGACGATCTCGCCGCGCTTGTTGATCAGGAAGGTCGTCGGCGTGAGCTGCACCTTGCCGAAGCTGCGGGCGATCTCGCCGGTGCTGTCCATCGCGACGCCGAAAGGCAGGTTGCGGGTCTCGGCGTAGTTGGCGACGTAGGCCGGCGGGTCGTAGCTCATGGCCACGGCCAGCGTGTCGAAGCCCTTGTCCTTGTACTTCTGGTGCGTCGCGACGACCTGCGGCATTTCCTTGACGCAGGTGGTGCAGGAGGTCGCCCAGAAGTTGACCAGCATGACCTTGCCCGGCCACGCCTGCGCGGAGGCGTGTTTCGAGCCGTCGAGCAGCACGTAGTTCACCTGCGGGGCAGGTTCGGGCTTCAAGCCCTCATAGGCGAGGCCGGCGCCGATACCAACGGCGGCGACCAGCAGCAGGAGTCCGGACCAGCGAGGCAGCTTCATGGGCGGAAGTGTAGGCCCGGGACGGCAGCCCCGCGACTTTGGTCGGGCTTAAGCCAACAGCCTGTCAGGGCGACTTCGCGCAGGCGCCGACACGGGGGCGCACCGACGCGTCAGAGCGCCTTGGAGAGCTCGAACAGCAGCACCGACGGCAGCGCGTCCTGCAGGTTCTGCCGGGAGATGCGGGCCATGTGCTCCGCCGTCGCGGTGGACAGCTGGGTCTGCTGCTCGCCGTCCAGCACTTCGATGAAGCTGAAGCTGGGCACCTCGGCGGTGATGTCGGCGCGCAGGCGGTCGAAGTCGGCGTCGCGCATCGACTGCTCGAAGGCGATGCCGTGCGGCAGGCCTTCCTCGCAGAAGTGCAGCGCCTCGTCCATCGAGCCGACGGCGTCGATGATCAGTCCCATGTGGCGCACGGCGTTCTGGATCTCCTGACGCACGTCACGTCGCGGCGAAACGATCAGCAGGTGGCAGCCCGCCAGCGGCTTGGAGTTGTGCGAGGGCGTCGGATCGTCCAGTTCGGGCCGCTCGGGGCGCTCGGGCCGGTCCGGCCGGGCGGGCGGGGGCAGTTCTTGCGGGACGCCGGCCTCGTCGCCGGCCACATGAGGAAACTCCAGCGTCAGCATCGTGATGCCCGCCTCGTCCTCACGCAGCGGCAGCGCGCCGAGCGTCAGCGCGGTCTGCTCGATCAAGCGCCAGTGCAGGGAGTCCAGCGACTCCGGCGGCGCGTTGATCGCCGCGGACGGGGCGCTGCCCAGGTCCAGCGAGCGGTGGGCGAAACGGCACATCAGCCGGGCCTTGGCGGGCCACGGCGTCAGGTCCAGCCGCATCTCCAGCGAGGAATGCGTGTTGGCCAGCGCCCAATCCATCACCGCGTTGAGCAGGGAGAACAGCAGCGATGCGTCGGTGTGGACTTCGATCGGTTGCAGCAGCTGGCGGATCTGGATGCCGCGCGCCTGCGTCTCGCGGCTGCGCTGGGTCAGCACGCCGCGCAGCACCTGCGTCAACGGGACCCGCTCACGCGACAGCCGCAGCCGCCCGGAGGCCAGCCGCGCCAGCTGCTGACTGACCATGCCAGCCTCGCGCGCCTGCGCCACCGAGTCGCGCAACGCCCGCAGACCCTGCCGGTCGATCTGGCCGGTGCTGATCAAGGTGTGGATCCGCTCCAGCGCCGCGCTCAGCGGCCCGGCGATTTCGGCGCCGAGCTGCTGGACGATGTCGCCCCATTGCGAATCGCTCGGGGGCTGCGCCATGTCATTGGCGGCCAACGGCGCGGCAATGGAAGGGGGCGGGCGGGACATGCTCTCTCGTTCTTGTGAGCCTCCGGCGGCATGCCGGGGCGGGGGAGGCGCCATGGTTCCGCGCGGTCCCGGGGGAGGCCATCCCGTGAGTCGGGGGCAATCGCCCCCCTGGGTGGATGGCGTGAAATGGCTCACGATTGCCCAGGGATCGCGGGCGGATTGCGGACGTTCCGTCAGGCCTCCCGGGCCTGACGCTCTGCGAGCATCAGGAGACGTTCGGTGAGTGCCTTCGGAGCGGAAACCATCACCTGGTGACCCGTCGGGATCTCGAACAGTTCCCAGCCGGGCTGGGCACGGGCGCGCTCGCGCGCCGCGGCGATCGTGAGGAGCGCGGGGCGGTTGCAGTCGATGAAGGTGCGCGGGCGCTTCAGCCACGCGGCCTGGTCGAAGTCCAGCGGGCTGTCGTAGACGCCGCCGGGCTGCGGACGCTGGCAGCGCATCATCCAGTCGAAGTCCTCCGGCTTCAGCCCCATGCCCTGGGGCTCGGTCACGGGCAGATGGCCGAACTTCGAGATCAACTCGCGGCGCTGGGTCTGTGTCTCCGGCGTGTGGCGGCTGGACCAGGACTCGCCCGGCTCCGGCACCACGGCATCGAGGTAGACCAGCCGCGCGATGCGGTCCGGCATCTGGTCCGCGACGCCGGTGATCACCATGCCGCTGTAGCTGTGACCGACGAGCAGGACGTCGCTCAGCTCCTCGCACTCGATGACCGCCTTCACGTCGTCGATGTGGGTCTGCAGGCGGATGTCCGCATGCGGCTGATGGGCACGTTCTCCGACGCCGCTCAAGCTCACCGGGAACACCTGATGTCCCGCCGCCCGCAGCGGCCCGAGCACGCGCTTCCACGCCCAGGCACCCAGCCAGGCCCCGTGCACGAGCACGATGTTCACGCCCTCGCCGGCGGTGTCCTGACCTTGGTTCTCATCCTTGCTGCTCATGCAATGACCCCTTCTTCCCGCCATGCGGCGATTGCGTCGGGGCCGTGTCCGAGTTCCGCCAGCACCTCGTCCGTGTGTTGCCCCATGAGCGGCGGGGGCAATCGGTAGGCCACCGGCGTTTCAGACAACTTCATCGGGCTGGCGACCACGCGCAGGGCATCGCTCAGCGGATGCGCCATCGAGACCACCATGCCCCGATGCTGGACCTGAGGGTCGTCGAACACTTCGGAGAGGTCGTTGATCGCGCCGCCCGGCACCTTGGCGGCCTCCATCGCGTCCAGCCAGTGTTGTCTCGGTCTCTCCGCGACGCGCGCGGCCAGGAGCGGCACCAGCTCGTCGCGATGCCGGACCCGTTGCGAATTGCTGGCATAGCGCGGGTCGCGGGGAAGTTCCGGCAAGCCCAGGAGCTCGCAGAACTTGACGAACTGGCCGTCGTTGCCGACGGCAACGATCAGGTGGCCGTCGCTGGCCTGGAAGACCTGGTACGGCACGATGTTCTGGTGCGCATTGCCCATGCGCCGGGGCGCCTTGCCCGTCGTCAGGTAATTGGCGCCGAGGTTGGCCAGCATCGCGACCTGCGTGTCCAGCAAGGCCATGTCGACGACCTGTCCCTGGCCGGTCGCGTCCCGATGCCGGAGCGCGGCGAGGATCGCCACCGTCGCGTACATGCCGGTGAAGAGATCCGCCACCGCCACGCCCACCTTCTGTGGTCCGCCGCCGGGCAGCGCGTCGGCCTCTCCGGTGACGCTCATCAGGCCGCCCAGGCCCTGCACCGCATAGTCGTAGCCGGCCCGATCCCGGTACGGGCCGGTCTGGCCGAAGCCGGTCACGGAGCAGAACACCAGCCGCGGGTTGATCTCGAGCAGCGCGGCGGCGTCGAGTCCGTAGCGCGTCAGGTCGCCGACCTTGTAGTTCTCGACCAGCACATCCGCCCGTCGCGCCAGTTCCCGGATCAAGTCCTGACCCTGCGGGCTGGCGATGTCGATCGCCACCGAGCGCTTGTTGCGGTTCGCACCGAGGTAGTAGGCCGCTTCGGCGGTGTCCTGGCCTGCCCGGTCCTTCAGATAGGGCGGCCCCCATCCGCGCGTGTCGTCCCCGCCCGGGTGACCGCCCTTCGGGGGGCGCTCGATCTTGATCACGTCCGCGCCGAGGTCGGCCAGCGTCTGGGTGCACCAGGGGCCGGCCAGGACGCGGGAGAGATCCAGCACGCGCACGCCCTTCAGGGCCATGGCGGAAGGCGTGGGGGAGTTCGCTTCGCTCATCGGACCATTGTGGGCCATCCATAATCGTCCGATGCGATCGTCGACCCGGCTTGTCACTGTCCTTGCGCTGGCGCTGGCCGCCGGCTGCAGCCCGGCCTTGAACTGGCGCAAGGTGAGCCCGGAAGGGGCCCAGGCGCAACTGATGTTCCCCTGCAAGCCGGACCGCGAGGAGCGCACGCAACCCGGGCCGTCGGGTCGGGCGGTCGCCGTGCGGTCGCTGAGCTGCAAGGCGCGAGGGGCCCAGTTCTCATTGACCTGGACGGATCTGGGCGATGCGGAGGCGACTTCCGCGGCGATGCGTCGCATGCACGAGGGCATTGCCCGGCAGATGGCGGCGCAGGCGTCCGCGCCGCTGGGCGTGCGCGGCATCGCCGCCGATCCGCAGGCGTTCCAGCAGGCGTTCGAGGCCCGCGCCGGCCAACCCCGTCAGCAGGTGCGGCAGGCCGTGTTCTCCCGCGGCGGGCGCCTGTATCAGTTGCTGATGCAGGGCGAACGCCTGGATCCGGAGGCCTGGGATGTCTTCCTCGGGTCGGTGGCGCTCCCTCCCTGAAGCGGAGGAGGGCGGGCATCCTCCCCACGATTGAGGGTTTGTGCGAGCCACGCCCGCCCCATGCTGCGGCGCACGATAATGATCGACATGTCCGGCCTGCTGTTGATCGCTCACGCCCCGCTGGCCACCGCGCTGAAGCAGGTGGCCGAGCACACGTTCCCGCATTGCTCCCTGCAGTTGAGGGTGCTGGATGTGACGCCGGAAATGAGCGCCGACGACGTCGAGTCGCAGGCGCGGGCGTTGATCATTGCTTCCGGGCACCTGCAGACCCTGGTGCTGACCGACGTCTACGGCGCCACGCCGACGAATGCCGCGCTGCGTCTGCAGGGCGAGCAGGTCAAGGTGCTGACCGGCGTCAACGTGCCGATGCTGTGGCGCTCGCTGTGCTACGCCGGCGAAGGCCTGGAGGCGCTGGTCCAGCGCGCCAGCCAGGGCGGCACCCAGGGCATCCTGTGCGACGCGACGGCGCCCTGCGCCTCCAACAACTCCTCGTCCCAACCTTCCTGCCCATGATCAAGTCGACCCTCACCATCAGCAACAAGCTGGGCCTGCATGCCCGAGCCTCGGCGAAGTTGACGAAGTTGGCGGGGGGATTCAAGGCGGAGGTCTTCATGACCCGCAACGGCCGACGCGTGAATGCCAAGAGCATCATGGGCGTCATGATGCTGGCGGCGGGCATCGGCGCGGAGGTCGAGCTCGAGACCTCCGGCGAGGACGAACAGGCCGCGCACGACGCGATCACGGCGCTGGTCAACGACAAGTTCGGCGAAGGCCAGTAAGCGCCTCGCCTCGCCTCGCAGCGCCCCCCCCTGGATCAGCGTCCCAGGAAGTGCTTCCGGTACCGTGCCGGCAGATCCGCGATGCGCATCATCATCGGCAGGTCGGCGGTGTTGAAGTCCGGGTCCCAGGCGGGACGACCGAGGATGCGCGCGCCGACGCGCAGGTAGCCCTTGATCAGGGGCGGCGGTTCGACCACCAGGTCCTGGCGCAGTTCGTCGACCGGCAGCGGCAGCCGCGGGCGCACCTGCCACGCGATGTCGGCCATGTGACTCGCGTCCAGCTGGCGCCACAGGCTGGCGGCGTAGTGACCGCCGTCCCGCATGCTGATGCTGGCGCAGCCGATCATCGTGTCGAGGTCGTTGCGGACCATGAATTCGGTGAGCGCGCCCCACAGCGCCATGATGGCGCCGCCGTTCCGATGGTCCGGGTGCACGCACGAGCGGCCCAGCTCGACCATGCGCGGCCGCAGCGAGCGCAGGCGGGTCAGGTCGAATTCGGTCTCGCTGTACAGGCCGCCGGCGCGCCGGGCCGCTTCGGGGGTCAGCACGCGGTAGGTGCCGATCACCTCGCCGGGCTGCTCGTGCTTGTCGAGCGTGCGCACCAGCAGGTGCTCGCAGAAAGGGTCGAAGAGGTCGATGTCGTGCCCGGCGGGCGCGCCGGCCGGCACGCTCAACCGTGCCCCCATCTCATCGACGAAGACCCGGTACCTCAGGCGCTGGGCCTGGCGGACGTCGTCTTCCGTGCGCGCCCAGCCCACGTGGAAGCGAGTGCGCGCAGCATCGACAGCGGCCTCTTGCGAGCTGGCTGGAAGTGACCTCCGGGGCGCATCGGCGGGGCGCAGATCGGAGAAGGGCAGGGTAGGCAGCGGCAGATCCCTCATGGCAAAGCCTCGCTGAAGTGATGGGCGCGATGCTGAGCGGGCGGGGTGACGCGTCGGTGACCTTCAAGTGAACGAACCGTGACAGTCGCGCGATGGTCACGGGCTTTCGGCCCCGCTGCTAAAGTCGGCGCATGAGCTTTCAGGTCTTCGGCATTCCCGTTTCTCGCGGCGTGGCGATCGGCCGCGCGGTGCTGGTCGCCTCCAGCCGCGTCGACGTCGCGCATTACTTCATTGCCGCCGCCGACGCGGAGCAGGAGTACGCCCGCCTGGTGAGGGGCCGCGACGTGGTCACCCGCGAGTTGCAGGGCCTGAAGGCGGAGCTGCCCGATGACGCGCCGCACGAGCTCGACGCGCTCCTGGATGTCCACCTGCTGCTGCTCAATGACGAGGCCCTCGTCGACACGGCGCGCGACTGGATCGTCGACCGGCACTACAACGCCGAATGGGCGCTGTCGGCGCAGCTCGAGGTCCTGGCGCGCCAGTTCGACGAAATGGAAGACGACTACCTGCGCGAGCGCAAGGCAGACCTGGAGCAGGTCGTCGAGCGCGTCCTGGCGGCGCTCGCGGCGGAACTGGATGACGCGCCCCCCGGAGGAGCGGCCGCAGTGGTGGCCCGGGACTTCGCCGGAGAAGACCCGCTCCTGCTCGTGGCCGCGGACATCGCGCCAGCGGACATGATCCAGTTCAAGCGCAGCGTGTTCCAGGGCTTCATCACCGACATCGGGGGGAAGACCTCCCACACGGCCATCGTGGCGCGCAGCATGGCCATCCCCGCCGTGGTGGGGACCCGGGAAGCGTCACGACTGATCCGCCAGGACGACTGGGTCATCATCGACGGCGACGCCGGCACGGTGATCGTCAATCCGTCGCCCATCGTGCTGGAGGAGTACCGCTTCCGGCAGCGCCAGTCGGAACTCGAGAACGCACGTCTCGCCCGACTGCGGCACACGCCGGCGATCACGATGGATGGGCAGCGCATCGAGCTGCAGGCCAATATCGAGTTGCCCGGCGATACCGTGTCGGCCTTGGCGTCCGGCGCCACCGGCGTCGGCCTGTTCCGCAGCGAGTTCCTGTTCATGAACCGCGATGGCGACCTGCCCAGCGAGGAAGAGCAGTTCATTGCCTATAAGAGTGCGGTCGAGGCCATGGCCGGCTTGCCGGTCACCATCCGCACGGTCGACATCGGCGCCGACAAACCCCTGGACCGGATGTCGGTGAATGAACTCCGGCATGAACACGTGCTCAATCCGGCCATGGGCCTCCGGGCCATTCGATGGAGCCTGGCGGAGCCGAGCATGTTCCGGCAGCAACTGCGCGCCATCTATCGCGCGAGCGCGTACGGAAAGGTGAAGCTGCTGATTCCGATGGTCGCCCATCTGGCGGAAATCCGGCAGGTCCAGGAAGCCGCCAAGCGCGTGAAGGCCCAGCTTGACGAAGTGGGTCAAGCGTATGGCGAGGTCGAACTCGGGGTCATGGTGGAAGTGCCGGCCGCGGCGATCATGCTGCCCCAGCTGCTCAAACACGTGGACTTTGTGTCGATCGGCACCAACGACCTGATTCAGTACACGCTGGCCATCGATCGCGCCGATGAGGCGGTGGCCCATCTCTACGACCCCTGGCACCCCGCAGTCCTGCATCTGCTGGCGAACTCGATCGCTCAGGCCCGGGCCGCAGGGAAAGAGGTCAGTGTCTGTGGCGAGATGGCCGGGGATGCGACTTTCACCGATCTGCTCCTGGGCATGGGGCTGACGAGTTTCTCGATGCACCCGTCGCAGATTCCATCGGTCAAGCAGCGCGTCCTGCGGGCGGATGTTCCGCGCCTGGCCGCCGCGCTGCCCCGCATCCTCGAGAGCGACGAGCCTGCCAAGACGGCGCTCGAAGTACTGGCGCCGCAATCCCGGTTGCATTGACCTGCGACCGGGTCGCTGCGGCCTCCGCGGTCGAACACCGCACGTTCAATGAACGCTGTATGACGAGAGTTGCGCGAGTGAAAAAACTCGTGCTAGACTAACGGTCTTCGCTGTTCACGACAACGTTCTGAACGGCGGCCCCGGAGGGTATGCCGGGGTAGTCAGGTGAATAACTAGCTGATGCCGGTTTTCATTTGGCGGCGAGATTCTCGCAGTCGACGATGAAAATAATTTCTCT
>CBIHMU010000158.1:0-8277 GCA_966211105.1 uncultured Burkholderiales bacterium
TTCCCCTTCCCCCTTCTCCCCTGCCCATCAACGCAGCATCCCACCGTCCGGTCGTCCGGTCGTCCCATTACCCGGAATCTCAAGGAGCCCCCATGTCCCAACGTCTCGACTACAGCCAGATCTCTCCCGCCGGCGTGAAGGCGCTCGGCGGCGTCTACGGTTACGTCGCCCAGAGCGGCCTGCCGCCAGCGCTCATCGAACTCACCTTCCTGCGGATCTCGCAGATCAACAACTGCGCCTACTGCCTCGACATGCACACGCGGGACCTGCTCAAGAAGGGCGTGCCCGTCGAGAAGCTGGCGCTGGTGCAGGCCTGGCAGGAAGGCGGCGCGCTGTTCGACGCCCGCGAGCGCGCGGCGCTGGCCTGGGCCGAGTCCGTCACGCGCGTGGCCACGACCGGCGTGCCCGATGCCGACTACGCCGCGGCGAGCGCGGTGTTCAGCGAGAAGGAGCTGGTCGACCTCACGATCGCGATCGGCCTCATGAACACCTACAACCGCCTGGCCATCAGCTTCCGCAACGTGCCGCAGGCTGCGGCAATGGCGGCGCGTTGATCAGCCGATCGCGCGCCGCAGGTTCTCCCGGGCGCGCGCCTCCAGGCGCTCGCGCAGCGCGGGCGTGCTGTAGAGCACCGGGCGCTCCAGGAAGGTCCTGAGGATCTGCTTGCGCTTCCTGCGGAATAGGAAACCCGGCACGTAGGCGTACTCGTCGCGGATCTGGCGCTCGTAGTCGTCGAAGCGCGGTCGCTCGGCGCCCAGGATGGCCAGGTCGATGTCGACCAGCACCTGCTCGTCGACGCTGGCCGGCACGCCGTCGTGTTTCGTCACCAGCACCAACTGCCGCACGCGACCGGCGACGTCGCGGGCCACGCCCGCGGCGAGCAACGCCTCATGCGCCCAGTCGGCGCTGCGCTCCTCGTTGCCCGACCCCTTCACGTCGTAGATCGCGTCGTGGAACCAGAGCGCCATCTCGACCTCGGCGGGATGCGCGGCCAGACCGCCCACCTCGTCGAACAGCGCGAGGCATTCCTCGAGATGCTGGCGCGTGTGGTACTTGCGTTGCGGCTCGGCGTAGCACGCGAGGAGGTCGTCGCGCAGCGCCAGGCCGCTCCCTGCGCGGCGGGTGTCGCGCGGTGACGCGTCCGTGTCGCTGCCGACGAGCGCGGACCACGCGCGCTGCCAGGATCGTTCGAAGAGAGCGTTCATGTGCGCTGGATGGTAGCGGCTGCCGGAGCCCCAGCTACGATCCCGGTCATGGCCATCCACATCACCACCCCGACCGTCGAGTCCGACGCGTTCAGTACCCCGGACCAGCGCGTCTGGTTGAAGCTCGAAGCCCTCCAGCCCTGCGGCTCGTTCAAACTGCGCGGCATCGGCCACGCCTGCGAGGTCCATGCGGCGCGCGGCGCAACCCGGCTGCTGTCGTCCTCGGGCGGCAATGCGGGGATCGCGGTCGCGTATGCGGGCCGCCGCCTCGGCTTGC
Organism: uncultured Burkholderiales bacterium; assembly: GCA_966211105.1. Taxonomy (GTDB): domain Bacteria; phylum Pseudomonadota; class Gammaproteobacteria; order Burkholderiales; family Burkholderiaceae_C; genus Roseateles. Next base: position 1,483 of record CBIHMU010000158.1, read on the forward strand.
CCGTCGTCGTGGTCGTGCCGGAAACGACCCGCGAATGGCCGCGGACGCTGATCCGCCGTCAGGGCGCGGAGGTCATCGTGCACGGCAAGAGCTGGATGGAGGCCAACGACCACCTGATGTCGCTGCGCCAGCCGACCGACGCCTTCATCCATCCGTTCGACGATCCTCTTCTGTGGGACGGTCATGCCTCGATGATCACGGAGGCCGCGACGCAGGCGCCGAAGCCGGACGCGGTGGTGCTCTCCGTCGGCGGCGGCGGGCTGATGAGCGGCGTGTTGCAGGGCATGCACGCGGTGGGATGGCAGGACGTTCCGCTGGTGGCGGTGGAGACCGTCGGAGCCGAATCGCTCCATGCGTCGATCGCCGCGGGCGAGCTGGTGACGCTCGCCGCGATCACGAGCCTCGCGACCTCGCTGGGTGCGCGGCGGGTCAGCGAACGCGCCTTCGCGTGGACGAAGCAGCATCCGGTCGTCGCCACCACGGTGACCGACGCGGAGGCGGTGCAAGCCTGCCTCGACGTGGCAAAGGAGCATCGGCTGATCGTCGAGCCCGCCTGCGGCGCCGCGGTCGCGGCGACGCTCAAGCGCGCGGAGCCCGTGCTGAAGGAAGCGCGGAACGTGCTCGTGATCCTGTGCGGCGGCGCCGGCGCGACCTACGAGGATCTGGCCGGCTGGCGCGTCGCGCGCTGACCGCTCGGCGTCGGCTGGCGCGTCGCACTCACAGCTTCTCCCCAGGAATTTCGCTCACCGCCTTTACCTTGGCGACGGAGAGGTCCGCTCTTTCGCCATGACGCTCTCGGCTCCTCTTCATCGATGCTGAGCAGCTCCGCGCCTGGCAACCGCGAGGCGCGACGGTCAAAGGTGTAAAGCGGCCCCTGCCTCTCCCACGCCGAGATTCGTGCGTGCATGCAGTCGGCAAAGTCCGCTTCGCACAGCTTGAACACGGCGAGCGCGTCGCCCATCGCCATCTCCTTGTCGAAGAAGAAGTCCCTGGCATCCAGGATCACTGACATCGCATCGATGATCTCCTGCTTTTCGAAGCTGAAGCAGCTGCGAAGGACCCACTCGCACTCAAGCAAGACGGTCACCGGTACGTACAGCTTCTCGCCCTGCGCGGCATACCTCTGGCGCAGGCGGACCGCAGCTTCGGACTGCCTTTGATTGTCCTGAATGATGCAGCGGATCAGGACGTTCGTATCGATGGATCCCATCAGCGGAACGGGTTCATGTCTTCGATCGACACCGTTTTTCCGTTGCGCGGCGTCAGCATCCCCACCAAGTCATCCAAGGTTTTGGTTTTGGCACGTACATAGAGGCTGCCGTCACCACGGATATCCCAGACGAACGGGGTGCCGGGTTTTGCTTCCAGCTCTTTCAGGATCGCCGCGGGCACCTGCAGGGTGCCCTGCTCGCTCAGAAACGTCTCATGCATGGCCTTCTCCATTCAGTGAGTCACCGGGTTCCGGCCGCGGCGCTTGTTCCGCGACCGGCTTCTTCGACTTCGCAACGACGCGGAGGCTCCCGTCCTCCATCAACGCCCAGACGAAGCGCGTGCCAAGCTTGGCGCCGACGGCTTTCCGGATGTCCTTGGGGACGACGATCCGACCGTTCATCTCCATCTTCGATATCGGCATCACACTCTCCTTGCGAAGCGATGCAGCCACTCTAGGAAAACGTCGACCCGGCCGCCATGACCTGCACTTGTCGACCTGGCGTCCCCGCCACCTCGACAAGGCATCGCCCTCACGCGGATGAGTGGACTTCCCGGCGATACACCCACCGGTACAGCACCGGCAGCACCAGCAAGGTCAGCGCGGTCGAGGACAGGATCCCGCCGATGACCACTGTCGCCAGCGGCCGCTGCACCTCGGCGCCGGTGCCCGTCGCCAGCGCCATCGGCACGAATCCGAGCGACGCCACCAACGCCGTCATCAGCACCGGTCGCAAGCGCGTCAACGCCCCCTCGTGGATGGCCTCCTCCAACGGGCGGCCCTGCTCCCTCAACTGGCGGATGAAGGAGATCATCACCAGCCCGTTGAGCACGGCCACGCCGCTCAAGGCAATGAAGCCCACCGCCGCCGAGATCGACAGCGGGATCCCCCGCAGCCACAGCGCCAGCACGCCGCCGGTCAGCGCGAAAGGAATGCCCGAGAACACCAGCAAGCCGTCCCGCGCGTTGCCGAACATCGCGAACAGCAGCACGAAGACCAGTCCCAGCGCCAGCGGCACCACGACGCGCAGGCGCTCGCTGGCCGACTGCAGGTTCTCGAACTGGCCGCCCCAGCCCAGCCAGTAGCCCGACGGCAACGCCACCTGCGCGCTCACCGCCTGCTGCGCCTCTGCGACGAATGAGCCCAGGTCCCGGCCGCGCACGTTCGCGCTCACGACGACGCGTCGCTTGCCATCCTCCCGGCTGACCTGGTTGGGCCCCGGCGCCAGCGACAGCGTCGCGACCTCGGACAAGGGCAGGAAACGCGCCGCGCCATCCGCCCCCTTGGGCAGCGGCACCGGCAGCCGCTCGATCGCCGCCAGGTCCGTGCGCAAGGCCTCGGGCAGGCGCACGACGAGCGCGAAGCGCCGGTCGCCCTCGAACAACGTGCCCGCATGCGCGCCGCCCGTCGCCGTCGCGACCAGCTGCTGCACGTCCTGCAGGTTCAGGCCATGACGCCCCGCCTTCTCGCGGTCGATGTCGACGGTGAGCATCGGCAGTCCGGTCGTCTGTTCGACGTTGACTTCGGCCGCGCCGTCGAGTCCCCCCAGCACCGCGGCGATCTTCGCCGCCGCCGCGTTGAGCTGGTCCATGTCGTCGCCGAAGACCTTGACCGCCACGTCCGAACGCACGCCCGAGATCAGCTCGTTGAAGCGCAGCTGGATCGGCTGCGAGAACTCGTAGTTCTGGCCGGGCAGCGTCGCGAGTTCCGCCTGCACCGCGGCGATCAGCACGTCGCGCGTGCGGCGCGGCTCGGGCCACTGGTCCTGCGGCTTGAGCATCACGTAGGCGTCGGAGATGTTGGGCGGCATCGGGTCCGCGGCGATCTCGGCCGTGCCGGTGCGCGAGAACACGCGCTCGATCTCCGGGAACTTCTGCTTCAGCCGCGCCTCCATCTGCTGCTGCATCGCCACCGACTGCGTCAGGCTGGTGCCCGGCAGCCGCAGCGCCTGCACCGCGAAGTCGCCTTCATTGAGGCTGGGCACGAACTCGCTGCCCAGCCGCGTCGCCAGCAAGGTCGACAGCACCACCGCCACCACGGCGCCGGTGATCACCACCGGCCGCGCGCCCATCGCCTGGACCAGCAGCGGCTCATACGCGCGGTGCGCCCAGGCCATCAGGCGGCTCTCCTTCTCCTGCACCTTGTCGCCGATGAACAGCGCCACCGCCGCCGGCACGAAGGTGATCGACAGGATCATCGCGCCGAGCAGCGCCATCACCACCGTCACCGCCATCGGATGGAACATCCGCCCCTCCACGCCGGTCAGCGCGAAGATCGGCAGGTAGACCACCATGATGATCAGCTGCCCGAACAGCAGCGGCCGGCGCGCCTCCTGCGCCGCGGCGAAGACCTCGTGGAAGCGCTCGCCGCGCGTCAGCGGCCGGCCCAGCCGCGACTGCGCATGCGCCAGGCGCCGCACGCAGTTCTCGACGATCACGACCGCGCCGTCCACGATGATCCCGAAGTCCAGCGCGCCCAGGCTCATCAGGTTGGCGCTGACCTTCTGACCGACCATGCCGGTGAAGGTGAACAGCATGGACAGCGGGATCACCATCGCGGTCAGCACCGCCGCGCGCAGATTGCCCAGGAACAGGAAGAGCACGGCGATCACCAGCACCGCGCCCTCGACCAGGTTGCGCTTGACCGTCGCGATGGCCTTGTCCACCAGCACCGTGCGGTCGTAGACGGTGACCACATGCACGCCCGGGGGCAGCGTGGTCGCCACCTCCTTCATCTTGCGGTCCACCGCCTGCGCGACGCTGCGGCTGTTCTCGCCGATCAGCATGAAGACGGTGCCCAGCACCACCTCGCGGCCGTTGTCGGTGGCCGCGCCGCTGCGCAGCTCCTTGCCGATGCCGACCTGCGCCACGTCGCGCACCCGCACCGGCACGCCGCCGTCGGCACGCAGCACGACGTTGCCGATGTCGGCGAGGTCGCGCAGCTGCCCCGGCGCGCGGATCAGGTACTGCTCGCCGCGGCGTTCGATGTAGCCGGCGCCGACGTTGGCGTTGTTGCGCTCCAGCGCCTGCACCACCTCCGCCAGCGTCAGCCCGTGCGACGACAGCCGCCCGGGATCGGGCGCCACCTCGAACTCCCTGGCGAAGCCGCCGATCGTGTTGACCTCGGTCACGCCCGGCACGTTGCGCAGCTGCGGCTTGACCACCCAGTCCTGGATCTCGCGCAGGTCGATCGGCGTGTAGGGCGTGCCGTCCGGCTTGCGCGCACCCTCCTCCGCCTCGATGGTCCATTGGTAGATCTCGCCCAGGCCCGTCGACACCGGCCCCATCGCCGGCGTGAGTCCGTCGGGCAGGTGCTCGCGCGCGGCCTGCAGCCGCTCGTTGACCAGTTGGCGCGCGAAGTGGATGTCGGTGCCGTCGCGGAAGATCACCGTCACCTGCGACAGGCCGTAACGCGACAGCGAGCGCGTCTGCTTCAGCCCCGGCAGGCCCGCCATCGCGGTCTCCACGGGGAAGGTCACGCGCTGCTCCGCCTCCAGCGGCGAGTAGCCCGGCGCGCCGGTGTTGATCTGCACCTGCACGTTGGTGATGTCGGGCACGGCGTCGATGGGCAGCTTCTGGTAACTGAACACGCCCAGCGCGGCCATGCCGAGCACGGCCGCGAGCACCAGCCATCGATGCTCGATGGCGAATCGGATGATGCGTTCGAACATGTCGTCCCCGTCAGTGCGAATGCGTCGCCGAGCCCTTGCCGGCCTCGGACTTGATGACGAAGGCGTTGACCGCCGCGACCTTCGCGCCGGCCCTCAGGCCGTCGACGATCTCGAGGCGCCGGCCGTCGCCGCGGCCGGTCTTCACCGGCTGCGCCGCGAAGCCCTCGGCGGTGCGCACGAAGACGACCTGCCGGTCCTCGAAGACCTGCACCGCGTCCGCCGCGACCGTCACCGGCGCGGAGGTTTCGCCCGTCATGACGTCGACGTTGACGAACAGCCCGGGCCGCCAGGCGCGTTCCGGGTTGGCGAGCGAGATCCGCGCCTGCGCGGTGCGGCTCTGACCGCCGATCAGCGGACCGACGTAGGCGACGGTGCCATCGGCCGATTGCTCGAACGCGGCGGAGCGCACCACCGCGCGCTCGCCGACGCGCACCTTGGCCAGGTCGCCGGCCGGCACGTCGATGCGCGCCCACACGGTGCGCAGGTCCGACAGGACGAAGACGCTCGCGTCCTCCTTCACCTGCTCGCCCAGCGTCAGGTGCTTCTCGACGACCACGCCGTCGAACGGCGCGCGCAGCTCGAAGCGCGTGAGCGCGCTGCCACCGCCCGCCGTCATCCCTGTCGCCCTACCCGTCGTGGCGCCGATCGTGGCGCCGATCGCGAGCAGCTTCTGGCGCGCGTTCGCCACGGCGATCTCGGCCTCGCGCAGGGCCTGCTCGGCCACGTCGACGTCCTGCCGGGGAGAGATCTTTTCCTCCCACAGTTTCAGTTCTCGGTCGAAGGTCTTGCGCGCCAGCTGCTCGCGCTTCTGGGCGGCGAGCAGTTCGCTGCGCTGGTCCGACACCTGCGCGCTGGCGATCACCGCCAGCAGATCGCCCTTGCGCACGGACTGCCCGAGCGTCGCGGGCACCGCCTCGACCACGCCGGCCACGCGCGGCACGACGTGGGCGGTGCGGTCCTCGTTGAAGCCGATCTCGCCGGGCAGGCGCGTCGTCGTCCGGATCGTCGCGGGGCCGGCGGTCTCCAGCACGATCGCGGCGGCCTGGATCTGCGCCGCGGACATCGCGATCACCTCGGGCTCGTTCACGGCATGGCCGTGGCCGTCGTCCTTCCCAGCGGCATGGCCCGCCGCATCCGCCCCGGCGTCCTTCGCGCCGTGGCCGCCGGACGCCTGCTTGTCGCCCGGTCTGGCGGCCTCGGCGCCACTGGCCTGGTCGTCCTTGTGCGCCCCCGAGTCCTTCTTTCCGGCGTGACCGTGGTCGTCATGCCCCTCCTCGGCGTGCTGGCCGTGCTCACCGTGGCCGCCCTCGGTGGAGGTCGCCGGCCCGGTGGCCAGGAGAGCCGCGCCGCCGCCCAGGCCGATCGCCACCAGCACCGCGATCGCGATCAGTTGGCGCTTCGGCAGTCCGCGTCCGGAGGACGTCTTGTCGTCTTGCTTGTTGAAATTCATCGTCGTTCTCACGGTTGCGGGACAGGCGCGCCGAGGCGGCGCTCGAGGTCGGCGTTGGCGCGGTGCGCCCGCGCCAGCGCGTCGAGCCACTGCATCCGCACCTGCAGCCAGGTGCGCTGCGCGTCGAGCACGTCCAGGAAGCCGAACTTCCCAAGTTCGAAGCCGCGCGTGGCGGCGGTGTAGGCCTCGCGGGCGCCGGGCAGCACGGTGCGTTGCAGCGCGTCGACCTCGTCGGCGCGGGCGGCGAGCTCGTCCGCGGCGCTCAGCACCTCGGCGCGCAGCCGCAGGGATTCGGCCTCGGCCAACTGTTCGGCGGCCTGGTGGCGCTTGAGCGCCTCGCGCTGCGCGCCCTGGTTGCGATCGAACAGCGGCAACGGCAGGGACACGCCGATCACCGCCTGATTGCGGCCGATCTCCTGCGCGCGTTTCGCGCCGAGGGTCACCGTGACGTCGGGCAGGCGGCGC
>CBIHMU010000159.1:0-8135 GCA_966211105.1 uncultured Burkholderiales bacterium
GGCCCCCCGCTCCCCGCCCCCCAGATCACGCCACGCCGATCCGGCCGGCGTCGGCCTGCGCGCGTCCCGTCGCCCTGGGACAACGCCCGGGCAAAATCACTTGCGCTTGATAATCAGATGTTTATCATCTGCGCAACTTTTGAGCCCCCGCCGCAACGGCCGCGCAGTCAGGCGCCGTCCCGGGACCGAGGCGCTCATCCCGTTCGACCCCTTTTCCGTCCGTCCATCTGAAGGAGGCTGCCATGGCCCAGTTCACCACGCCCCGTCCGCGTCTCGCCCTCACCCCGCGCAAGCCGCGCAATCCCTTCGTGGCCCTGAGCCACGGCCGTTCCGCGGGCCGTCACGGCCCCTCCGCCGGCGGCCGCCGCCAGCAGGAACAGCAGGCCCTGAAGCGGGCGCTTCAGCGGCACGACGACCTCAGTCCTTGAACGGGTAGCCTCCGACGGAACGGGATGTCCTCCCGGTCCGGCGCAGGCCGCCCAGGGAGACAAGAAATGCAAGAGATCACCTTGATGCCGGGCCGCATGCATGGCCTGGTCCGCCAGCAGAGCCTCCGCGGCTGGCTGGCGATCCTGCTGCTCAGCGCCGGCGGGCGCCTGATCAGCTGGGCCTGGCGCGTCGCTCCGGCGGCGCATGGGGAAGCACCGGCCGCCGGGCTCGAGTTCCATGCCGACGCCGACGGCGCCGGCCGGATCTACGTCGACGGCCAACTGCAGGGCACCCTCGCGGGTGTGCAACGGCTGTGATGCCGGTCTGGCTCGCGGTCGCCGTGGCCGCGCTGGGGATCAAGCTCGCGGGCGCCGAGCCGATATACGATGGACAACGTTCACCGTGCATCGCCGCCCACGCGTCGACCCCCCTTCATGACCCAGAGCGCTCCGCCCGCTGCACCTGCCCCGTCCGGGAACGGGTCTGGGAATCCGCCGATTCCCTCCCCGGCTCCGGCAGCGCAGGCGCCGTTCCAGCCGCTGACCCGGCCCTTGCCGGACCTGGCGGCGTGGACGGCCCGCTTCCGCGACATGGAGATCCCGGTGCTGGCCAGCACGGCCGAGCAACTGGAGCTCTGGCGCGCGAATGAGGACGCGGTCGACGCGCACCTGCTCGGCGAGTTCCTGAGCAAGGATCCGCTGATGACGCTCAAGCTGCTGGCGCATGCCGCCTCGCAGCGCTCCAGCCGGCTGCTGACCGACACCGAGACGGTCACGGCCGCGCTGGTGCTGATGGGCATCACCCCTTTCTTCAAGGCCTTCGGCGTCCAGCCGACGGTCGAGCAGCGGCTGGCGGACCGGCCGGACGCGCTGGCCGGCGTGCAGCGCGTGCTGCATCGCGCCGAGCGCGCGGCCCGCTTCGCGCTGGGTTTCGCGGCGCACCGCGCGGATCCGGACGCCGCCGTCATCCACAGCGCCGCGCTGCTGCACGACTTCTCCGAGATGCTGCTGTGGTGCGAGGCCCCGGATCTGGCACTCGAGATCCAGCGCCGTCAGGAGGCCGATCCGGCGCTGCGCAGCGTCGCCGCGCAGCGCGCGGTGCTCAACGTGGAGCTCGGCGACCTGGAACAGGCGCTGATGCGCACCTGGCACCTGCCGGAACTGCTCGCCCACATCGTCGACGACAAGAAGGTCCACGACCCGCAGGTCCGCAGCGTGATGCTGGCGGTCCGCCTGGCGCGACACACCGCGCAGAGCTGGGAAAATCCGGCCGTGCCCGACGACCTCATCGAGATCGGCGAGCTGATGAGCCTGTCTCCGGCCCACACGCTGAAGCTGGTCCACGAGGTCGACGGCGTCGTCTGATCCGCGCGCGGCGTTACGCTGTCCCCTTCACACGACGCGGACACCGCGAGGAGACAGCATGGCCGGCCCCGATCAAGCATTCTGGCAACAGCGGTTCGAGACCGGTCAGACCGGCTGGGACCGCGGCGCGCCGCATCCGCAACTGGCGGTCTGGTTGAGCGAAGGCCTGCTCGGCAAGGGCCAGCGCATCGGCGTGCCGGGCTGCGGTCGAGGCCACGAGTTGGCCGTCCTGGCCCAGGCAGGACTTGACGTGACCGGGCTCGACTACACGCCGGCGGCCGTCGAAAGCGCACGCGCCAAGCTGAAGGACGCGCATCTGCCGGGACGCGTCGAGCAGGCGGACGTGCTGGCCTGGCGTCCCGACCAGCCGCTCGACCTGGTCTATGAGCAGACCTGCCTCTGCGCGCTGCATCCCGATCAATGGACGACCTACGCCGAGCAGTTGCAGCGCTGGCTCAAGCCCGGCGGGCGGCTGCTGGCGCTGTTCATGCAGGCCCGGCGCGAAGAGTCCGAGCACGGCCAGGTGATCGGCCCGCCGTACCACTGCGACATCAACGCGATGCGCGCGCTGTTCCCGCTCGCCCTGTGGAAGTGGCCTGCGCCGCCCTACCCGCAACGTCCTCACGAACGGGGATGGTTCGAATTGGCGGTGGTGCTGGAACGCCGCTGAGCGCTGCCGTCAGACCGGCAGCGCCGTGGTGTTCTTCAAACGGTCCAGGACGAAACTCGTCTTGCAGTCCTGCACGCTGGGGTGGCGCAGCAGCGTGTCGCTGATGAAACGGGCGTAGTGGCTCATGTCTTCGACGAGCACGCGCAGCAGGTAGTCCATCTCCCCCGTCAGGGCGGCGCATTCCACCACTTCGGGCCAGGTCTGGACTGCCGCGCGGAACAGGTCCATCGGCGTGCGCTTGTGGCTCTCGGTGTGCTTCTCAAGACGGACATTGATGTAGGCCGTGAGCCCGAGGCCCACGCGTTCAGGGTTGACCAGGGCCACATAGGCGGTGATCACGCCGCCCTCCTCCAGCCGCCGGACGCGCCGCAGCACGGCGGACGACGACAGGTTGACCTGCGCCGCCAACGCGTCGTAGGTCATGCGGCCATCGGCCTGGAGGGCGTGGAGGATGCGTCGGTCGATCGCATCAAGCTCGATCTGCTTGTCCATGTCGGGATTCTTGCAGGATTCCTGCACGCCGCCCCGTGAACGCGACCTGGATCGCAGAATTCCTGCGCCCACCCCCTTCTACAGTGACGCCATTGCATTTCTGACCAGTTCCCCTTGACCGGGGTTTCGGAGACACACATGGCATTCACCCCCTGGGACAACCCGATGGGCACCGACGGCTTCGAATTCATCGAATTCGCCGCGCCCGATCCCGCCGCGCTCGGCGCGCTGTTCACCTCGATGGGCTTCGTCGCCGTCGCGCGTCATCGCCACAAGAACGTGACGCTGTATCGCCAGGGCGACGTCAACTTCATCATCAACGCGGAGCAGGACGCCTTCGCGCAGCGCTTCGCGCGCCTGCATGGTCCGTCGATCTGCGCGATCGCATTCCGCGTCAAGGACGCGGCCTTCGCCTACCGCCGTGCGTTGGAGCTGGGCGCCTGGGGCTTCGACAACAAGGCCGGCCCGATGGAACTGAACATCCCGGCGATCAAGGGCATCGGCGACTCGCTGATCTACTTCGTCGACCGCTGGCAAGGCAAGAACGGCGCGGCCGCCGGCGAGATCGGCAACATCAGCATCTACGACGTGGACTTCGTGCCGCTGCTCGACGCCGAAGGCAAGCCGGTGCCATCGACGCCCAAGGGCCATGGTCTGACCTACATCGACCATCTGACCCACAACGTCTTCCGCGGCCGCATGAAGGAATGGGCGGAGTTCTACGAGCGGCTGTTCAACTTCCGCGAGGTCCGCTACTTCGACATCGAGGGCAAGCTGACCGGCCTCAAGTCCAAGGCGATGACCAGCCCCTGCGGCAAGATCCGCATCCCGATCAACGAGAGCAGCGACGACAAGAGCCAGATCGCCGAGTACCTGGACCTGTACCACGGCGAAGGCATCCAGCACGTGGCGCTGGGCACGGACGACATCTACGCCAGCATCGAAGGCATGCGCGGGACCGGCGTGGTCTTCCAGGACACGATCGAGACCTACTACGACCTGGTCGCGAAACGCCTGCCCGAACACAATGAGAACCTCGAGGAGCTCCGTCGCCTGCGCATCCTGATCGACGGCGCCGCGCACCAGGGCGCGCCGCACGAGCTGCTGCTGCAGATCTTCACCAAGGAAGTGATCGGTCCGATCTTCTTCGAGATCATCCAGCGCAAGGGCAATGAGGGCTTCGGCGAAGGCAACTTCAAGGCGCTGTTCGAGAGCATCGAGCTCGACCAGATCCGCCGTGGCGTGCTGAAGGCCGACGCCTGATCACCACCTGACTCAGCCCGCCCGGTCTCTCTTCTCGGGGGAGCCCGGGGCGGGCTCATTGAGCAGCAACATCGCCCGTTCGAAGGCCTGCGGCTCGAACACCAGCTGCAGATGTCCCCGCGCCGGGAGGTGCAGGACACGGGCGCCCGGCAGGATCGCCGTTTCCGCCGGGAACACGATCTGGTCGCAGTGCCCATAGAGGCAATCGAAATGGCTGGCGAACTGCGCCGGCTCATCACGCGCCATCTGGTTCAGCCATTCCGAATCGCCGCGCATCTGACGGGCGTTTTCGGTGGTGCCAAGCTTTGCCAGCAGGGTGCCGTGGTGCGGCGTGCCCAGCGTCAGGATGCGATGGATGCGGTCGGCGGCGTGCCCCTGAGTGCGCCACCACGCGCGGGCGCTCAAGCCCCCCATGCTGTGGGCAACGATCAGCGGGGCCAGACCGGTGCGCTCCTGCAGCGCGCGCATCGCGGCGTCGATCTGTGGCGCGTAGCGGTCGATCGAGCCGAATGCCGGTTCCTGCGTGAGGGCGATGAAAGGAATGCCTCGCACGCGCAAGGCTTTCATCCAGCCGTTCCACAGGCCACGGTTGCAGCTGTAGCCATGCAGGAACACGATGCCGCGCCGACCTTTCGCCTGCGTTGCTTCGGGCAGGAAATCGGGCTGCTGATGCTCTGCCCAGGGCTGCTGCCAACTGAACACCTTCGTCACCACGACGACCTCTCGCCACCAGGCCTGCAGCAGGTCGCCGAGCGGGGCGGTCGGCAGCCCCGGCGCCGGCGGAACGACGCGCAAGACGAGGAAGTGCGGCAGCATCGTCAGCGGCGGGCCCAGCACGAATACCGCCAGCACGGCGAGGCCGACCCAGGCACTCCAGTGGCCGCCCGCCCACAAGGCCAGCAAGGGGCCGACGATCCAGCGAAACAGGGAAGTGAGGCGCTGCAGCCTGCCGTTCATCCGGGCTCCAAGGCAAAGCGTCGAGTGTAGGGGCCGGCTCAAGAGGGCCCCCGCTTCGGAAATTTCTGACTGCGCGCGGGCCGCCCCTCGGAACACCCGCCTTGTCCCTCACGTGACGAGTCGGCCTAGGGCATCCCCGCTACGACGAGACCGTGCCAGCAGCCAGCATCGGCAGTTCCTCCGGGGCCCGCCCCTCCACACATCAAGAACGCGACGAGGAGACATGACTGCAACGCACACCGACAAGCCGTGGCTGAAGAACTATCCGCCCGGCGTCCCCGCTGAGATCCCCGTCGACGTCTATCCCTCGCTGGTCGCCCTGCTGGAAGAGGCATTCCGCAAGCACGCGCGGCGCGATGCGGCCGCTTGCATGGACCAACGCCTGAGCTTCGCCCAGGTGGACGAACTCTCGACCGCGCTTGGCGCCTGGCTGCAGCAGCGCGGCCTGGCGCGCGGCGCGCGCGTCGCCATCATGATGCCGAACGTCCTTCAGTACATGGTGACCATCGCCGCCATCCTGCGCGCCGGGTACGTGGTCGTGAACGTCAATCCGCTGTACACGCCTCGCGAGCTCGAACATCAGCTCAAGGATTCCGGTGCCGAAGCGATCATCGTGCTGGAGAACTTCGCCAAGACCCTGTCGGAGGTCATCGACCGGACACAGGTCAAACACGTGGTGCTCACCGGGTTGGGCGACATGCTGGGCTGGTGGCGGCGGCCGCTGATCAACTTCGTCATCCGACATGTGAAGAAGATGGTGCCCGAGTTCCGGCTGCCGCTCACGGGCGGTCGCACGGTCACGCGCTTCAACAAGGCACTGGCGGATGGGGCGGCCTTGTCACTCAAGCCGGTGCAGATCGGCGCGGAGGATCCCGCCTTCCTGCAATACACCGGCGGTACCACCGGACTATCCAAAGGCGCCACGCTGCTGCATCGCAATGTCGTGGCGAACATCCTGCAGAGCGAGGCATGGTTCGCGCCGATGCTCAACAAGCTTGGCGACAAGCCACTGACCATCGTCTGCGCGCTGCCGCTGTATCACATCTTCGCGCTGACGGCCTGCTACATGCTGGGCGCCCGCATGGGGATCATGAACCTGCTGATTCCCAATCCGCGCGACATTCCGGGCCTGATCGCCACGCTGCGCAACTACCGGGTGAACATGTTCCCGGCAGTCAACACGCTGTTCAATGCCTTGGCGAATGACCCCGCATTCGCCAAGCTCGATTTCAGCGAGTTGGTGATTTCGAACGGAGGGGGCATGGCCGTTCAGCAAGCCACGGCAGAGAAGTGGGCTCGCATCACGGGTTGCCCCGTGGTCGAGGGTTATGGGCTGTCGGAGACCTCGCCGGTCGCGACGGTCAATCGGCTGGACCTGGCCCAGTTCAACGGTTCGATCGGCCTTCCGGTCCCGAACACCGAGATCGCCATCCGCGACGACGACGGCAATGACGTCCCGCTCGGACAGCGCGGTGAAATCTGTATCCGCGGGCCGCAGGTGATGGCCGGCTACTGGAATCGTCCAGAAGACACTGCACAAGCCATCGGCCCGGACGGCTTCTTCAAGACTGGCGACATCGGCGTCATGGACGCCGAGGGCTTCACGCGCATCGTCGATCGCAAGAAGGACATGATCCTGGTCAGCGGCTTCAACGTTTATCCAACCGAGATCGAGCAGGTTGTGAATCTGCATCCCGGCGTGCTCGAATGCGCGGCGATTGGAGTGCCGGATCAGCATTCAGGTGAAGCGGTAAAACTCTTCGTCATCAAGAAGGATCCGGCGCTCGCCGAGGAGGACCTGTCCGCCTATTGCCATCAGCAATTGACCGGCTACAAACGTCCTAAATACATCGAATTCCGGGATGAGTTGCCGAAGACCAATGTCGGAAAGATCCTCAGGCGCGAGCTGCGCCAATGACGGGGCGGTGTTGAACGAATTCTTGCGACGATGAGCCATCCGCCTCTCTCGGACAACATCACGGTGCTCGAGCGAGGATGGCTTTCGTCCAACAATGTCCTGCTGCATGGCTCCACGGCAGCTGAAGGTGCGGTACTGGTCGACACGGGCTATGCCACCCATCGCGAGCAGACACTGGCATTGCTCGCCGGCGCGCTCAGACCGCAAGAGACGATCCGATTCATTGCCAACACCCATCTGCATTCCGACCACTGCGGGGGAAACGCCGCTGTTTCACAGAGATATCGCTGCGCCACTCTGATACCGCCCGGGGAATTCTCCGCAGTCGAGCGCTGGGACGAATCGGCACTGTCCTATCGTGCGACCGGCCAACGGTGCGAGCGTTTCAATCCCACAGGCAAACTGATTCCGGGGGAGACGCTACGGCAGGGAGAAGTTGAATGGCAAATTCATGCAGCACCCGGGCACGACCCTCATTCCGTGATCCTATTCGAACCCGCAAGTCGAACGCTCATCTCAGCGGACGCTCTCTGGGAACGTGGCTTCGGCATCGTTTTTCCGGAACTTGACGGCGAAGAGGCATTCGCGGAAGTCGAGGCAACGCTCGACATCATCCAAAGGCTTAGCCCGCAGCTCATCATTCCGGGCCATGGCTCGCCATTTCGCGATCTGAGTGGGGCCTTAAACGCTGCACGAGAAAGGCTCGAGTATTTCCAGCGTGAACCCGCACGACACGCCGTTCATGCAGCCAAGGCATTAACGGTTTTCCACATGCTCGAAGTGCAGGTAAGTTCGATCGACGACTTGATGAGGTGGCTCTGTGAAACGCCTATCCTCATCAGCACGTGGGAGCGTTTTGCGGACGATCAGCCACTTCTCGAGTGGTCGGCCCAATTGGTACAGGCATTGATTCGAGCGGGCGCGCTGCGCCAAGAATCGACGACCATATTCGCGCTTTGAAGGACGCTCGTAGAAGTTGACGCTGCAAAAGACAAAACCCCTCGATCATTGCTGATCGAGGGGTTTGGCGGTGTATTAGCCT
>CBIHMU010000160.1:0-8063 GCA_966211105.1 uncultured Burkholderiales bacterium
CGGCTGGAGTCTGAGCAACAGCCTGCTGCTGGGCGCCGGCGCGGCCGTCGCATCGCTGATCCTGGTCGGCGTGCTCGGCATCGGCGCGGCGCGACGACGCAGCGCGAGCCCCTCCTCCGGCGGCTACCGGCGCAGCGCGCACGGGTCGGGCGGCATCGCGCCGCCCATCATCTGGGGCGGCGGTGGTGGCAGTGGCGGCGGCAACTGGGGCGGCGGCAGCGACGGCGGCGGTTTCTCGTCCGGCGGCGGTGGCGACTTCGGCGGCGGCGGCGCCTCGGGAGACTGGTGATGGAAGGACCGAGCGATTCCGACGTCCGCCGCACCGGTGACACGAGCCGGCTCGGACGCTTCTTCCGCCACCGCTTCTGGGACGAGGCCGACGTGCGGCGGGTCCTGCCCGAGACGGCGCTGGCCCGCTTGTCAGCGCGCGTCACCCAGAGCGAGCTGAGCCACGCCGGCGAGATCCGCCTGTGCGTGGAAGCCAGCCTGCCGATCAGCTACCTGTGGCGCGGACTCACGGCGCGGCAGCGCGCGCTGGCGCTGTTCGGCAAGCTGCGCGTGTGGGACACGGAGCACAACAACGGCGTGCTCATCTATCTGCTGCTCGCGGAGCACGCGATCGAGATCGTCGCGGACCGCGGGCTGAACCGGCGCGTCAACGCGGCGCAGTGGCAGCCCATCGTCGACGGTCTGCGGCAATCGCTGCGCGGCGGGCAGTTCGAGCAGGGACTGATGGAGGCGATCCGCGCCGTCGAAGCGCTGCTGGCGCAACACTTCCCGCCCGAGGCGGGCGGCGTGCCGCGCAATGAGCTGCCTGACGCCGTCGTCGTGTTGTAGCGTCTTTCTTCGACTGCCAGGGTCGGCGGCGGTGGCAGTGCGACACCCCGCGCCGTCAGAGGCTCTTGATCGGCTTGAGCTTCCAACCGAAGCGCTCTTCCTTCAGTCCGCCGGCCACCGGCGGGAATTCAAGCGGCTTGGCCGGCAAGGTCACGTCCGGCAGGTGGTCCAGCAGATGGCGGATCAGCGTCAGCCGGCCTCGCCGCTGGTCGTTGAAGTCGACCAGGGTCCACGGCGCCTGCTTCGTGTGGGTGTGCTCCAGCATGCGGTCGCGCGCGCGGCCGTAGTCCTCGTAGTGCTGGCGCGCCTCGAGGTCGATGGGGGAGAGCTTCCACTGCTTGAGCGGATCTTCGGCGCGCTCGGCGAAGCGCTCTTCCTGAAGCGGCTGATCGACCGTCAGCCAGTACTTGAACAGCAACACGCCGTCGTCGACGAGCAGTCGCTCCAGCACGGG
Source organism: uncultured Burkholderiales bacterium (assembly GCA_966211105.1). Taxonomy (GTDB): domain Bacteria; phylum Pseudomonadota; class Gammaproteobacteria; order Burkholderiales; family Burkholderiaceae_C; genus Roseateles. The sequence continues at coordinate 1,292 of CBIHMU010000160.1, forward strand.
CGCCTGCTTCAGGAAATCTTCGGTCTGCTGCGGGGTGCAGAAGCCCATCACCGCCTCCACGCCGGCGCGGTTGTACCAGCTGCGGTCGAAGAGCACGATCTCCCCCGCGGACGGCAGGTGCGTCATGTAGCGCTGGAAGTACCACTCGCCCTGTTCGCGCTCGCTGGGCTTGCCCAGCGCGACGGTGCGGCACTGGCGCGGGTTCAGCGTCTCGGAGATCGCGCTGATGACACCGCCCTTGCCGGCGGTATCGCGACCTTCCACGATGACCAGCAGCCGCTTGCGCGTGTGTTGCAGCCAGCGCGCGAGGTTGTTGAGCTCGACCTGCATGGGCTGCAGGCGGTCCAGGTAGTCCGACTTCGAGAGCTTGCCGTTCTTGCCGCCCTTGTCGCCGTTCTTCGCCTTGCCATTCTTCGCATCGACCTTCTCGTCGTTGCGCTTGTCACCGTTCTTGGACTTCTTGTCGGCCATGCTGGCTCCGTGCCGTGAAGGACGGGCCAGCTTACCGCGCATCGCTGCCGCCAACGATCAGAGCAGCTCCAGCGTCTGCATCCCCGCCCAGGTCTCGCCCGGCGGCAGCTCGACGGGCTTGAGCACCTGCGCGGCCTCGACGCACAGCATCTGCTTCCAGCCGCCTTCGGGCATGTCGGCCAGGGCGTCGCCCTTCTCCTGGCCGGGATTCCAGACCACGGCATCGGTGAAGCCCTGCTGGCGGATCGCGACGCGGCGGTCGCCGTCGCGCAGGGTCAGGTCGTGCTTCGCGTCCTGGTAGATGCGGTCCATCTCGCCGTCCAGGCGCAGCAGGTCCTCGTGCTGGGTACCGGCGCGCTCGGCGGCCGAGTCCCAGTACGCCAGACCGGACAAGCCCTGCACGGACGCCGACATGATCTGCGTCAGCCGCAGGTAGGTGTGCAGCGCGGCCGTGAAGGACAAGGGCGCCTCGCCCTTGTTCTCGCACGCAAGCTCGATCTGCAGGACGCGGCCGGCGATGCGGATGCTGATCTCGGCCTCGAAGGCATGCGGCCACACCATGCGGGTGGCGTTGTCGTCGGTCAGGCGCAGGACGGCGAGCGCGTCCTCCTTGCCCGACTCGGCGCTCACCAGCTGCCAGGGCTTGCCGCGCGCGAAGCCGTGGCGCTGCAGCGGTCCCCGGGTCGCGAACTGCGGAAAGATCACCGGCACGCCGCCGCGGATCGCCTGGCCGGTGGCGAAGGCGCTCCTGGGGGACAGGAAGAGCTGTTCGTCGGCGCCGGCGGGCACCCACGACACCAGGTGGGCGCCGTGCAGCAGCAGCGTCGCGCGGGCGCCGCCGGGCGCGCGGAGTTCAAGGGCTTCGAGGCCCTGGTGGCGGGTGATGGCGATCGGAGTGGTCATGCTCAAAAAGAAAAAACCCACCGGCGCGAACCGGTGGGTGGCCGACCCGCCGGCCGCTCAGGGCCGTCGGGTTCCAGGGTTCTTGACGAAGCCCTTAGTTTTTCACAACCGGACGCGCCCGCGGTCCGGGCAGCAGCCCGTTGGGGGCGGTGACCAGACGGTTGCCCGCCAGGCTCGCGATCTGGAAGCTGCGATCGGACAGGTTGGCGGCGATCTGGTCCACCACCGCCTTCACCAGCAGACCGATCAGGCCGCCCTGGCTGTTGTTGTTCTGCTCGGCGCTGGAGGCGGTCGCCTTGCCTTCCCAGAGCAGCGTGCCGGTGCGGAGGTCGATCAGCTTGGCCTGCATCTCGACGACGGTCTCGCTCGACAGCACCTTGTAGACCGAGCCGTACTGCTTCACGCCGACATACAGCGCCGCATCGGCGCCGAAGATCTGGCGCAGCTTGACGGTGTCGATGGTGTGGGCGTCCGACGGCGTCGTGATGCCGTTGGTGCGCAGGGTCTCGTCGACCAGCGTCACCGGCAGCACGTAGTAGCCGGCTTCGCCCAGCGGCATCGACAGGTTGGACAACACGCCGTAGGTGGCGTTCACGTCCGGCGTGTCGTTGACCGGCGGCAGGACCAGCAGCGAGGCCGGCCTGGCTTCCTTGAACGCGGTGTAGTCGTAGGGCTTGGGCGGCGCGGCGCAGGCGGTCAGCGCGGCCAGCACGGCCACGGCGCCCACGCGCTTGATCAGGGACATCAGGGTCGTCATGGTGTCTTTCTCCTGCACGCTCAGACGCCGCTCGAGGCCTTGGCGGGCGCGGCGGCCGCTGCGGCGGCGGTCTTCTCCGAGGGCTTCTTCAGCAGGAAGTCCACGTAGCCGGCGGACTCGGGGAACAGCGCGCGTTCGGCTTCCAGATGCGCGCGGGCGGCGTCGTCGTTGCCGACCTTCGCGTACAGCAGCGCCAGGTGGCCGTGCAGGCCGGGAGGCGTCGCTTCGTTGGCCGCCTTGTTCTTGATCAACTGCGATTCCAGCTGCGTGATCTGGTCGCCGGGCGTCGCGCCGTTGGTCTTGAAGTACTGGTAGACGCTGCTCTGGTAGCCGCTCCACTGGTACAGCGGCTTCTGCGGCGTGCCGCAGGCGGTCAGCAAGGCGGCCACGGCCGCGAGGGCGCTCACGCGGAGCGCGCGGGTCATGCGGAGGCTCATGATCGGTCTCCGGTTCAGCGGGCGGCTTGCGGCTTCCAGGCACCGCTGTCGATGCCGGCGACCATCGTGTTGACGGCCTCCTTGATGGCCAGGTCCAGGACCTTGCCGTTCAGCGTCGCGTCGTAGCTGGCGGTGCTGCCGAAGCCGACGATCTCGCGGGTCGACAGCTCGTACTCGCCGGCGCCCTGCGCGGAATACACGACCTCGGAGGTCTGGCTGTTGACGATGTTCAGCGTCACCTTGGCATAGGCGATCTGCTTCTTGCCGCGGCCCAGCACGCCGAAGAGCGCCTGGTCGCCGACTTCCTTGCGGCCGAACTCGGTCACCGAGCCGGTCACCAGGAAATCCGCGCCCTTGATGGCCAGGTTGCTGTTCTTGAACTTGGCTTCCTGCCGCGCCTCGTCGAGGTTGTCGCGGTCCAGCACGCTGAAGCGGTTGGTCTGCTGCAGATGCGCCACGAGGATCGACTTCGACTGGTTGCCCAGGCGGTCGATGGCGTCGGCGAACATGCCGCGCATGAAGCTGGAGCGGTTCTCGAACTTGCCGACGGCGATCGGGGCGCGCTGGCCCTGGTACTGGGCCGGCGGCGGCGTGGTGGCGCGCGGCACTTCGATGCTGCGGGACTGTTCGGTGGCGGCGCAGCCGACCAGGGCGGTCAGGGCGAGCGCCAGTGAGGCGCGACGCGCCAGGACGTTGAATGACATGGGAACTCCCTCAAAAAAGATGCCGGCTTGATGCCGGCTGCTCTCCGGTTCGGACCGGATGTGAGGAGTGTGCGCCATCGCACAGAGGCGAATCGGCAACTCCGAAAGGAACATCGGCAGGAGTGCGAGTTTTCGCAGTCCTGCCGATGCAGTGTGGTGTCCTCGCCGCACCGTGCGACCGGTGCGACGTCGGGACCGACGGGGTTGGGCTCAGCGCTTGGCGCGGAACTTCCGCAGGGCCGCGATCTGCGCGGCCATCGCGGCGAATTCGCTCTGCGCCTTGGCGAAGTCGATGTCGCTCTTGGCGTTCTTCATCGCGTCCTCGGCGGCCTTCTTCGCGGCCTCGGCACGGGCCTCGTCGAGGTCCTTGCCGCGGATGGCGGTGTCGGCCAGCACGGTCACGACGTCGGGTTGCACTTCCAGCAGACCGCCGGCGACGAAGACGAACTCTTCATCGCCGTTGGGACGCTGGATGCGCACGGCGCCCGGCTTGATGCGGGTGATCAGCGGGGTGTGCTTGGGCAGGATGCCCAGCTCGCCGCCTTCGCCCGGCAGCGCCACGAATTTCGCCTCGCCCGAGAAGATCTGCTCTTCCGCCGAGACCACGTTCACGTGGAGGGTTGCCATTGCGTTTCCTTGATCGAGAGGTGGGAAGTCCGGTCAGCTCATCGACGGCGGGTCCCGCAGGACCGCGCCGTCGAACGGGCTTTACTGGATCTTCTTGGCCTTCTCGAAAGCCTCGTCAATCGTTCCGACCATGTAGAACGCCTGCTCGGGCAGGTGGTCGCACTCGCCGTTCACGATCATCTTGAAACCACGGATGGTTTCCTTCAGCGGAACGTACTTGCCGGGCGCGCCGGTGAACACTTCCGCGACGTGGAACGGCTGCGACAGGAAACGCTGGATCTTGCGCGCGCGGGCCACGGCCTGCTTGTCTTCCGGCGACAGCTCGTCCATGCCCAGGATCGCGATGATGTCGCGCAGTTCCTTGTAGCGCTGCAGCACCGACTGCACCGAACGCGTCACGTTGTAGTGCTCTTCGCCGATGACGTTCGGGTCGATCTGGCGCGAGGTCGAGTCCAGCGGGTCCACGGCCGGGTAGATGCCCAGCGACGCGATGTCACGCGACAGCACGACGGTGGCGTCCAAGTGGGCGAAGGTCGTGGCGGGCGACGGGTCGGTCAGGTCGTCCGCAGGGACGTACACGGCCTGGATCGAGGTGATCGAACCGACCTTGGTCGACGTGATCCGCTCTTGCAGGCGGCCCATTTCCTCGGCCAGCGTCGGCTGGTAGCCCACCGCGGACGGCATGCGACCCAGCAGCGCGGACACTTCCGTGCCGGCCAGCGTGTAGCGGTAGATGTTGTCCACGAAGAACAGCACGTCGCGGCCTTCGTCGCGGAAGGCTTCGGCCATCGTCAGGCCGGTCAGCGCGACGCGCAGACGGTTGCCCGGAGGCTCGTTCATCTGGCCGTAGACCATGGCGACCTTCGACTTGCCGAGGTCCTCCTGGTTCACGACGCCCGCGTCGGACATCTCGTGATAGAAGTCGTTGCCCTCACGGGTACGCTCGCCGACACCCGCGAACACCGACAGACCCGAGTGAGCCTTGGCGATGTTGTTGATCAGCTCCATCATGTTGACGGTCTTGCCGACGCCGGCGCCGCCGAACAGGCCGACCTTGCCGCCCTTGGCGAACGGGCAGATCAGGTCGATGACCTTGATGCCGGTTTCCAGCAGCTCCTGCGACGGGCTCAGCTCGTCGTAGGCCGGGGCCTTGCGGTGGATCGCCGCGGTCTTCTCGCGCGACACGTCGCCGCGTTCGTCGATCGGGTTGCCCAGCACGTCCATGATGCGGCCCAGCGTGGGCTGGCCGACCGGGACCTGGATCATGTCGCCGGTGTTGTAGACCTCGCTGCCGCGGCGCAGGCCGTCGGACGAGCCCAGCGCGATGGTGCGCACCACGCCGTCGCCCAGCTGCTGCTGGACTTCCAGCGTCAGGGTCGTGCCTTCCATCTTGAGGGCGTCGAACACCTTCGGCATCTGGTCGCGCGGGAATTCCACGTCCACCACGGCGCCGATGCACTGAACGATCTTGCCCACCGATTGAGTGTTAGCCATTTTTTCGTTCCTTCAATTCAAATCTGTTGCCTGCGGGTCGATCGCGAGATCAACCGCTGATGGCGGCGGCGCCGCTGACGATTTCCGACAGTTCCTTCGTGATCGCGGCCTGGCGGGTCTTGTTGTAGACCAGCTTCAGCTCACCGATCAGCGTGCCGGCGTTGTCGGTCGCGGCCTTCATGGCCACCATGCGCGCCGATTGCTCGGACGCCATGTTCTCGGCCACGGCCTGGTAGACCAGGGCTTCGGTGTAGCGCACCAGCAGCTCGTTGATCACCGTCGGGGCGTCGGGCTCGTACAGGTAGTCCCATGCATGACCCGCGGCATCCGTCTCCAGCGACTCGGCCGTCAGCGGCAGCAGCTGCTGCACCACCGGCTCCTGCTTCATCGTGTTGACGAAGCGCGTGTAGCAGAGATAGACCGCCGACAGCTTGCCGTCCGCATACGCGTCCAGCAGCGTCTTGACCGGGCCGACCAGCTTCTCGAGCTGGGGGCTGTCGCCGAGCTGCGTCGCATGCGCGACGACCTTGGCGCCGATCCGGTTCATGAAACCGAGACCCTTGTTGCCGATCGCCACCACTTCGGACTTCTGACCCGCGGACTCAACTTCCTTGAGCTTGCCGGTCGCCGCACGAAGCAGGTTGGTGTTCAGACCACCGCACAGACCCTTGTCCGTCGTGACCACCACGAAGCCCACCGACTTGGCGTCCGGATTCGCCACCATGAACGGGTGACGGTACTCCGGGTTGGCCTTCGAGAGATTGGCGGCGATGTTGCCGACCTTCTCCGCGTACGGACGGGCCGCGCGCATCCGATCCTGCGCCTTGCGCATTTTCGAAGCGGCGACCATCTCCATGGCCTTGGTGATCTTCTTGGTGTTCTCGACCGACTTGATCTTGCCGCGAATTTCCTTGCCTGCTGCCATGATTTCTCCTGTGAGGGCCGGGTCTTGCCTGACTTCAACGAGACCCGGTCATGGTTGCTTAGGCGAAGGACTTCTTGAACGACGTGATCGCGGCGTTCAGTTCAGCTTCCGCATCCTTGTCCATCGCCTTGTCGTTTTCCAGCTTCGTCAGCAGGGCGGCATGCGAGGTCTTCAGGAACTGGTGCAGGCCGTGCTCGAAGGACAGGACCTTCTTGACTTCGATGTCGTCCATGAAGCCCTTGTTGGCGGCGTACAACGACGCGCCCATCAGGCTGATCGACAGCGGGCTGTACTGGGCCTGCTTCAGCAGTTCCGTCACGCGGGCACCGCGGTCCAGCTGCTTGCGGGTCGCGGCGTCCAGGTCGGAGGCGAACTGCGCGAACGCAGCCAGTTCCCGGTACTGGGCCAGGTCGGTACGGATACCGCCGGACAGCGACTTGATCAGCTTGGTCTG
>CBIHMU010000161.1:0-7820 GCA_966211105.1 uncultured Burkholderiales bacterium
CATCCAGGCTGTAGTCCCACTTGCCGCCGGCTTCGATGCCGTCGACGTTCACCGACCCGCTGTTATTGATGGCGCCGGTGCCAGTGTTCGTGTCAACGCTCGGTTGAGTCGCGACAGTGTCCTTCACCACCGAAATCAACGCCGGCTCACTGCGTGTGCCGTCCTTGTCGATCTGCACGATCGTGATCGTGTTCTTGCCTTCGGCGAGTTGTTCTGCCGGAATCGAGTTGCCGGTCCCCGGCTTCCAATGCTGACCGCCGTCCGTCGAGAACTGCCAGCCAGCGCCCGGCAGGAGCCCGCCGATCGTCACTGACCCATTGCCGTTGATCGCATCGTTGCCTGTCCCCGTGGAAGGGGTCGGAGTTGGAGTCGGGACCGGTGTTGGCGTCGGCGTAGGCGTGCCAACGGGTGCCCCTGAATGGGTGGTTCCGTGGCCGCCTGCCGCTGCCGCACCGGCCAGCGTCAAGGCGCCCAGGCCAACGGACATCAGGGAAAGACTCGGCGCTCCACCGTCGGCGGACGCGGCGACATCCATGCCGGTGCCCGCGCCGACAACCGTTTGTTCCATCGATGGCGTCGATGGCGTCGATGCCTCAGCGACCGCGATGTCGGCACTCGGTGCGGCGTCGTCTGCTGGGAGATCCACAGAAGCCTCCAGCAAGACCTCCGCATCCGCATCGGGTTTCACGGCACGCCGCACCTGTCGCCCGGCGCCCGGAGCGGCGATGTTGTTCGAGGTCGCTGGGACGCCTTGTGGGCTGGGCGCTTGAGAAGTGTGAGTCATGGTTCATCGTTCGAAAAAAGGAAGGCTCAGTCTCCAAGCGCTCCGATAGACGAACCATTGCCGCTAGACATCAGCCTGCGTGTCGCGACCAACACCGATGAGGGCATCCATCCCACATTCATGCAGCCCTCCGCAGGTTTTCATCACTCCCGCCACTTGATTCAGGCCAGCCTCGCCGCGGCAGTCGGCCGCGCGACGTGCTGCAAATGAAAACGCCCCGCACAGGCAGGGCGCCAAGCGGGGCGTTCATCGGTTCCATCACCCGGATCGCTCAGCCGAGCGACCCGGGGGAACGCGCCATCACAGCGCGTTCATTTCCTTCAGCAGGCGGTCCGCCTTGTCGACGACCTTCATCTGCCACAGCATGTAGCGCGCATCCAGGCAGATGCTGCGGTTCATGTGGTCGTTGAAGTCCCAGTCCGAGATCACCGCGTCCAGCGTGCCGTCGAACAGCAGGCCGACCAGTTCGCCGTTGCCGTTCAGCACCGGCGAGCCCGAGTTGCCGCCCGTCGTGTCCAGCGTCGCCAGGAAGTTCACCGGCACCGAGTCCAGCGCCTTCACGCCGTACTTGTCGAACTGGCGCGCCTTGATCGCGGCCAGCTGCTCGGCGGGCGCGTCGAACTCGCCCGTGCCGGTGTGCTTGGCCACGATGCCGCGCAGCGTCGTGAAGGGCGTCCAGGTGGTGCCGTCCACGCCCGGCGTGCGGCCCTTCACCTGGCCGAAGGCCACGCGCAGCGTGCCGTTCGCATCCGGATAGACCGGCTGGCCGCGGCTGGCCTTGAAGTCGATCTCGGCCTGCATCGTCGCGGCGTAGGCCTGCTGCGTCTTGCCGGCCAGCTCCTTGTCGCGGTTCTCGCGCGCTTCCTCGTCGGCATGCAGCGCCACGGCGGCCTGGACCAGCGTGTCGGTGCTGGCCTCGAAGGCGGCGGCGTCACGCGACAGCCATGCACTGCGTTCGGCCTTGTCGGTCAGCTTCGTGCCCGCGTACAGCGCATCGACGCGCGCCGTCACGGCCGCCGCATCCATGCCCGCCCGCACGCCCAGCGCGTTCAGGAACGCGGCGTTGAGCTGGTCGGCCGGCAGGGCCAGGTATTGCGTCAGGAAGTGGCTCACCACCTTCTTCTCGGTGAGCTCGTCGAAGCGGCGGTCCAGCGTCTCCACGGCCTGCTTGCGGCGCAGCTGGTCGCGGTCCTGGTAACCGGCCTTGCGCTCGGCATCCGGCTTCTTGCGCTGCAGCGCCTGCTCGTACAGGTCGCTCGCGCTCTTGACCAGCGACGGCGTCGCGTAGCCCAGCAGGAACTCGCGGCGCACGATGGCCTGACGCTCGGCGATCAGGCGTTCCACCTCGACCAGCGACGGGCCGTAGGCGGCGCGGCGCTTGGCATCGGCATTCACCCAGGCCTTCATCTGGTCGAAGGCCGCCTGCTTGCGCGCCAGGATGTCGCTGCCCGCGTAGCTGGCCATCTGGCCCTGATAGTTCTTGTAGTAGTTGTTGACGCCGGCGACCGTGTTGGCCAGCTTGATCTCGGCATCGCGACGACCGGCGGTCGCCTCCTTGATCAGGTCGAGCTGCTCGCCCATCGCCTTCACGCGATGCGGGAAGTCCCACGAGAACGCGAAGTCGACTTCGCTGGGCAGGCGATGACGGTTCGTGCGGCCCGGATAACCGGCCACGGCGACGAAGTCGTTCTCGTTCAGCGGCGAGCTCGCCAGCTTCAGGAACTGCTGCGGCTGGAAGGGCTTGTTGTCCTTGCTGAAGTCCGCCGGCTTGCCGTCCGGGCCGACGTAGGCGCGGTAGAAGCTGTAGTCGCCGGTGTGGCGCGGCCACATCCAGTTGTCGGTGTCCCCGCCAAAGAGGCCGACGCCTTCGGCCGGCGCGTGGACCAGGCGCACGTCGCGGATCTCGAGCTGCTTGGTCAGCTGGTACATCAGCCCGCCGTAGAACGCGCCCACCGAGCAGCGGTGGCCGGCGTCCTTCTCGCACGCGGCCACCAGCGACTTCTGGTTGGCCTCGATCGCGTCGACGCGGGCCTTGCCCTGCAGCGCGGCGGTCTTGCCGTCGATCACCTTGTCGGTGACGTCGGTCAGCGCGACCGTGACCAGGATGCGGCTGCCCGGCGCGGCCGGCAGTTCATCGGCCAGCGACGCGGCCAGGAAGCCCTTCTTCAGCAGGTCCTTCTGCGGCGTCGAGTTGTACTGGATGCTGCCGAACGCGCAGTGGTGGTTGGTCACCACCAGGCCCTGCGGCGACACGAACGAGGCCGTGCAGCCGCCCAGGCTCACCACCGCGCCCATCGGATACCCCAGCGGCTGCGACAGCCGCGCCGGATCGAATTTCAGGCCCAGGGCCTTCATGTCCTTGGCCACCAGCGGCAGCTGCTCCGGCATCCACATGCCTTCATGCGCCTGGGCGCCGGCCGCGGCGTACAACGCCAGCGCGGCCCACATCACTCGTTTCATTCGCGGGACTCCTGTCCACCTTCTGAGAAGGGGCGAACCATACACGAGCCCACAGGCCCGGACCCGTGCCGATCGGCACCCGCCCACCCTGCCGCATGGCGGGATAACCCGGAGTTCCAGTCGGGCTCCACGAGCGTGGGATGGGGAAACCCTGACTCCAAACTTACACTTCCACCCGCCTGCCGCCTGCCGCGCCGGGCCCCTTCCACCCCCCCGCCTGTCCCCCGCCGTCGTCGTTCAGGAGCCCGCCATGACTCTCACGCAGCTCAGCCAGGTGAAGCGCTGGATGGTGATGCACAGCGCCCGCCACCCGGTCGAACTGGCGGTCTGGAACATTGTCCTGACGATCTGGATGCTGGGCTTCATGGGCGTTCCGGGCGCGTTATTGATCCAGGCGTGGATCGCACTGCCGTTGTGCCTGATGGCCTGGCTGCTGCCGATGGCCTACACCGGCGGCCGGAAAAGATTGCACCGCTCGGGCCGCCTGCGCTGCGACTGGCTGACGGCGCTTTGAACCCTGCACGCCGCGACCCCGCGATCCTCGGTGACTCGAAGCCGGCGGAGCCGGTGCCCCTCGGAGCGAATTCCGAGCGGCGAGGAGGAGATTGAGCGGAGAGGGGCACCGGCTCCGCCGGCTTGCGCTCCCCCGATCGAACGGCTGTCGCCTTGACATCATCGTCACTTCTGACGATGATCCGCCGCATGAAGTATCCAGGCGGCAAGGGCAAGACGTACCAGCACGTCATCAACCTGATGCCTCCGCACCGGGTGTACATCGAGACGCATGTTGGCGGAGGCGCGGTTTTGCGCCACAAGCTGCCGGCGGCGCGATCGATCGCCGTCGATGCCGACGAACGGGTCATCGCGCGGTGGCGCGACCTGGCCCTGCCTGGCGTCGAGCTCGTTCACGGCCGCGCCGAGGATTTCCTCGCGCGGCACGAGTTCGAGGGGGATGAGCTGGTCTACGTCGATCCGCCCTATCACCCCGAGACGCGCCGGCGGACGCGCATCTACCGGCACGAGTACGGCGCCGCGGACCACGAGGCGCTGCTGGCGCAACTCGCGGCGCTGCCGTGCCGGGTGATCGTGTCGGGGTACGCGCATCCGACCTACGACGCCCTCCTGCGGGGGTGGCGCACGGTGGAGTTCCGCGCGAAGACCCACACCGACGTGCGCACGGAGACCCTGTGGTTCAACTTCGAACCGCCCGAGATGCTTCACGACAGCCGGCACCGCGGAGCGACCTTCCGCGAGCGCCAGACCCACAAGCGGCGTCTCGAACGCCTTCAAGAGCGTGTCCATGCCATGGATCCGGTCGAGCGCGCCGCGTTCGCCCAATGGCTGAACACCACCTATCCAGCCGCCCAGAGAGGCGGCGCTCCCCTGCTCCCATGACCCAGATCGTTGCCCTCGTCTCCCGCCACGGCGCCCTCCAAAGAGAACTTCCCGACCCTCACCACCTGCTCCTGACCGGCGTGCGCTGGGGCGCCGTCGAGGAGTTCCCCACCCCGGCCTACTGGATGCAGCAGGCGCTGGCTCGTCGCCTGGAACGGCTCACCGGTCCGGATCACCCGGAAGACCCGGTTCACCCGGTTCACCCGGTTCACCCCGTTCACCGGGATTCGTCGCGGCCGACGGCGTCGGGCCGGTCGCTCGCCGAAGAGGTCGGCGCGTCGCTGCTCGGCGGTCCGGGCATTCCGGCCGCCGTCGGTCTCGCCGCGTTCGAACGCATCCGCGAGCGCGGCGCCTTCGTGCAGCCGGGCGTGTGCGAACTCACGCTCGGTGCGTGGCTCAGCGAGCCGCTGGAGGTCGAGGGCAAGGCGCTGGCCTTCCGCTTCGCGGCCCAGAAGGCCCGGCACCTCGCGGCGGTGATGCCGGCGCTGCTGTCGGCGCCGGAGGTCGAAGGGGGTCAGGCGGTGCGCAACTGGCTGATGACGCTGCCCGGCGTCGGACCGAAGACGGCCTCGGCCATCGTGCGCGGCTGGTCCGCGTCGGAGGAGGTCGCGCTGATCGACGTGCACCTGCTGCGCGTCGGCCAGGTGATCGGACTGTTCTCGCGCAAGCTGACGGTCGAGCGGCATTACCTCGAAGCAGAAGCGCGCCTGTTGAAGCTGTGCGCAGCGATGGACCTGCGCCCGTCGGAACTGGAGTCGGTGGTGGCGGCCGAGATGCGTCGGTCGCCCGAGACGGCGCGTTTCCTGGTCGATCACCTGAAGGCGACCGAGCCCGGCGCAAGGACGGCTGGCGCTTCGGCGTCGACGAAGACCCGCGCGATGCGCGAGCCGGAGCAGATCGCGCTGGTGTTCACGGCCTGAGCGCCGCCGCAGCCGCCATCCGACGCGCGCCTCCGCGCCGGTTCAGTTGGCCAACCTGAACCTCGCCACCACCTCGCTCAACCGCGCGGCCTGCTCCTTGAGCGCCTCGGCCGCGGCGGCCGATTCCTCGACCAGTGCGGCGTTCTGCTGCGTCATGCCGTCGAGCTGCGTCACCGCCGTGTTGACCTCCGACAGGCTCTGCGTCTGACCGCCGGTGGCCTGGGCGATCTCGCGGATCAGCTGGCTGACCTGCCTCACCGCGTCGACCACCTGCGTCATGGTCGTGCCGGCGTCGCCGACGGCGCGCGACCCGGTCTCGACCTGCTCCACCGACGTCGCGATCAAGGTCTTGATCTCGCGCGCCGCCTGGGCGCTGCGCTGCGCCAGACCGCGCACCTCGGACGCCACCACGGCGAAGCCGCGCCCCTGCTCGCCGGCGCGGGCCGCTTCGACCGCCGCGTTGAGCGCCAGGATGTTGGTCTGGAAAGCGATACCGTCGATCACGCCGATGATGTCGGCGATGCGCCGCGACGACTGCTGGATGCCGGCCATCGTCGAGACGACACGGCCGACCATCTCCCCGCCCCGGCTGGCCACGCCGGACGCGTCCTGCGCGATGCGGCTGGCCTGGTCGGCGCTGCTGGCGCTCTGGCGGGCCGCATCGGTGAGCTGATGCATCGCCGCCGAGGTCTCCTGCAGGTTGGACGCCGTCTGCTCGGTGCGGCTCGAGAGATCGAAGCTGCCGGTCGCGACCTCGCGGCTGGCCTCGGCGATCTGGTCGGCGCTGGCGCGCACCGTCGACATCGACGCATGCAGCGCATCGCGCATCTTGCCCAGCGCCCGCAGCAGGTCGCCCAGTTCGTCCCGGCGGGCGGCGGTGTCGATGTCGCGCAGGTCGCCGTCGGCGATGCGGTCGGCCGTCGCCGAGGCCGCGCGCAGCGGCTGCGTGAGCGACCGCGTCAGCAGCCAGCCGACCAGCGCGCCGAGCGCCATCGCGGCGGCGACCAGCGTCCAGATCGCGGTCAGCACGGCGCGATAGTCGGCGCTCGCGGTCTCGTGCGCACGTTCGGCGCCGTCGGTGTTCATCTTCAGCAGTACCACCTGGCGCTGGCTCGCGGCCCGGAACGCGGTGCGCGAATCGCCGCGCAGCAGCGCGACGGCCTCGTCCCGATGGCCGGTGCCCAGCGCCGCGACGTAGCGTTCCTGCGCCGTGCGATAGGCCTGGATCTGCCGACCGAGGTCGTCGAAGACCTGCCGCTCCCCGTCGCTGCCGATGAGCTTCTCGTAGGTCGACAGCAGCCCGGGCAGCACGCGCCATTGCTCGGTCAATCGCGCGGCCTCTTCCGCGACCGCCTTGGCATCGCCGCCGACGAGCATCTGCAACTCCGCCCGCCGCATCTGGTTCATCGCGTCGCTGATGGCGCCCAGCGTGCGCGTGCTCGGCAGCCAGTTGGTGGCCAGGTCCTCCACCTTGGCCTCGACCTGCGCCACGCGGCTCGCCGAGAAGGCGCCCATCGCCAGCATCAGCAGCACCAGCAGCGCGAAGCCCAGACCCAGCCTCACCCCCACCTTCAAGTCGGACAGCATTCCCATGTGATCCTCCCGTCGGCGCCGGTGTGGCGTCGCCATCGCAAGCTAGCACCAGTCCGGCGGCGTGCACAGCCCCAGCGACAGGGGGCAGCGCGACAGGGCCTTCAGGGCGCCAGGCCGGGGGGCAGCAGTTCGGGCGGGTCCGGCTCCTGCGCGCTCGCGGGAAGCGGGGGATCCGCGGGCAGCGCGGGCAGCGCAGGCAAGGTGACGGCCGCGTGGTCCGACGGGCGCGCTCCCTGCGGCACGCGCAGCCAGTAGCGTCGGCGCTGCGCCCGCTCGCAGCCGTCGATCGGCGCCGACCCGCGGTCGCTGCGCCAGAGCCAGGCGCCGCAGTCGACGGTGTTGAGCAGCAGCGCGCCGGCGGCGGCATACCGCGCGACGACGTCCGGCTTCGGATGCCCGAAACGGTTCAGATACCCCGACTGCACCGCCGCCACCCGCGGCGAGACCGCGCGCACGAACGCGGCCGTCGACGAGGTCCGGCTGCCGTGGTGCGGCACGACGAGGACCTCGGACCGCAGACCGTCCTCGCCGTCCTCGCGGACCAGACGCGCCTCCTGCGGCGCCTCGACGTCGCCGGTCAGCAGCACGCGGCGGCCGGCCGCCTCGACACGCAGCACGCAGGAGCCGGCGTTGCGCCTTGCCTCCTTGCGCTTCTGACTCCCCTCACC
>CBIHMU010000162.1:0-7819 GCA_966211105.1 uncultured Burkholderiales bacterium
CCGGTGCCGGTGCCGGTGCCGGTGCCGGTGCCGGTGCCGGTGCCGGTGCCGGTGCGGACGCAGGCGCGGACCAACACGACGGCACCCAGGCTTCGTCGACGCCGGCGTCCTCGCCGGAGCAGCCGCTGGCCATCGCCATCGTGCTGCCGCAGTTCCATCCGTTCCGCCAGAACGACGCCTGGTGGGGCAAGGGCTTCACCGAGTGGCGCAACGTCGCCAAGGCCAAGCCGCTGTACGAGGGCCATTACCAGCCGCGCCTGCCGGGCGAGCTGGGCTTCTACGACCTGCGGCTGCCCGAGGCGCGCGCGGCGCAGGCCGAGCTGGCCCGCGAGCACGGCATCGGCGGCTTCTGCTATTACCACTACTGGTTCACCGGCGAGCGCCTGATGGAGCGCCCGGTCGAGGAGATCCGTGCCAGCGGAAAGCCCGACTTCCCGTACTGCCTGGCCTGGGCCAACGAGAACTGGACCCGCGCCTGGAACGGCAAGGACCGGGAGATGCTGATCGAGCAGCGCTACTCGGACGAGGACGACGAGGCGCACATCCGCACGCTGCTGCCGCACTTCCGCGATCCGCGCTACATCCGCATCGACGGCAAGCCGCTGTTCATCGTCTACAAGGTCGATCACCTGCCGGATCCGCAGCGCACGCTGGCGACCTGGCGCCGCATTGCGCGCGAGGAGGGCGTCGGCGAGCTGACGCTGGCGCAGTTCGAGTGGAGCGGCACCGGCTCGGGCGCCGATCCGCGCCAGGTGGGCCTGGACCTGTCGATCGAGTTCGCGCCGGACTGGCGGCGCCTGGGCGGCAGGCACTTCACCGGCTGGAAGTCCAGGCTCGCGATGAAGCTGGGCTTGCTGCCCAAGGCTTACGGCGAGCACAACTTCTTCGATTACGACCGCATGGTCGACGGCGTGCTGGCCAAGCCGGCGCCGGACTATCCGTTCCTGCGCTGCGTCAGTCCCGGCTTCGACAACAGCGCGCGGCGCGCCAGCGGCGGCGCGACCATCCTGATGAACAACACGCCGCAGCGCTATCGCCGCTGGCTCGAGGCGGCGCTCGCGTGGACGCGCAAGCATCAGCCGCCGCGGCGTCAGGTCGTGTTCATCAACGCCTGGAACGAATGGGCCGAAGGCAACCACCTCGAGCCCGACGCGCTGAACGGCCGCGCGCTGCTGGAAGCGACGCGTGACGCGTTGACGGCGGCGTCCGCGGCAGCGGGCAAGGACTGACCTCTCTCTTGCGCCCTCTCCCGCACTGCGGGAGAGGGGCCCAAGCAAGCGCTCAGCGCCCGATCCGGGGCGCGCAGGCGGCCTGATGCCGCGCCACGGAGCCCCGCATCGACGACAGCGCCTCTTCGGTACGCCGCAGGTCGTCGGCGATGCGCGGTGCGCCTTCGATCGCGGCCAGCCAGTAGTCGCACATCGAGGTCGCGTCGTCGCATTCGTGCAGCACGCCGCGATCGCGCAGCAGCCGATAGACCGGGTACGACGGATAGGTCGTGTCCCAGCCGCCGCGGATCGTCAACGGCTTGTTCAACCCCAGCGGCTCCAGCACGTTGTGGTCCACGCCCACATGCGCCACCGTCGCCGCCGCGTAGAAATCGCGCAGCTCACCGACGGTGTCCAGCACCAGGCACTGCACCTCGGCCGCCAGCGGCGCGTCCTCGATCTGCGAGCGCCGCGTGACGCGCAACCCCGCCTCGCCGAGCTGACCCAGCAGTTCCCCCATGCGCTCGAGGTTCTCCGGATGGCGCGGTGCCAGGATCAGCAGCGCGTCGGGATGCGTGCGACGCAGCCGCTCGAACGCTGCCAGCACCTGATGCTGCTCGGGCAGCTCCGTGACGCAGCCGCCGACCACGATGGGCCGGGCCGAGGCGAGCAGATGGCCGAGCAGCCGCGGGCTGCGCGTGGCCTGCTCGACGCCCCAGTCGGCGCGGCGCATCGCGTCGAACTTCATGTTGCCCGTCACCTGCAGCCGCTCGCGCGGCGCACCGCGCAACTCGAGCTGCCGCGCGGTCTCGGCGTCCTGCACGCACAGCACGTCGAAGGCGTTCAGGAAGTCCCGCTCCAGCAGCCGCCGCTCCATCTGGTCGAGCCGGGCCGGCGGGTCGTAGTGGTACAGCCAGCCGTTGAGCATCAGCGTCGCCGCGTTGTGGCGGCGCGCCTCGCGCAGGAAGGCGTAGGAGAAGCGGCAGGGCGCCTCCGAGGGCAGGCAGGGGATCTCCGCCACCGCCAGCATCGCCGGCGGCAGCAGGCGCGCCAGGCGGCGCGCGTCGGCGCTGTGGCCGCGGCTGGTGCAGACCACCGCCTGCGGCAGGCGCGCGAGGTAGGCGTCGCGGTAATGCGGATGCTCGGTGATCAGCACCGGGCGCAGGTCGGGCCGCTGCGCGATCAGCCACTCGATCATCGGCGCGACCGCGTTGAGCTCGCCGATCGTGGTCACGTAGAACCACAGCGCCGGCCCCGACGCGTCGGCCGGCGTGACCGAGAACGCCCCCAGCGTGTTGTTGCCGCGCAGGTCGCTGAGGCGCTCCAGCGCGCGGAACACCGCCCAGCGCAGCGACTCTCCGGGACGGACAGGCGCGGCGGTGGCGGGCGCGGCCAGGGACGGTGTCAGCTCAGGCATGGCGGCTCCGCAGATGGGTCAGGGCGCGACGGACCTCCGTCATCGCCGGATGCCGCAGCAGTGCGGCGCAGGCCAGCCAGGCCCCGGCGCCCGCGACGACGCACAGGGCGATGCGCGGGATCAGCGGCAGGCTCAATTCGTAGCTGACCAGCTGCGCCAGTCCGAGGCCGGCGCAACAGCCCAGCGTCAGCTGCACGCTGACCCAGCTGGGCGCGAACAGCTCGCGCGGCGTGGCCTTCAGCACCTCGCTCAGGTGGCGCGTGTACATCGCGACCTGCACCAGGTTGCCGATGACGAACACTGCCGCCACCGCATGCAGGTTCCAGAACGCGGCCAGGCCGACGCAGGCCAGGTGCGTCGGTCCGTACCAGAGCGCCACCGACAGCCGGCGGCGGATCTGGCCGGTGGCCGCGAGCGCA
This sequence comes from uncultured Burkholderiales bacterium, assembly GCA_966211105.1. Lineage (GTDB taxonomy): Bacteria > Pseudomonadota > Gammaproteobacteria > Burkholderiales > Burkholderiaceae_C > Roseateles. Next base: position 3,045 of record CBIHMU010000162.1, read on the forward strand.
TTGGGCGCGAGCATGGTCAGCGCGTAGGGCAGGCCGGCCAGCGCCAGCAGCGTGGCCAGCGGCGCGGCCTCGTGCCATTGCGGGCCGAACAGCAGCGCGATGATGTCGCCCGACATCAGCGCCACGCCGCCCATGAAGGGCCAGGCGATGCCGGTGAAGATGGCCGTGCCCTTCGCATACGGGCCGACCAGGCTGTGCCCGGCGCGGTGGTCCGCCGCCAGCGCCGGCGTGGCGACGCGCAGGATGGCCGAGCTCACCGTCTGTCCCAGCAGGTCGATCAGCCCCGTGGCGCGGCTGAAGAGCCCCAGCGAGGTGAAGCCGAAGACCTTGCCGATGATCAGTTCATGGCCGTTGCGCGAGCCCGATTCCACCAGCCGCGAGCCGGTGAACATCGCGCCGAAGCGCAACTGCCGGCCCGCGCCGCGCAGGCGCGGCATCAGCAGCGCGTCGCGCGGCCGCAGCCAGACGAGGATCGCCACCTGCACCGCGATGCCGGCCACCGGCCCCCAGGCCAGGCTCATCGCGCCATGGTCGCTCCAGGCCAGCGCGATGCTGGTGGCCGAGTTGGCGGCGTTGGCGCTGACCTGCACGAGGAAGACCTTGTGGAAGGCCATCTCGCGGTTGAGCAGCGCGAAGGAGGGCGAGGCCAGCGGCAGCATCACGAAGTTGAGGCTCAGCACCAGCAGCAGGTCGGCCAGCAGCGGCTCGTGGTACCAGTCGGCCAGCAGGAAGCGGCCGCCCAGGATCACCAGCGCGATGCTCCAGGCCATCAGCAGCGTGATGGTGAAGGCGCTGCGCAGCTTCTCGCGGTCGAGCTCGCGCTCCTGGATCAGGTACTCGCTGACACCGAAGTCGCGCAGGATGGAGGCCAGGTTCGTGACCACCGCGCACAGCGAATACACGCCCACCTGCGTGGGCGTCAGCAGCCGCGCCAGGATCATCGTGGTCGGCACGGTGATCAGCAGGCTCAGGTAGCGCTCGCCGAAGGACCAGGCCAGCGCGCCGCGCACGGTCGGGGCCTTGCTCATGCCGGGGCTTCTTCCGTCTTGGCGGGCGCCTCGTCAGCCTTGGCCGCCGGATCGGCGTCGCCGCGTCGCAGCAGCCGCTTGAGCGCCGGCACCCAGCCCCAGCGGTAGCGCGTGGCGTGGTAGACCGGCCGCGCGTCGGCGGTCCAGCGCGTGTGCCACTCCATGACCTTGCCGTAGAACTCGATGCGGCGGATCGGACCGCCCGCCGCCGCCGCGTCGAACAGCTGCTGGAATTGCAGCTGGCGCATCAGCGTCGACGGCGACACGGCCTTGTGCGCTTCGTCGTACGCGGTCTTCAGGATCACGATCTTGCCGCCGGACTCGATGCACAGGTCCATCGCGACGACCGCGTCGTCGAACCAGTACTGGTAGAGCCGGACGCGGCCGGCGCGCGCGAAGCCTTCCAGCATCGCGCGATAGAACGCGTACTGCGGATGGCCCGGCGCGATCGCCGTGCCCTCGGAGCCCTTCCACCCGCTGGCCTCGAGCCGGCCGTAGTTCGCCAGCGCGGGTGCGACGTCCTCGGGGCGGGTCAGGCATTCCAGCCGGGTGACCGTGCCGGCGGTGTCCAGCTTCTTCTGCTGCTTCTTCAGGTTCTGGCGCAGGTTCTTGCCGCGCGCTTCCCAGTAGGTCTCGAAGTCGCCGCCCAGGTCGACCCAGGCGGTGGCGATGTAGTCCTGGCCGCGCCAGCGCGCGTTGTCGGCGCCGCGCGGATGGAACAGGCTGTCGATCTGCGTCAGGCCCAGCGCGAGGGCCGGCAGGGGCAGCGCACGCAGCAGGCCGTCGGCGAGCGGCTCCAGGGGCTCGCCGCCGGCGCTCAGCCACGCGCCCAGCGGCAGCTGCGACGGCTGGAAGGTCGCCCATTGCGCGGTGCCCGCGGGCGTCACGATCGCGGCGGCGCGCGGCGCCTTCGGATCGCCGAGCAGCGCCAGCCGTTCGCGGCCGGTGCCGAAGACCGTCAGCAAGGGCGCGAGGAAGGCGCTCTCCAGGAACGGCAGGCCGGCCACGCGTGCCTGCAACGCGTCCCACGCGGCGGCATGCGGCGCGAAGGCGGCCGCGTCGGGCAGGGGTACCAGGGTCCAGCGCAGGGCGGTTGCGGAAGCTGGGGACATCTGGGAAGTCGGGGACGTGGGGGACGTCGTGGACGTGGAGGACGTGGGAGTCATGGGCGCGCCTCGGCGATAGGCATCTGGGGGGCGCAGGCCTCGTCGAGCACGCGGGCGAGTTCGCCGGTGCGGGACTCGCGCGAGGCCGCGGCGATGGCCGGCGGCGCGGGCAGCGCGGCACGGTCGTGGAACAGGTCGTCAAGGAAGCGGTCGAGCGCGGCGGCGACGCCGGGGCCGTCCTCCAGCGCCGCGTGGTGCGGCAGGCCGGCGCGGCGCATCAGCTGCGCGGTGTCGCCGGCCGGATCGGCCAGCGTCAGCACCGGGCGGCGCGCGCGCAGGTACTCGTAGGCCTTGGCGGGGATCTGGTCGTTGCAGTCGTTGGACTGCAGCAGCAGCAGGCCGTCGGCGCGCAGCATCTCGGCCAGCGCATCGGCGTAGGGAATCGGCGGCGCGAGCTCGACCAGGTCCGCCACACCCAGGCGCGACGCGAGATCGCGGACGAAGTCGTCGTGCGCGGTCGCGCGCAGCCGCAGCCGCAAGGTCGAGGCATCGATGCGGCCCGCGGCCTTCGCGGCGGCCAGCGCCTCGAACAGCCGCGCCGGGCTGCGCCAGTCGGGATAGACGACGCCGCTGTGCAGCAGCACCCGCGGTCCGGCGGCGGGGCGGGCGGCAGCGGCGTCGGATGCCGCGGTCAAGTCGGCCACCGCGGCCACCGCGGCCACCGCGGCCGAGGCGGCCGAGGCGGCGCCGTGCCCGGAGCGGACGCTGCGTTCGGCCTGCTGGAAGGCGTCCTCGCTGTAGCCGTTCTCGATCACGCGGATGCGGTCGGCGGCGGCGGGAAAACGCTTCGCGTAGAGCCGCGCCGCGCCGGGGGTCGTGAAGGTGAAGCGCGACGCGCGGGCGAAGACCTTGCGCTCGACCGCCGCGAAGCTGCGCCACAGCACCGGATCGGCGGGATAGCCGTCATGCGCCATCGGGTCGCGGAAGTCGGCCACCCAGGGCAGGCCGCTGAGCCGCGACAGCCAGTAGCCCACGAGGTGCGCGGTCGGGATGGGGTAGGTGCTCCAGATCGCGTCGGGGCGGGTCTCGCGGATCAGCTTCAGCCCGGCAGGGACGGCGCCGAGCAGCCAGCTGTGCCAGCGGTCCGGCCGCGCCAGGAAGCCGGGATACCGGCCCGCGATCGACAGGTGCCGCGCGGCGTCCAGCGCGAAGGCGCGCCGCACGACCAGGTCCGGCGGGATCTCCTCGAGCAGGTCGGTGCCGGTCTGCGCGTGCACGCGGGGATGCGCGGTCAGCAGGCTCGGCGTCCACCCGGACGCGGGCAGCTGCTGCGCGAAACGCAAGGCGCGCTGCACGCCGCTGGTCCCCGCCATCGGCGGGAACTGGAAGGAGACCATGAGCACGCGCCGCATTCCCCGGCCTTCAGCGCGGCGGCGCCGGGGCGCGCGTGATGAACAGGCGCTCGACCTGCTCGACGATGCGGTGCAGGTCGTCCTCGCTGAGGTCCTGGTGGCAGGCCAGCTGCAGCACATGGTGCGACCACGACTTGCCGGCGTCGCCGGGCAGCGCCGGCACGCCGGGCCAGAGCCGGTCCCAGCGCGACACCGGCACGCCGAGCCGGCGCATCTCCGCGTAGCCCGGATCCGGCGTGCGCACCCACAGCGGGAAGACGTAGGGCGCGCAGTCCGCGGGCAGCGTCGGCAGCAGCGGGCGCACGCCCTCGCGCCCCGAGAAGGCCTCGGTGAAGAACGCGTAGTGGTGGCGGCGCGCCTCGACGATGCGACGCCGCGGCACGCGCCGCGAGATCCATCCGCTCGCATGCGTCAGCGCGCGGTGCGACAGCGTCAGGTCGATCAGCGCCATGTTGGCGTCGATCTCCTGGGCCTCGTCGAGCTCGCCGTGGCGGCTGGGCGGGGCGGGCGTGCCGGCGGACGGCGCGCCCTTCACCAGGCGGCGCAGGGCGCTCTTGAGCGCGAAGGCGCCGCGGATCAGCCGGTTCAGCCCGGTCAGGCGGTCGTGCGCGGCGCCCATGTGCAGGATGTCGGAGCCCGCCTTGATCTGGTCGATGCGCGAGGCCGGCGTCAGCGCCGGCATGGTGAGCCCGGCGCGGTTGAGCGCGAGGATGCCGCCCTCGGGCGTCGGGAAGAACTTGGTCAGGCTGGCGATGGCGACGTCGCCCCAGGCGCCGATGGCCCGCGCGCCGGCGCGACCGAACATCGCATGGGCGCAGTCCTCGATCAGCGCGATGCCGCGGGCGTCGCACCAGGCGCGCACCGCCTCCATCGGCTGCGGCAGCCCGAAGTAGTGCGGCACCAGCAGCGCCTTGGTGGCCGCCGGCACCTGGGCGGAGAGCCAGTCCAGGCGCGGCGCGCCGTGCTCGTCGATCGGATAGAACGCGGCGTCCGCGCCCAGCGTCTTCACCGGCGAGACCATCGTCGGGCAGTGGTAGGTCGGCAGCAGCACAAGGTCGCCGGGACCGACGTGCAGGCACTCCAGCGCCAGCAGGATCGCCGCGCGGCCGCTGGTGGTGGGCAGGTGACGCGGATGGTCGAGCAGGCTGTGCTGGTCGATGTGCGCGGCGCCCGCGAAGGTGGACCAGCCGATGACCGGAAGTCGCGGCGCGAGCAGGGTGGGCGGGGGG
>CBIHMU010000163.1:0-7540 GCA_966211105.1 uncultured Burkholderiales bacterium
GCGCGCCGATGTCGTCCTCGGCGGCACGCGACAGGCGCTCGGCGGACAGTCCCTGCTCGGTGAGGATGGCGCTCAGCGTCGCGTCGTCGGCGATGTCGCGCTCTTGTTCCCAGACGGCGCGCAGCAGCGCGCCGGTCAGGCGCATCGCGGCGTCCGCGCCGTCGGCCTGGTCGACCGCGATGATCAGCCGCGCGGCCTTGTGCGGCGCGACCGGGAAGCAGGCCGGCTCGACGTTCATCGGCAGGCCCAGGTGCTGCGAGAAGCGCCGCAGCTCCAGCAGGCGATAGGCCTGCCGCTGCGGGGGGCGCTGCGCCAGGGGCAGTCCGCCGGAGACGGCGAACAGCTTGATCAGGTCGATCGGGATCAGTCGCACGGTGGCGCCGGCGTCGCGCGCGATGGCGGCGAAGCGCTCGTGACCGAGGTAGGTCCAGGGGCTGATCGGGGCGAAGAAGTAATCGATGACACGGCTCACGAGGGTCTCCAAGGCGTTGGGCGACCGGCAATCGCCAGAAACTCCGAAGCGTCGGAGAGACGGCGGAGGCAAGGCGCCCGTCTTACTCCCTCTCCCGCTTGCGGGAGAGGGCGGGGTGAGGGCCAGCGGCGGTGGCAGTGCTGAATCCCGCAGGCCGGTTTATAGGCCCGGGCGCCGCACTTGTGGGCGCCTTTGTATTGGCGTGTATCCGTGTCCCGCACCGGAGACACAACATTGCCTGTCCGTGCCACCGGCGAGGTCGGCGCCGGTACATTGCGCCCATGCAGACCTCCGCGCCCACCCAGGATCATGTGCTGATCGTCGACGACGACCGCGAGATCCGCGAGTTGCTCACCACCTACCTGACCCGCAACGGCCTGAAGGTGACGGCCGTGCCGACCGGGCGGCACATGCGCATCGCGCTGGAGACCGGCGCGCCGGTGGACCTGGTCATCCTGGACCTGATGCTGCCGGGCGAGGACGGCCTGTCGCTGTGCCGCGACCTGCGCGCGGGCAAGCACAAGGCGACGCCGGTGATCATGCTGACGGCGCGCGGCGACGAGGCGGATCGCATCCTCGGCCTGGAGATGGGCGCCGACGACTACCTTGCCAAGCCCTTCGCGGCGCGCGAGCTGCTGGCGCGGATCAAGTCGGTGCTGCGGCGCGCGCGCATGCTCCCGCCCAACATGCGGTCGACCGACGAGTCGCCGCGGCTGGCGTTCGGCGACTGGGTGCTCGACACGATCGAGCGTCATTTGATCGACCAGCAGGGCACGGTGGTGCCGCTCAGCGGCGCGGAGTACCGGCTGCTGCGCGTGTTCCTCGACCATCCGCAGCGGGTGCTGAGCCGGGATCAGCTGCTCAGCCTCACGCAGGGCCGCGAGGCGGAACTCTTCGAGCGCTCGATCGACCTGCTGGTCAGTCGCATCCGGCAACGCCTGCGCGACGACGCGCGCGAGCCCAAGTACCTCAAGACCGTACGCAGCGAAGGCTATGTGCTCTCGATGGCCGTTGAAGGGCGCGACTGAGCGAGGCGCCGGAAGGCGGCGACTCGTCGTTGCAAATGCTCGCCGTAGCGCTGCTACGGCTGTGTGCTTTGCGCCTGGATTCGCCACCTTCCGGCACCTCGCTCTCGATCACGAAGGCTGCTTGAGCAGCGCCTGGATCTGCGACTCGGTCTGCTGGTACTGGCCTTCGCCGAAGTGCGAGTAGACGATCTTCCCCTGCTTGTCGATGAGGTAGATCGCCGGCCAGTAGCGGTTGCCGTAGCTCTTCCACGTCTTGAAGTCGTTGTCCTGCGCGACGGCGTGGCGGATGCCCAGGCGCGCGATCGCGTCCTTGAGTCCTGCGGTGGACCTCTCCTCGTCGTACTCCGGCGAATGCACGCCGACGACCACCAGCCCCTGGTCCTTGTACTTCTCGTGCCAGGCCTTCACGTAGGGCAGCTGGTTCAGGCAGTTGATGCAGGTGTAGGTCCAGAAGTCGACCAGCACGACCTTGCCGCGCAGCGCATCGATCTTGAGCGGCGGGCTGTTGATCCAGTGGTCGATGCCGGCGAAGGCGGGCGCGGGCTTGCCGGCCATGCCGGTGCCGCCGGCCTGGCCGAAGAGCGAAGCCGCCGCCGCTTCGGAGGCCATCGGCGGCAGCGAGAACGCGACGGCCGCCACGGCGGAAGCACCGGCGAGCAGCAGCGTGACGACGGAACGGCGGAGGGGGGCGGGGCGGGGGCTCGACGACATGGGGAATCCTTTCCAGGCTGACAGCGGCATGCTGCGATGGTGCGGATTCTTCGAGGATCGGCCCGCCCGCGATACGGGTTTCGTATGCCTGTGTATCCCGCCCGGGAAGCAAAGACGATCCGATGCTCAGCGCAACAGATGCCGCGTGATGTCCGTCAGCTCGCGCTTGAAGCGCGACGGGTCATCCGGCAGCGTCGACACCGCCCGCATCACATGCCCGTAGGCCACCGTCTTGCTGATGCCGTTCATCAGCACCGAGAACAGCAGCGCCGGCTCGCAGCGGTGCAGCTCGCCGGCGTCCATCGCGTCGCTGAACAGCGGCAGGCAGACGTCATGGAAGGGCCGCACCATGGTGTCGACCAGCACGTTGAGCCGCGCGCCCTCCTCGGTCGCGGCGGTCGAGAAGAAGATGCCGATGTCCGGATGCTCGAAGACGCGGTCGATGAAGGACAGCATGCAGCGCTCGACCCGCTGGCGCGGCCCCAGCGAGGCATCGTCGCGCAGCGCCCTCGCGGTCTGCAGCATCGGGTCCATCAGCACCTTGATCTGCTGGACCACCGCCAGCCACAGCGCTTCCTTCGATCCGAAGTGATGCGCGATCAGCGCCGGGTCCACGGCCGCCTCGCGCGCGATCTCACGCACGCTGGCCGCTTCGTACCCGCGCAGCGCGAAGATCCGCCGCGCCGTGCGCAGCAGGTTGTCCGCGCCTTGCGCACAGTCCGCGCTCGGCCGCCCGCGCCTTCGTGGCGCCCCACCGGTCTTCGGGGTCTTGTTCATCGTGCGCCCCGCCTTTGTTATATTCATCACGCGTTGAATTATTTCAGGCTTTGATGCCGATTGTCGGCAGATGGGAAAGGCGGTGTCGCATGTACAGGGATCTCGCAAGCGATCCGTCCCGGGACGGCTGGCTGCGCACGGTGGCGTGGCTGGGCAACGGCGGCGTGCCGGACGCGCCCCCGGCCCCCTCCGCGCGGCAGTTCAAGACCGCCCCCACCATCCACGTGCTCGACCGCCCGACGCCGCGCACCGCGGCGATCTCCTGGTCCGACCCGGGCGCCTGCCATTACGGCTACCAGATCTGGGACATGGTGCCGTCCAAGCGTGACGGCATCTGCGTGCTCACCGGCTCCGCCATCCGCATCGGCGACATGATCTACACGCCGCGCGTCGACGAACCTTCGCCCATCAACGCCGGCGAGATGATCGCGGCCGCCTACGTCGACGCGTGAGCGTCGGTCACAGCACCACGAAGAGCCCCCACACCACCACCGGCGCGATGACCGTCACCGCGACGCCGTAGAGCAGCAGCAGACGGAAGAACCGGTCGCGGTCCATGCCCTTGGCATTGGCCAGCACCAGCGCCCCGTTCGTCGAGAACGGACTCACGTCCACGATCGTCGACGACACCGCCATCGCCGCGATGAAGCCGATCGCCATGGACGAGTTGTCGCCCGTCAGGAACGGCACGCCCAAGGGGATCAGCGACCCCAGCACCGCCGTCGACGAGGCGAAGGCCGACACCACCGCGCCGACGAAGCACAGCAGCAGCGCCGCCATCAGCGGCGAGGTGAGGTTGGCGACGCTGTGCCCGACGTAGTCGATGGTGCCCATCTTCTCCATCACGCCCACGTAGGTGCTGACGCCGACGATCAGCATGATCTCCGGCCACGACACCTGGCCCAGCGCGCTCTTCTGCAGCCGCGGCTGCATCAAGCTCAGGGCCAGACCGATCGTGATCGAGACGAAACCGATGTCCAGCTTGTAGCCCAGCGTCAGCACGGCCAGGAGCAGCAGGCCCAGGGCCGTGATCACCTGGTGCGGTCCGGTGTCCTGGAAGGTCTGCGTCTGCACCTGGCCGAGCATCGAGGACTTGCTGGCCGCGACGCGGCGGCCCTCGCCGTAGGACGCGGCCTCCGCGTCGCCGAAGACCTGCGCGCCGCCCTGCGCGCGCGCCACCGGCGGGATGGGCGCGAGTTCGCCGTCGTCCGCGACGCGTCCGCGCCGCATCAGCTGCAGCCCGCCGAGCGCGATGAAGAGGCCGAGCGACACGGCGAAGTTGACGCCGAAGCTCGCCAGCATCGTGGTGACCTCGCTGAGCGGGAGGCCGGCCTTGGCGACGATCTTGTTGGTGATGCCGCCGTAGATGCTCATCGGCGAGAAGCCGCCCGCCTGCGCACCGTGGATCACCATCAACCCCATCATCAACGGATTGATCCCGTGGCGCGCCGCGAAGCCGAGCGCGATGGGCGCGATGATCGCGACCGCCGCCGGACTGACCGCGCCGAAGGAGGTCAGCAGCGCCGCGATCATGAACATGATCCACGGGATCGCCGCGATGCGGCCGCGCACGGCGCGCACCGCGAGCCGCACCAGCCAGTCGATGGTGCCGTTGTTCTGCGCCAGCGCGAAGAGATAGGTGATGCCGGCCAGCGTCAGGAACAGCTCGGCAGGGAAGCCGGCCATGATGGCCTTGGCGCTCATCCCGGCCGCCAGGGTGCCGACGAGGAAGGCGCCGACGAAGGCCAGCACGCCCATGTTGATCGGCAGCGCCGTGGCCACGATGAACATGGCCGCCAGTGGAAGGATGGATATCCAGTGAATGTTCATCGCCGTCTCCTGTTGTGACGGTCCGGCGCGTCGGACGCCGGCCGCATCGTTTCTCGATGGCATGCACGGTATCGAGCGCGCGGGCGAGCTTCAATCAAGCTCGTGACGGGATCTTTACGCGCGACGCAACGATCGAGGGAGAACCCGTTCCGCGCACCTCACGGCGCGCTGCGTTCGATCCATGCGAGTACGCCGTCCAGCGTGCGGAACTCGTCGGCGGAGCGCGCTGGAATCGACGGATGCCGCTGTTGCCAGAGCCGCGCGAGCGCCTGGCCGCCGCCGATCTCCAGCACGCAGGACGGCGCGCGCGCGGCGAGCTGATCCATGACCTCGTCCCACCGCACGGTGTGGGCGATCTGGCGGGTCAGGCCGGCGCGCGCCTGGGCGCCGTTCCACACGCGATTGGCGTCGCTGTCGAAGAGCGCGAGCGTCGGGTCGCGCAGGCCAGCCGTCGACAGCGCAGTGCCGAATGCCTGCGCTGCCGAGCGCATCAACGGCGTGTGCGAGGCGACGGAGACGGCCAGCCGCGTGCAGCGCGCCCCGCGAGCGGCCAGCGTGGCTGCCACCGCGTCCAGCGTCGCAGCCGCATCCGGCGTGTCCTGCGCGCCAGCTTCCACCGGGCCGCCGATCACGACCGAGTCGTCGCCATTGCGGATCGCGATGCTCACGGACGTGCCGGTCAACGCGGCCTCGATCTCCGTGGCGGCCAGGCCGGTCACGCCGCACAGACCGCCGGGTCGCTCGAGGCTGGCGTCGTCCATCAGCGCGGCGCGTCGGGCGGCGAGGGCGACGGCCTCGTCCGGCGCGATCACGCCCGCCGCCGCGCACGCGGCGAGCTCGCCGACGCTGTAGCCTGCCACGCCTTCGATCTCGATCGACCCCGACGCCAGTCGCGATGAGAGCTGCGACCACGCGACCAGCGCAGTCGCCGTGATCACCACCTGTGCGTTCGCGTTCGTGCGTGCCCAGGCCGGGTCGGCGAGCGCCGCCCGCCAGTCGGGGACGCCCAGTCGCGCACTCAAGGACGACAGCGAGGCGTCGTCGTCCAGCCACGGCAGCATCGCGGGATGCTGGTTCCCCTGACCGCTGAAGACGACCGCGACGCTCACGGCAGGGCGAAGCGTGGAGACACCACACCGACGGCATCGAACGCGTCGACCGCATCGCGTGCATCGACTGCACCACCTGCATCGACTGCATCGCCTGCATCGACTGCATCGATCGCCCCGATCCGCTGCATCCAGCACACGGCGGCCAGCATGTCGGCGGAGCCGCCTGGCGAGAGCCTGCGGGCTTCGAAGTCGGCGGCGATCGTCGCCGCGCGATCGTGCGCATCTGCCGTCGCCGCGCCGCCGTGTGCGATGAACGTCCGTGCCGCGTGCTGCGCGAAGCGCAGCCCGTCGAGACCGCCGCGATGCGCGAGGTTGCTGTCGTCCAGCGCCGCCATGAGATGGAAGAGCGTGTCGAGTTGCGCGCGCTCGCGCGAGAGCCCGCGCCGGATGGCCGAACGCATCGCCGGAATTGCCGTCTCGAAGACGGCGGGGAAACCGTGCGAGGCCTCCTCGGACGCGCTGCGCAGGCCCAGCCGGCGCGCGGCGATGCCGCCCGGCAGGGTCGAAGGCCGGGACGCCCGCCGCCGGAGCGCCTCGCCCCAGCGTTCGATGAGCGTGGCGCGCAGCGCCTCCGGCGTCGGATGCTGCCGCCCGGCGACGACGGCGCCCGCGGAGGCGCAGAGCAGGCCCAGCAGGAAGATCGCGCCCCGATGTGTGTTGACGCCGCCGGTCGCTGCCAGCATCCGGGATTCGGCCGCGATGCCGGCGCGTTCGAGTTCGGGGAAATCCGCGCCCGTCGAGCCGAGATGGGCGATGCGGACGAAATACGGACGCAGCGACGAGAGGCTGCGCATGAAGGTCCGCGCATCCATGTCGCTGTGACTGCCGTTGCTGCTGAAGGTGACCAGTCCGGGTTTCGGCGACAAGGCCAGTTCGTCATGCAACGCGATCGTCGCCGCGCGGCCGATGTCGTCGGCGTTCATGCGGCCACCTTGACGTCGCGGACGATCTCGCCGAGCGCTGTCGCGAGCCGGCTGCCGCCGATGGACTTCACCAGGGTGGCGCGGACGCCGCCCGCGCGCCAGGTGAGCCACTCGCGCCAGGAGACGGCGTTGTCGCCGTCGAAGACCAGCTCGCCGTCGAGTCGCAGGCCCGGCACCTCGGCCGCCGCCAGCACCGAGGCGACCTGATCGGCCTGATCGGCGTCGGTCACGGCGACCCAGAGGTCCACATCGGAATCGGCGCGCACATGGCCCATCGTCGACAAGGCCTGCCAGCCGAAGCTGCCGTAGACGCGCGGCTGGGCCCCGCAGGCGAGCGTTGCGCGGCACAGCGCTTCCCACGCGGCACGGGCCGACGCGGGCAGGAGCTTCGACACCGAGCGGGCGGCGGGGAATTCATCGAAGAACAGCACCTCGCTCCGCGCGACAGTCACGCCGATGCGGCGCGACTCCCAGCGCAGCGGCGCCGACAGCCCCATCGCGATCCACGCCGGATCGGTGCCCGCGTCGCAGCGCTGCTGCGTCACGACCAGGGGCAGTCCGCGCGACGCCCACAGGGTCAGGCACTCGCGTTCGACGGCGTCGCGCGCGATCGCGCGCAGACGGTCCCACGCCGCGGGCGTCAGGTGCACGAGTTGATGGCGGTGGAGGCGGGCCATGGGGGTGGGT
>CBIHMU010000164.1:0-7462 GCA_966211105.1 uncultured Burkholderiales bacterium
CTGCACATCAGCGGCTGCATCAACAGCTGCGGCCACCACCACAGCGGCCACATCGGCGTGCTCGGCGTCGACAAGGACGGCAGCGAGTGGTACCAGATCACGCTGGGCGGCTCGGACGGCTCGACGCTCTCGGGCACCGCGGTGCCCGGCAAGGTGATCGGCCCGTCCTTCGCCGCCGACGAGGCCGCCGACGCGGTCGAGGCCGTGATCGCGACCTACCGCCGCGAGCGCGAGGCCGGTGAACGCTTCCTGCAGACGGTCCGCCGCATCGGCCTGGACGCCTTCAAGCAGGCGACCAACGAGATCCGCCGCACCACCGCCAAGCTCTGACCTTCGAACACCGACCGCCGCAGCCATCATGAAGTTCGTCTCCAAGGCCCAAGACCCCTGGCACACCTGCGCGGGCGAGGACGGTCCACAACCGCACCCCGCCGCCGCCGACCACAAGCTGCTGACGCTGGAGCAGTGGCACGCCGTGCGCGACACCTGGCCGGAAGGCCTGGCCACCGGCGTGATCCTGCCCAACGACATCGACGTGCTCGACCTGAAGGCCGACCTGCCGCGACTGGCGCTGGTCGTGCTGCAGTTCCCGAAGTGGGTCGACGGTCGCGCCTACAGCCAGGCGCACGTGCTGCGCTCGCGGCTGCGGTATGCCGGCGAGGTCCGCGCGATCGGCGAGGTCCTGGTCGACATGCTGCCGTTGCTGCAGCGCTGCGGCGTCGACGCGGTCCAGCTGCGCGGCGACCAGAACCAGGAAGCCGCCGAGCGCGCGCTGGGCTTCTTCCCCGGCCATTACCAGGCGGACGTCAACGAGACGCGCCCGCTGTTCGCCCGTACGGGCCAGAAGACCGAGGCCTGAGCATGAGCGGCGAGGTGTCTTCGCTGGACTTCGCGCCGATCGGCGGCGCCCCCGAAACCCCGTCGAACGGCGTGTCCGCGCTGCCCGGCGCCGCCAATGCGGGCGTCGGCTCGGCCATTGGCCTCTATGCCCGCAAGACCGCCGGCTTCGACGAGCGCGTCGCGCGCACGGTCGAGGTCCTGAAGCAGGCCGCCGCGGACTTCGGCCCCGGCGCGCTGCAGTCGACCTCGCTGGGCGTCGAGGACATGGTCCTCACCGACCTGATCGCGCGCCACGGCCTGCCCATCGCGCTGGCGACGCTGGACACCGGCAAGCTGCATGCGGAGACGCTGGCGCTGATCCCGCGCATCCACGACCGCTATGGCATCGAGGTCGAGGTCTTCGCGCCGGTGCAGGAACAGGTCGTCCACTTCGTCCGCGCCAACGGCGAGGCGCCGATGTACCGCAGCGTCGAGCTGCGCAAGGCCTGCTGCGGCGTGCGCAAGCTGGAGCCGCTGTCGCGCATGCTGGCCGGCCGCAGTGCGTGGATCACCGGCCTGCGCCGCGAGCAGAGCGCCAACCGCGCCGAGGTCCCCTTCCGTGAGGAGGACGGCCAGGGCCGCACCAAGGTCAACCCGCTCGCCGAGTGGACCTGGGCCGACGTCTGGTACTACGTGCAGCAGCACGCCGTGCCCTACAACCCGCTGCATGACCAGTTCATGCCCAGCATCGGCTGCGCGCCCTGCACGCGTGCGATCGCCGTGGGCGAGGATTTCCGCGCCGGCCGCTGGTGGTGGGAAGACAGCGCGAAGGAATGCGGCCTGCACGCCACGCACACCGGGACCGACGACGAATCCACGACCGACTCTGAACCCGAAGCGTCCCCCCCGACCTTGAACGCGACCTCCGGAGCCCCGGCATGAACGCCCCCGTGAACCTCGAACAACTGCTGCCGCTGGCGGACCACCGCCACCTGGACCACCTCGAAGAGGAGGCCATCTTCATCCTGCGCGAGGTCGCCGCGGCCTTCGAACGCCCCGCCCTGCTGTTCTCCGGCGGCAAGGACTCGTGCGTGGTCCTGCGTCTGGCCGAGAAGGCCTTCAAGCAGCGCGTCTCGGGCAACGACTTCAAGGGCAAGCTGCCCTTCCCGCTGGTCCATGTCGACACCGGCCACAACTTCCCCGAGGTGATCGAGTTCCGCGACCGCCGCGTCGAGGAAATGGGCGAGCGCCTGGTCGTCGGCCACCTCGAGGACTCCATCAAGAAGGGCACGATCCGGCTGGCGCATCCGCTGGAATCGCGCAACGGCCACCAGACGGTGACGCTGCTGGAGACGATCGAGGAGCACCGCTTCGACGTGCTCATCGGCGGCGCCCGCCGCGACGAGGAGAAGGCGCGCGCCAAGGAGCGCATCTTCAGCCACCGCGACAGCTTCGGCCAATGGCAGCCGAAGGAACAGCGCCCCGAGCTGTGGAACCTCTTCAACACCCGCATCCGCCCGGGCGAGCACTTCCGCGCCTTCCCGATCAGCAACTGGACCGAGCTGGACGTGTGGCTCTACATCGCCCGCGAGAACATCCCGCTGCCGTCGCTGTACTTCGCGCACGACCGCCAGGTGATCCGCCGCAAGGGCCTGCTGGTGCCGCTGACCGACGTGACCCCGCCGGAGGCCGGCGAGACCGTCGAGACGGCGCAGGTGCGCTTCCGCACCGTCGGCGACATGACCTGCACCTGCCCGGTGGAGAGCCCGGCCGCCAATGCCGCGGACATCGTTGCCGAGACGTTGACGGTCACGGTATCCGAACGCGGCGCGACGCGCATGGACGACCGCACCTCGGAGGCGTCGATGGAACGTCGCAAGAAGGAGGGCTACTTCTGATGTCCGCCGTCCTGAACGCCCCAAGCAACGCGAGCGACGCGGGCAATGCCAGCAACGCGAGCACCGTGAGCACCGTGAGCCCCTCCCCCGCCGTGACCAAGATCCACCAATCCGACCTCGACACGACGCATCGCGCGCTGCGCTTCCTGACCGCCGGCAGCGTCGACGACGGCAAGAGCACGCTGATCGGCCGCCTGCTCTTCGACAGCCGCGCGATCCTCGCGGACCAGCTCGACACGCTGGCCAAGCGCGCCGCCGGCCAGCCCATCGACCTGAGCCTGCTGACCGACGGCCTGGAAGCCGAGCGCGAACAGGGCATCACGATCGACGTCGCCTACCGCTACTTCGCGACCAAGCAACGCAAGTTCATCATCGCCGACGCGCCCGGCCATGAGCAGTACACCCGCAACATGGTCACCGCCGCCGCCGGCAGCGATGCCGCGGTCGTGCTGGTCGACGTGACCAAGCTGGACCTGTCGGTCGACGACGTGCCGCTGCTGGCGCAGACGCGCCGCCACAGCCTGCTCGCGCACCTGCTGCGCGTGCCGAGCATCGTCTTCGCGATCAACAAGATCGACGCCGCCGCGGATCCGGGCGACGCGTTCCGCAAGGTCTCGCTGGCGCTGGAGAAGTTCGCCTCGGCGGCCGGCATCCGCGTGACCGCCGTCGTCCCCGTCTCCGCGCTGCGCGGCGACAACGTCACGCAGCCACTCGAAGCCGACTGGTACGACGGTCCGTCGTTGCTGCAGGTGCTGGAATCGCTGCCGACCGTGCAGGAGACCGTCGAGGCGCCGCTGGCGCTGCCGGTCCAGTACGTGGCCAAGGACGGCGACGGCACCGGCAACAACCCGCGCGTGCTGTGGGGCCGGATCGCCCAAGGCCAGGTGCAGGTCGGCGACGAAGTGCAGATCCTGCCAAGCGGCCAGACCGCCATCGTCGGGGAACTGCGCCGCGCCGGCGAACCGGTGGCCGCCTCCGTCGCCGGCGAATCGGCCGGGCTGCTGCTGGACCGCCAGGTCGACGTCTCGCGCGGCGACTGGATCGTCGCGCCGGGCGCGGCCACGCCCCGCCGCACCTTCGAGGCCACGCTGGCGTGGATAGACACCGAGCCGGCCGTCCTGGGACGCAAGTACTGGGTGCGTCACGGCAACCGCTGGGTCCAGGCCCGCATCGCCGCGATCGATCACCGGCTCGACATCCAGACGCTGGCCGAGACCGAGGCCCATGAGCTGTCGGTCAACGAGATCGGTCACGTCACCATCGAGCTGCAGGCCGAGCTGCCGCTGCAGCCCTACGCGGACAACCGCGTCGGCGGCGCGCTGATCGTCGTGGACCCCACCAGCAACCGCACCAGCGGCGCGCTGCTGGTCCGCTGACGGTCCGCCGACATCCCGCCGTCAGCCCGCCAACCGCCCGCCCCACCGAACGACCACCAGGAACCACCGCCATGGGACGTGTCCTCTTCGTCAGCGCCGGACCCGGCGCCGCCGACCTGATCACGCTGCGCGGCGCGCGGGCGCTCGCGCTGGCGGACGTCGTGCTGTTCGACGCCTTGACCGACCCGGCGCTGCGCGAGTTGGCGCCGCAGGCGAAGTGGCTGGACGTCGGCAAGCGCGGCTTCTGCCATTCCACCAAGCAGACGGCGATCAACGCGGCGCTGGTGCGCGAGGCGAAGGCGCATGCGGTCGTCGTGCGCCTGAAGGGCGGCGATGCGAACGTCTTCGGCCGCCTCGAGGAAGAACTCCTCGCGCTGGCGGAGGCGGACATCCCCTTCGAGATCGTCCCCGGCGTGACCGCCGCGATCGCGGCCGCCGCGCAGACCGGCCGCCCGCTCACGCGGCGCGGCGCGGGCCGCAGCGTCGCGCTGACGACCGCAATGACGCGCGATGGCGATCTCCAGGCCGGCAAGTCCGCCGACACCGAAGTGTTCTACATGGCCGGCCAGCAGTTGGCGGCCCTGTCCCGCCGGCTGCTCGGCGCAGGCTGGGATGCCGGCACGCCGGTGAGCGTCGTGTCGCGCGCCGGCTGCGCCGATGCGCTGTCCAGCGAGCATGACGTAGCGTCGCTGGGCGCCGCGTCGATGCTGCACCAGGGCCGGCCCACGGTGGTGATCGTCGGCGCGGGCGCGGCCCCGCTGGCAGGTGCGCCGACCACCTCGACCTCGACCTCGACCTCGAGCTCGAGCTCGAGCTCGACCGCTGCCGCGACCGCCGGAACGCGGGGGGACGCCGATCCGGATTTGGGCGATTACGCGACGCCGTCCTCACGCCAAGACCTTGAGCCGCGCGGGCCGGAATCCCTGGTCCAAAGCCCGAACGTTTAAAATCTCCCGTTTACCGTCAGCGCCCACCCGCCGATTGCCCGGGGACCGTTGATTTTCGAGGGCCGCCCTGCCGGCCCCGTCACCAGAAGAACCGCCATGACCCACGTCGTCACCGAAGCCTGCATTCGCTGCAAATACACCGATTGCGTCGATGTCTGTCCCGTCGACTGCTTCCGCGAAGGTCCGAACTTCCTGACCATCGACCCCGATGAATGCATCGATTGCGCGGTCTGCATCCCGGAGTGCCCGGTGAACGCGATCGTGCCGGAGGAAGACGTGCCCGGCGACCAGCAGATCATGATCAAGCTGAACGCCGACCTGGCGAAGAAGTGGCCCAGCATCACCAAGCGCAAGGCCCCGCTCCCGGACGCCGAGGAGTGGAAGGACAAGACGGGCAAGATCGATCAGCTGGTCCGCTGACCGATCCCGTCATCTCGCGGCGTCGGGTCCTGCTGCCGGCGGCCGCCCCACACAAGAATGGAAACGCAAGTGACTGAAGCGACCTCCGCCCCGCACGCGGGCGTGATCGAGACCGACGCCGTCATCGTCGGCGCGGGCCCGGTGGGCCTGTTCCAGGTGTTCGAACTGGGCCTGCTCGAGATCAAGGCCCACATCATCGACTCGCTGGCCTACCCCGGCGGCCAGTGCATCGAGCTGTACCCGGACAAGCCGATCTACGACATCCCGGCGCTGCCGGTGGTGACGGGCAAGGAGCTGACCGACAACCTGATGAAGCAGATCGAGCCTTTCGGCGCGACCTTCCATCTGGGGCAGGAGGTCACGACGGTCGAGAAGCAGGACGACGGTCGTTTCTTCGTCGCGACGAGCAAGGGGACGCAGTTCCTGACCAAGACCATCTTCATCGCGGGTGGCGTGGGCTCGTTCCAGCCGCGGACGCTGAAGGTCGAGGGCATCGACAAGTACGAGGGTTCGCAGGTGCACTACCGGGTGCGCAACCCGTCGCAGTTCGCCGGCAAGAACCTGGTCATCATCGGCGGTGGCGACTCGGCGCTGGACTGGGCGCTGAACTTCTGCGGCGGCAACGCCGACGGCAATCCGCACAAGGCGGAGAGCGTGATCCTGGTGCACCGTCGCGACGGCTTCCGTGCCGCGCCGGCGTCGGTGGCCAAGATGAAGGAGCTGTGCGACGCCTACGAGATGCAGTTCATCGTCGGCCAGGTGGCCGACCTGGACGAGGGCGAGGATTCGCTCAAGGGCCTGAAGATCACGGGCGGCGACGGTGTCACGCGCGTGGTGCCGGCGGACCAGGTGCTGGTGTTCTTCGGCCTGTCGCCGAAGCTGGGCCCGATCGCCGAGTGGGGCCTGTCGCTGGAGAAGAAGCAGATCCAGGTCGACACCGAGAAGTTCCAGACCAACGTGCCGGGCATCTTCGCGGTGGGTGACATCAACACCTACCCGGGCAAGAAGAAGCTGATCCTGTCGGGCTTCCACGAAGCCGCGCTGGCGGCCTTCGGCGCGATGCCCATCATCAACCCGGAAAAGCGCGTCCATCTGCAGTACACGACCACCAGCCCGAAGCTGCACAAGGTGCTGGGCGTCGAGACGCCGAACTTCGACTGAACTCCGGCTTGCGGGACCGCAGGTCCCCACGGAAAAAGCCCGCTTGGCGATGCCAGCGGGCTTTTTTGTTGCGCGACAGTGAGCGGGCGCGCCGGGAAGGCGCGCCGCGCTCGATCAGGCGTGCGGGCCTTCGATCGCCGGCTTCGCCCTTGCCTTCCTTGGCGGCGAAGCGTTGAACCAGGGCGGCGTACTTCGGCGAGGCCTCGAGTTCCGCGTAGCGGGCTTCCGCCTTGGCGAGCTGGTTGAGTCCCAGCGAGGTGTCTTCGGTGCGGTCGACGGCGGCCAAGCCAGATTCACGGTAGGTCTGCAGATCAGCCAGCACTTCAGCCCGGCTCTTCTGGGTCTGCGTGATCGGTTCGAGGTGGCTGAGCAACAATCCGGACGCTCGCAGCCAGCAGACGCCAGAAAGCACAACGCCCGGCACGGGTCGGGCGTTGGGGTAGCGGCGGAGGCGGCGTCAGCCGGAGGCTCGCTCCATCGATACAGCGCAACCGTCAGGGCTTACTGGGCGGACGCGATCTGGACGGCGTCAGCCGACGTGTCGCGGCGACCGGTGATGTACACGGTCGGCAGTTGCTCGCGCTTGGCGGTGATGACCACCGGATCCAGCGTCACGATCGAGGCGCGCATCTCGCGCTGACCTTCTGCGTGGGCGATGCCCAGGCCCAGCACCACGGCGGCCACGGCGCCGAAGAGGACGGCCTTGACGGTGGTTTCGGTGGCGGAAGCGATGTGGAAGCGGGTGGTGGTCATGTCGTTCTCCTGAGCTGTTTGCTGTGTCGATGAAGTCAGTGTCGTCATCGATCCGCCTGCTCGCGAGCCTCAGGAGACGAAGCCGCGC
>CBIHMU010000165.1:0-7371 GCA_966211105.1 uncultured Burkholderiales bacterium
GGTGGGACCGGGGGTGGATTGGAAAGCGCCGGCAACTCTGTGTCGGCATTGATATCGACCTTCACAAAGCTGGCAAGCGGCCACAAGCCCCAGCAACACGGCCCGCGTTCAATCGCCGCATTCTCAACCGGAGTGTCGGACGATGCGATTCAAGACCTGGGCCTGGGGCCTGAGCGTGGCCACCGCCGCCCTGCTGGCCGCCTGCGGCGGCGGCAGCGACAGCAGCTCGGCGCAGATGCGCCTCCTCAACGCCAGCATCGGCTACGCCGCGCTGGACATGGCCGTGGACAGCACCACGGTGAACGCCGGCGTGACCTATGCCGGCGTCGGCAGCTATGCCGACGTGAAGACCGACGCGACCGGCACCGAGGTGCAGAGCAACAGCGTCGGCAGCACGCTGTCGTCGTCGACGCCGTCGCTGGCTTCCGGCAGCCACTACACGATGATCGCGTACGGCTCGGCCGGGTCGGTGCGCACCACCCTGCTCCAGGAAGACCAGGACGTGCCGGCCACCGGCAAGTCCAAGCTGCTGGTGCTGAACCTGGCGCCGGACGCCGGCGCGATGGACGTGTACGTCACCGGCGCCGACGAGTCCCTGGACACCGCGTCGACCGTGGCGAGCAGCATCGCGACCGGCTCGGGCAGCGGCTACATCACGCTCAACAGCGGCACCTTCCGGGTCCGCATCACCGCCGCCAGCGCCAAGACCGACCTGCGGCTGGACATCCCCAGCATCACGCTGCCGTCGGCCGGCGTCTCGACGCTGATCCTCACGGGCAGCACCGGCGGCGTGCTGGTCAACGGCATCCAGCTGCTGCAGCAGGGCGCGACCGCCAACTTCCCCAACACGACCGTGCGGACGCGCCTGGTGGCCGCGGTGGGCGGCAGCGCCCTGGTGTCGGGCTCGATCGGTCAGACCTCGCTGATGCCGACCTCGGTGGCGCCCACGATCGGCGACTACACGACGGTGACGGCCGGCGCGGCCGACCTGTCGATCTACGTCAACGGCGCCCTGATGCCCTTCGCGAAGCCGACGCTGACGGCGGGCAGCGACTACACGCTGATGGTGTGGGGCACGGCGGCCGATCCCAAGCTCGCGGTCCTGACGGACGACAATCGCCTGCCGACCAGCCCGACGACGACGGCCAAGATCCGCCTGGTCAACGGCGTGGCCAGCGCCACCACCGGCCTGACGCTGAACGTGGACTACAGCGCCCTGGCCTCGAACATCGCGGCGGGCACGTCCTCGTCGCCGCAGACGACCGCGGCCTCGACGTCCGCGCTGCTGACGGTGACCTCGCCGTCCTCGACGACGCCGGTGTACAGCCTCAGCGAACTGGGCATCCAGGCGGGCTACGTCTACACCGTGTTCGTGATGGGCGACAGCAACGCAATGGTCGGTTCGCTGCGTCGCGAGCGCTCGTCCAACTGACCCCGGGCGCGCCTCGGCGCGCCACCCGGCCGGGAACAGCGCCCGGCCCCGGACCACTCAGCGCGCATCCCGGCGCGGCGGCCTGTTCGACCGCGGTCCGGCGCAACTTCCTCCCTGTTGGCCACGTCCTCTCACGAGGCGTGGCCTTTTTTTCCGTCCGTCGCTGCTGACGTCCTTCGTCCGGCGACTGCGGCAACATCGCGGGATGTCGACGACGCCGCCCCGCCCGACCGTGACCCAGGTCCGCCGCCTGCGCCAGCTCTGGCGCTCGGCCGGCTGGCCGTGCCAGGACATGCTGGAGGTGGAACTGCTGGCGATCGGCTGGCTGGAACGCCGGGTCGATCCCCATGGCCGGGAGACCCTGCGGCTGACCTCGCCCGGGATCGACGCGCTGCACCAAGGGCTCCAGAAGAACCGCACGGCCCGCGACCGCCACGAGGACCTGGTCGCCCGCATGGCCGTCGAACTGCAACGCGCGGGACGCGTCGTCTGGCGCGGGTTGTCGCTGCGCGCGGGCCTGCCGCGTGAGGACGAACCGGAGCGGATGCGATGGGTGAACGCGATGCCGGATGTCTATTCGGTGCGCAACACCACCGTCGAGGACTACCTCGAACCCGCCGTGCACGAGATCAAGGTCAGCCGGTCCGACCTGTTGTCGGAACTCCGCCGCCCCGCGAAGGCCCAGGCGTATCTCGCGCTGGGCGGGCAATGCTGGTACGTGCTGCGCGCCGGCATCGCCGAGGTCGAGGAGATTCCGCCGGCCTTCGGCGTGCTGTTCGCGCATGCCCTGACAGGCGGCGACGGCTTCCGCTTCCAACTCGGCAGACCGGCGCCGCGCCGCGCGATGAAACCGGACTTCGCGACCTGGATGGCGCTGGCCAAGGCGAGGCCGGAGCCCGCGCCGCTCGACGAGGGTCAGGACTTGCTGGGCGACGTCTGAGGTCCGGGCGACGGGTGACCTCCGGCGTCCCCGGTTCGTGCGGCGCCGCCCCGTCGCATCGGCCGTTTCCGGACGGCTATCCTGCCCGCCTCGCTTGATGGAGGAGATGCCATGACCGACACGACGGAGACCTTCGAAGGCGGCTGCGACTGCCGCCAGGTCCGCTACCGGATGACCAGCCGACCGCTGATCGTCCATTGCTGCCACTGCCGCTGGTGCCAGCGCGCGAGCGGCGCAGCCTTCGCGCTCAACGCGATGATCGAGGCCGATCGGGTCGAGCTGCTGGCGGGCGAGCCGGTGCCGTTCATGAATCCGAGCGAAAGCGGCAAAGGCCAGAAGATCTGGCGCTGCCCCAGCTGCGCCATCGCCGTCTGGAGCAACTACGCCGGCGGCGGCGACGCGATGCGCTTCGTGCGCGTCGGCACGCTCGACGAGCCGGACCGCCTGCCGCCCGACATCCACATCTTCACCGCGTCCAAGCAGCCGTGGGTCCAGCTGCCGCCCGACGCCGTGGCCATGCCCGAGTACTACGACGTGCGCCAGCACTGGTCGCCGACCAGCCTGGAGCGCGGCGCCCTCCTGCGCGCCAAGAAAGCTTAGAAGCCTCCCTCATATCGGCTTGGCCGGCGCGGCGCCACAATGACGGCTTTCCTCGACATCGGCCGGCTCACAAGGCCGCGATCACCGCCATGACCTTCCACCCCTCGATGGCCCGTCGTCTCCGCTCGGCCGCCCGTCTGACCGCCCTGGCCGCGGCGCTGTCCACGATCGGCGCGCTGCCGGCCCTGATGCCCGCGGCGACCGCCGCCAGCGCCTCGGCCTCGGTGTCCTGGCAGGAGGCCTCCGGCGACGCGGACATCGAGCGCGCCTTCACCCAGGCGCGCGGCGAGAAGAAGCCGGTGCTGCTCTATTGGGGCGCCAAGTGGTGCCCGCCTTGCAACCAGCTCAAGGCAACGCTGTTCAACCGCGCCGACTTCATCGAGCAGTCGCGCGCCTTCGTCGCGGTCCACATCGACGGCGACAACCCCGGCGCGCAGCGCCTGGGCGCGCGCTTCAAGGTGCGCGGCTATCCGACCATGATCCTGTTCAGCAACGACGGCCAGGAGCTGACCCGCCTGCCCGGCGAGGTCGACGCGCCGCAGGTGCTGCGCGTGCTGCAGCTGGGTCTTGCCGGCGGACGTCCGGTGAAGACCGTGCTGGCCGACGCGCAGGCCGGCAAGAAGATCTCCGCCAATGAGTGGAAGCTGCTGGGCTTCTACTCCTGGGAAACCGATGAACAGCAGCTGGTGCCCGCCGCGCAGCGTCCGGCGTTGCTCGCGAAACTGGCCGCCGCGAGCCAGGGCGTCGACGACGAGACCACCACCCGCCTGTGGCTCAAGGCGCTGGCCGCGACCGAAGGCGGCGGCTCGCTGAAGGCGGACGCCGCGCTGCGGGCGCGCGTGGAGCAGGTGCTGGCCGACCCGGCCGCCGCCCGGGCGCAGATGGACGTGCTGAGCAACAACGGCGATGACATCGTCCGCGCGCTCGCGCCCGCGGCGGGCCCCGACCGCCAGGCACTGATCGCGAAGTTCGATGGGGCGCTGAAGCGCTTCGAGGCCGACGGCTCGCTGTCGCGCGCCGACCGGCTGCAGTCGCTGCTCGCACGCGTCGAACTGGCGCGCCTGGACCAGAAGAAGGACGAACTCGCGCCCAGGCTGCCCGCTCCGCTGCTGGCCGAGGTCAAGGCACAGGCCGCCAAGGTCGACAAGGAGGTCACCGATGGCTACGAGCGCCAGGCGGTGATCACTTCGGCGGCCTACCTGCTCGGACGCGCCGGCCTGTGGAGCGACAGCGATGCGCTGTTGAAGGCCAGCATCGCCAAGAGCCACAGCCCGTACTACCTGATGAGCTCGCTGGGCAGCAACGCCCGCAAGCAGGGCAAGAAGGACGAGGCTCTGCGTTGGTACGAAGAGGCCTTCAACAAGAGCGAAGGCCCGGCCACCCGGCTGCAGTGGGGTTCGAACTACCTGAGCGCGCTGGTCGAGCTGGCGCCCCAGGATTCGGCCCGCATCGAGAAGGCCGCGGCGCAGCTGCTGGCCGAAGCCGAGAAGGACAAGGGCGCCTTCTACGAACGCAGCGCCCGCTCGCTGCAGAAGGTCGGCAGCCAGCTGGTCGCGTGGAACGCGAACGGGCAGCATGACGCCGCGCTCGGCCGTCTGCGCACCCAGCTGGACGGCGTGTGCGCCAAGCAGGATGCCGGCGACAAGGGCGCCTGCGAATCGCTGCTGAAGAAGAAGGGCTGAGGCCCCTCTTCCTCCCGACTTACTTCAGCAGGCCTTCGGCCTTCATCGCTTCCTGGACCGCCGGCCGCGCCGCAATGCGGCCGCGGTAGGCGACCAGCTCCGGGTAGGCGGCCAGGTCGACCCCGACGAGCTGACCCCAGTTCGACACCGTGAACAGGTAGGCGTCGGCCACCGAGAACTGGTCGCCCATCAGGAACTGCTTGCCGGCGAGCTGCCCGTCGACCCACTTGAAGCGTTCGTGCAGCTTGGTCCGGAAGACGCCCTTGGCGTCCTCGGAGATCGCCGGGTTGAACAGCGGGCTGAAGGTCTTGTGCAGCTCGGTGGTGATGAAGTTGAGCCACTCCTGCAGACGGTAGCGTTCCATCGTGCCGTTGGCCGGCGCGAGCTGCTTGCCCGGCGCCTGGTCGGCGATGTACTGGATGATCGCCGGGCCTTCGCTCAGGCGCTGGCCGTCGTCGAGTTCCAGCAACGGCACGTAGCCCTTCGGATTGATGCCGTAGTAGTCGGTACCGTCCTGCAGCTTGTGGGTCTTGGTGCTGGCCAGGACCGGCTCGAAGGCCAGGCCGGCCTCGCGCAGGACGATGTGCGGCGACAGCGAGCAGGCGCCAGGGCTGTAGTAGAGCTTCATGGGGGGTCTCCTTTGGGGCCATCGATCGTACTCGTACAGTCGACCGGTCGACATCCCGTCCAAGGCCCCCGCCATGAGCACTGCATCCCCCGCCAAGACCCATGCGTTCGAGGACTTCAGCGTCGGCCAGGTGCGCGAGTTCGGCTCGCGCCTGGTCGACCGTGAGGAAGGGCTCGCCTTCGCGGCCGCCTACGATCCGCAGCCGCTGCACCTGGACGAGGCCGCCGCGGACGCGTCGGTGCTGGGCGGGCTGTCGATCAGCGGCTGGCAGACCTGCGCGCTCGTCATGCGCATGATGTGCGACGCCTACCTGCTGGACTCCACCAGCCAAGGCTCGCCCGGCATCGACAACCTGCGCTGGCTCAAGCCGGTGCGCCCCGGCGACACGCTGCGGGTGCGCATGACCGTGTTGGAGACCAAGGCCAGCCGCAGCCGACCGACCATCGGCCTGGTGCGATCGGGCTGGGAAGTCTTCAACCAGAAGGACGAACAGGTCATGAGCATGGAGGGGTGGGGGATGTTCGGACGCAGGGAAAGCAGATCGGAAAGCTGACCGAAGGCACGCGGCCGCGCGCCTCCCGCTCGCCATAATCGCCGGGCACCATGGAGGAGCGAGTTGATGACAATGCGTCCCCGGGCAAGTCCTGCCCCCCGCGCCCGGCCGTTTCACGTCCTGGCCCTGATGACGACGGCCGCCCTGGCGTCCTTCAGCGGCGGCGAGGCACGGGCTGAAGCGCCCGCCAAGGCCCTGCATCCCTGTCGCGTCGAAGGGGTGCCCACGGAGGTCCTGTGCGGCAGTCTCAAGCGCCCGCTCGATCCGGCGCGGCCTGACGGCGTCCGCATCGACATCCACTACGTCGTCGTGCCCGCACTGGCGCGCAACAAGCTGCCCGACCCGGTGCTGCTGCTCGCCGGCGGCCCTGGCCAGAGCGCCATCGCGTTGACGGCCTCGGTCCTGCCGCGGCTGTCCCGGTTGAACTACCGGCGCGACCTCGTGTTCGTCGACCAGCGGGGCACCGGACGCTCCGCGCCGCTGGCCTGCCCGGACAACAGCGGCCGCAGCCTGGACGAATTGCTCAAGCCCGGCGCCAAGGTCCGGCTGCTGGAGCAATGCCGCGATGCGCTGAAGCAGCTGCCTTACGGCGATCTGCGCTTCTTCACCACGACGATCGCCATGCAGGACATGGACGCCGTGCGCGCGGCCTTGGGGGCCGAGCGCTGGAACCTGGTCGGCGCGTCCTATGGCACGCGGGCCGCGCTCGAGTACCAGCGGCAGTTCCCCGATCGCGTGCGCCGCAGCGTGATCGACGGCGTCGCGCCACCGGACATGGTGTTGCCGGTCAGCTTCTCGCAGGACTCGCAACGCGCGCTGGACGCCGTGTTCACCGCCTGTGCCGCCGACGCGGCCTGCTCCGCGCGTTTCCCCGGGCTCCGGTCCGAGTGGCAGGCGCTCCTCAAGAGCCTGCCGCGCAAGGTGTCGTTCACCCATCCGCTGACCGGACAGCCGGAAGAGGCCACGCTGACGCGCGAGGGGCTGCTCGGCCTGGTCCGGCCGCCGCTGTATGCCCCCGGCGTCGCGGCCGCGCTGCCGGCTGCGCTGCACGAGGCTTCCCTGGGTCGCTTCGACGCGATGGCCGGCCTGGCGGGCCAGCTGGGCGGCGGCTCACGGGCCATGCGGATCTTCGAGGGCATGCACTTCTCCGTCGTCTGCGCCGAAGACGCCCCGCGCATCGCGGCATCGACCGAGACGCCCGCGCCCGACTTCGGCACCCTGGACCGCGACCTCTACGCCCGCGTCTGCAGCGCCTGGCCACGCGGCGACGTGCCGGCGGCCTTCTATGCGATCCCGCCGGCGAAGTCGCCGGTCCTGCTCACCAGCGGCGGCGACGATCCCGCCACGCCGCAGCGGCACGGGCAGCGCGTCAAGGTGGCGCTGGGGGACCAGGCGCGTCACGTCGTCGTGGGCGCGGCGGGTCATGGCGTCGCGCTGACGCTGCCTTGCATGCGGGACGTGCTGTTCCGCTTCATCGACGCTCCGCGCGATGCCGACGCCCTCGAGGTGGACGCGAGCTGCGCCAAGGGCGTGCCC
>CBIHMU010000166.1:0-7096 GCA_966211105.1 uncultured Burkholderiales bacterium
GGCCTGGAGGTCTCGACCGCCGCCGACGGCGCCGAGGCCGTGCGCGACGCCGAGCGCGCGCAGGCCGACGGCCGGCCCTACGCGCTGGTGCTGATGGACTGGCAGATGCCGGTGCTGGACGGCCTGGAGGCCACGCGCCAGCTCGGCGACGGGCGGCTGCGGACCCCGCCGGCGGTCGTGCTGGTGACCTCGTTCGGACGCGACGACGCCCTGACCGCGGCGCTGGCGGACGCCGGCCAGCCGCGCCGGCCGGTGCTGCTGACCAAGCCGGTGACGCCCTCGTCGATGCTGGGCGCCATCGGCGAAGCGCTCGGCCATGTCGACCTGCCCGCCCCGGCGGCACAACGCCGGCGCGACTCCGCGCGCGAAGCGATGCGCCAGGTCGCCGGCGCCCGCCTGCTCGTCGCGGAGGACAACGAGCTGAACCAGGAACTCGTCACCACGCTGCTGGAGGACGCAGGGGTGCACGTGACGATCGCCGTCAACGGGCGCGTCGCGCTCGACCTGCTGGAGGCGGCGCCCGACGGCTTCGACGGCGTGCTGATGGACTGCCAGATGCCGGTGCTGGACGGCTACGCCGCGACCCGCGCCCTGCGGGCCGACCCGCGCTGGCGCGCGCTGCCCGTCATCGCGATGACCGCCAACGCGATGAGCGGCGACCGCGAGCGCGTGCTCGAGTGCGGCATGAACGACCACATCGCCAAGCCGCTCAACGTCGACCACCTGTTCGAGATCCTCGCGCGCTGGATCCGCCCGGCGATGCCGGCCGCGGACGTGCCGATGGACACGCGCTCCGGCGCCGGCCGGCGCGTGGACACGCAGCACGGACGCAGCGAGGCGCTGACGCCCGGCGGCGATCCGGCGGCGGACCCCGGCGGCGGCCGGCGGCCGGACGGCCTGCCGCAGATCGCCGGGCTGGACGTGCAGACGGGGCTGGCGACGGCGGGCGGCCACCTCCCGCTCTACCGCAAGCTGCTGCGCACCTTCCACGACACGCAGACGGGCTTCGCCGCCGATTTCGCCGAGGCGGTCGCGGCCGGCGACGCGGTCACGATGACGCGGCTGGCGCACTCGCTGCGCGGCGCCGCGGGCACGCTGGGCGCGCGCACGCTGGCGGCCGCGGCCGGCGCGCTCGAACAGGCCTGCGCGCAGCGCGCCCCCGCCGCCGAGCGCGATCCCCTGCTGGCCCGCGCCCAATCGCTGCTGGCGACGCTGCAGGTCTCGCTGGGCCGGCACCTCGCGCTCGAAGCGATGGCGCAGGCGGCGTCCTCCCCGACGCTGGACGACGCGTCGCGCGCGGCGCTGGACGCGCTGCTGGCCCGGATGACCGCGCTGTTGCGCGACAGCGATTCCGCGGCCACCGACGCGGCGCAGGACCTGGCGGCGCTGCTCGACCGCCTGCCGCTGCCGACCGCGCGGGCGCGCGCGCTGCGCCGGGCGGCGGATGCGGCGGCGCGGTTCGACTTCGACGGGGCGCTGGACTGGCTGCGCGACGAGGGCGGCGAGGGCGGCGAGGGCGGCGAAAGCGGCGAAAGCGGCGAAAGCGGACGCGACGCCCTGCGCAACGATGCCACCTCGTCCGGGAGCCCCGCATGAGCGATCTGCCCGCCTCCGCCGGAGCCGCAGGAGCCGCGGGGGCCTACGACCCCACCGACGGCGCCACCGTGCTGGTCGTCGACGACACGCCCGACAACCTCATGCTGATGAGCGAGCTGCTGCGCGACCGCTACCGCGTGAAGATCGCCAACCATGGCGGGAAGGCCCTGGCGATTGCGGCCGCCCGTCCCCGGCCCGACCTGATCCTGCTCGACGTCATGATGCCGGGCATGGATGGCCACGAGGTCTGCCGGCGCCTGAAGGCCGACCCGGCCACGCGCGACGTGCCGGTGATCTTCCTGACGGCGAAGTCCGACGTGGCCGACGAGACCCTCGGCCTGTCGCTGGGCGCCGTCGACTACATCACCAAGCCGATCAGCCCGCCGATCGTGATGGCCCGCGTGCGCACGCACCTGCAGTTGAAGGCGAGCGCCGATTTCCTGCGCGACAAGGCGGCCTACCTCGAGGCCGAGGTGGCGCGCCGCACCGAGGAACTGGCCGCCATCCAGGACGTCACCATCCTGGCGATGGCCTCGCTGGCCGAGACGCGCGACAGCGACACCGGCAACCACATCCGCCGCACGCAGCACTACGTGCGCGCGCTGGCCGAGGCGCTGCGCGACCACCCGCGCTGCCCCGAGCTGCGCAGGCCGGGCGTCATCGACACGCTGTTCAAGTCGGCGCCGCTGCACGACATCGGCAAGATCGGCATCCCCGACCGCATCCTGCTCAAGCCCGGCAGGTTCACGCCGGACGAGTTCGAGGTCATGAAGTCGCATCCGGCGCTCGGACGCGACGCCATCGCGCAGGCCGAAGCGCAGCTGGGCACGCCGGTGGCCTTCCTCGCCACCGCGAAGGACATCGCCTACTGCCACCAGGAGAAGTGGGACGGCTCCGGCTACCCGCAGGGCCTGCGCGGCGAGGCCATCCCGCTGTCGGCGCGGCTGATGGCGCTGGCCGACGTCTACGACGCGCTGATCAGCCGCCGCGTCTACAAGGACGGCATGCCGCACGCGCAGGCGTCGGACATCATCGCGGCGGGCTCGGGCACGCATTTCGATCCGGACGTCGTCGAGGCCTTCCTGCGCATCCAGCCGGAGTTCCAGGCCATCGCACGGCGCTTCGCCGACGACGACGCGGCGCTCGCGCGCAAGCGCGCCTGGATGGAGACGGTGAGTCCGCCGGACATTCCTCCGGTCCTGACGCCGATCGGCGCGGACCCGAACCGCTGATGCCCCCGTCCACGGCCACGCGCGGGTCGACCGATCGCCACGCGGGCGCGTCCGCCGCGTCCGCCGCGTCCGCCGCGTCCGCCGTGATCGCCGCGGTGGCCGCGATCGCGGCGGGCTGGGGACTGAGCGACGCGCAGCGCTGGTACCTGGAGACCGACCTGCACCGCGCGCTGCAGTCGGCCGCCGACCGCGAAGGCCTCGCCCTGGTCCAGCAGACGCTGTCCGGCCAGGACATGGGCGCCGTCGAACTGACGGGCCTGATCGATCCGCTGGTCAAGACGATGACGCTGGAGGCCGACGCCGAGCGCGCGCGGCTGGTGCGGCCCGGCGAGGCCCACCTGCGCGGCATCGCCCAGATCATGGCGGCCGACGGCATCGTGGTACTCAACCGCCGCGGCATGGCGGTGGCGGAGTGGCAGGCGCGCCAGGCGGAGTCCGCCATCGGGAGCGATTTCTCGCGGCGCTCCTGCGTGCCGCAGGCCTTGAAGGGTCGCTCGTCGATCTACACGGGGTTCAACGGACCGGACCCGCAGCAATCGCAGCAATCGCAGCAATCGCAGCATTCGCAGCAATCGCAGCAATCGCAACGCTCGATCGTCTTGTGTGCGCCGATCTTCGCTGGCCGGGAGTCGACCGGCGCCATCATCGGTGCGATATCGATGCACAAGCCGGCGGCGGTCCTGGACCCCTTCTTCGCATCGCGCCAGCAGGGGGACGCCCTCCTGATCTCGCCGAGGCACATCGTGTTCGCGGCCAGCCGGCCCGGGTGGGAAATGGCCATCGAGGGTCCGGCCATCCCCCTGCGCGCCGCGGAAGTGATGAAGGCCAGGCAGTCCAAGGGCATCTCGTTCGGCCACGTCAGCGGCGAAGCACTGGGGCGGGTGCTGCCGTTCAACGCCGTCGACGACGCGGTGGCCACGGTCGACGGCCGCCGCATGGCCGTGGCCACGACGCGCATCGACTGGAACGACCCCGACGGCGCCTGGCGCCTGGTGCTGCTGGAAGACCTGTCCGGCGCGATGAGCGCGCGCCAGCAGCTGGCCGTGGCGGCGTCGACCGCGATGCTGCTGCTGGGCGGCTACGCGCTGATGCGGCAGATCGCCGCGCATCGCCGCAAGCGTGAGCTCAGCGCCGCCGCCTTCGCGGCGCGGGCCGAAGAGGTCCGCGCGATGTTCCGCATGGCGCCGATCGGCGTCTGCCTGATCGTCAACGACCGGATCGAGTTCCTGAATCCGCTGCTCTCCGCCCAACTGGGCACCGACCTGTTCCAGCGCTGGCCCCATCGCTACGCCGACGAGGCCAGCCGCGACCTGGTCGACGGGGTGCTGCGCGAACGCCGCCGGGTGCTGGCCGCCGAGGTGAATCTGCTGGATGCCCAGGGCGAGGCCCGCGCCTTCGTGCTCTCGTCGATGCCCTTGGACTACGAGGGCGACAAGCCCGCCGTGCTGCTGTGGCTGGTCGACATCACCCGCCATCAGGAGGCCGCGCGCGAGGCGCGCCGCGCGATGCAGGCGGCCCACGACGCGGCCCTGGCCAAATCCAGTTTCCTGGCCGGCATGAGCCACGAGATCCGCTCGCCGATGAACGTGATCGTGGGCATGTCCGACCTGGCGCTGCAGACCGGCCTGGACGCGCGTCAGCGCAACTACCTGGAGAAGGTCAACGGCGCGGCCCTGAGCCTGCTCGACCTGATCGACGACATCCTGGACTTCAGCAGCATCGAGTCCGGCCGCATCGACCTGGAGCGCGTGCCCTTCCAGCTCGACCAGGTGCTGGAACGCCTGGTCGACCTGATCGGCCTGCGCGCCGAGGACAAGGGGGTGGAGCTGCTGATCCATCGTCCCGCCGACGTCCCCGACGCCCTCATCGGCGACCCGATGCGCCTGGGCCAGGTCCTGATCAACCTGGGGGCCAACGCGGTGAAATTCACCGACAGCGGCGAGGTCATCGTCGCG
This sequence comes from uncultured Burkholderiales bacterium, assembly GCA_966211105.1. Classification (GTDB taxonomy): domain Bacteria; phylum Pseudomonadota; class Gammaproteobacteria; order Burkholderiales; family Burkholderiaceae_C; genus Roseateles. Next base: position 4,784 of record CBIHMU010000166.1, read on the forward strand.
GTGGAGCGCGACCCGCACGATCCGCACGATCCGCACGACCAGCACGGCCCGCACGGCCCGCGCGAGGACGAGTCGGTGGCACTGCGCTTCAGCGTCACCGACTCGGGCATCGGCATGACGGCCGAGACGATCTCGCGGCTGTTCCACAGCTTCAACCAGGCCGATACCTCGACGACGCGCCAGTACGGCGGCAGCGGCCTGGGCCTGGCGGTCAGCCGGCAACTGGTCGAGATGATGGGCGGCAGCATCCAGGTGAGCTCGCGCCCGGGCGAGCGATCGACCTTCGCCTTCACCGTGCGCCTGGGCCTGCGCCCGGGCGCGCGCGCGGCGGCCGCGCCGGTCCCGGCGGCCCTGCCCGACCTGTCGCGGCTGCGGGTGCTGGTGGCCGACGACAACCGCGCCGCGCGCGAGATCCTCGGCGCGCTGTGCGCCGGCTTCGGCATGCGGGTGGACACGGCGGTCAACGGGGCCAACGCCGCGCAATGCGTGCTGGAGGCCGACGCGGAGAAGCGCGCCTACGATCTCGTGCTGATGGACTGGCAGATGCCGGTGCTGGACGGCCTCGAGGCGACGCGGCTGATCGCGTCCGGCCGGCTCGCGTCGCCGCCCGCGATCCTGCTGGTCACCGCGTTCGGCCGGGACGCCGCCCTCGCCGCCGCGCTGGCCGAGGCGGATCCGCGCCATCGGCCGCGGCTGCTGAGCAAGCCGGTGACCGCCTCGACGCTGCTGTCGGCCATCGGCGAGGCCACCGGCCAGGCGCCCCTGCCCGCCCTCGCCTCGCCGCATCCCGGCGGCACGACGCGCGCCGCGATGGCGCGCCTGACCGGCACGCGCTTGCTGGTCGTCGAGGACGACCCGGTCAGCCGCGAGCTGAGCGCCGAACTGCTGCGCGCCGCCGGCCTGGACGTGACCACGGTCCCGGACGGACAGACCGCCCTGGATCTGCTCGCGCGCTCCGAGCCCGGGGTCGATGCGGTGCTGATGGATTGCCAGATGCCGGGGATGGACGGCTACGAGACCACGCGGCGCCTGCGCCGGGACCCGCGCTGGCGCGGGCTGCCCGTCATCGCGCTGACCGCGAGCGCGACGCAGGAAGCGCGCGAGCGCATCCTCGCGGCCGGCATGAGCGCCTGCCTCATCAAACCCTTGAGCGTGGACCGGCTGTTCGAGACGCTGTCGCGCTTCGCGCTCGGCGCGCGGGTGGCGGCGCCCGTGTCGACGGACGCCGCCCTGGACGCGCTGCTGGCGCGCCTGAGCGAGCGCCTGCGGACCAGCGACGCGAGCGCCGTCGACCTCGCCCGCGCGCTGTCGCAGGCGCTGGAGCGTCAACCGCCGCCGCCGGCCCGTCTCCAGCTGCTGCGCCGCGTGGCCGCGGCGGCCTCGGGCTTCCGCTTCGACGAGGCGCTCGCACTGCTGAGCTGGGATGCCGGCGCGCCGGCCGGAGCGCCTCCCGCATGAGGCGCGTCGCCGCCCTGATCGCCCGCCATCCCACGCCCGCGTGGGTCGCCGCGGTGGCACTGTCGCTGCTCGTCGGCGCGTTGGTCGCGCGGGAGACCGCCCGGCTGCTCGACCAGCGTTTCCGCGCCCGGCTGGCGACCACGATCGACCGCGAGGTCCTGGTCTTCCGCGGCCTGACGGAGCAGAGCCAGGCGATGGGCGCGCTGCGGCTGGCGGGACGCCTGGACCAGGACCTGAAGACCGCCGCCCTGCTGACGGACCTGCAGCCCGCCCTGCGCCTGCGACCGGCCGCCTACACGCTGTCGGCGATGAACGATCAGCTCGGCGCGGACGTGACCTTCGTGGCCAATCGCCAGGGCATGATCGTCGGCGAATGGAACCGGGGGCTGCAGCGCTCGCCGATGGGGCTGGACGTGACCCATCGCGAGTACTTCCGCGAGGCCATGGCCGGCCGCACCGCCGTGTCCATGGCCCTCAGCCAATCCACGTCGCGCCGGGCCATCTTCCTGGCGGCGCCCGTCTACAGCGACAGCGAGGCGCGGGGCCCGGTCATCGGCGTGGTCGCGACGCAGTTCTACGGGCCGTCGCTGGACCGCTTCCTGACCGCGCGCCCGGACATCACGACGCTGATCCTGTCGCCCGACGGCGTGGTGATGGCCTCGACACGGCCCGAGTGGGCGCTGAACCTCGCCGGCCCCGCCTCGGCCGAGCGCAGCCGCCGGCTGACCGCGGGGCTGCGCTACGGCCGGCAACTGGAGGATCCGGCCCGCACGTCGTCGCTGCCCTTCGACCCCCGCGGCGGGGCCGGCGAGGTTCAGCGCCCACACGGGCCGTGTCGAGGCCATCACCAAGCCG
>CBIHMU010000167.1:0-6494 GCA_966211105.1 uncultured Burkholderiales bacterium
GGGCTGAGGGGCTGACGCGAGGGGCCCGTGCCTCCGGCCTTGCACGCGAATCCACCCTGGAACCTCAATTTTCAGGAGAAAAACGGCGCCGATCCTTGGGATGGGCCGCGCGAGGGACAATCGCGCGCCGTCAATGCAAGGCCGGAGCACTGGGATGCCGTTCAGGGAGGTCGTTCAGGAGATCGCGAGCACCGCGCAGCGCCGTGCCGCGCTGACGCTTTCCGTGGCGCTGCTGGTGGGCATCGCCGTGGTGCTGCCCTATGCCTCGGAGCCGCTGGTCCCGCTGCCCCACATCAGCGGCATGTATGGCGCCGCGGCGGCGATGATCAACCTGGCGACCTTCTGGTTGCTCATCTCGTCGCCCAGCCAGCCGCGATCGCATTCGATCATCGCCGCCGCCTACCTCTACGCGGGGCTGATGGCGGTGCTGCATGTCCTGACCTTCCCCGGGGCCGTGCTGCCCGACAGGGCCCTGCTCGGTTCACTGCACGCGGTCAGCTGGCTGTTCATCGCCTGGCGCGCGGGGTTCGCGTGTTTCATCATCTGGGCGGCGCTGTCCGCGATGCAGCCAAGCAAGGAGCCCCGGACCTTCACCTACTGGCCGCCCCTGGTCGCCACGGTGGCGGCGGTCCTGGCCGGCTTCGGCTCCCAATGGACCGATGCCGCCGCCACCGTCAACCAGGGCGGGCGGCAGGCCTTCGGCCTGTTCAGCGTCTACGGCTCCTACAGCGCGGCGGTGCTGGCCGTCCTGGCCGTCGTCCTCATCGGACTGCGCGGGCTCCATCGCCGCTCCATCTTCATCTGGCTGGTCGTCGTGCTGACCGCGGAGGCCGGCGGCGTGTGGCTGAGCACCTACAGCGGGTCGCGATACACCTTGGCCTGGTATGCGGTCCGCGTCGAAGGCCTGATCGCGAGTTCGGTCGTGCTGGTCCTGCTCGCCCATCATTTCCGCCGCGTGCAGCGTGGCCTCGCGGACACGGTGACGAAACTGCTCCGACGCACGGAGGAACTCCAAGCCGCCGTCCACCAACGGGAGCGGGCGGAGCAGAAGCTCGCCCAGGCCGAGAAGCTGAGGATGGTCGGTCAACTGGGCGCGGGTCTCGCCCACGACCTCAACAACATCCTGCAGGTGGTCACCGGCCGCTTGAGCATCCTGCAACGCCGGGTCGGCGCGGCGGCCGATGCCGATGTCGCCGCGATCAGGCGCAGCGTCGCCAAGGCGGAAGCGCTGACGCGCCAGCTCTCCCTGTTGTCGGCCCGTCGCGCGCTCGTGGCCCGCCCCCTGGACACGAGGGTCGAACTCGAACGCATCGCGGACAACGTCCGGCAACTGCTCGACGCCCGGCACACCGTGGAACTGCACGCGGAGCCGAACCTGGGCCGGGTCGCCGTGGACGGCCTGGAACTGGAAATCGCGCTGACCAACCTGGTGACCAACGCGAGGGATGCGATGCCCGCAGGCGGCGTGATCCGGATCTCGGCGGAAGCCGGGGAGGACCCGCGGCTCGGCGCCGTCTGCGTCCTGCGCGTGACCGACGACGGCGAGGGCATGAGCGCCGAGGTCATCGACAGGATCTTCGAGCCCTTCTTCACGACGAAGCCGCAGGGCAAGGGCAGCGGGCTGGGCATGCCGCAGGTCGCGGCCTTCATCGAGGCCTCGGGCGGCGCGATCCGCGTGGACAGCGTCCCCGGTCAGGGCACGACCATCTGCTTGATGATTCCCTCCCGGCAGGTGGCAGACGCTGCGCAGGAGAACGCGCTGCAGGGGGACGCGGTGGTCACGGCCGGCAAGGTCATCCTGCTGGTCGACGACAACCACGACGTCCGGGAAGCCACCCAGCAGCTGCTGGAGTCCAGCGGATTCGTCGTGAAGGCGGTGGACAGCGGAGAAGAGGCCCTGCAGCTGCTCAGCCGCGGATTCGATCCCGACATCCTGGTGAGCGACATCGTGATGCCTCAGGGCATGAACGGGGTGAAGCTGGTCCGCGAGGTGCGTCGCGTGCGCCCGCTGATCAGGCCGGTGCTGGTGACCGGGCACAGCGACGTCGCGCAGGTCGCGACGGACGAGGGCTTCCCGGTCATCGCGAAGCCCTACGACCTGCCGACGCTGCTGCAGGCCGTTCTCAGTCATTGACCTGGTCAGCGGTGCCGCAAGGCCCGGCGCCCATCCACCTGGCCGTCGCGGCCCCGGGCGGCGCCAGGGCGCAAGATCTGGCACGCCGGGCCCGTGGGGCCCGGGACCTGCCGCCCGTTCCCGACGCTCAAAGCGGGTTGGGGATCAGCACCTTGTCGACCACGTGGATGACGCCATTGCTGGCCCGCACATCCGTCGCGATGATCTTGGCCGGCGCACTGGTGGAGTCGGTGATGGTCGGCGGGGTGCCCGCGTTGATCACGAAGGTCTGACCGAGCACCGTCGTGATCGGCGTGCCGAACGGGATGTTGGCCGCCAGGACCTGGCTCGCCAGCACGTGATAGGTCAGCACGTTGGACAACTGCTGCGTGCTGAGTCCGTCGACGGTGGAAGCGATGGCCGCAAAGGCGTCGTGCGTCGGCGCGAACACGGTGAAGGGACCGGCGCCGCTGAGCGTCGTCTGCAGGTTGGCCTTGACCACCGCCCCGACCAGGGTGTCGAAGAGCGGATTCACCTGCGCCATCTGCACGATGTTCAGGACGCCGGGCGGGACGAGCACCTTGTCGACGGCGTGGATGACGCCGTTGCTGGCCATCACGTCCGGTGTGGTGACACGCGCCGTCGTGAGCGCCGCGTCCTTGATGGACACACCGCCAGAGAAGCTGAGGGTGAGAGGCACCGCACTGCCGTTGAAGTTGTAGAGCGTGGCCTGGGTGGACCCGCCCGCGGCCAGATCGGCGGCGACCTTGCGGCTGCCCAGCACGTGATACTGAAGGATGCTGGCGAGCGTGGATGCCGGCAGCGCCGTCACCATGGCGTCCGCGCTGGCGAAGCCCAGCTGCGTGGCGAGTTTCGCAAAGGCGTCGTTGGTGGGGGCGAAGACGGTCAGCGATGCCGAGCTGTCCGACAGCGCCGAGGCAAGACCCGCCTTCGAAGCGGCTGCCGTCAGTGCCGTGAAGCCTTTGTCCTGCGCGGCCTGGGCGATGGTCGGCAGCGGTGCCGGATCATCATCGCCGCCGCACGCGGTCAGCATCATCGAGACCGTCGCGGCGCCAAGAAACCATTTGAAGAAACGAAGCATGTTTGTTCTCCTGGGTTGAGTTGTCGCGGCCCCAGGCCGGTCCGACCGGCACCGGTGCGCGGGTCTCATACGGCGCCGCTCCCATCGCGGATCAGGACCAAACAGATCGTTACCGTGAGTGCGCCAGCGCACTGGGAGGAGGCCGAGAACGCGTCAGGGACGCGCCTTCAGGCCGGTCATTCCATCCCGTACTGCCGGAGCTTCCGGTAGAGCAGCTGACGATGGATGCCCAGTTGACGTGCCGCTTCCGCCCGGTTGCCCCCGCTCCGGTCGATGGCCCGCTGGATCATGGCCATCTCCAGTTTCGTCACGGCGGCGGGCAGTTCGCCGTCGAGCCAGTCCGGCAGAGACGACGCCCTGAGGTCGGTCGCATCGCGCGCCTCGTTCAGCCGCAGGTCGTCGAGGTCGATCACGCGATGGCGGCTCAGCGCGTGGCTGCGCTCCATCACGTTGCGGAGTTCCCGCACGTTGCCGGGCCAGTCATGGGCCAGCAGCATCCGCTCCGCCCGCACCGACAGCGCCTTCACCGGTCCGGCGCCCGCCGCCAGGCGCAGGAAATGCGTCGCCAGCGGCAGGATGTCGTCGGGCCGCTCCCGCAACGGCGGCATCCGGATGGACAGCACGTCCAGCCGGTACAGCAGGTCCTCACGGAAGCCGCCGTCGCGCACCGCCGCGCGCAGGTCCTTGTGCGTGGCCGCGACGATGCGCACGTCCACGCGCACGGGCCGGGACGCGCCGACCGGCGTCACTTCGCCCTCCTGCAGGACGCGCAGGATCTTGGCCTGCGTGTCCATCGCCATGTCACCGATCTCGTCCAGCAGGAGCACCCCGCCGTCCGCGGCGCGGAAGCATCCGGGCCGGTCCGTGATCGCGCCGGTGAAGGCCCCGCGCGCATGGCCGAACAGCTCGCTCTCCAGCAGCTCGGACGGAATGGCGGAACAGTTGATGGCGACGAAGGCGCGATCCGCGCGGTCCGAGTGGCGGTGCAGCGCGCGCGCCACCATTTCCTTGCCCGTGCCCGTCTCGCCTTCGATCAACACGGGCATGGTGCTGGTCGCGGCCAGGCCGATGCGCTTGTGCACCTCGCGCATCGCGGCGCTGTGGCCGATGAAACCGGTCGCGCCGGTCAGGTCGGTCCCGCCGTCGGTCGCCGTCGCGGGCTCGGACGGCGCCGGAACCTTCAGCGCACGCGCCAGCACGTCCTTCACCGCCTCGCGCGTGACCGGTTTGGACAGGTGGTCGAAGGCACCCAGCCGCATCGCCTCGATCGTGTTGTCCGCGCCCGCGTAGGCGGTCAGCATGATCACCGGCGGCCCGCCAGGCCGCCGCTCGCGCAGCGCGGCGAGCACGCCCAGCCCGTCCACGCCAGGCATGCGCTGGTCCAGGAGCACGGCATCGTAGGCCTCGCGCTCCAGCAGGCTCAGCGCCTGGGCGCCGCGAGCGATTTCCTCCGCCTCGTGGCCCAGCGACGCCACGGTTTCCGCCAGCGCCTCCCGGAACGCCACGTCGTCGTCGACGATCAGGATGCGCGCCATGGGATCTCCAGTTCGAATCGGGTGCCGGCGGGCAGCGCGACATGACGCAGCTCGCCGCCATGTGCGAACGCCACCTCCCTGGCCAGGGCCAGGCCCAGCCCGGTGCCGTCGGCCCGGCCCGTGGCGAAGGGCTCGAAGAGCGTGGGCCGCAAGGCCTCCGGCACCCCCTCGCCGTCATCGTCGACCTGCAGCAGCAACCGGCCCTCGCCGCCTTGGACCGCCCGCAGCGTCACATGCCCGTCCGGGCCGGCGTGCCGCACGGCGTTGTCCAGCAGGTTGTCGACCGCCCGGGCCAGGTGCATCGCATCGAAGCAGGCCGTGGCGTCGTCCTGTGCGGCCATCTCCAGCCGCAAGGTGGCCCGGTCGGCGCCTTCCCCGGAGACCGCCATCAGCCGCTGCTCCAGCCACGCGCGCAGGACCACCGGCGCACTGACGGCGGTGATCGGCTGCACGAGCCCCAGCAAGCTCTTCACGAGCGCGTCCAGCCGGTCCACCTGACCCACGATGGCACGCAGCGCGTCGCCCTGCCGTTCGGCGGGTCCCGCGAGCGCGTTCTCGGCCTTCAGGCGCATGGCCGCAATCGGATTGCGGATCTCATGCGCGATGGCGCCGGTCATGCGGCCCAGCGCGGCCAGCCGAAGGTCTCGACCCCGCTGCAGCTCGACATCCCGGATGCGCGCCTGCGCCGCGGTGAAGCGGGCGCGGAAGCGGTTGAAACCGTCGACGATGCGGTCCAGTTCCTGCACGCCGGTCCGCGTCAGCTCGGGCATGGCCGCCTGCTCGCCGTCCGCCTCCGCCAGGCCCTGCTGCAAGGCGCCGACGTGGCGCAGGCCTCGGGCCATCATCCAGCCCAGCCAGGCCGCCGAGCCCAGCACCAGCAGCAGGAGCGCGCCGAGGCCGATGCGCAGCGACCCCTGCGCCGCCAGCGCGTAGCCGGAGGCGCGGGTCATCGTCCAGGCCGCCATGCCGGCACCGGCGGCCGTGAGCGGACACGCGGTCACGATGATCGCCTCGCGCGTGCCGCGCACGACGTCGGTCCGGAGCTGCCCGCTGCCCACCGCCTGGCTCACGAGTTGCGCGATGAGGGGTTGCTCGGCCGCGGGCAGATCGTGCTTCTCGCTGCTGCCCTCATAGGTGGGATACGCGTAGGCGAGATTGCCGTCGTCCATCTGCCAGACGCCGCCTTCCATCTGCGGCATTTCGACCAGGACCAGATGCAGCAGCACCTTCAGCAGGTCGAGCCGTCCCGTCGCGGCCGTGTCGGCCTGCACCGACTTCGCGTAGCGCGCGGCGATGGTCCGGCAGGCCGTTTCGGTCGCCGCCTGGCTGTGGGCCACTTGCGCGCCCACGCTGGATTGGTAGAGCACCGTCATGGTCACCGCGAGCGCTCCGCAGGTGGCCAACAACAGGGTCCAGAACAGGGTGAGCTGGGTGCGCAAGGAGTTCATCGAAGCGGTCGCGCGCCGCGCGTCACCGGATCAGTCGGAAACGGATGATAGACAGCGGCCCCGTCCGCCTGTCCCGCAGCGCGACGATCTGTCCCCGATGGGGACACCTGCTGTCCCCGGATCATCCACTGCCGCGCGCCGTGATGCAGGCAACCCGTTGATTCAGATAGGTTTTTTCGCTGGCACGAGACTTGAGAGGAGAAGGCGTCCCCAACCCAGGAGTTCGCCATGTCGATTCGACTGACCCTCATCGCCAGCCTGCTGAGCGCCACCGGCGCGATGGCACAGACAGCGCC
>CBIHMU010000168.1:0-6225 GCA_966211105.1 uncultured Burkholderiales bacterium
GCGTCCTCCGCCCCGCCGCCCCGTATGACGACCGGCGTCGCCGGGTGCCGGCGGGGACTACCGACGGGGAGGCTGGGGCGGCACCGGATTTGCCAGAACCGGGTGGAGAGCGCGGGGTGGAAGGGCGGGCGGCTCGAGACGCCTCGGGTTAGTCGCCCTCGAGCACGCGCGATCTCGTTCGATCTCGTTCCATCTCGTTCGATCTTTCAGGAGGCCCGCTTCATGAACGACAAGGCATTCGAGACCTTCCGTCTGGCCGTGATGGCGAACTCGCCGAAGCCCGAGCCGCGACGCTCGGACGAGCAGCGTCCCGCCGAGCCGCCGGCGCCGGGTCCCGACCAGGCGCCGCACGAGCATCCGGACGATCCGGGCGTGCATCCGGACGGCCCGAAGCGTTATCACGACGACCACGCCGCGCCGGCGCGTCAGTGTCTGGACGAGGGCGTTCCGGAAGGAGCGCCCGCATGAGGTCGCACGTCCTGCCGCAGACCGACTTCCGCGCGGACCTGATGGCGCGCGACGAGGTCGTGGCGTTGCTGGTCGACGACCACCAGCGGGCGCGGCATGCCTTCCATCAGTTCGACCGGCTGTGGGCGATGGGGGACCACGAATCCTGCGAGGCGCTGGTGCGCCGCACCTGCGCGCTGTTGACCGTGCATGCGACGCTGGAGGAAGAGCTGTTCTACCCGGCGGTGCGCAAGTGTCCGGAGATCGGCGCGGTCGAACGCCGGCTGATCAACGAGGCGGAGATCGAGCACCTGGTGGTGCGCATCCTGATGTCGCAGCTGCGCCGCATGCGCGCGGACGATGCGCAATTCGCGCCCCTGGTCGGCGTGCTCGGCCGCTATGTCGGCCACCATGCGCAGGACGTGGAGCAGGGCATCCTGCCGCGCCTGACGCATGCGTCGTCGGTGGACTGGCGGGGGCTCTCCAGCGCGCTGCGCCGCCGCCGCGACGAGCTCGACCGCCAGTGGCGCGACGAACTCAGCCAGGAAAGCGCGGAGTACGAGCGTCAGCAGGACGCGTGAGCGTCGCGCGAGCGGCGGCGCGTTCGGCACGCTGCGCGAGCGACACCACCAGCGGATGCGCCGTGAACTGCGCCAGCAGCCTCGTCTTCTGCTGAGCGGTCAAGGCCGACGCCTCGATCATCGCGGGCCATGTGGCGAAGGCCGCCTTCACGCAACGCGCGATCGCCGCTTCCGCCGGCTTGACCGGAATCCTCAGCCGGTCGCAGAAGGCCTGCAGCAGCGCGGGCGACATCGATTGCCGCGGCAGCGTCGCCTCGTCGCCACCCGCGGCGGCCGCGCGTCGCGGCAGGAACTTGGGCGGCAGGATGTGGAGGGCGTGCCCACGCAGACGATGGAACACGGCGTAGGCCACCACGTCGTAGGCCGGCGAGAGCGTCGGAGTGATGCCGTCGAGGTAGCGCACGCCGAGGTTCTTCAGATGCATGTCGGCGTTGCCGATCATCTCGTTGACGACGATGCGCCGCAGCAGCTCGTGCACCGCCGGCTCGCCCATCGACGGCTCGGCCAGCAGCACCGCCGCCATGTCGAGGTAGCTGATGCGCAGGCCGTCCGGCCCGCGGCCGTACTTGTCTTCCGGGGCGCAGCCGAGGATCTGCGCGAAGTCCTCGACATGGATGCGGCCCGCCGGCGACCGGTCGAAACGCGTCACGGCCAGGAAGTTCGTCCGCGCCGTCGCGTCGCCCAGGTCGTAGCCGTGCTGCAGACCGAGCCGTTCGAGCGGCTCCAGCGCGGCCTCGCAGGTGTCCACCCCCGCCGCGCGCGCCAGGCGCAGGCTCAGGTCCTCGACCTCGGGCAGCAGCGGCTGGCCCACCACCGGCAGCTTGGCGATGATGTGGGTGTCGTGGTCCTTGGTCCGGCCGACATAGCGCTCGCCGTCACGGATGACGCCGAGCTTGGGCTGCACGCCCGACAGCGACACGCCGTCCTCGAGCGGCTCCGCCGTGACCGACATTTCCAGCGCGTCCTGTCCCTGCGTGACGTAGCGCGCCAGCTCCTCGCGGCTCAGCTCGACCGGGAGCGCGAAGACATTGCCCGGCAGGTCCTTGCCGCAGGCGGCGAGCATCTCGAAGTGGTCGTCGGGCGCGCAGTCGCGGAGTTCCGCCACGTGATGGCGGAACACGCCTTCGGGCAGCAGGTTCTGGAAGAAGGCCGGCAGCAGCCAGCCGGCCGTCGGAGACCGGCGGCCGTTGAAGCTGGCCGAGCGGATGTTGCGCCACAGCTCGCCCTGCGCCTCGGGCGTCGCCGCCCGCATGGACAGCGACAGCGTCGGCGCAGCGGGACCCGCGCGCGTCATGAGGTCCTCGTCCGCGACGAAGCGGTTGATGACGGTGTCGTCGTTCAGGGCGTACTGGAACAGCACGCCCAGTCGCAAGGCGCCCAGATGGATGCCCAGGGCCTTCACGTTCATGGGCGCCCCCGCGTCGCGGGTGCGTCGCGCCCCGCGTGCAGCGCTTCCAGGGCGTCGGTGACCACGGACCGCACCGGCGGGCCGATGGCTTCACCGGCGGCGACCGCCCGTGCGGCGTCCTTGGGCACCAGCACCACTTCGAGGCCCAATTGATGGGCGACGGCCATCAAGGTGGAGACCCGGAAATCTTCCTGACCGCTGAGCACATGGGTGAGCGTACGGGCGGAGATGCCCGCCTTGTCCGCCAGACGCGCCTGCGTCAGCCCGTGGCGACGGGCTTCCTCCCGCAGGAGGCCGGAGATTTCTGGAAGCGTGAGCATGGCAATAAAGTTCCAATTCCTTATGAAAAGGTACTTTATCGCCATCCATCGGTCAAGCAATTTGGAAATAAAGTGCCATATCTATTGAATATGGAACTATATTGCCTCGCCCGGCAGGCGGTCGTCAGCAAGTCCAGACACGACGGCCCCGAGTTCGCCGGACTGGCCCGGGTGAGCCCCGGGTGAGCCCCGGGGAGTCCCGGCGAATCCTGGCGTGATCAGCGCGAAGCTGGCGTGCTGGCGGCGCCGGCCGCCGCGGGGAACGCGGCCTGCGGCCCGGCACCGCCGGTCGCGGTGACGCGCCAGATCACGTTGCCGACGTCGTCCGCCACCAGCAGGGCGCCCTGGCGGTCCAGCGCGACGCCGACCGGGCGGCCCATCGCCTGGCCCTGGGCGTCCAGGAAGCCCGTCACCACGTCGATCGGCAGGCCGCTGGGCTTGGCGCCGACGAAGGGCACGAACACGACCTTGTAGCCCGCCGGCACCTTGCGGTTCCACGAGCCGTGCTGGCCGATGAACATGCCGTGCGCGAAGTCCTGCGTCAGCTTGTTGCCGTCCGACGAGGCCAGTCCCAGCGAGGCCGTGTGCGCGCCGACGGCGAAGTCGGGCACCAGGGCCTTCTCCACGAGTTCGGGGCGCTGCGGCTTGACGCGTTCGTCGACGTGCTTGCCGTACCAGCTGTACGGCCAGCCGTAGAAGCCGCCGTCCTGCACCGAGGTGATGTAGTCCGGCACCAGGTCGTCGCCGAGCTCGTCGCGCTCGTTGACCGCGACCCACAGCGCCTTGCTCGTGGGCTCCCACGCAAGACCGACCGGGTTGCGCAGGCCGGAGGCGAACACGCGCGTCGAGCCGCTCTTCAGGTCGATCTCCAGGATCGCGGCGCGACGCTGTTCGTTCTCGATGCCGTTCTCGGCGACGTTGCTGTTGGAGCCGATGCCCGCGTAGAGCTTGGTGCCGTCGGCGTTGGCGATGAGGCTCTTGGTCCAGTGGTGGTTGATCGTGCCGCCGGGCAGGTCGGCCACCTTCGTCGGCGCGCCGGCGAGCTTGGTCTGACCGGTGGCGTAGGGGAAGCGCACGATCGCGTCGGTGTTGGCCACGTAGAAGTTGTTGCCGACCAGCGCCATGCCGAACGGCGAGTTCAGACCTTCCGCGAACGCGAAGCGCTGGTCCGCGACGCCGTCGCCGTCGGTGTCGCGCAGCAGGGTGATGCGATTGGCGCTCTTGGGCGTGGCGCCGGCCTTCTTCTGGAACTGCTTGGTGATCCAGGCCTTGGGGCCCTTGCCGTCGTCGGGACGCACCGGGGCGTTGGTCTCGGCGATCAGCACGTCGCCGTTGGGCAGCACGTACAGCCAGCGCGGATGGTCGAGCTTGTCGGCGAAGCGCGCCACCGCCAGGCCGGCCGCGGCTTGCGGCTTGGCGCCGGCGGGCCAGCCGACCGCCTTGGCGACGTTGATCGTCGGCACGAGCGCCTTCTGCGGTTCGGGCAGGGCGGGGTTGGGGCCGTAGCCGGTCGGGGTGGCGGGTTGCGCTTCGAGCGCCATCACCACGCGCGCGCCGCCGGCCAGGGCGATCAGCGCAGCGGCGACAGCGACGGCGCGGGTGGTGCGGCGCGCGCGCGGGGACAGGCGGGCGGCGCGGGAGCGCAGGACGCGCTGGGATGGCGTTGAGGACGCGGGCGTGTTGTTGTTCATCGGCTTCTCCGTCGAGGAGCCGCCCCGGGAGGGGCAGCGGCAGCCGACGGATCAGCAAGCGGGATGCCCGGCGCCGCCGTGACCTGCTGCGCTCACGGTTCGCTGGGGTGAGGCAAGGCCTCCGCGGCGTCGGCCAGGACCATGGCCAGCGGCAGGGCCACGCGGGCGTCGATGGCGCCGCGCAAGGCGCGCTGCAACGCGCGCAGGGGGGCGAGCAGGTGGTCGACGGCGTCCTTGTGGGAGGCGACCAGTGTCTTCGGCGGCTGCGCCGCACGTCGACCGTTGACGTGGGTCTGCATGTCGATGACGTCCTGCGCCAGGCCCATCGACTTCGCGAGCGCGTCGATGTCCATGTGCAACAGGCGCCCAGCCAACTGGGCATCGATGGGACTGTGCAGCGCCGCGATCGGTTCCTGGGTGTTGATCATCGGCGACACGCGTTGGCGTCCTTCGTTCGCGATGTCGGACGGCGAAAGGGCGTCCTGCGGCAGCTGCCGCGGGCGCAGCCGACCCTCCGCGTCCACGCCGACGTCGGACCAGGTGGCCCGCGGACGGCCCAGGACCCATTGCGCCAGCACGGCACGCTGGAGCTCCGCCGTCGGGAAGCCCCCCTCCGAGGGCTCCGGCATCGGCAGGTCGACGACATCTTCCAGCACGCCCGGGATGCCTTGGAGGCTGGCGGTGGTCGCGCAAGGGAAGCGGAGATCGAGGCCGACCTGCTCCACCAGCTTCCGATGCAGGACCGAGGCGAGCACCGCATGTTGCGGCCCGATGTCGTCGCCGTGGGCGGCCGAGCGGGTCGGCATGGGCCTGAAACGGTACTTCCGGGTGCCGTCCGCGCCGCAGATGAAGCGTTCGGACGTCCCGTCATGCGCGGCATTCAGCGTCGGAAACTGGGCGACCATGCTGGCCGCATGCTTCTGGCGGGCGGCGGTCCGTTGCGTCAGGTCCGGGGAGTGCACGCTGGCGCATGCCTTGTCGATGCCGGCCTGACGCTCCAACCGGTCCTTCTCGATCCACTGGTTCACGGCAACGCGGTACGCGGCGGCGAGCTGGTGCTTGGCGCGCTGGACCTTGTCGCTGGACGTCGCGACGCCCGGGCGGTCCAGATAGTTCTCGACGAGTTGCCGGACCTGCAGGGCGTCGGCCTCCTTGAACGGCTCGGTCTTCAGCCTCTCCGCGAATCGCTTGTAGGCACTGTCGACCTCGGTGAAGCTGCCCGGTTTCGGCGGATTCAGCTGGGCGCGAAAAGTCGCGATGGCCGCGCCTATCCCTTTGGCGAAGCGATGAGCGGTCGACGGGCTTGATCCGGCGGATCCCGTGGATCCCGTGGATCCCGCGGATCCCGCGGATCCCGCGGATCCCGCGGATCCCGCGGATCCCGCGGATCCGTTCGCCGACGGGCCCGGCGACGTCGAGCGCGGCCGCGCCGCCGCGCCGCGCAAAGCGGGCGATCGAGGCGGTGCCGGCTTCGGCGTCGATGTCGGCCTTGGATCTGCCGCTGGCTCGGGCAGGATGGCGATCTCGGCCAGCAGGCCCGCGGCACGGCGCCGGTGATCCGCCAGCTTGCGGCTGGCGTGCTGGTGCTCGGCCCATCCGAGGTACTGTTCCAGCAGCCCGCGCAGCTCGACCGCGCGCGGATCGTCGGGCCTCGCGCCCGCCCGTGTCCATGCCTGGTGAAGCCTTTCCAGACCGGCATAGTCCGTCGGCTTCTCATCGAACGTCAGCTTGTAGCCGCCGCGCGCCAGGCCATCGAGCGGGGCGTGCGTGGTCGGGCG
>CBIHMU010000169.1:0-6143 GCA_966211105.1 uncultured Burkholderiales bacterium
GGGCTGCTACGGCATCGGCGTGACCCGCATCCTGGGCGCGGCGATCGAGCAGAACCATGACGAGCGCGGCATCATCTGGCCGGACGCGATCGCGCCCTTCACCGTCGTGGTCTGCCCGATCGGCATGGACCGCAACGAGGACGTGAAGGCCGCCGCGACGAAGCTCCACGAGGAGCTGCTCGATCTCGGCATCGACGTGCTCCTGGACGATCGCGGTGAGCGCCCCGGCGCCATGTTCGCGGACTGGGAACTGGTCGGCGTGCCGCATCGCGTGGTGATCTCCGACCGCGGCCTCAAGGAAGGCCAGGTCGAATACCAGGGCCGCCGCGATGCTGCCGCCACCAAGCTGGCGCTGGCCGACGTCGTCGCACACCTGAAGCAACGACTCGCGTGAGTCCGGCCCGTCCGCCGCAGCGTGTCGCGGCGGTGGACGCGCTGCGTGCGCTGGCCCTGTTCCCGGTGATCGCCGTCAACTGGGTCGGCTACCCAGCCTTGCCGGATGCCGGGCCGCTGAGCCCGCCGTCCCCCGCCGACAGTCTGGCCGCCCAGCTCCTGTCGTGGTTCCTGCACGCGCTCATCGCGGGCAAGGGCATCTCGCTGCTCGCCTTCCTGTTCGGCTACAGCCAGGGCCTGTCCCAGTCGCGTGGCGATGAGGCCTTGGGCAAGCGCCGACGTCGCCTCGCCAAGCTGCTGACGCTCGGCCTGCTGCATGGCACGCTGCTCTACATGGGCGACATCCTGACGCTCTATGCCGTCGCCGGTTCCGTGCTCGCGATCTGGGCCGGGCATTCGATGGCGATGCTGAAAGTCCGGCTGCGGATCCTGATCGGATTGGAACTCGCGGTGATCGCGCTGACTGTCGTGATGGCGAGCATGCCGCTGTCGGGCGAGCCCTCGACGCCGCTGTCGGCTCCCGCGACGTGGGGGGACTGGACCTTGCGCAATGCGGGTCACTTCGTCGCGTCGACGATCGCCTTCGCCACGCTGGGCCTGCCCACGCCGCTGCTGCTGATGACGGCCGGCTTGATGGCGGCGCGCCTGCGGCTCCTGTCCCATCCGCGCTGGGAGCCCGCGTTGCGACGCTGGTCCCGTCGTGCGCTGTGGCCGGCGGTGGCAGCGAACATCGCCTTCGCCTCCCTGCTCTGGCCCGGGCTGCGCGACGGCGATACCTCCGTCACCAGCCGCTATGCGATCTTCTATCTGTACCCGACCCTGCTGCTGTTGAGCGCCGTGGTGCCCGCGCTGGTGCTGAGGATGCGCAGTGAACCGCGGTTGCTGAATGTGCTCGCGCCGCTGGGGCGACACACGCTCACGCTGTATCTTTCCAGTTCAGTGCTGAGCTTTGCGCTGTTCAGTGGCGCTGGCTTGGCCTGGCAGCCCGGCACGGTGATGGCGGCGGGCCTCGCGCTCGCGTATTGGGCTGCAGGCCTCGTGCTCGCGCGCGTGCGAGGTCCGAGACCTTTGCCGCTGGAGCGCTGGCTGTCCCGCTGACGGAGACCGCGCGCGCCGTTATGCTGCCGCGCCTCGCGCCTGCGCATTTCAACCGACCCCGATTGACTCCGATCCCCGCCGTTCCCGTGACCGATTCCGGCTTCAAGACGATGGCCCCGACCTCGCGCCGAGCCTTGCTGCTCGCCGGCGCCGGCGCCTGCCTGCCGCGTCCGGCGTTCGCCGGCGCCCAGGTCGAGGAACCGCTGGCCGATGCGGTGCGTTCCGCGCTGTCGGCCGCGATCGCCTCGGATGCGCCGCCCAAGCCGCACTTCGATTCGATCGAGCCGCGCCTGGCCTACCTGCGCTGGCTCGGCGAGATGAGTGAGCGCATGAAGCGCAAGAAGAGCGAAACCCAGACGCGGATCGAGTTCCTCGAGACCGTCTGGTACGAGAGCGCCCGCGCGGGCCTCGAGACGGCGCTGGTGCTGGGGCTGGTGCAGGTGGAGAGCGGCTTCAAGAAGTATGCGATCAGCGTCGCGGGCGCGCGGGGCTACATGCAGGTGATGCCGTTCTGGATGCGCTCGATCGGCGACGGGCAGGTCTCGCGCCTGTTCCACATGCAGACCAACCTGCGCTTCGGCTGCGTGATCCTGCGGCACTACCTGGACCGGGAGAAGGGGGACCTCTTCCTCGCGCTCGGTCGCTACAACGGCAGCCGCGGACGCGCGGAGTACCCGAACATGGTCATGGGCGCTCGCAAGGGCTGGTTGATGCCCGGGCAGACCTGACGCCAGGTCCGGTCGCTGCCGCGGAGCGGCGGGCCAAGCCCTCTGGGCGCCCTGGTCAGGATTGCGGCCGCAGCCCCAGCCACGCCTGAGGCGAGGCGCCTGGCAGCTGCGTCAGTTCGAGCACGCGCTCGACGGTCTCGGCGACCATCTCCTCGATCGACGCCGGCTTCAGGTACAGCGCCGGCAGCGGCGGGAAGACGATGCCGCCCATCTCCGTCACCGCGGTCATGTTGCGCAGATGGGCGAGGTTGAACGGCGTCTCACGGACCATCAGGATCAGGCGACGGCGCTCCTTGAGCGTCACGTCGGCGGCGCGGGTCATGAGGTTGTCGGAAAGCCCATGCGCGACCGCGGCCAGCGTGCGCATCGAGCAAGGCGCGATCACCATCGCCGCGGTCGGAAAACTGCCGCTGGCGACGCAGGCACCGACGTCGCCGGGGGCGTAGGCGAAGTCCGCCTCGCGCTCCAGCGCGTCGCGCGCGAGCCCGAGTTCATGGTGGGCATTCAGCACGCCCGCGGGGCTCAGCACAAGGTGGGTCTCCGCGCCGATCGCGCGGGCCCGGCGCAGCAGCTGCAACCCATAGGCAGTGCCCGTCGCGCCGGAGATGCCGACGATCAGGCGCGGCCGCGATGCCGCTGCAGCGGTCATCAGGCCTTGGCCAGCAGCTGCTGCAGTTCGCCGCTCTCGTACATCTCCATCATGATGTCGGAGCCGCCGACGAACTCGCCGTCGACGTAGAGCTGCGGAATCGTGGGCCAGTTGGCGTAGTCCTTGATGCCTTGGCGGACGCTTTCGTCCTCGAGCACGTTGAAGGTCTTCAGTTCGCTGGCGCCGCTGGCCTTCAGGATCTGGATCGCGCGGCCGGAGAAGCCGCACATGGGGAACTGCGCGGTGCCCTTCATGAAAAGCACGATGCGGTTGCCCTTGACCAGGTCGTCGATGCGTTGCTGAACGTCGCTCATGGCGGAGATCCTCTGAAAGCTGATGCGGGAAGGCGTTGCGTTGCGCGGCAGGATCCGTTCCGGGGTCCACCGAGGTGGGCCCGTGCGGAGGTGCGCGATCCGAGGATTATCAAGCAGCGCGCAAGCCCGCGCTGGGCTGGGCTCAAACCGTGGGGACGGCGGCGCCCGGCACGCGGACGATCAGAAGCTGTAGCTGACGCCCAACTGGACGACCGGCTTGTAGCGCAGGTCCTGCGACAACTCGGCTTGGGGCGCGCTGTTGCCCAGTCGCAGTCCGGAGGCGCCGCCGCCGACCAGGCCGACGTCGGCGCTGAAACCCCAGCCGCCGCGCAAGGAGTAGCTGGTGTAGCCGACGCCCACGTACGACAGCGACAGGTTGGGCTCGCGCTCCGGGCCGGTGAGCAGGCTGAGGCTGCGACGGCCGGCAGACAGCGACGGCGAGACCGCCGCGCCCTGGCCCAGCGCCAGGCCGGAACTGCTCTGCAGCAAGGACATCGGGCCCAGCATCAGGCCACCCGTGGCCCGCAGGCCCCCGCGCGTGCCGGCGCCCAGGCCGGATCCGGTGAGGTAGTAGTCCGCCAGCAGGTTGGCGCTCAGCAGGCGGCTGCCGTTGCGGGCGTCGAAGGAGAGACCGTCGATGTCCTGGCTCTGGTTCAGCTGCAGGCGGCCTTGCCACTTCGTGAACGCCTGGCGGTCCGGTTTCAGTTGCAGGCCCTGTTGAGCCCACGCGGCGCCGGCCATGCAGACACTGCCGGCCAGGACCACGGCAAGGCGCAAGAGCAAGGGGGCGGCGCTCATGACAGGTCTCCCAGACTGACGACAAACCCGTTTCAAGATGGATCAAAACGGGCACCAAGTGAGACCATGCTACGCCCGCCCCGGTGACCGCGCCAGATCGAGTTGAGGGGGAATCCCGGCACTGTTGCGGATTCCCGGCGCGGTTTCTCGCAGTGTGGAAACAGTCTGTGAGGCGCGCCACATTCCTGTGCGGCTCGCCACAACGCTTACACCGGCCAGCGGCCGCCGGTGGCGCGGGGCTGACCCCCGAGATCGCGGCGGTTCTGGATGTCGATGAAGCCGCGTGCGCTCAGCAGATCGGCCACGGCGTCGGCCTGGTCGTAGCCATGTTCGAGGAGCAGCCACCCCCCCGGGCGCAGCCGGTCCGGCGCGCCGGCGACCAGTTCGCGCAGGTCGTCCAGGCCGTCGCCCTCCGGTGTCAACGCCATGCGCGGCTCGTGTCGCAGGGCCGCCAGGTGATGGTCGTCTCCCGCAACGTACGGAGGGTTACTGAGGATCAGGTCGAACGCCAATTGACCTGCGAGCGGCTGGTACCAGCTGCCGAGATGCGCCCCGACCGCCAGGCCATGCCGGCGGGCATTGTGCTGGGCGACGTCCAGGGCGCCGGCGCTTGCGTCGACCATCTGGACGTCCGCGTCGGGACGTCGCGACTTGATCGACAGGGCGATGGCACCGGTGCCCGTGCCCAGGTCGACCACGCGAGGCGCCGCCAGCCCCGTGAGACGCTCGAGCGCCCATTCCACCAGCACCTCGGTGTCGGGACGCGGGATCAGCGTGTCCGGCGTGACGCGCAGCATCAGGCCGAAGAACTCTTTCTCACCGGTCAGGTAGGCGAGCGGCACGCCATCGAGGCGGCGGGCGAGCCAGTCCTGGAAACGCACGTGCCCGGCGGCGTCGAGCGGATCGGTGTCGTGCGCGATCAGCCAGGCGCGCGACGCGCCCAGCAGCGCCTGCAGGAGGTATTGCGCCTCGGCACGTGGCAGACCGGCGGCCATCGCCGCACGTTCGGCTCCGGCGACGGTCAGGCCATGTCCGGTGGCGCTCATCCCTGGCCGCCTTCGAGCGCCGCGAGCTGCTCCGCCGCCTGCGCCTGCTGCAGGCCCTGCAGCACGTCGGCGAGATCGCCGTCCATGATCGCGCCAAGCTTGTAGAGCGTCAGGTTGATCCGGTGATCGGTCAGTCGCCCCTGCGGGAAGTTGTAGGTGCGGATGCGGTCGCTGCGATCGCCGGTGCCGACCAGGCTCTTGCGCTGCGCGGCCTCCTTGGCGGCGCGCTCGTTGCGGTCCTTGTCGCGAAGCCGCGCGGCGAGCACCGCCATCGCCTTGGCCTTGTTGCGATGCTGGCTGCGGTCGTCCTGGCACTCGGCGACCAGGCCGGTCGGCAAGTGCGTGATCCGGATCGCGCTGTCGGTCTTGTTCACGTGCTGCCCGCCCGCGCCGCTCGCACGGAAGGTGTCGATGCGCAGTTCGGCGGGATTGAGCTGGACCTCCTCGGCCTCGTCGGGCTCCGCCATCACTGCGACCGTGCAGGCGCTGGTGTGGATGCGGCCCTGCGACTCGGTGGCGGGCACGCGCTGCACGCGGTGACCGCCCGACTCGAACTTCATCTGCCCGTATACGCCGTCGCCGTCCAGTCGAAGCACGATTTCCTTGTAGCCGCCGAGGTCCGATTCACTCGCCGACAACACCTCGCAGCGCCAGCCGCGGCCTTCGGCGAAGCGCGTGTACATGCGGGTCAGGTCGCCGGCGAAGAGCGCCGACTCGTCGCCGCCCGCGCCCGCGCGGATCTCCAGGAACGCGGGCCGGTCGTCGTCCGGATCCCTGGGGATGAGCGCGAGCTGCAGTTCCTGGTCGAGCTGCGCGAGATCGGCCTCGGCGCCGGCGATCTCCTCGCGCGCCATCTCGATCATGTCGGCGTCGCCGCTGTCGAGCAGCTCACGCGCGGCGGCGAGGTCCTGCTCGCGCTGCAGGTAGCGACGGTAGCGCTCGACCAGCGACGACACTTCCGACTGCTCGCGCGTCAACGCGCGGTAGCGCTTCATGTCGGCGGCGACGCTGCTGTCGGCGAGCGTGCTGTCGAGTTCCGCCAGCCGGTAGCCGAGGCGGTCGAACTTCTGGCGCAGGGCGTCTTTCATGGGGAATGGGCTGGAAGGCGGGGAGGGCG
>CBIHMU010000170.1:0-6027 GCA_966211105.1 uncultured Burkholderiales bacterium
AGGGTCTGGCGCATCGCGCCCTCCTGGTTGGCGTCAAGGCCGCGCGCGTGGCGCGTCCAGCGCGAGTTCGCGTTCAACATCCACGGCTGAGCGCGCCACGCCGCCGGCACGCCGGCCGGCCGGGTGAAGCGCCGCAGCGCGCGGTGGCTGGTCTCCTGGAGCGCGCTGCGCAGCGTCTGCTTGACGCGGGCGCTGTCGCGGTCGCGCACGTCGTCGCCGCTGACCGCGCCGCCCATGTCGCCCAGGCGCAGCTCAAGCTCCTCCCACTCGACCGTGGCCGCCGCCGGCTGGAAGTCCATCCGGTAGCGGCCGTAGACCGCGTAGGCGCTGCCCACGCTGGGGTATTCGATCTCGCCGGCGATCGCGGATGCGACGGCGACCAGGTACACGCAGGCCTCGAGGCGGCCCGCGGGCCAACGGCGCAGCTGCGCCACATAGGCCTCGGGCTCGTTGCGCAGTTCGCGCCCGGCCAGGCAGTCGTCGGGCAGTCCCGCCGGATCCTCGAGCGCCCAGTACATGGCCGCCGCGCGGTCGCGGCCGCCCTCGGCCAGGCCCGCGATCATCCGCTGCAAGCCTTGCGGCTCGCCGGCAAGGTTCGCCTGCTGGTACAGGCGCGCGGCGCGCTCCCAGTCGGGCTTCAGGCAGACGCCCTGCTCGTACAGCGTGCCGGCCAGCAGGTAGACCGACGGGTACTTGCGCTTGAGCCCGTCGTTGAGCCGGCTGGCCACCAGCGCGCAATCACTGGCGCGCAGCGCGTCGTGGATGCCGGCGACCGCCTGCTCCTCGACCTTGCTCGGCGGCTCCTTGCGACCCGCGGCACCGGCGGACGCCGCGACCAGCGCGAGCAAGGCGCCCGTCACGACAGCGGCCGCCGACACCCGGGACGGCCTGGATGCCTTGGACGTCGCGAACGTCGTCCATGCGTCAAGCGCCGTGCCAGGCGCGGCGTCCTTCGACATCCGCCGACTCACAGGACCTCGAACACGCCGGCGGCGCCCATGCCGCCGCCGATGCACATGGTCACGCAGACACGCTTGGCGCCGCGGCGCTTGCCCTCGATCAGCGCGTGGCCGGTCAGGCGCTGGCCCGACACGCCGTAGGGATGGCCGATCGCGATCGCGCCGCCGTTGACGTTCAACTTGTCCATCGGGATGCCCAGCTTGTCCGCGCAGTACAGCACCTGCACCGCGAAGGCCTCGTTGAGTTCCCACAGGTCGATGTCCGAGACCTTCAGGCCCAGGCGCTTGAGCACCTTGGGCACGGCGAAGACCGGGCCGATGCCCATCTCGTCGGGCTCGCAGCCGGCCACGGCGAAACCGAGGAAACGGCCCAGCGGCTTCAGGCCCTTCCTCTCGGCATAGGCCTCGCTGACGATCGCGCAGGCGCCGGCGCCGTCGCTGAACTGGCTGGCGTTGCCCGCGGTGACCACGCCGCCGGGGACCGCCGTGCGGATGTCCTTGATGCTCTCGTAGGTCGTGCCCACGCGCAGGCCTTCGTCGACGCCGACAGTGACTTCCTTCGTCGTCATGCCGCGCACCTTGTCGGCGACGCCGGCCATCACGGTGATGGGCACGATCTCGGCGTTGAACAGGCCTTCGGCCTGCGCGGCGCAGGCGCGCTGCTGGCTGGCCGCGCCGTAGCGGTCCATGCGCTCCTTCGGGATCTTGTAGCGCTGGGCGACGTTCTCGGCCGTCTGCAGCATGGACCAGTAGATCTCGGGCTTGTGCGCCGACAGCCAGCTCTCGTGGATCATGTGGCGGTTGGCCTCGTTCTGCACGCAGGAGATGCTCTCCACGCCGCCCGCGACGAACACGTCCGCCTCGCCGGCGATGATGCGCTGCGCGGCCGTCGCGATGGTCTGCAGGCCGCTGGAGCAGAACCGGTTGACGGTCTGTCCGGCGACGCTCACCGGCAGCCCGGCGCGCAGCGCGATCTGGCGCGCGATGTTGCTGCCGGTCGCGCCCTCGGGCGTGGCGCAGCCCATGAGGACGTCCTCGACCTCGCCGCCCTCGATGCCGGCGCGCTCCAGCGCCGCGCGCACCACGTGGCCGCCCAGCGTGGCGCCGTGGGTCATGTTGAACGAACCCTTCCAGCTCTTGGCGAGCGGGGTGCGGGCCGTGGAAACGATCAATGCCTTGCTCATTCTTTTCTCCTGATGCGGTCCGCGGGGGTCAGTCGTTGAAGCCCTTGCCCTGGTCGGCCAGGCGCTTCAGCAGCGGCGCGGGCTCCCAGAACTTCCCGTCGTCCAGCGGGTTCTTGGCGAAGCGCTTCATCGCCTGCACCACGTTGTAGAGGCCGACCGTGTCGGCGTAGCACATCGGGCCGCCGCGGTGCAGCGGGAAGCCGTAGCCGGTCAGGTAGACCATGTCGATGTCGGAGGCGCGCAGGGCGATGCCCTCCTCCAGGATCCTGGCGCCCTCGTTGACCAGGGCGAAGACCAGGCGCTGCACGATCTCCTCGTCGCTGATCTTGCGCGGCGTGATGCCCAGCGCCGAGCGGTGCATGTCGATCATCTCCAGCACGGTCTTGGACGGGATCGCGTCGCGCTTGCCGGGCAGGTAGTCGTACCAGCCGGCGCCGGTCTTCTGGCCGAAGCGGCCCATCTCGCACAGCAGGTCGGCGGTCTTGGAGTAGCGCAGGTCCGGCTTCTCCAGGTAGCGGCGCTTGCGGATGTACCAGCCCACGTCGTTGCCGGCCAGGTCGCCCATGCGGAACGGGCCCATCGCGAAGCCGAAGCGCTCGACCGCCTTGTCCACCTGCTGCGGCGTGCAGCCCTCCTCGAGCAGGAAGCCGGCCTGGCGGCTGTACTGCTCGATCATGCGGTTGCCGATGAAGCCGTCGCACACGCCGGAGACGACGCAGGTCTTGCGGATCTTCTTGCCCAGCGCCATCACGGTGGCCAGCACGTCCTTGGCGGTGGCCGCGCCGCGCACCACCTCCAGCAGCTTCATCACGTTGGCCGGGCTGAAGAAGTGGGTGCCGATGACGTCCTGCGGACGCTTGGTGAAGGCCGCGATCTTGTCGACGTCCAGCGTCGAGGTGTTGCTGGCCAGGATCGCGCCGGGCTTCATCACCGCGTCGAGCTGCTTGAAGACCTGCTCCTTGACGCCGATGTCCTCGAACACGGCCTCGATGACCAGGTCCGCCTGGCCGATCTCGGCGTAGCTCAGCGTGGTGCCCAGCAGGCTCATGCGCTGGGCGTAGCGGTCTTCCTTGAGCTTGCCCTTCCTGACCTGCGCCTCGTAGTTCTTGCGGATGGTGGCGACGCCGCGGTCCAGCGCCTCCTGCTTCATCTCGAGGATCGTCACCGGGATGCCGGCGTTGAGGAAGTTCATCGCGATCCCGCCGCCCATCGTGCCGGCGCCGATGATGGCGACCTGCTCGACCTTGCGCAGCGGCGTGTCCTCGGGGACATCGGGGATCTTGGAGGCGGCGCGCTCGGCGAAGAAGGCGTGTCGCAGCGCCTTGGACTCGGGCGTCAGCATCAGCTGCTGGAAGGCGTCGCGCTCGGCGCGCATGCCGTCCTCGAATTTCATGGCCACCGAGTTCGCGACCGTCTCCACGCACTGCAGCGGCGCGGGGAAGTTCTTGGACATCGCGCCGACGGTGTTGCGCGCGAACTGGAAGTAGGCCTGGGCTTCGGGATGCTGGGCCTTGATGTCGCGCACGCGCGGCAGCGGGCGCTTGTCGGCGATGCTCATCGCGAACTGGACGGCGCCGTCGATCAGGTCGCCGTCGATGAGCTTCTGGAACAGCACCTGGCCCGGGACCTGCGCGAGCAGTTCGCTGGCGACCGGCTCGCCGCTGACGATCATGTTGAGCGCGGGCTCCACGCCCAGCGCGCGCGGCAGGCGCTGCGTGCCGCCGGCGCCGGGCAGCAGGCCCAGCTTCACTTCCGGCAGCGCGATCTTGGCGCCCGGCGCGGTGACGCGGTAGTGGCAGCCCAGGGCCAGTTCCAGGCCGCCGCCCATGGCGACGCTGTGGATCGCGGCGACGACCGGCTTGGTGCAGGACTCGACGCGGTTGATCAGCGAGCCCAGGTTGGGTTCGGCCAGGGCCTTGGGCGAGCCGAACTCGCGGATGTCGGCGCCGCCGGAGAAGGCCTTGCCGGCGCCGGTGATGACGACGGCCTTGATGGCGGGATCGTTCTCCGCCTGCTCGATGCCCTCGGCGACGGCCAGCCGCGTGGCGTGGCCCAGGCCGTTGACCGGCGGATTGTTGAGCGTGATCACCGCGACCTGACCGCGGACTTCGTAGCTGGCACCCATGCTTGTTCCTTCCGATGCTGAAGAGTCGCCTCGCCGCGGCCGCGTGTTCCCCGAAGACCGCCGGCGAAAAGAACGATCGTTCGATTCTAGGCAGCGCCGAGGCGCGGCGCTTGTCTCTGCTGTGACAAGCAGTTCGGCCTGCGATGCGGACAAGCCCTGAGGCCGCTCACCCCGATCTGCGCAAGACGGTGGGCGCGAGGCGTGTTCTTGCAGTGGTCGGATGAAAACCAGAGACGCCCCGGCGCCACTGCACCGTGAACACCGCGTCAGGAGCCTCGTCCATGCGCGCTCAGTCCTCCCCGTCCTCGTCGTCCTCTTCGTCCTCCACGTCCACGTCCATGTCGACGTCAACGTCCTCGTCCTTGACGCCCACTGCGGATTCCCTCACCCATGGCGGTCCTGATCGCGCGCACGCCGGCGAGCTCCGCGAGGCGCTGCTGAACGATTGGCTATCCCGCTGTGACGACGACTGGCTGCAGACGTACGACCGCGGCCAGTGCGTCGATCTCCTCCGGCAGGCCATGCGATCGGCGGATGGAGACGCCCCCGTGGAGCTGGACATGGCAACCGCGCTGGAGCTTCCTCCGCACGATGCGCTGCGCGCCGCCGGATTGACCGCACGCCGCCTGAAGCCCGACCTGGACCTCAGCAAGTGGGCAGGTGCGCAAGCCCTGGCGGCCGCCCCACACCGCCGGTTCCGCGACGCGGCACGGGACGCGGCACGGCAAGCGGCGCAGGCTGAAGCCGAGTTCAAGCCCGCATCGAGTTGCATGCAGGCAAGGAACAGGCGTTGGCGCAGCGCCGCGTCGAGCTGCTGGCCCCTTGGACTGACAAGCTTGCGGCGCAGGTCCGTGGGCCACTGCCCGAGCCCACGGTCGACGGGGCCAGTGCGGACTGACTCAGAACGGCTTGTCCAGCTGCGTCGGCATGAAGCCGCGCGAGTTGGGGCCGTCGCCGGCCTCTTCCTGGATCTCGGTGCGGGCGAAGCCGCCCTCGGCGCGGCGCTCGCGGGCGCGGTCCTGGCGCTCCAGCGCCGCCTCGACGCTGGCGACGGAAGGCGCCGGCGCGGGCACGCTCCGCGGCTTCTCGATCGGGCGGAAGGCCGGCAGCGGCGTGGGCGCGCTCACGGGCGAGACGGAGTCCAGCGGCAGGAGGGAATCGGCCCCGTCGACCGCTTCCTGCGGCGCGGCGGCGATCGCGGCCTTGCGACGCAGCCGCTCGACGGTCAGGCGCATTTCGCCCAGCTCCATCTGCTGGCGCTCGATCTGGCGACGCGCCTGCGTGGTCTGCTCATTGAGCAGCAGGCGCGACGACTCGATCCGGTCGATCAGCCGACGCGCGCGCTTGAGCTTGGGCCACCACCAGCCGCTCACGGCGGCGCCACCGACGGCCAATCCGGCCAGCGTCCCGACGGCCACCATCCATGGCTGCACCGAATTCATGGGGGGCTCCCTGTTCTTGTTGCCTGCCGGCCAATGTAGACCGGCGCCTTCGCGAAGGGGAGCGGCGGGCCACCCGGATCAGGGGACGGCGCAACGCGGTCGGGGGACCATGAACGTGGGGGGTGGGCATGTCGGGATCCGCGCGGGCGGCCCCGGCGAGGCCGCCATCGCCGGGAGGCCGACCGACGCTTCGCCTCATGCGAAGAACCGGTGCGCTTGTCGGCTGACTACCTTTCACCATGATCACACGCCCTCCCTCTCTCTTCCACGGATCCTCCGTGGATGCCCCGCGCTTCCACGGATCCTCCGTGGATGCC
>CBIHMU010000171.1:0-6024 GCA_966211105.1 uncultured Burkholderiales bacterium
CCCAGCAGCGCCGTCCCGACCAATCCCGCGACCGCGAAGGGCAAGGTGGCGCTGCCGTCGAGCGTGGGCAGCCCCGACGGGCTGTAGACGATCAGTCGCCAGGCGCGACCGGCGAAGTCGACGTCGCGGGACCGGCTCGGCAGCGAGGCGGGCAGGTGCAGGCAACGCTCGTCGCCCGCCAGCAGCGGACGGCGGCTGCCGGCGGTGGCGTCGATCAGGCAGTAGTCGAGCCGCCCCGCGCGCGCCGGCGGCAGCGCGTCGTGCAGCAGCGCTTCCGGGCGCAGCGTCGCGAAGGCCACGCCGGCCGGCCGGCGGGTGCGGCCCGCGGCATCGCGCGGATCGGTGGAGCCACCCTCGTAGAGCGCGCGGTAGACCACGACGCCCATCAGCGTCACGCCCACATCCTGCGAGAGCGGGAAGCTTTCGCTGGCCGACGGTTCGCCGGTCGCCATCGCGCGCTCCTGGGCGGCGCGCGCCTGCGGGATGTTGCGGACGTTGGCCCCCATCGCCGGCCGGTTGCGCGCGAACGGCGCGATGAGGCGGATCGGCAGCCGGTCCTCGGCCGGGTCCGGGGTCAGGTCTCCTGGCCGGCGCCGTTCGTACACGCGATAGCCCGGATAACCGTCGGCCTGCGCCGCCCGCTCGAAGGCGGGCACGTCCTTCGGATGCACCAGGGGCGCCCATCCCACCGCGAAGACGGCGCCGCCGGCGCGGGCCCGCTCGGCGTGGGCGCGTTCGAAGTCGACGCGGCTGATGCCGGGCGCCACCAGCAGCAGGCTGTGGTTGGCCTCGAGCGCCGTCAACGGCATCGACAGCGTGTCCGACAGCGAGTTCAACGCATTGACCGCCTCCAGGTCGAACGCGTGGCGGCGCCGGCCTTCCTCGTTGCGGGCGACGTGCAGCGTGGCCCCGAACAGCAGGGCGCACGCGACCAGCATCGGCAAGGCGACGCTCATCCGCCGCGGCGCCCAGTGCTTGCGCGGCAGGCCGAACAGCGCCAGCGACACCGGCGCGCCGATCAGCACGCCGATCGCGTCGCCGACCCACCACGCGAACCAGTGCCCGGCGACCTGGGCCGGCCCGATCGCGCCGGTGAGCCACAACGCCGTGACGCCGAGGCTCGGACCGACGAGGCAGGCGACGCCGGCGGTCGCGGCAAGGAAGCGCACGAGCTCGGCGGGCTCGCACAGGGGCGGATGCGCTCCGGTCCAGCGCTTCGCGAGCCAGGCCCCCAGCCACGCCTGCAGCGCACCGCCCAGACCGACCAGCAGCGGCTGCAGGGGCTGGACGTGCGCGCGATCGATCCCGATCGTGAGGCTGACCGCCGCGCCGCCGATGGCGATGCCCGGCAGCACGCCCGGACCCCAGCGCAGGGCGGCGGCGACCGCGAGGCCGGCGGCGGGATAGATGGGGGACACGAAGTCCGGTGGCAGGATGAGCTTCAGCGCCAGCACGCCGAGCGCGGCGTAGGCCAGCGCCAGGGCGATGTTCAGGAGCACCAGGCGGACCGCGTCGCCCGCGTCGCTCGTGGTGCTTTCGGTAGACGGAGCGGGAGAGGACGCATCGGCCATGACCGCCAGCCTACCCTCGCCGCGACCCGCCTGATACGCCGGATTGCCCCCTGATCCGGCGCTTGTCCTGCGAAACCAACGGCCAGGGCCTCAGGGCGGCCTCGGCCAGCCTCATGCGGCCCTCATCCGCTCTCTCTGCTCTCTCTGCAATCTCTGCTGTCTCTGCTGTCTCTGCTGTCTCTGCTGTCTCTGCTCTCTTTCCGCTCTCATGCCGGCAGCGCCCATCCCAGCCCCAGGCTTTTCTGCAGGGCGACGAAGTCCTTGAGCAGCGCGGACTCGCCGTCCAGCGCCTTCAGCCGCAGCTCGGTGTCGCGGCGCTGCGCGTCGAGCAGGTCGATCTGGCTCGCGGCGCCGGCCTGGCGGCGTTGTCGCGTCAGGTCCAGGGTCCGGCTCGTGGCGCCCTGTTGCGCGAGCAGATGCTGCACCGATTGCCGCTGCCGGCCGAAGCGCGCCAGGGAGGTGTTGGCGTCCTGCAGCGCGCCGAGCACGGCCGCGCGGTAGTTGGCGACGGCCTCGTCGCGGTCGGCTTCGGCCCCGCGCACCGCGGCGGCCGTGCGGCCGAAGTCGAGGACGTTCCAGCTCAGGTAGGGCACGGCGGCGAGCGCGAGCTTGTCCGTGCGAAGCAACTGGCCCGGGGCGGTCCCGGCGACGCCGAGGTTGCCCAGCAGGCTGAGCTTGGGGAAGTACTTCGCCGTCTCCCGGCCGATCTGCGCGTTGCGTCCGGCGAGGCGGCGCTCCGCCGCGCGGATGTCCGGGCGGCGCTGCAGCAGCGACGCGGGATCGCCGATCGCGACGCTGTCCGGCGCGTGCGGCAGCGCGGGCGTCGTGGCGCACAGCCGCTCATCGAGCGCGCCGGGCGCTTGAGCCGTCAGCAAGGCCAGCCGGTCGAGGGAGGCGGCGATCTCCGCCGCCACGTCGGCCAGCGCGGACTGTGTCGCTTCCAGCTGCTGGGTGCGTTGCTCGACGTCGTCGGCCGTCGCGACGCCCTGGTCGCGCCGCTGCCGCACCAGCGTCAGCGCCTGGGCGTCGAAGGCGGCCGTGTCGTGCAGCAGCGCCTGGCGGCCTTGCTGGGCGCGCAGGCCGACGTAGGTCGAGGCCACCTCCGCCGTCAGCGACACCTGCGCGTCGGCCAGCTCCGCCTGCACCGCCTGCGCCTGTGCCGAGGCGGCTTCGACCGCGCGCCGCGTGCCGCCGAAGAGGTCGACCTCCCAGGTCGCATCGAAGCCGACGCTGTAGAGATGGAGCGAGTTCTCGTGGTCGGTGCCCGGCCCTTGCCAGACGCCCGCCCCCAGGGCCGAGGCCGAGCCCTTCGGCCGGCCGTTGGCCTCCTGCGCGCTGAACGCGGCGCGTGCGGAACGCAGGCGGGCTTCGGCGGCCTGCAGCGTGGGGCTCTGGCTCAGCGCCTGCTCGATGAGGCCATCGAGCGTGGCATCGCCGAGCGCGCGCCACCACGCCGCCGCGACAGGCGAGAGGGCGTCGGCGGAGGCCTGAGGCGTTGCGCCGGTCGCCCCGTCGTCGCGCTTGAAGCGCGATGGCTGGAGCGCATCGACCGCGACGGCCGGCGCGCCTGGGTAGTCGGGGCCGACCGTGGTGCATCCGGCGAGCAGCAGCATGGCCGCCGCAGCGGCCACGGCCGTCAGCGTCGTGAGCGTGGTGAGCCTGAGCGGCCCCGAGAGCCGGAAGCGGGAGAGCGGGATGGAGCGGTGAGGACAGTGGAGCATGGGACTCTCAATGCGCATCGTTGGACGCCGGCGCCTTGCCGGGCTGCTGCGGTGTCTTGAGCGTGAGCGCGAGCGGGACGCAGAGCAGCAGCGCGGCCGCGAGCACGTAGAAGGTTTCGGAGAAGGTCATGACGCTGGCCTGCTGATGGATGGTCAGCACGATCTCCTTCATCGCCTGCAGCTGCGCATGCGCGAAGTCGCCCACCTGCGCGAAGTGGCTGGCGGTGCTGCCGGCCAGGCGTTCCTGGACCAGCGTGGCGTTCGCATTGAGCGTCTCGCCGAGCCGGTCGATGTGCAGGCTGTTGCGCCGGTCGATGAAGGTGCCGATGACGGCCAGGCCGACGGAGCCGCCGAGGTTGCGCGCCATGTTGTAGATGCCGGCGGCGTCGCCCGATTCCTCGCGCGTCACCGTGGCCATCGACGCCTGGTTGAGCGGCATCATGCAGAGCATCTGGCCGACGCCGCGCAGCAGCTGCGAGCCGATGAAGTCATGGCCGACGCTCTGGGCGGTGAGGCTGATGTCGAGCAGGCAGCTGGCCGCGAACGCCGCCAGCCCCAGGATCACCATCACGCGCAGGTCGACCCGCGAGATCAGCCGCGGCAGGATGGGCATCATCAGGAAGGCCGGCAAGCCGGCCAGCAGCATGATCGCGCCCGACTGCTGCGCGTTGTAGCCCGCGATCAGCGCCAGGAACTGCGGCACCAGGTAGGAGATGCAGTACAGCCCCGCGCCGACGGTGAACACGATGACGATGACGCTGGCGTAGTGCCAGTTGCGCATCAGCTTCAACCGCAGGATGGGCCGTGCCGCGTAGCGCTGCGAGAGCGCGATCATCGCCATGCCGATCGCCGAGACCAGGCTCAGCGTGAGGATCAGCGAGGACTCGAACCAGCGCTCGCGCTGGCCTTCCTCGAGCACGACGGTCAGCGTCGACAGCCCGACCGCGAGGCCGACGATGCCCAGCCAGTCGGCGCGGATGAACGCCTCCAGGTGCATGCGCTGGGCGGGCAGCCCCAGCAGCAGCAGCGTGAGCAACGCGGCGCAGACCGGCACGTTGATGAAGAAGCACCAGTGCCAGCTGGCGTTCTCCGTCAGCCAGCCGCCGAGCACCGGGCCCAGCAGCGGCCCGAGCAGCACGATGAGCCCGAACAGCGTCATGCCGACGGGGAGCTGATGCCGCGGCAGGCGCGTGCGGATGATGGTCTGGGCGGTGGGGATCATCGCGCCGCCGGTGAAGCCCTGCCCGATGCGGGCGAGGATCAGCATCGGCAGGCTGCCCGAAAGGCCGCACAGCACCGAGAAGCCGGTGAACAGCGCCGCGTTGCCGACCAGGAAGTTGCGCAGCCCGAAGACGCGCGTGAGCCACGCGGCCAGCGGGATCATGACGATCTCCGACATCAGGTAGCCGGTCGAGATCCAGGTGCCCTCGGTGCCGGTCGCGCCGATCGCGCCCTGGATCTGCGGCAGCGCCGAGTTGGTGATGGAGATGTCCAGCGTCGCCATCAGCGCGCCGAGCGCGCCGGCCGCGACGGCGATCCAGTCGCCGGTGCCGGCGTTCGGTTCCGTGTGCGGCGCGGCGCCGGAAGCGCTGGGCGCGGTGGGCGCAGTGGGCGCGGTGGGCGTGGCCGACGACGCGGCCTCAGCCATGGCGGGCTCCGCGGGTATCGACGTCGGTGGTCACCGAGAGTCCGGGCAGCAGGCGATCGCGCAGCGCCGGATCCGCCTGCGGGTCGAGCTGCACGCGGATGCGCACCGGCACGCGCTGGACGATCTTGGTGAAGTTGCCGGTGGCGTTCTCCGACGGCAGCAGCGCGAACTGCGCGCCGGTGCCGGGCGAGAAGCTGTCGACGACGCCGTGCAGGTCGAGGTCGGGCAGGGCGTCGACGTGCAGCGTCACCGGCTGGCCGGCGCGCATGCGGCCGATCTGCGTCTCCTTGAAGTTGGCGACGAGGTACACGTCCTGCGTCGGCACCACGGTCATCATCCGCGTGCCCGGCTGCACGAACTGGCCGACGCGCACGGTGGTGTCGCCGATGCGGCCGTCGATGGCGGCGCGCACGACCGTGTCGTCGACGTCGAGGTGGTTCTGGCGCAGCGCGGCCTCGGCGGCCGCGACCTGGGCCTTCGACTGCGCGACCTGCGCCTCGCTCGATTTCAGCCGGCCGCCGGCGGCCTTCACCGCCGCCTCGGCGGCGGCCAGGCTGGCGACGGCCTGGTCGCGGGTGTTGCGCAGTTCGGCCAGACGCTCGGCGGTGGTCGCGCCGGTGGCGGCCAGCGGCGTGTGGCGCGTCACCTCGTCCTGCGCATGCGTCAGCGCCAGCCGCGAGGCCTCGGCCTGGGCGCGGGTCTGCGCGAGCTGGCCCTGCTGCTGGAGGATGTCCGCCTCGAAGCGGCGGATGTCGGCCTTGCGGCCGTCGATCGTCGCCTGCGACTGGTCGGCGGCGGCCTGGTACTGGCGCGCGTCCAGCTTCACGAGCGGATCGCCGCGCTTCACGGCCTGGTTGGCGACGACGTAGACCTGCGTCACGTAGCCGCCGACCTTGGGCGCGGCGGTGACGCTGTCGGCCTTCAGGTAGGCGTCGTCGGTGGTCTCGATGAAGCGGCCGGTGGTCCACCAGTGCACGCCGTAGGCGCCGGCGGCGACGAGCGCCGCTGCGGCGATGACGAGCAGCACCGGATTGCGAGGCGAGGGGGGCTTGGCGGGCGGCACCGGGGCCGAGGGCCTCACGCC
>CBIHMU010000172.1:0-5871 GCA_966211105.1 uncultured Burkholderiales bacterium
GCCCCTGCCCCAACCCCTGCAGATGCCACGCGTGCTCGTCGAGCCCGTCCGGATCGAGGTAGAGGCAGCGCTGCTCGATGACGAAGACCTCGGCGCGCAGCCGCAGCGCGCGGTACAGGCCGCGCACGCCCAGGTCGTCGAAAGGCTGGTTGATCCAGCGCGGGCCGGCCATCAGACCAGCTTCACCAGCTGCTTGCCGAAGTTGCGGCCCTTGAGCAGTCCCAGGAAGGCTTCCGGCGCGTTCTCCAGGCCCTGCGCGACGCTCTCGCGGAACTTCAGCTTGGCCGTAGCGACCAGCGTGCCCAGCTCCTTCAGCGCCTCGGGCCACACGTCCATGTGCTCGGAGACGATGAAGCCCTCGACCTTCATCCGGTTCGTGAGGATCAGCTGCGGGAAGGTCAGCGGGATCGGCTCGCCGTTGTAGCCGGCGATCATGCCGCACATGGCCACGCGGCTGAACGCGTTGGCGCGCAGCAGCACGGCGTCGAGGATCATGCCGCCGACGTTCTCGAAGTGGCCGTCGATGCCGTCCGGGCAGGCGGCCTTCAGGGCGGCCGACAGCGACTTCAGGTCGGTGTGCTGCTTGTAGTCGACGCAGGCGTCGAAACCGAGTTCCTCCACCACGTAGCGGCACTTGTCCGCGCCGCCGGCGATGCCCACCGCGCGCGCGCCGCGCACCTTGGCCAGCTGGCCGACGGCGCCCCCCACCGCGCCGCTGGCGGCGCTGACGACCACGGTCTGTCCGGGCTTGGGATCGATGATCTTGACCAGGCCGTACCAGGCCGTCACGCCGGGCATGCCGACCGCGCCGAGGTAGGCCGACAGCGGCACGTGCGTCGTGTCGACCTTCTGCAGCACCCCGCGCTGGTTGGCGTCGACCAGCTGGTATTCCTGCCAGCCGCCCATGCCCACGACCTTGTCGCCGACGGCGAAGTGCGCGTTCCTGGACGCGACCACCTCGCCCACGGTGCCGCCGATCATGACGGCGTCGAGCGGCTGCGGCGCGGCGTAGCTCTTGCTCTCGTTCATGCGGCCGCGCATGTAGGGATCGAGGCTCAGGTAGTGGTTGCGGACCAGCACCTGGCCGTCCGCGAGTTCAGGGATCGGCTGCTCGACCAGCTTGAAGTTGTCAGTGCCGGCTTCACCGGTGGGGCGGGAGGCCAGCAGGATCTGGCGGTTCACTTGGCTCATCGAGGGCTCCTCGGTCGTTGTTGATCCATGCCATTGCATGGCTCATGAAAGGGCATCGCGGGCGGCCACCCGGCCACGATCCGTGACGGAATGCCGACGATTGAACCACGCCCGACTCCCCCTCCACGTCCCTCGGGTGACAGAAAAGAACGAGCGTGCTTTTCCAGCCGTCGACCTGCATCTTCATGTCAAGAACCGCTGGCGTCGGGTGTCGACTGACCTCCTCATTCCCGTCCCTCGTCCCGTCACCATGTCGCAGATCTTCCGTCGTTCGAATCTCCCCTCCTGGCTGGTCGGCGATGCCGCGCCGGCGCACGCGGCCCACGATCCTGGCGTGCGCGCGTGGATGAAGGAGGTGGGCTCGGCGCGGAAGGAGGCCGCACCGGTGGCCCGGATCCTCGAGAAGGCCCTGGCCCGCAAGCCGGAGACCCTGGACCTCTCCTCGGCGCCGCAGCGGCTCCTGGAACAGTTGCCGGTCAGGGTGTTGCTGCGCCTGCGAGGGCCCACGCAGACCTTGGTGCTGCCGCAGGAATGCGCCCCGGCCGTCGCGCTGCGCTTGATGCACGAGGTCGGCGCGGGTGAGCTCCTGCCGACGTCGCTGATGAAGGCGGTCGAGCAGGCCATGTCGCCGAAGCCCGTCGCGAAGTTGCTCCAGCCGCGGCTGGAGAGGCCGTCGAGCCCAGCCACGCCGGATCGGACCAGCGCCGCTTCAACCGATCACCACATGCCGGCGCGCCGCGACGAAGCCGTCTACGACACACCGCCTCGCCGCGACGACGCCGTCTACGACACGCCGCCGCGCCGCCATGAAGCGATCGACGACGTCCCGCCGCGTCGGCGTGAAGCGATCTACGACGTCCCGCCCCGGCGCCGAGACGCGGCGCGGGACCAGCCCCCTGCTTCGACCGCCGGAGGCTACGAGACGCCCGCCCCGCTCTTCGTCGGCCGGCGCGACGCCGCGCATCGCACCGGCGTTGCGTCCGGAAGGCCGGACGAGACCGGCAGCGACTACGTCCTGCCCGACCGTTTGCCCGCCCCCGATGGCCCGAAGAAGCCGGTGTATCTCAACCAGCCGGCGCCCGCGCGGACGGCCCTTCGCCAGCGCGCGCTGATCGACGGCATGCCGATGCTCCCGTCCGTGCGCGTGAGCGCCGAGGACATCGACACGGCGCTGCGCGCGCTGCGCACGCTCACCGCCTGGTCCAGGGCCCATGCCGGCAATGAAGGCCAGCACCCGCGATGCGCCATGTCCGCCGGGGACGCGGAGGCCCTCGCCCGGGTCCTGCGGCAGGTGTCGGCGGCCCAGCTGAAGGCCCACGAAAGGAGCTCGTGGATGGCCGCCACGGCCGCGCTGGCCACACGTCCACCGCGCGCGGGCTTGCACGTCACGCCGGAGACGGTCGGCCATCTGGAACGCGCCCTGGATGCCGTGCGGATGCTGGTGGCCGATGTGGGCGGCGAGGCGCCTGCGCTGCCAGGCCGCTCGCGCGGCCATGGGGCGTGAGCTCAGTCCTCGCTGCGCTGCAGCGCCTTGAGGCTGCGGCCCTTGCCGGGCAGCGCCTTCAGGTACTTGAAGGTGCCGGTGGCGTGGGCGCAGAGCTTGCCGTCCTCGCCGTAGACCGCGCCGTCGCAGAAGGCCATCGTCGTCGAGCGGTGCAGCAGCCGGCCGACCGCGCGCAAGGCGCCCTCGCCGGGGCGCATGAAACTGGTCTTCATCTCCACCGTGACCACGCCGGGCCCGAAGCCCGGCTGGTCGCGGTGCACGCTGCGCGCCGCATGCGCCATCGCCACGTCCAGCAGCGTCATCAGCACGCCGCCGTGCGCCACCTCCCACGAGTTCAGGTGCAGCTCGCGGATGTCGACCCGCAGCTCGGCCTCGCCCTCGTCGATGCGGACCAGCTCGAAACCCAGCTGCTGGACGAAGGGGATGTGGACGGGGAACTTCAACGGCTCGGGCATGTGACGAGGAAGGCGGACGGGGACGGCGGACGGGGACGGTGAGGCGATCAGCTGCCGTGGACGGCGGAGACGCCGCCGTCGACCGCGAGGATCTGCCCGGTGATGTGTTTCCCGGCGCGGCTCGCGAACAGCAGGGCGGCGCCCTTGAGGTCCTCATCATCGCCGATGCGCTTGAGCGGGGCGTGCTCGGCGAGCTTGTCCTCGCCAATCGCGGCCATCAGGCCCTTGGTCATCTTGCTGGGGAAGAAGCCCGGCGCCAGCGCGTTGACGGTGATGCCGTGCACGCCCCATTCGCCGGCCAGCGCGCGGGTGAAGTTCACCGCCGCGCCCTTGCTGGTGTTGTAGGCGATGGTCTTCATCATGCCGCTGTTGCCGCCCAGGCCGGCGATCGAAGCCACGTTGATGATGCGGCCCGACTTGCGCGGGATCATGCTGCGCTTCGCGACCTCCTGGCTCATCACGAACAGGCTGCGGATGTTCAGGTCCATCACCTTGTCCCAGGCCTCGACCGGGTGGTCCTCGGCGGGCGCGCCCCAGGTCGCGCCGGCGTTGTTGACGAGGATGTCGATCTGGCCGAGCTTCGCGAGCGTCTGCTCGACGATGCCGCGCGCCTGCGCCTCGTCGGAGGCGTCGGCGGCAATGAAGTGCGCCGCGATGCCGCGCGCCTTCAGATGCGCCACGGCCTCCTCCAGGTCGGCCGCCTTGCGCGAACTCAGCATCAGCGTCGCGCCGGCCTCGCCGAGCGCCTCCGCGATCTGCAGCCCGAGGCCGCGGGATCCGCCCGTCACCAGCGCCACCTGGCCGGTCAGGTCGAAGAGGTCTTGCACCTTGCTGCTCATCGTCGTCTCCTTGATGTTGTTCAGAACCACTCGTCGCGCATCTCGCGGGTGAGCGCCTCGCGCCGCGCCACCACGCCCAGCCAGGCGGGGATCTTGGGCAGCTCGTAGGCGAAGAAGTAGCGCTGCGCGGCGCGCTTGCCGCGGGCGAAGTCATCGTCCCGGCCCTCGAGCGCGAGCGCGACGTCCAGCCAGATCCACGCCAGCACCGTGTGCCCGAAGGCCTGCAGATAGGGCGTCGCGTTGGCGAGCGCCGCTTCCGGCTCGCCGGTGGACCAGGCCTTCTTGGTCGCGCCGCCGACGGCGGCCAGCGCCGCGCCGAGTTCATTGGCCGCTTCGGCAAGACCCGGCACCTGGCCGGCGCGCTGCGCGGTGTCGCTGATGCGCGCGGCCAGCGCCATCAGCGCCTGCCCGCCGTCCATCACGACCTTGCGGCCCAGCAGGTCCAGCGCCTGGATGCCGTGCGTGCCCTCGTGGATCATGTTCAGGCGGTTGTCGCGCCAGTGCTGCTCGACCGGGAAATCGCGCGTGTAGCCGTAGCCGCCCAGCACCTGGATCGCCAGCGAGTTCGCCTCCAGGCACCACTCGCTGGGCCAGCTTTTCGCGATCGGGATCAGGACCTCGAGCAGCCGCTTCGCGGCGGCGGCCTCGTCCTCCGAGCCCGTGTGCTGCTCGTCGACGAGCCGCGCGCAGAACAGCTCGAGCGCCAGACCGCCTTCGACGAAGCTCTTCTGCGCCAGCAGCATGCGCTTGACGTCGGCGTGCTCGATGATCAGCGCCTGCGGACGCGCCGCGTCCTTGATGCCCGCCGTCGTCACCGGTCGGCCTTGCGGCCGCTGGCGTGCGTACGCGAGGCTCGCCTCATAGCCCGCGTACCCGAGCATCACCGCGCCGAGGCCGACACCGATGCGGGCCTCGTTCATCATGTGGAACATCTGCCGCAGGCCGTCGCCGGGCTTGCCGACGAGGTAGCCGATCGCGCCCTTCTTCCCGCGCGGCGTCTGACGTCCTTCGCCGAAGTTGAGCAGGCAGTTGGTCGTGCCGCGATAGCCGAGCTTGTGGTTCAGGCCCGCCAGCGCCACGTCGTTGCGCTCGCCGGTGAGCTGTCCGTCCGTGCCGACCAGGTGCTTGGGCACGATGAACAGCGAGATGCCCTTCGTGCCCGGCAGCGGCTTGCCGTCGGGACCGGGGATCTTGGCCAGCACCAGGTGGACGATGTTCTCGGTGATCTCGTGCTCGCCGCCGGAGATCCACATCTTGTTGCCGGTGAGCCGGTAGCGCGGGCCGAGCGGATCGGCCTCGAAGTCGGCGCCGTCGGCGTCGGCGCGCGTGGCCACGTCGGACAGCGACGATCCGGCCTGCGGCTCGGACAGGCACATCGTGCCGAACCAGCGCCCGGACAGCTCGTTCATCGCGAAGACCTCGCGCTGCGTGTCCGTGCCGTGCGCCATCAGCAGGTTGGCGTTGCCGTTGGTCAGCATCGCGTAGCCGCCCAGGGACACGCTGGCCTTGCTGAAGAAGCAGTTGGCGGCCATCTCCACGACGCAGGGCAGCTGCATGCCGCCGTGTTCGTAGTCCTGCGCGGCGGCCAGCATGCCGGAGCCGACGTAGGCAGCGAGCGCCTCGTGCGTGGCCTTCGGCAGATGGACGCGCTCGCCGTCGAAGCGCGGCTCCTCGGTGTCGGCCAGGCGGTTGAACGGCGCGAACTTCTCGCGGGCGATCTTCTCGCAGGTGTCGAGCACCGCGTCGAAGGTCTCCCGCGCGTGCTCCGAAAAGCGCTCGCGCCGGCCGAGGTCCTGCACCTTCAGCCAGTCGTAGAGCAGGAAGTCGAGGGTCTGGCGCATCGCGCCCTCCTGGTTGGCGTCAAGGCCGCGCGCGTGGCGCG
>CBIHMU010000173.1:0-5755 GCA_966211105.1 uncultured Burkholderiales bacterium
CCCCGGCACGACCGCGTCTGCTGGTCGTGCAGGCGCTGTCGGTGCAGCCGCTGGCGGCAGTGCTCGAGGAGAGCGGCTATGAACTGCTCCGGGCCGCCGACGCGCTGGCGGCCGTCGACGGATTGAACGCCGGCCCCGCCCTGGTGATCATGGACATGGAACTGCCGGAGCTGCCCGGCGACGGCCCGTTGACCTTGCTGCGGCGCCTGGCCGCGGGCGGCGTGCCGGTGCTGACGCTCAGCCGTCCGCGCAGCCTGCAGCCGGTGGAGGCCTTGCGGGAAGCCGGCGCTGCGGACTGCCTGCTCAAGCCGGTCCGGATGAGCGACCTGCTGCAGCGGATCGAGGGCCTGATGTCGCCGGCGCCGATGGCCGCGGCCGTCGAGCCGCGCCGGCCGACGGCCCGCATGGCGGTGCGCGAGCGCGACGGGCAGTGCACCTGGCAGACGCCGCAGGCCCGCGCGCTCATGGCCGCGCACTTTCCGCCGCCGTGGGCGGAGCACGCCCGGCTGCCGCCGGAGGTGCTGGCCTGGCTGCACCGCGAGGCGCTGCGCCGCCGCGCGGGGGCGCCGCCGTCCTCGCTGACGATCGCGCCGCGCCCGGGCGAGACGCGCCAGCGGCTGAGCTTCACGCTGACGGCCGGCGATGATGCGGACATCGGCGAAGGCCACTGGCTGCTGGTGCTCGACCGCCCCGAGTGACCGGCGCCGGGGACCGGGATCTCGGACGGGACAGCCGACGGGACGTCGAATGGCGGGACAATCCGTCCCATGCCTGCCGGAAGTCCCCTGTTCACCCCGCCCCAAGCTCCCCCCGCGCCCGACGAGCGCCAGCGCTTCCTGCGCCTGCTGCGCACGGCCTTGGCGGAGCGCCGTTTCCAGCGCCTGCTGCTGGGCCGGCACGAGGGCGAGGACACCAGCATCGAGCGGCTGACGGTGCGTGACATCGAGCTGCGCGGCGAGCGCGCGCTGAGCTTCCTGTGGCGGCACAAGACCAAGGACGTCACGAAGAACCATCCGCTCGACGAGGGCCTGGCGCTGATCGACGGCCTGCTGGGGCGCGACTTCCAGCAGGCCCACCTGGACACGCTGGGCGAGGAAGTGCAGCTGCGCTTCAGCCGCAAGGGCAAGCCGCTGCTTCAGGTCGGGAAGAAGGGCGGCGCCGCTGCCGCTGCCGCAGACGGCGCCAACGAGGCCAACGACGCCGGCGAAGCCGCGACAACCGGCGGACACGACCGCGCCAAGCCGCGCGAGCTGTCCGCCGACCGCCCGTTCTGGCGCGATCTCGGCGTCACGCACGAGCTCAAGGGCCAGCCCGCGCTGGTGCCCGCGATGGCGCGCAAGTGGAAGCAGATCAACAAGTTCATCGAGATCTTCGGCGCCGCCGTGCGCAAGGCGGGCCTGGACGCGCCCCGGGATGCGCAACCTGGCGCGGAACCGGGCGCACAACCGGGTGCACAACCGGGCGCACAACCGGGCGCACAACCGGGCGCGGAACCGGGCGCGGAACGCACGGTGCGCGTGGCCGACTTCGGCTCCGGCAAGGGCTACCTGACCTTCGCGATGCACGACTGGCTGCGCACGCAAGGCCTGGCCCCGCGGGTGCAGGGCGTCGAGCTCAAGCAGGACATGGTGGCGCTGGGCAATGCGGCGGCGGCGCGGCACGGGCTCGAGGGCCTGAGCTTCGAGCACGGCGACGTGCGCGAGCGCGGCGACCAGCCGCTGGACGTGATGGTCGCGCTGCATGCCTGCGACATCGCGACGGACTACGCGATGCACTTCGGCCTGCGCAGCGGCGCGCGCATCATCATGTGCGCGCCGTGCTGCCACAAGGAGATCCGCCCGCAGATGACGACGCCGGCCGCGCTGCGGCCGCTGCTGCAGCACGGCATCCACCTCGGCCAGGAGGCGGAGATGGTGACCGATTCGCTGCGCGCGCTGCTGCTGGAGCTGATGGGCTACGACACGCAGGTGATCGAGTTCATCGCGCTGGAGCACACCAGCAAGAACAAGATGGTGCTCGCGGTGAAGCGCCCGCAAGACCCGACCCCGGCGCGGCGCGCGGAGCTGCTGGCGCAGCTGGACGAGATCAAGCGCTTCTACGGCCTGCGCAGCCAGGCGCTGGAGACCTTGCTGCGCGTGGAAGGCCGGCTCGAGGCGGCATGAATCGGCATGAATCGACAGTGGGGCGGCATGGGGCCGCACGAAGCGGCTCGGGGCGGCATGCAGCGGCTTGAGGCGGCTTGAGGCGGCATGAGCCGTCCGTGAGACCCGCGTGAAGACGCCGGCGCTGCTCAATTCCCGGGCAGACTGACAAAGGGCCTGACGGATCAAGGGCTTGGGCGCGCCGACCTCAGCTTTTCCCAGGACTTGTCCACAGACGGCGGGGGCAACCGGCATGTCGATTGCCGAACACGCGCCATGTCGACCGTCCTCGCTCCTTCTCCCGCCCCAGTCCCCTGGCTGGCCCGCGTCCTTGGCGCCGCGCTGCTGATCCTGGGCTTCGTCATGCTCGCCGCCGGCGGCCTGCTGGCCTCGCTCGGCGGCAGCTGGTTCTACGCGCTGTCGGGCCTGGCCTGGGCCGTCATCGGCGCCTTGATGTGGGGGCGCCTGCGCGAGGCGGTGTTCGGCTACGCGCTGTATTTCCTCGCCACGCTCGTGTGGAGCCTCTGGGAAGTGGGCCTGGACTGGTGGCCGCTGGGGGCGCGCCTCGGCGTGCCCTTCCTCATCGGCGCGGTGCTGCTCGCGCTGGTGCCCACGATGCGGCGCCACCTGCCGGTGGACGACCTGCGTCGCGTCGCGTGGCGCAGTCCGCCGGCGCTGGCGCTGGCGGCGGTGCTCGGGATCTTCGTGGTCGTCGCGGTGACCTCCTGGACGCGCGATCTGCACGCGGTGGCAGGCACGATGCCGGCCAACGGGGCCGCCCGTCCGCCGGGCGCGCCGGCGTCGGGGGCGGCCGCGGTGCCCGACGGGGAATGGCACGCCTACGGCCGCACCGGTTTCGGCCAGCGCTGGTCGCCGCTGGCGCAGATCACGCCGGCCAATGTCGGCGATCTGAAGCTGGCCTGGGACTTCCGCACCGGCGACGTCCGCGGCCGGCCCGGCGATCCCGTGGAGACCACCTTCGAGGTCACGCCGCTGAAGGTCGGCGAACGGCTGTTCCTCTGCACGCCGCACCAGACGGTGCTGGCGCTGGACGCGACCACGGGCCGCGAGCTGTGGCGCTTCGACCCGCAGGTGCGCGGACAGCTGGCGCTGCAGCATCTGACCTGCCGCGGCCTGTCCTACCAGCCGCCGGCGGACGCGATGGCGGCGGCGGGCGCACAGGCGCCGGCCTGCGCGGCCAAGCTCTTCATGCCCACGGCCGACGCGCGGCTCATCGCCCTGGATCCCGCGACGGGCAAGACCTGCCCCTCCTTCGGTCAGCAGGGGGCGATCAACCTGATGGCCGGCATGCCCAATGCGCAGCCGGGCGCCTACTACTCGACCTCGCCGGTGGTGGTGACCCGCAAGCTGGTGATCGTCGGCGGGACGGTGCTCGACAACGCGTCGACCAAGGAACAGTCCGGTGTGATCCGCGCCTTCGACATCGAGACTGGCGCGCTCGTCTGGAACTGGGATTCCGGCAACCCCGAAGCGACCGCGCCGATCGCGGCTGGTCAACGCTACACGGCCAATTCGCCCAACATGTGGTCGGTGGCCAGCGTCGACGAGTCGCTCGGCCTGGTCTATCTGCCGATGGGCAACCAGCCGCCCGACCAGTGGGGCGGCAAGCGCTCCGCGGCGGTCGAGAAGCACTCGTCGTCGGTCGTGGCGCTCGATCTGGAGACGGGCAAGGTGCGCTGGGTGTTCCAGACGGTGCATCACGACCTGTGGGACTACGACGTCCCGTCGCAACCGGTGCTGGTCGACCTGACGGTGAAGGGTCAGCGCGTGCCCGCGCTCGTGCAGCCGACCAAGCAGGGCGAGCTCTTCGTGCTGGACCGGCGCGACGGCAAGCCGGTGTTCCCGGTGACCGAGACGCCGGCACCGCAAGGCGCGGCGGCGGGCGATTTCAGCGCGCCGACGCAGCCGGTGTCGGCGATCTCGTTCAACCCGCCGGAGCTGCGCGAGCGCGACATGTGGGGCGTGGCCCTGTTCGACCAGCTCTGGTGCCGCATCGCCTTCCACAAGCTGCGCTACGAGGGCCGCTTCA
The DNA here is from genome assembly GCA_966211105.1 of uncultured Burkholderiales bacterium. Lineage (GTDB taxonomy): Bacteria > Pseudomonadota > Gammaproteobacteria > Burkholderiales > Burkholderiaceae_C > Roseateles. Next base: position 4,192 of record CBIHMU010000173.1, read on the forward strand.
CGCCGCCGTCCGAGCAGGGCTCGCTGATCAACCCGGGCAACTTCGGCGTCTTCAACTGGGGCAGCATCGCGGTGGATCCGGTGCGCGGCATCGCCTTCACCACGCCGGCGGTGCTGGGCTTCACCTCGACGCTGGTGCCGCGGCGCGACGACAGCTCGCTGCTGGTGCAGGACGGCGGGCCGCCCAAGGGCGCGCTGCCGGCGCTCAACGAGAACTTCGGCGCGCCGTTCGCCGCGAAGATGAAGCCCTTCACCTCGCCGCTGGGCATCCCGTGCCAGGCGCCGCCGTGGGGCACGGTGGCCGGTGTCGACCTGAACGAGGGCAAGGTCGTCTGGCGCCATCGCAACGGCACCGTGCGCGACCTGTCGCCGCTGCCGGTGCCGATCAAGCTGGGCGTGCCCAGCCTGGGCGGTCCGCTGATGACGGCGGGGGGCGTGGCCTTCCTGTCGGGCAGCATGGACGACTACGTGCGCGCCTACGACGTCAACGACGGCCGCGTGCTGTGGGAAGGCCGGCTGCCCGCCGGCGGTCAGGCCACGCCGATGACCTACCTCGGCGCGGACGGCCGGCAGTACGTGCTGGTCATCGCGGGCGGTCACGGATCGACCGGGACGACACCCGGCGACCATGTGCGCGCCTATGCGCTGGAGAAGCGCTGAAGCTTGGCGGAATCCCGGCCGCGGCGACGGTGGGCCGGCCCCCCTGCGGGAGGGGCCGCGGCTCAGAAACGGGAAGAACCCTGGAAGCGCTGCCATGCGAGCGCCGCATCCTCGCCGCTCAACTCGTCCACCTCGGCGCTGGACAGGTGCAGGAGGATGTCCCTCACCGTCGAGGCCCTCAGCAATCCGCTGTCGAGCGCATCCTTGAGCGTCGATCGGATCATGGCGGCCTGGTCCCGACCACACTGGGCGATGGCGGGCTGGCCGTCACCGCCGGGGGCCAGCAGGATCTTCGCGAACGCCTGTTCGCTCAGGCTGGCGGCGCCCTGCAGCCGCGCCGTCAACAGTCCCTTGAGATAGCTCTCCAGGAGCGCTGTCGGGTGCTCAGCCGCACCGAAGCGATCAGGCGTCGCAAGCACCGCGCGCAGGAGGGGTCGCGGGCCATCGCCCTGCAAGAGCGCCGCTGCGCGCCCAGGCGGAACAATTCCGGCGCGTGCGGCTTCTGCGATGTGACGGATCCTGCGGCCCAGCACTTCGGGCGTGATCCTGACGACGGCATCGTTCGACCTGCTGCCCCCGAGTGACAAGGTGGCGGGCATGCCGTCCCGGGCGAGTTCCTTGAGTTCGGCATCCTGGGCCATGGCGCGCAGGCAGGCGGTGCCCGTGGCCTCGTGACCCGCGCGCACGGCGGCCTCGAACGCCGTCTGCAGGATGTCGAAATGCGTCCTGGCGGTGATCTCGCCACCCCAACCGCTGCGTTGCTGGATCCGTTCCAGCAGGTCCTCGGTCGTGGCCACATCGCCGTCGGCGGCGGCCTCGTGGAGTCGATCCCGCAGACGGTCGGCGGGCTCGTGTTCGATGTCGCCGCCGGGGCCGACGACGACGAAGTCGGTCAGGTAGGAGGG
>CBIHMU010000174.1:0-5640 GCA_966211105.1 uncultured Burkholderiales bacterium
CCAGCGCGCCCCCGAGGCGGTTGATCGACCACGCGATGGACGTGGCCGAGGCGCGCTGGCGGGTCGGGAACAGCTCGGCGCTGTAGACCGTCAGCAGCGGCACGTAGAGCGACACGGAGAGGTTGAACAAGGCCATCGCCACGATCAACGACGCGGTGCCGGTGCTGAAGTTGAACGCTGCGCCGCAGGCGAGCATGGCGACGATGCAGGCCGCCATCGCGACCCGGCGATCGACCCGGTCCATCAGGGTGGACGCGAGCAGGGTGCCCAACAGCGGCCCCAGGGAGGAGAGGCCGAAGATCAGCAGCGCCGCGTCCAGTTGAAAGCCGCGTTGGGCGAGCACGGCGCCCGTCAGCAGCGGAAAGGCGATGGTCGCCCACGGGCTGAGCGAGAACAGCCCCACCACCGCCAGCCAGCGCCGGTGCGGCGGTGCCGGGGCGACCGACGCCGGGGTGGCGGCGGGCGCGCCGACGACGGCATCGGGCGGCGCGGCCATCACGGTGGAGGAGCGTTCGAAGGCGTGCAGGACCGCCTCGGCCTGCGCGTTCCTGCCCCGCGCGCGCAACCAGCGCGCCGACTCCGGCAACGCGAGGAAGGAGAGGGCGGACAGGAGGGCGCAGGCGCTGCCCACGAGGAAGCCCCAGCGCCAGCCCTCCAGGCCGAGCGGCTGCAGCGGCGCCAGCCAGCGCACCAGGAAGATCGCGGCCGGCGGTCCCAGCAGGGAGGGCGTGAGGCTCAGGAAGATCAGCGTGCCGCGGCGCTGCGGCGGCAGCAGGTCCGTGAGGTAGGCGATGACGATCGGCGGATAGCCCCCGAGCGCCAGGCCGGCGAGGAAGCGGCACAGCGTGAGTTGACCGACGCCGTCCGCCATCGCGGCCCCCAGCGACGTGAGCGCGATCCACAGCATCAACCCGACCAGCGCGCCTCGCCGTCCGTGCCGGTCGGCCCACCAGCCCAGCAAGGGCGCGCCCAGCACGGCGCCGATGAACACGGCGGACAGCAGCAGGCCGAGCTCGCCGGGCGGCACCCGCGGAGACTGCGCCGAGAACACGGTGCCGAGCACGCCGCCGAAAGCCATCTCCAGGGTGTCGATCGTCATGCCGATGCCGCAGGTCAACATGGCCATGAGGTGCAGCCGGGTGAGCGGCAGGCGGTCCATGCGGCCGGCAAGGTCGGCAAGGTCGGTGTTTGGCGAGGGGGGCATGTCTGGGCAGGCGAGCAACGGGACTCGGCATCGATCGATGGCGTGACCATACCGATTGCGCGACGGGCGGGCGGCGGCGGCCTTCAGGATTCACGCAAATTCACGCCTGGGCGCAGGCACCGGTGCGACCATGCGAGCCTCCAAGACGCCTTGAAAGAGTCCCCCTCCCCGTGGTCATGAGCGAGACCGGATCCCTCGCCTTCGGGCCCTTCCTGCTGACCGGCTCGCCGCTGGGCCTGCGCGTCGGCGCGCGCGCCGTCGATCTTGACGCCCCGGCGATCGCCTTGCTCGCCGCGATCGCAGCCGCCCCGGCCGGCCTCTCGCCAGCGCAACTGGCGACGTCCGGCTCCGCCAGCTCGGCCGGCCAGGACGAGGCGCTCGAGCGCCTGTGTGCGCGCGTGGGCGAGATCAACAACGCGCTGGGCCTGCATGCCGAGGGCTGGTACGTGGCCTGGTATCCCGACGATGCGGAGCCCCGCTTCACGCTCGTGGATGCCAGCCGCGCCAGTGCGCCGCAGGCCGCACTTCCGGCCAGGCGCCTCGACATCCTGGGCCGGGAAGAGGCCATCGCCCGGGTGGTGGCGCAGCTGGACCAGCATGGTTTCGTCACCCTCCTCGCCGCGGGCGGCATGGGCAAGACCACCGTCGCGGTGGCGGCGGCGCATGCGGCGGCCGGCGACTATCCGGACGGGGTCTATGTCGTGGATCTGGCGCCGGTCGTCGATCCCAGCCTGCTCGCGCAGCGGGTCGCCGCCACGGTGGGTTGTCTCACCGACTACACCTCGGCGCAGACCGTGTTGCAGCAGTGGGCGAACGCGCGCCGCGCGCTGGTGGTGCTGGACAGCTGCGAGCACGTCATCGAGGCGGCCGCCGACCTGGCCGAAGTGCTCGGCGGCGCGGGGTCGCGGGTGGCCGTGCTCGCCACCAGCCGGGAGCCGCTGCGGGCCCGCGGCGAGTGGATCTTCCGGCTTCCGCCCCTGCGCCTGCCGCAGCCCGGCGAGGTGGTCGCCGCCGACCACGCGATGAGCTTCCCCGCGCTGCGCCTGTTCGTCGAGCGCGCGAAGGCGGCCTCGCCCGGGTTCACGCTCAGCGATGACGACGTGCCGCAGCTGGTCTCCCTGTGCACCCGCCTGGACGGCATCGCGTTGGCCATCGAGATCGTCGCCGCGCGGGTCGACGCGCTGTCCATCGCCGCCCTGTCGGACCAGCTCGAAGGCCTGCTCCTGCAGCTGCCGGTGAGGCGCCGCCACGCGCCGGCCCGGCACAGCACGCTGGCGGCGCTGCTGGAATGGAGCTACCGGCTGCTCTCGCCGGTGGAACAGACCGTGCTGCGCCGGCTGTCGGTGTTCCGCAGCGGCTTCAGCGCCGCAGCGGCGGAGCAGGTGGTCGCCGATGCCGCCGTGGGCGCCGACGACATCCAGGACAGCCTGCTCGATCTCATGGCCAAGTCGCTGGTCGCCCCGGCCCGCGGCGGCAATCCCGAATTGCGACGCCTGCTCGACACCACCCGCGCCTACGCCGGACAGAAGCTGGACGAGGCCGGTGAGCGCCAGGCCGTGAGCCTGCGCCATGCGCGCTGGTTGTCGGGCGTGCTCGCCGAGGCCGAGGGGGCCTGGAACCGGATGAGCCGGCAGCAGTGGATGGCCCGCTACGCGCCGTTGATCGACGACATCCGCGCCGCGCTCGACTGGGCCTTCACGGCGGAGGGCGACATCGCGCTGGGCGTCGACCTGACGATCGCCGGTTTTGCGATCGGACGTCAGATGCTGCTGGTGGACGAGTTCACCGACCGCGTGAAGCGCGCGATCGATGTGATCGCGCGCCAAGGCGACGACCCCGTCGCCGCGCTCGACCTGGCGGACGCCGATGCGCGTCGCAAGCGGTTGACCTTCCTGATCGCGTGCCTCGGCCTGGCCACGGACGCGTCGCTGGCGCTGACGCTCGAGACGGCCGCCACCTCGCTGACCAGCGGGGATCAGCTGCTTCAGCGTTTCGCGGGCTGCAACGGGATGTGGGCGATGGCCGTGTTCCGCGGCGATTTCAAGGAGGGCGGCGTCTGGGCGGACAAGATGGCGCTGCTCGCCGACCACATGGCGGATCCCGTCGCACGCCTCGTGTCGGGGCGCATCCAGGCGCAGACGCTGCACTTCGCCGGTCGGCACGCCCTCGCCGCCGACAAGGCGCAGGGCGTCCTCGGCGAGTCCTGGCGGACGATCCCCTTGAGCTACAACCCGTCGCCCGTCGAGCTGCGCGTATCCATGCGGGTGATGCTGGCGCGGACCTTGTGGATGCAGGGGCGTCCCGACAGCGCTGCGGCGATGGCGCAGGAGGCGATCGAGCAGGCCCTCACCGACTCACCTCTGGCGCATTGCCAGGTCATCGTGATGGGCTCGCTGGTCATCGCCATGTGGAGCGGCCTCGCCGAACCCGCCAGACTGTTGGCGAACCAGCTTGTCGACCTCGAGAAGCTGCTCGGGTTTTCGCACTGGCTGCGCTGGAGCCGGGGACTGCGCACCATGGTGGCGTTGCGCGAAGGCGGCGAGGTGCCGCCGGACGCGGACGCCAGCTGGTTCGAGGAGCCGCTGCCCGTGCTGGCCGACCACCTGGCCACGCTCGACGACCGCTGGCTGACGCCGCGCTGCATCCAGCGCGTCGAGTCCGGCATGGTGGGCTGGTGCGCCGCCGAAGCCCTGCGCCTGCAGGGGATGCGGGCCTTGCGGGCATGCTCCCGAGAGGGCGATGTCCGCGGGGAGCTGTTGCTGCACCGCTCGCTGGCACTGGCCCGCGAGCAGGAGGCGGCCTCCTGGGAACTGCGCACCGCCACGAGCCTGGCACGCCACTGGCAGGCGCAGGATCGCCTGGCGGAAGCCCGGGCCGTGCTCGAACCCGTGTTCGCCCGCTTCAACGAGGGCTTCGGCACCGCCGACTGGCGGGCGGCGCGGTCGCTGGTCGAAGCCCTCTGAGGACGCGAGCGGTCAGACGTTGAACAGGAAGTTCAGCACGTCGCCGTCCTTGACGACATAGTCCTTGCCTTCCGCGCGCATCTTGCCGGCGTCCTTGGCGGCCTGTTCCCCCTTGAACTGGATGAAGTCGTCGAAGGCGATCGTCTGCGCGCGGATGAAGCCGCGCTCGAAGTCGGTGTGGATGACACCGGCCGCCTGCGGCGCCGTGTCGCCGATGTGGATGGTCCACGCGCGCACTTCCTTCACGCCCGCCGTGAAGTAGGTCTGCAGGCCCAGCAGCTTGAAGCCCGCGCGGATCAGGCGGTTCAGGCCCGGCTCGTCCTGGCCCATCTCGGCCAGGAACATCGCGCGGTCCTCGTCTTCCATCTCCGACAGCTCGGCTTCGGTCTTGGCGCAGATCGCGACCACCGGCGCGTTCTGCCCGGCCGCGTACTCCTTCAGGCGGTCCAGGAAGGGGTTGTTCTCGAAACCGTCTTCCGCCACGTTGCCCACGAACATCGCCGGCTTGGCCGTGATCAGGCACAGCGGCTTCAGGATGACCAGCTCTTCCTTGCTGAAATCGATGGACCGCACCGGCCGGGCCTGGTCCAGCGCGACCTGGCACTTCTCCAGCACCTTCACCAGCGCCGCCGCGTCCTTGTCGCCGGCGCGCGCCACCTTGTTGTAGCGGTGCAGGCTCTTCTCCACCGTCCCCAGGTCGGCCAGGCACAGCTCGGTCTGGATCACCTCGATGTCGGAGATCGGATCCACCTTGCCGTTGACGTGGATCACGTTCGGATCCTCGAAGCAGCGCACCACGTTCACGATCGCGTCGGTCTCGCGGATGTGCGACAGGAACTGGTTGCCCAGGCCTTCGCCCTTCGACGCCCCCGCCACCAGGCCCGCGATGTCCACGAACTCGACGATCGCCGGCACGATGCGCTCAGGCTTGACGATCTCCGCCAGCTGGCCCAGCCGCGGATCCGGCAGTTCGACGATGCCCACGTTCGGCTCGATCGTGCAGAAGGGGTAGTTCTCGGCAGCGATGCCGGCCTTCGTCAGCGCGTTGAAGAGGGTGGACTTGCCGACATTGGGCAGGCCCACGATGCCGCATTTGAGGCTCATGGTTGGCTTTCGGGGAAATGCTTGGGGGAATGCTGGAGGCGGTTCTGGCCTGCGGCAGCGCGCGGGCGAAACCGGCATTTTAGTCAAGCGGCGCTCCCGCCGCCGTTCCGCTGCCCTTCCGCGCCCCTGCATGCCCCTGCATGCCCCTGCATGCCCATACGCGCCCATACGCGCCCATACGCGCCCATACGCGCCATTCACACCGCCGGTCCCGCCGGTGATCCCGCCTGGAACTCCGCCGGGCACGCTCCCATCGCCCCTGCCTACAATCGTCCTCCATGGAAAAGTTCGATGTCCTGGTGCGCGGCGACGGCTGCGTCGGTCGCAGCCTGGCGCTGGCGCTCGGCGCCCGCGGCCTGCGCGTGGCCC
>CBIHMU010000175.1:0-5624 GCA_966211105.1 uncultured Burkholderiales bacterium
CGCCGCTGGTCCCGCCGCTGGTCCCGCCGCTGGTCCCGCCGCTGGTCCCGCCGCTCGTTCCGCCGGTCTCGTGCGGGAGCGCTTTAGTGGCGCCGCGGGTGCTTCACGCGACGCGGGCACCTCGGACACCGTCCAAGCCGCTGACCCCGCCCATGCGGCGGACGTTGCACCTGCTGCGGCTGTCGCGGATGTCGTGTGTCCCGGAGCTGACTTGCGCCTCGCGGACTGTCCGCGCTCCGGGGACGGCAGTAAGGAACGCGACACATTGGCATGGCCCGATGCCGCCCTGACGGCAGGCGTCTTCGACGCACCGCTGAACGAGTGATTGCCCGGCCGTCTGCTCTCATGCCAGTCGCAGTGGGGACGGCGGGAAGGGATCCGCTGAACTCGGGGGCCTGCTCGCGGCATCTTTCGCCAGCTAGCGGCATCTCGCGGCATCTCGCGGGACTTCAACGGCGCTGCTGGGTGCGCGCCAGCCGTAGCACATAGGTACGATCGGTTGGTCAATGGCTGATGCGACGCGGTGCTCCTGTGGCTCCGCAAGGCCCCGTTGCCGTTCATGCAGCGGATGATCAGGTTCAAGGAGCTTTGTGTGCGCTCGATTCGAGTTCTGTTCACCGCACTGATGGTGCTTGCCCTCCATAGCGAGCGGGTGTGCGCACAGTCCACTGCCGATCGCATCAGCATCAAGCAGCGTGCTGTCACCTTGGCGGGCGGAGAAACGATCGACTATGAGGTGGGCACGCTCTTTGTGCCCGAGAACCGAGGCAAGCCCAACAGCCGAACGATAGCGATCGGTTTTGCCCGCATCAAGGCGCTTCATCCAACCGGCGCGCCGCCCGTGTTCTGGCTGCCCGGCGGCCCCGGCCTCGACGTGTTGGGCGCCTTCACCGATAGCGGCGACGCGGCCCAGGCCCGCTTGCGCTCCTGGTTGAGCTTTCGCCCGGTGGGCGATTTGGTCATCGTGGGGCAGCGCGGCTACACGACCCGGGGAGAAAAGTTGGTCGAGATGCCCGATGCATCGCCCCTGGACCGGCCGGCGTCGGTGCAGGCGGAGGCGCGCGCCATGCGTGCGTTGGCGATCCGTGCGGTGGCACATCATGCGGACAAGGATCTCTCGGGATACACGATCGAAGCGTTCGCAGCGGACGTCGACGCGTTGCGAAAGTCGCTGCGCTACGACAGGATCAGTCTTTTCGGAGGCAGCTTCGGTTCACAGTGGTCGCTCGCAGTGATGCGGTTCCACCCTGAGATCGTCGCCCGCGCGGTGCTCTCGTCCGTCGAGCCGCTGAACAGCGGCTATGACATGCCGACCCATGTATTCGGCGCTCTGCAGCGCATCGCCTACGACGCCGATCGTGATGCGGGCCTCGCGCCTTACCTTCCGCAAGGTGGCGTGATGGAGGCCGTTCGCGCCCTTCATCGGCGATTCGCGTCGCAGGCCACGCCGAAGGTCGTGCGTGTGGTCGTGGTTGACGAGGTCGGCAAGCGCCAGGTTGTCGCGCTGGGCAAGGAGGATCTGCAGCTTGCCCTGCTGTCGCGGACCAGCGACGCGGCGCGATGGCCGGCGTTCATCCTGTCGCTGTACCACGGCCGGTACGAGGATTGGGCGCGGGAGACCCTTCATGACCGCCGCGCCGCGCCCGTGACCTTGATCGGACCACTCGTCGACAGCAGTCTGGGCGTCACCGCAGAGCGCGAACACCAGATGCGGACGGACCCCGCCACCGACCTGCTTGGAACCTGGAATTTCGAAAGCAATATTTCTTCAGCGTCCGATTGGCCCACTCGGGATATGGGCGACAGCGTCCGATTGCCGCGCGTTTCGCCAATTCCTGTCGTGTTCGTCCACGGCGACTGGGACACGTCCACCCCGATCGAGAACACGCTCGGGCTGCTGCCCTACTTCCCCAACGGACGCGCAATCCTGGTGCATCGCGGGGGGCATGATGGCGCCTTCTATCAACTGCGCCAGAGCGCGGCTGCCAAAGAAGCGATCTTTGAATTCCTGCGCACCGGCCAGACGGGCGCGTTGCCAACCGAGGTTTCGTTGACCGTCCCCAGCTTCGAACTCCCACCCTTCCCGGCGCCGTCTCGTGCGAGGTGAAGCGGTCGCGTTCGTGTGGCCGTGCGTGCGATCGCATCCAGCGACCGCACTGAACAAGTGGTTCGAAAGAGCGGTCTGAACGAGCGGTCCGAACGAGCGGTCCGAACGAGCGATCCGAACGAGCGGTCCAAGCCGACCGGTTACGGAAATCGCGACTGCGGTCCATCCAATCGGCGGCATATGGGCGTCGCGTGCTCAATCCGGCCGGCGATCAAGCCGGGTGCATCCCCTGGAGCCTTGAGCCCTGCACGGCGCTTGCATCCGGAGGCTTTGGGCACAGTGCCGCCACCTGTGGCCTCACCTGACCCGATTTGGTAGAGAACCCCGTCAGCGGCCCCTTGACCCGACCGCAGCAGGACTGGCGCGGCTCGCGACGCTGCGGCGCGTCGTCCACTGTTCACAAGACCGCGACATCTGCCCCGAGCGCGCCGTGCGCGTGCGCGCGATCACGGCGCGCGAAGTGTGCGGGAGGCTGGCCGACGTGGCGCGTGAATGCGACGCTGAATGCGCTCGCGGAGCCGTACCCGACGCGCCCTGCGACGTCGGCGACCGTCGCGCCGTCCAGGCGCAGCAGGCGCTTGGCGAGCGCCATGCGCCAACCGAGCAGATACTCCATTGGCGTCACGCCGACGAGCCGGCTGAACCGGGCGAAGAACGCGGACCGGGACATCGCGGCCTCGCGCGCGAGTGCGGCCACGGTCCACGACGCCGTCGGGTGCTCGTGCATCCGACGGATCGCCGCCGCGAGTCGCTCGTCAGCGAGCCCCTGGACAAGGCCGGGCGACGCGGCGTGGGCCGGCGCCGAGCGAAGTGCCTCGATCAGGAGCACGTCCAGCAATCGGGCGAGCATGACGTCGCGCGCAGGGCGCCGGGCGCGGAACTCCGTGTGGACGAGTGACACGAGCGTGGTGAGTGTCGGTTCGCCGCGCACATGCACGAGCTGCGGAAGCAGCGACACCAGCAGACTTGCGTCCGGCGACGCGAAAACGCAGTAGCCGACAAGCATGCGCACCTCGGGTGGGGCGTCCAGGTCGCCGTGCCGGATCTCGCCATCGGGGCGCAAGACATGCCCCGTCTCCTTGCCATCGGCTGGCGGCTCAAGGCTCGACACCGTGAAGTTGAACGCGGCCGGGACAAGGACAAAGTCACCCTGTTGGAGCACCAGCGCCTCGTGGCCTTCGATCGTCAGCCGGGTCACACCCGCGACGATCGCACAGAAGAATGGCCGACCTGCCTCTGCGCGACGCGCGATCCATGGCCCTGCGGCCGACGCCATCTTGGCGAAGGCTGCACTCGGACGCAGCAGCGAGACGACCTCGGCCAAAGGGTCAACCATCTATGGACTCTCAGACATGAGATGTGGACTCTGCATTGTATTCAGTCTTGATTGCTGGCGATATCGTTCGCTTGCCAATCAGTGCACCGTCCTTTTTTTGGCGGTGTGACCCGAGCGATCCCAACCTCTGCAGGAACCATCAATGTCCACTCCCGTCTCGTCCGTCGGCACCCCCGTCTCCGTCGTGCCCGCGCCCGTCGTGTCCGTTAGCCCGGTCGTCCTTCCCGCGCAGGGGCGCCCAGTTCCGCTGCAGGTGCGTGTGTCCGCGCCGGGAACTGGCGACAATCTTCCGATCGTCCTTCTTTCCCACGGGCACGGCGCGTCCAACAACCTGTCCTCGCTCAACGGCTACGGGCCGCTTGCGAGCTATTGGGCCGCGCGCGGCTTCGTCGTCATCCAGCCGACGCATCTGTCGTCGGCCACGCTGCGCGGCGTGGTCGACCCCAACGGGCCTGAGGGCGCGCTGTTCTGGCGCTCTCGCGCCGAGGACATGACGCGCGTGCTTGATGCGCTCGACGCCATCGAGGACGCCGTGCCTGGGCTGCGCGGCCGGGTCGACCGGGCGCGGGTCGCTGTGGCGGGGCACTCGCTTGGCGGCATGACCGCGGGGATGCTGTTGGGGCAACGTGTGACGGACGCCGACGGCACCGTCGTCGATCTGCGCGACCGGCGGATCGCCGCCGGCGTCATCATTGCCGGGCCGGGCAACCCGGCATTCCTCACCGGGGCCGCGCGCGACCGCTATCCCGTCCTGCGCACGCTCGACTTCTCCGCGATGACCGCGCCCGCGCTCGTCGTCGTCGGCGACCGGGATGTCAACCCGATGTTCTCCGACCAGGCGGAGTATCGGGCCGGCGCCTATACGCTGAGCCCGGGACCCAAGGCCCTGCTTACCGTATTCGGGGGCGAGCATATTCTTGGCGGGATCTCCGGCTACGACGCGGCGGAGACCACTGACGAAAGTCCGGCGCGTGTAGAGGCTGTGGCGCAGATGACGTGGGCCTACATGCGCAGTGCGCTCAATCCGGCAGACCCCGCGTGGCCGTCCGCGTGCGTCGCGCTGCGCGAAGCGCCCATGCCGTTCGGAAGCGTCGACGTCAAGTGAGTCGTCAAGTGAGTCGTCAAGTGAGGCGTCAAATGAGGCGCCAAGTGCGACGCCAAGTGCGACGCCAAGTGAGACGCCAAGCGTGACGGGCCGGCACGACAGCTGCGCGCGCGGCCGATGCTTGCCGTCTGCCCACGGCGACTCCGACACCATGGGCGGGAGCTCCGACGACGCTACCCCGATGGCACCTGGGAGGCCGATGCCGGGAGCTACGACCTATAGCGTCCGCGGCCACGAGCTCACGCGACGACGTCCCCTAAGCGGAGTCGCGTTGGAAGTCGTGCTCGATTTGCCTACACATGTTCAGCGCAAAAGCCTTCGCGAGAGCGGAGGCTGGCGCCTGGACGGGAGGGCCCCGCAGTCGGCATCATGCAGCCACTACAGGAGTGAAGATGAAGTTGGTTGTTGTGGAAGACTCGGCCTTGTTGCGCCGCATGGTGGTGCAACGTTTGGAGGATGAGGCAGGCGCCACGGTTGTCGGTCAAAGCGATGGCGAGTCCGCCGCGCTCACCACCATGCAGCTCACCGCGCCGGACGCCGTCCTGATCGACCTGAATATTGCCAGTGGCAGCGGGCTCAGCCTGGTGTCGCGGCTCCGGGCCAATCGGTTTCGGGGCAAGCTGATCGTGCTCAGCGCCAATGACCGGAGCACCTATGAACCGTTGGTGCTCTCTCGAGGGGCCGACCGTTTCTACGACAAGGCGCATGACATGGACCGTCTGATCCGAGATTTGGGCTCGCGCGACGGCAGTTTGTGGATGAGCCTGGCGATTTGAGGCGCGGCGCGCCGGCACTTCGTCCAGCCTGAGCGCGCTGCTCGCGCTTGCTGGATATGAAGACATCGTGATCTGCGTGGGTGGAGAGTCGAGGTCCAGCGCGAATCCATGCCGGAAACGTCGTCGTTCGTCGAGTGTCGTGCGCGATTCCCCTCCGCCCCAGCTTTTCATGGGAACCTTTGCGGCGCGAATTGCCAGGCCGCCGCGCCGCCGCGCCGCCGCGCCGCCGCGCCGCCGCGCCGCCACGCCGCCACGCCGCCACGCCGCCACGCCGCCACGCCGCCACGCCGCCACGCCGCC
>CBIHMU010000176.1:0-5542 GCA_966211105.1 uncultured Burkholderiales bacterium
ACGCAACGCCCGCGGGCGTTGCGATGCTGGCCGCGGCGTTGTCGCTCGCCGGATGCGGCAGTGCACCAATCGCCGCGGTGCCGCCCGCGGGCGTTGCGTCGGACGCGAGCGCGACGCCGGGCACACCGGCGCCGTCGTCCTGTCCGGCTTGGCTCGCAGCGCAGCAGCGGGGCGAAGGACGGCTCTACCGCATCGATGCCGCAGGCTCGCAGGTGCGCATCCACGTGTTCCGCGCGGGGCGGCTCGCCAAGGCCGGCCACAACCACGTGCTCGGCGTCGAGCGGCTCCAGGGCCAGGTCTTCCTGCCCGCCGACGGCATCGCCGGTGCCGGCGTCGAACTGGGCTTCCGGCTCGACGACGTCGGCATCGACAAGCCCGAGTGGCGCGCCGGGCTCGGCCCCGAATTCGCCAGCACACCCACGGCCTCCGATGTCGCCGGCACCCGGACGAACATGCTCCGCGCCGTTGACGGCGAACGCTTCCCGACGATCTGGATGCGCAGCACGGCGGTGGCGGGCGCGTTCCCGGTCCTGGCGATCAAGCTCGCGGTGCAGTGGCACGGCCAGGTCCGCGAGATCGACGTGCCGGTGCGCGTCGCCCGGCCTGCCGGAGATGCGGCCTTGAGAGCCCAAGGCGCGCTCGTCCTGCGTCAGAGCGAGTTCGGCATCACGCCGTTCTCCGTGCTCGGCGGGCTGCTCGCGATCCAGGATGAACTGACGGTGGACGTCGATGTGGCGGCGAGGGCGGCTGCGGTCTGTCCCTAAGTCCGCAGGTCCAGACTCATCAGGTCCTTGGCGCAGTAACGGCCGTCGGACAGACGGATGGCGCGGGGGAGGTGACCGTAACGCGTGAAACCGGCCTGCCGGTAGACCGCGATGGCCGATTGATTGCCAGCGGTCACGCTCAGCGTCACGGCTTCGAGGCGCGGCTCGCGGCGCAGGAGGGCCAGCGCCTGCTGCAGCAGACGCTTGCCGATGCCGCGGCCGCGGAACTCGTCATCGACCATCATGCCGATCAGGTGCGCGATGTGCTGCACCTTCCTGCGGTTCTCGTGCTCGCAGGTCAACGCACCCACCAGCCGATCCCCTTGCCACGCGCCCAGCGTGAACAGCGACTTGCCGCCCGCCTGCGGATGCAGCCGCACCCGGTAGCTCGCCGCCTCGCGGGCCCGCTCGGTCTCCGCGTCGGAGGTGAAAGCCTGTTCGTGCCGGGCCAGCATCGCATCGCGCAAGGCCTTGTAGGCGGGCAGGTCGCCCTCGGTCAGCAGGCGCAGCGTGATGGGGTCGACGTGCGCGTCGTCGTTCGTGCTGATGCTCATGCCGCCGTCCGGGTCAACCGAGTCGTTCGAGTCGCTCAAGCTCGCTCCTGTCGTTGATGTTGGCGAAGGCGCGGTCGTCGTCGGGGCCATCGAAGGCGACGCGCGCCAGCGGCAGGCGGGCCAGCCAGCCTTCGACGCGCCGTTCGCCCGTGCGCAGCGCGTCGGCCAGCGAGTCGCGGTGACCCGCGTGGATCAGGCTCGCGAGCGGCTGGCTGCGCAGGGGTTCGCCCGGCGCCTCGCGCCCGAGTGCCAGGGCCGCGGTCTGGCCGGGACCCAGTCCGGCGGCCAGTCGGGCGAGGAGGTCCAGGGGCAGCCAGGGGCTGTCGCCGCTGACCACGAGCAGCCAGTCGTCGCCGTCCGGGGCGGCGGCCATCGCGTCCAGCCCGGCCAGGATGCCGGCGAGCGGTCCGGGGAAGTCCGGCAGCGTGTCCTCGAGGACCGGATGCCCGAGGCGGCGGTACGCGTCCAGGTGGCGGTTGGCGCTGATGCGGACGCGGCCACCGGTCTGCGGCGCGATGCGTTCGAGCACGTGATGGACGAGGGGGCGGCCGAGGAAGGGTTGCAGCGGCTTGTCGACGCCGCCCATGCGCGTGGCGCGCCCGCCGCAGAGGATCAGCGCGGTGGCGCGCATCAGCCGCCGATGTAGTGCATCTCGACGCGGCGCGCCGGACCGGCGTCCGTGGCCGCCGGCAGGCTGGCGCGGAGCTCGGAGTAGCGGTCGTTGCGCCGTGTCCAGAGCGCGCCGAGCGCGGCGGCGATCTCGTCGTCGCTGCGGGCCGCGTGGGCGGCGTCGCCGCGCAGCAGCGCGCGCAGGTCGTGGCCGTCGCCGGCGAAGAGGCAGGTGTAGAGGCGACCCTCGGTCGAGAGCCGCGCGCGGTTGCAGTCGCCGCAGAAGGCCTGCGTGACGCTGGAGATCAGGCCGATCTCGCCGCTGCCGTCGGCGTAGCCCCAGCGCGTGGCGGTCTCGCCGTCGGACGAGGGCGCGAGCGGGACGAGGTCGGCGCGCAGTTCGTCGTCCTGGCGCAGCCGGGCGAGGACGTCCGCGGAGGGCAGGACTTCGTCCATGCGCCAGCCGTTGCTCATGCCGACGTCCATGTACTCGATGAAGCGCAGCACGACGCCGGTGCCGCGGAAGTGGCGCGCCATCGGGACGATCTGGTCGTCGTTGGTGCCGCGCTTGACGACCATGTTGACCTTGATCGGCGCCAGGCCGACGGCCTGCGCGGTCTCGATGCCGCGCAGCACGTCGGCGACGGGGAAGTCCACGTCGTTCATGCGCCGGAAGATGGCGTCGTCGAGCGCGTCCAGGCTGACCGTGACGCGCTGGAGTCCGGCGTCCTTGAGCGCCTGCGCCTTGCGGGCGAGCAGCGAGCCGTTGGTGGTGAGCGTGAGATCGAGCGGAAGACCCTCGGGCGTGCGCAAGGCGGCCAGCTGGGCGATGAGCGCCTCGAGGTGGCGGCGCAGCAGCGGTTCGCCGCCGGTCAGGCGCAGCTTCTGGACGCCGAGCTGGGCGAAGACGCGAGCCAGGCGGGTGATCTCCTCGAAGGAGAGCAGGTCGCGGTGGGGGAGGAAGGCGTAGTCCTTGTCGAACACGTCCTTGGGCATGCAGTAGCTGCAGCGGAAGTTGCAGCGGTCGGTGACGGAGATGCGCAGGTCGCGCAGCGGCCGGCCGCGCGCATCCAGCCACGGGCCGCTGCGCGGCGGCGGCAGCGGATGCGGCACGGGAGGCGTCCGCCCGATCTGGCGCAGATCGAGCAGCGGAATCACACCATCGGTCATGGACCGGATTGTGCCGCCGCCAGCCCGCCCGCGCCCGCGCAGGCCCGAAGCGGACGGTATTCGCCCTCGTCACCCTGTAGGACCTGTCACTTGCACGACAAGCCCGGCAGGGTTCGAATCGCGGCATGAGCCTGACCCCCACGACCGTGGTCCATGCGGACCTGGCCGGCTTCGTCTCCTTCGGCGAAGCCCTCACCGACATGATCCGCGTCGACCCCGGGCAGTGGCGCAGCCGCAGCGGCGGCTCGCCCTGGAACGTCGCCATCGCGATGTCGCGCCTGGGCCAGCTCAGCGCCTTCGCCGGCGGCATCAGCAAGGACCTGTTCGGCCAGGCGATCTGGCAGGCCAGCGCCGACGCCAGCCTGGACCTGCGCTTCATCCAGCAGTTCGCCAAGTCGCCGCTGGTGGCCTACGTCCATCAGCTCGATCCGCCGGAATACGCCTTCGTCGGCGACGACAGCGCCGACCTGCACTTCCGCCCCCATGCCTTGCCCGCCGGCTGGCGCCGCGCGCTGCGCTGGGCGCACTTCGGCTCGATCAGCCTGACCCGCGAACCGCTCGCGGCCCGCTTGATCGCGCTGGCCGAATCCCTCAAGGACGAGGGCGTGCGCATCAGCTACGACCCGAACTACCGCATGTCCATGGACTCGCGCTACGACCGCACGCTGGAACGCATGTGCCGGCTGGCGGACGTCATCAAGGTGTCGGACGAGGACCTCCGCGGCCTGTTCCGCAGCCGCGACCACCACCTGGGCCTGGCGCAGATCTCGGCCTGGAACCCGCGCGCGATCGTGATGCTGACGCTGGGCGAGCGCGGCGCGCAGCTGTTCCATCCGAAGGCGGACCTGAGCGCCGCGCCACCGCCGCTCGACCATGTCGTCGACACCATCGGTGCCGGCGACGCCGCCATGGCCGGGCTGCTCTACAGCCTCATGAACGGCGGCACGCAGGATCCCGAGGACCACCTGCGCTGGGCCGTGGCCGCCGGCGCGGCGGCCTGTGCCAGCGCGGGCGTGGACGGGCTCTCGGCCGGGCTGGTCACCTCGCTCATCGACCAGGTGCAGGTCAGGCGCGCCGAGATGGCGTAGCGCAGCACCTGGCGGCCCGCGCCTTCCCAGGGATTCCAACGGGGTACCTGGCGCGCGAGGTCGCGGGTCGGCGCTGCTGCGGAACAGCGGCGGCCCGCCGAGGCGATCGATCAGCGTGTCAATCAGCCTTCGCCGTCGCGCTGGGTCGCGACCAGGGTCTTGGGCCCGCCGACCTGCAGGCGAGGGCGGTCCGCCTCTTCCTCGGCCAACGGCTCGACCTCCACCAGGCTCGCATGACAGCGCCGTGCCAGGTCTTGATAGGTCTCGGTGCCGACGCGCTTCCAGCGGATCTCGTCCTCGGTCAGCGGACGCATCACCTTCGCGGGCAGGCCCGCGATGAGCGACCTCTCCGGCAGCTTCAGTCCCGCGCGCACGAACGCGCAGGCGGCGACGATGCTGAACGCGCCGACCTCCGCCTCGTCCATCACCACCGCGTTCATGCCGACCAGCGCGTCGTGCCGCACCACGCAGCCGTGCAGCACCGCGCCATGGCCGATGTGGCCGTTGGTCTCGACGACCGTGTCCGAGTCCGGGAAACCATGGATCACGCAGGTGTCCTGCACGTTGGCGCCGGCCATCAGCCGGATGCGCCCGAAGTCCCCCCGCAAGGAGGCGCAAGGCCCCACATAACAGTCCGGGCCGACGATCACGTCCCCGATCAGCACCGCCGTCGGGTGGACGTAGGCGCTCGGATGGACGACAGGCGAGAGGCCGTCGATGGCGTAGCAGGGCATGGAATGCGCTCCTTCTAGGTGGTAACCCCAGGTTTCCGACCTTGTCTTGCGATGCGATGGCTCGTAGTATCTACCGACCGGTCGGTAAATAGAAGCCGATCAACAAAAGCTGAAAAAGCTGAATCCATCGCCGGCCGAGGAGACAAGCCGAATGAGCACCGCCACCACCACCCCATCCACCGCTGCCGAAGACAGTCCGCTGCTGATCAGCACGGAGGGCGCCGTCCGCGTCCTCACGCTGAACCGGCCGCAGGCGCTGAACGCGTTCACGACCGGCCTGCTGGGCCAGTTGAGAGTGGCGCTCGACGACGCGGCGCAGGACGAGACCGTGCGGGCGGTGCTCATCACGGGCGCGGGCCGCGCCTTCTGCGCGGGCCAGGACCTGTCGGATCCCCACATCAAGCCGGAGTTCGACGGGCACGCCGATCCGGTGGGCAGCGACCACGCCCAGAAGAAGCCCAAGGCCAAGGACATCGGCAACCTGCTCGACCACTACTACATCCCGCTCGCGCTGCGCCTGCGCAGCATGCCGGTGCCGACCGTGTGCGCCGTCAACGGCGTGGCCGCGGGCGCGGGCGCGAACTTCGCGCTGGGCTGCGACCTCGTGCTGGCGGGGCAGTCGG
>CBIHMU010000177.1:0-5413 GCA_966211105.1 uncultured Burkholderiales bacterium
CAATGTCTCCATCGGCGGCACCCTCACCTCCTTTGCCGCGCCGCCAGTCCTCATGGTGGCCAGTGAATGGGGCTGGAGCAGCGCGTTCATGGCCAGCGCATTCGGCTGGAAAGCGGCGTTGGCGGTGCTTGCAAACGCCACGGCAGCGTCGTTCGTGCTGCGAAAGCATCTGCGGGATCACGTACCGGCATCGGCGGATAGTCCCGGTAACGCCGCCGTGCCCTGGCCCGTGATCGCGCTGCACCTGGCCTTGCTCGCCGGCATCGTGATGATGGCCCATCACCCCGTTGTCTTCCTTGGGCTCTTCTTGCTCTTCCTCGGGGTGGCCCAAGCCTACGATCGCTACCAGGCGCCGCTGCTGATTCGCGAGGCCTTGCTGGTGGCGTTCTTCCTTGCGGGGCTCGTGGTCCTGGGGGGATTGCAGCGCTGGTGGCTGCAGCCACTCGTGTCGGGCCTGCAGCCGCTGGCTTTGTTCTTCGGCGCGCTCGGCCTGACGGCCATCACCGACAACGCCGCACTCACCTACCTCGGCTCACTGATCCCGAGCTTGAGCGAACAGGCCAAATACATGCTGGTGGCCGGCGCGGTAGCAGGCGGCGGCCTGACCGTGATCGCCAATGCGCCCAATCCGGCCGGCATGGCGCTGCTGAAGAACGGCTTTGCCGATGAAACGGTCGGCGCGGGCGGATTGCTCCTGGGTGCGCTGGCCCCTACCGCTGTCGCCGTGGCGGCCTTCCTGCTGCTCTAGGTGCGATCTGGGCGACTACGCAGATCGGGCCGGCTCCTGCGCGGAACCTCCCGGCAGCCGCGCCAGCCTGGCTAACTGCGCCTGGGCAAGCCGGTGGTAGATCGGCACGCTGATCCATCGGGACACCAGGCTCGCCAGTAGCGCGGCGGCCATGAGGCTCAAGACCATCGAGTGGCCGTCCACCATCTCCATGACGATGATGAACGACGTCACAGGCGCCTGCGTCACCGCCGCGAGGAACGCTGTCATGCCGATGGCGATCATGACGGCCGCGCCCTCGGTGGTGTGGGTCAGTTGGGCGATGTCGCTGCCGATGCCCGCGCCGATGGCCAGCGAGGGCGCGAAGATGCCGCCCGGTGCGCCCGACCAGACGGCCAGCCACGTGGCGACGATGCGCAGCGTGACGTAGAGCACCGGCAGATCCAGATGCCCCTCGACCAGTCTCTTGGTGTAGTCGTAGCCGCTGCCATCCGTCGCGCCATGGCTGACCAGGCCCAGAACGGCGATGGCCAAACCGCAGCCAAAGGCGAATCTCACCGGAAACCGCGCGCGCCAATGACTGAAGCGATCGTTGCCGCCGAGCAGGCTGCGCTGCAGGAGCCGGGAGAAGACGCCTCCGGCCAGGCCGCAGCCGAGAGCGGTGAGCAAGCCCGGCAGCAGGTGCGCCCAGGTGAGGTGCTCGACGCGCAAGCGGCCGAAGTAGCTGGCATTGCCGAAGACCGAGACGGCCATCAGACCCGCCAGGACGATGGCGGCGATGATGAGGCCGCTGCTGCGCTGTTCGATCTTGCGAGTGAGTTCTTCGATGGCGAACATGACGCCCGCGAGCGGCGCGTTGAATGCAGCGGCGATGCCCGCGGCCCCGCCTGCCACCAGCAGCCCGTCGTGATTCATCGGTGAGCGCCGAGGGAGCCAGCGCTGGGCGTGCTGCATGACACCCGCCGCGATCTGCACCGACGGCCCCTCGCGGCCGATGGCCAGCCCCCCCAGCAGTCCGCCCGACACCAGCAGCAGCTTTGCGAGACTGAGCTTGAGCGAGACAAAAAGACCTTGTTGCTCAGCGCCGACCTTGGGTGACAAGGCCGCCATGACCTGAGGAATGCCAGAGCCTGCCGCACCGGGTGCGAAACGCCGCGTGAGCCACACCAGCCCAGCGGTGCAGACGGGCGTCCACACCAGCGGCGCCCACGGCGACCACGCGCGCAGCGTCGCGAAGCCTTCGATGGCCTGATCGCTGACCCACGTGAACAGCACGACAGCCAAGCCCGCGGCCACGGCAAACGCCAGAACAACGATGCGGGCCAGCCATTGACGCCAGTCGGTCAGGTCCTCCCGTACGGCGGATAGGAAGTCAGGCTCGGCATGCGAGCTGGCCTCGGGATCGTGATCCAGATGGGGATGGGGATGGGGATTGGAATGTGGTTCAGGACGGGGATCTCGATCCTGGACCTCGTCTTGCGGCGCTACGGGCAATCCCCGAGCTTCGTTGTCACCTGCCATGCGCGGAGTATCTCGCCGTGTGAGAAGTGCTCGAAGTGTGCGAAGTGCGCGGAGTGCGCGGAGTGCGCAAACGCATGGCGTCCGCGCGAAGCGTTGCGCTCGAATCCACGACTTCGCCGGCTGGGGCATGGCGGGATACGACGGTCGTGATGCCAGGCCGTCACGCCAAGTCACCTCGCCCGGCGCAGCGATAGCCAACGCGCGAACCCCTTCGCAGAATCTCAACCTCAGGCAGCTGACTCAGTCTCCCCCGCAGCCGACAACAGCCGGCGATAGTGCGCTTGGAGCAGATGATCGGGTGCCAGTGAGGTCGCTTCGGCCATGAAGCCGATTTCGGGCAGATTGGGCTGGGATGTTTCGTGTTGGCGAAAGATCGCCACCGCGCGCTCTCGCAACGCCTTTTCACCAGCCGCAAATCGCCGGATGACGTCTCGCTCCGCGCCTGACATGCTTGGCATGGATCACCTCCTGGCAGCATTCTAGGGTGGCGCCCCGGCGGCCAATCAGCGCGTCACTCGCACTTTGAAGCCGGTCTGCGCGTGCAGCTCCGCCTCCGCAAGCCGTTCGGCCTCGCCTGTGGCGAAGTACGGTGCGCCGCCGTGCGGCCGAGCTCGTGGCGAATTCTCGCTATGGCGTTGTCAGAACAATCGCGAAGCGGGAACCGTCGGCGCGAGCTTCTGAATTGCCTTTGACTCACGCGGCGCATCGCACACACGCTTGCTCCGATCTCGCTGCTCGAAGGCTTCGCGACGCGCGTTATCCGTCCTGCGTTCCGTGGGCTTCGCTTGCCAGGGGTTCATCTCGCTCTCCTTGAAATGTAAGGAGGTGTTGGCAAACCGCCCTCCTAAGCGCAGCGGCGCACCCGTTCTTTTGGGCGGAAGTACGCCCATGACGAAGCAACCCGGAAGGAAGATCGCGATGGTTGCAGTCAGCCGCGGCACTCCATGGTCGAAGAGCCTGGATGTCACGCAGCGGGTGCACGAGGATCCCATGCGCGACCGTTCACTCGTTGGTTTGCTCGCTGGTTCGCTCGTTGTTTTGCTCGCTGGCTTGTTCGCTGGCCTGAGGGTGTCCAGGTAAGTCGGGCTTTCGTGAGAGCGCTTGGAAGACGCGCTGAAGTCACGTGCCATCGCGATGAGCAGGCGAAGCTTGGACTCAGACCTCTCGTGGTCCTTCACGGGGGAGCGCCCTCGCGGCGCGACCGCCTGTGGACCACCTCTTACCGACACACGCCTCAGTCGGCAGCGGTCCGCGAGTGGACGTCGACTCGCGGCAACGTCCTACAACGCCACCGCACCTTGGCTGCTCCTTCCCGCACGGCCTCGCAATTATTGTTGGGCGCATGCCAGGAGGCACCATGGTCACATCTGCCCGCTCCATTGCATCGCTCACGCTCAGCTTCGGTCTGGTCAACGTGCCGGTACGGCTGTTCTCGGCGACCGAATCCGGATCTGAGATCCGTTTCAATCTGCTGGACAAGGACGGCTCGCGCCTGAAGCAGCAGTATGTCAACGAGCGGTCCAAGAAAGTGGTGGATCGCAAGGACATGGTCAAGGGGTACGAGGTCGAGAAGGACCACTTCGTTCTCTTCACGCAGGACGAGCTCAAGAATCTCGAGGAAGGCAGCAGCCACGTCATCGACATCGTGTCGTTCGTCCCTCAAGCCTCCATCGATCCCCTTTTTTACGACAAGAGCTATCTGCTCGCGCCAGACAAGCGCGGCGCCAAGCCCTACGCGTTGCTCGCGGAAGCCATGCGTCGCTCCGACCGCTGCGCGCTGGCCAAGTGGGCCTTCAAGGCCAAGCAGTACATCGTGCAGGTGCGAGCCAATGCCGATGGGCTCATCCTCCAGCAGCTGCGCTACGCCGAGGAGGTGCGCTCGCTGGTGGACCTCAACATCGAGCATGCGCCCGTCTCCAGCAGCGAGCTGCAACTGGCCCTGAAGCTGGTGGAAACGATCGCGGAGGACGACTTCCGCCCCGAGGAGTTTCAGGACGAGGAAAAGGCGCGTGTGCTCGCAGCCATCGATGAGAAGGTCGCCGGCAAGCAGATCGTGGCGTCGTCACACTCCGAAGACGAGGTCGTCGCGGGCGGTCAGGTCATCGACCTGATGGAGGCATTGCGCTCAAGCCTCGCCAAGAAGCCTGCCGCCAAGGCCGATAAGGCCGATAAGGCCGATAAGACCGATAAAGGCGATAGGGCCGACAAGGCCGTCAAAACGCCCTCCAACGTCACCAGGCTCAAGGCCGAAGCGGCTCCTGCCGTGCGCAAGCCCGCCAAACGCGCAGCCCCCACGCCTGAGCCCGTTGCAGCGCCGGCGCCCAGAACGCGAGCGCGCAAGTGAACATGGCTTCGGGCGCCGACTATTCCGCGCGTCAGGTCGACAAGCTGGTGGGGCTGCCGCGCGCGTTCATCCGCTCACTGACGGACGCCGGAGTGGTCCACCCTGACTCGTCAGGAGGCTTCTCCCTGCAAGACCTCATCGTGCTGCGCACCGCCAAGGGGCTGCGCGATGCCCGCATCCCGCCAAAGAAAATCATCCAGTCGTTGAAGAACGTGCGCTCGACCCTTCCCGGTCCAAGGCACCTTGCCAGCGTGCGCGTGCGAGCCAACGCTGGCACGGTGGAAGCGGCCGACGGACACGGCACGCACGATGCTGCTCGCGCTGGATGAGTCAGCGCCCGCCGAGCTGACGCCGGACGGTCCACGGGCTCCACCCGCGGCGCGAGGCGCCGCATACTGGTGCCAGCAGGCGGTCCGGCTCGAAGCCTCGGACGCGGCCGCGGCCGAAAGCGCCTATCGGCGCGCGATCGACCTCGACCCCTGTCTGAGCGCCGCGTACGTCAATCTGGGCGCGATGCTGTGCGAGGCCAAACGCTGTCTGGAGGCGGTCGCGCTGTACGACCAGGCCCTGGAGCACTGCGGCCAGACCCCGCTCGTTCACTTCAACCGCGGTGCTGCCTTGGAGGACTCGGGCCGTCCTGCGCTGGCGGTCGACGCCTATCGGCGTGCGCTTGAGCTGGACGACACCCTCGCCGACGCGCATTACAACCTGGGCGTATTGATGGAGCGCCTGGGAGACACCCAGGCGTCCCTGCGCCACTTCAGCGCCTACCGGCGCCTTCACCGCGAAGAGCATCCTTAGGCCGTGGCCCTCCTCCTCGC
>CBIHMU010000178.1:0-5382 GCA_966211105.1 uncultured Burkholderiales bacterium
GGGAATCCCCCCGTTCACCCCACCCACCCGCCACCGGAGCGGGGGTGGGGTGCGCCCGCCACCCGGCTCCTGTAGGCTCAGCGGTCTCGCAGAAGTGACAGGGAGACCGCCGTGTTTGGCTGGTTCGAAAAGCTCGTCGATCCGTTTCCGCAGACCCCGGCGCCTCAGCCGCCCCGGGGCTTCTTCGCCTTCGTCTGGGCCGGCTCGCACGGGATGCGCGGCCTGGTGGGGGTGCTCATCGTCCTGACGGCCGCCATCGGCGCCTTCGAGGCGCTGCTGTTCTCGATGCTGGGCTCGATCGTCGACTGGCTCAGCCAGGTGCCCCCCGCGCAGTGGTGGGCGACGCAGCGGGGCAAGCTGCTGATGCTCGGCGGCATCCTGCTCGCCAGCCCGCTGCTGATTGCGCTGCAGTCGATGAGCAAGTACCAGGGCCTGTCCAGCAACTTCCCGATGCGCCTGCGCTGGAACTTCCACCGCCACCTGCTCGCGCAGAGCATGAGCTTCTACCAGGACGAGTTCGCCGGTCGCGTGTCGGCCAAGCTGATGCAGACGGCCCTGGCCGTGCGCGAATGCTGGCTGATCGTCACCGACATCCTGGTGTTCATCACGATCTACTTCGTGACGATGCTGGGTGTCGTCGGCAGCTTCGACGCGACGCTGCTGCTGCCCTTCCTGGGCTGGCTGGCCTGCTACGTGGTGGCGCTGAGCTACTTCGTGCCGCGCCTGGGCAAGGCCGCGACCGCGCAGGCCGACGCCCGCAGCCTGATGACCGGCCGCATCACCGACGCATACACCAACATCAGCACGGTCAAGCTGTTCTCGCACTCCAACCGGGAGGCCGGTTTCGCGCGCGGGGCGATGCAGGATTTCCTGAACACCGCCTACCGCCAGATGCGGCTGATCAGCGGCTTCGAGATCGTCAACCACGCGCTGTCGATGGGCCTGATCGCCTCGACCGCCGGCATGACGGTCTGGCTGTGGACGCAGGGCCAGGTCGGGATCGGCGCGGTCGCCGCCGCCACCGCGATGGCGCTGAGACTGAACGGGATCTCCCACTGGATCATGTGGGAGATGGCCAGCCTGTTCGAGAACATCGGCACCGTCCAGGACGGCATCACGACGCTGTCGCGCCCGATCGCGATCCAGGACGCCGAGGGCGCCCGCGCACTCGAGGTGACCCGCGGCGAGGTGCGCTTCGACCACGTCGACTTCAGCTACGGCGGCCGCAAGACCGTGCTGCACGACCTGACCCTGACGATCCGCCCCGGCGAGAAGATCGGCGTGGTGGGCCGCTCCGGCGCGGGCAAGTCGACGCTGGTCAATCTGCTGCTGCGCTTCCACGACGTGGACAAGGGCCGGGTGCTGATCGACGGCCAGGACATCGCCCTGGCCACCCAGGACAGCCTGAGACGGCAGGTCGGCATGGTGACCCAGGACACCAGCCTGTTGCACCGCTCGGTGCGCGACAACCTCATGTACGGCCGTCCCGACGCGACGGAGGACGAGATGCGCGCCGCCGCCGAACGGGCCGAGGCGGTGGACTTCATCGACGGCCTGACCGACCCGAAAGGCCGCCAGGGGTATGACGCCCACGTCGGCGAGCGCGGCGTGAAGCTGTCGGGCGGTCAGCGCCAGCGCATCGCCATCGCCCGCGTGATGCTCAAGGACGCGCCTATCCTGCTGCTCGACGAGGCGACCAGCGCGCTGGACTCCGAGGTGGAGGCCGCGATCCAGCGCAGCCTCTACCGGCTGATGGAAGGCAAGACGGTGGTGGCGATCGCGCACCGGCTGTCGACGATCGCGGCGATGGACCGGCTGATCGTGATGGACCAGGGCCGCATCGTCGAGCAGGGTGACCACGCGTCCCTGCTGGCCCAGGGCGGCCTGTACGCCAAGCTCTGGGCGCACCAGAGCGGCGGTTTCCTGGTCGAGGACGATCTGGACGTGGCAGGTGGGGAAGCCGGGGAAGTTGCGGGACGGGCCGGTGCGGCCGACACGCTGTCGCCTGAAGGCGTCACCGGCATGAGCCGACCGCCTCATGCCGCCGGATCCATCGTCGGACATGTGAATACGGCGTCAACGACGGCAAGCGATTCCGCGTAAGCAGGCGCTGACTTATCCGCCGTGTGACGGACGCCGCACGCCACCCGTTCAAGGGGTTGGGCGGGGTATCCGGTGGCAGGCTTGTATGGAACACTGTGATCGCAGGTCGGACGGGAGCGCCGATCCGCTTGAACGTCCGCAGGAATCAGGACGACGTAGCACCACGAAAGCTGAGCATATGGACAACAGCAGCGACACCACCCCGCAGTCTTCGGCCACCCCCACCCCGGTCAGCCCGGTGAAGGGTTCCGTGGTCTCGCAACGCCGCCGCCGTTTCATCCAGGCCGGCGTGGTGCCGGTCGGGCTGACACTGGCCAGCCGTCCGGCGATGGCGTGGCACTGCAATTCGACCTCGGCCTGGGGCTCGGCGATCCTGCGTGACGGGGGCGCCAGCGTGAAGGCACGCGCGGCGGCCAACGTGGTCGAGAACAACGAATGCTGGTTCGTCACCAACTGGGCGGAGAACTCCGGTCGCGGTCTGGTTTTGAACGGCGCGAAGCCGTGGACCTGCGTGAACCCCAAGTACTTCAAGACCAAGTCGGCCAGCGACGTGGCGTATGCGCAAGCGAACTTGAAGGTCTCGCAACTCTATCCGGGTGGCTTGTTGGGCGTCCCAGGCACGAAAAAGGTCTTTGAGGTCGTCGGCGCAACGGGAACCTACGGGGCGGCCATGTGCGTGGCGCGTCTGAACGTGGTGCTCGCTGGTGAGGGCGGCGCCAAGATTGCGCAGTGCACGGTCACGTCCGCGGGCGACATGCTCGATCTGATGGCCAAGCCGAACTTCAAGCCGGCGAATTCCTCGGGTGCGGCCTGGACCACGACCCAGATCCAGCAGTACTTGCACGAGAATTACATCGCTCGAGTGAGCTGATGCCAGGACCAGTCTGGCACTGCCGGACACCGATCCACGACGTGCTGCTCGCCTGGGAGGGTGAGCAGCACGCTGTCTTTTTCGACCCCGTGAGCGGGGACACCCACCTGATCGCCGCGCTTGGTGCGCAGTTGGCCGAATGGCTCTCCGAGCAGCCGCTGGCCCGCGATGCACTGCTGCGACGCCTGGCGCAGGACGTCGAGTGGGACGAGACGCCCCCCCCCGACGCGCTGGCGGATCTGCTGGATCTGCACCTGAGCCGGCTGGCCGAGGTGCACCTGCTGGTCGAGGTTCCCGCGGACGTCCCGGCGCAGGAGCCGATCGCTTGAGACTGCAGGACCTCGACACCGCCGTGTTGCGGGCCCGGATGCGCGACGGCGGCGTGACGCTGCGGCTCGCGCCCTTCACCGTGCGCATCCGGTCGGACATCCCCCACCTGGCCGACGACGTCGCGGCCATGTACCGCGACTTCGAACTCGTCGATGACGACGACTTCGTCGACTTCCACGTCGCCGTCCTGCGCAGCCCGCATTGGCTGAGCCGCCTGCAGGGCCGCGCCGAATTCTGGTTCGACGGCCAGCGCTCGTTCACGCCGCTGCCCGCCGCGCAGGCGCTGGCGATGCTCGAATGGGGCATCAACTGGTGCATCGCCGCGCATGCCCATCAGTTCCTGCTGATCCACTCGGCGGTGCTGGAGCGAGGCGGCCGCGCGCTGCTGATGCCCGCGCCGCCAGGCTCCGGCAAGAGCACGCTGTGTGCGGCGCTGGCGCATCGCGGCTGGCGCCTGCTGTCGGACGAACTCGGCCTGCTGGACATGTCGACCGGACTGGTCCACGGCATGGCGCGGCCCATCAACCTGAAGAACGCGTCGATCCCGGTGATCCGCGCCTTCGCGCCGGACGCGCACTTCAGCGCCTCGATGCCCAACACCTCCAAGGGCACGGTCGCGCTGGTGCGCCCGCCGCAGGATGCGATCGAACACCGGCTCACGCCCGCGCAACCGGCGTGGGTCGTGCTGCCCGCGTGGCGCGCCGATGCACCTGCGCAGCTGATGCCGATCGAACGCTCACGCGCGTTCATGGACCTCGCCGAGCAGTCCTTCAACTACGACATCCACGGCCTGAAAGGCTTCCAGGCGGTGGGACGGCTGGTCGACGCCTGCGACTGCTACCGCTTCGAGTACAGCCGGCTCGACGAGGCCGTCGCGCACTTCGAGGCGCTCCTGGAGGCTTCGCCGTGAGCGCGCGTCATGATCACGGTCACCCCGGCCATCACAGCCATCACGGCCATGGCGAACGTCGTCGCCCGTTGCTGGTCCGTGTGCTGCTGCAGCCCGCGATTGCCGTCAGCCTGAGCCTGGCCGACTGGGACCTGCTGCTGCGCCAGGCGCGACGGTCCAACCTGGCCGGCAAGCTGGCCGAGTTGATGGACACGGGCGGCTGGCTGGCCGCCCTCCCGGCACCGGTGCAGCCGCACCTGCGCTCGGCGCTGCTGCTGTCGCGGCGGCAGGCGCAGATGCTGCGGCGCGAGGTCGACCTGCTGCGCCAGACGCTGGCCGACCTGCCCGGTCCGCTGATCCTGCTCAAGGGCGCGGCCTATGCGCTCGGCGGACACGCGCCGGCGCCCGGCCGCATGTTCAGCGACATCGACCTGCTGATCCCGTCCGAGCAGCTGCCGCGCTGCGAAACGACGCTGCTGGTGCACGGCTGGGACTTCGACGAGGGGCTGGACGCCTACGACCATCGCTATTACCGCGACTGGATGCACGAGCTGCCGCCGCTGCATCACAAGCGCCGGGGCACCTCGCTGGACGTGCACCACACGCTGCTGCCGCCGACGGCACGCACGCCGCTGGACAGCCGCGCCCTGTTCGACGCGCCGCGACCTCTGCCGGCCTCCGCCGGTCTCCCGGGCGTCTTCGTGCTGCCGCCCGAGGACATGCTGCTGCACAGCGCCGCCCACCTGTTCCACGAAGGCGAGCTGCCCAACGGGCTGCGCGACCTGTTCGACCTCGACGCGCTGCTGCGCGAGTTCGGCGCGATCGACGGCTTCTGGGCACGGCTGAGCGCACGTGCGCGCCGGATCGGGCTGTCCCGTCCGCTGTGGCTGGCGCTGCGCTACACCCGGATGCTGCTGGACACGCCGTATCCGGACGCCCTGCCGGCGGAACTCGGTCCGGCTCCCGGGCCGTTGGCGCTGCGGCTGCTGGACGCCTGCTATCGCCGTGCGCTGCGCCCGGCCCACGACAGCTGCCGCCTGCCCGGCCACGCCCTGGCCGAGGGCGCGCTCTACGTGCGCTCGCACTGGCTGCGGATGCCCGTCGGTCTGCTGGCGCTGCATCTGACGCGCAAGGCCTGGGGCCGGATGACGGCGGTCCCCGAGGCGCCCAAGGTCGACACGCCCGGCAA
>CBIHMU010000179.1:0-5245 GCA_966211105.1 uncultured Burkholderiales bacterium
ATCGATCCCGCCCTTTCAGCGAGCCCGAGGTGTCAACGTGGGGCAGGACGGGTCAATTCCTTGAAATAGGGGATACACCGAGCGTCCTCGGGTGGGGTCGTACACAGAGAAAAGCCGATGCTCCTGCTCGCGCCGGAGCACCTCCAGGACCGGGATGTCCAGCAGTTCGGCCAATCGTTGCGCGGTACCCTCAGCGGTCGCCACTGCGAACACATCGGGGCAGGTTTCTGGCGCACGCTCTTTGCTCAGCGCACACAGATTGGGGACGATCGAAACGGACTTGCGCGTCTCGGCATACCCCTTCACATGCTCATGCTCGATTGCCATCACGTAACGTCGCCCCGTTGCCGAGGACACGCCCATCAACACAGAAGCCCCCACTGTGCCGATGTGCGGGTGGTCACGCGATAGCCGAAACCTCTGCGAACCGACTCGCAACCTAGATGAACACGGAGTCGCAATTACACGAACTTGCGCATGGTGGTTCGAGTGGGGGCGGTCGGTGGCGCCCGGACCGCCTGCCGGAATGCGCAACGGGCACCTTGCGGGTGCCCGTTGTTCGTGCGACGGCGTGCTTGTCGCCGTGTCCGCCGCTCAGCTGAACAGTCGCCTCGCCACCGCGCTGCCCGCGGCGAGATCGCGGGCGGCCAGGGACTTGTAGAGCTCCGACAGCTCCTGCCCGATCGACTGGAAGGCGTGCAGGTTCAGGATCTGGTTGCGGTCGTCGCAGACGTCGGCTTCGAAATCGCGCGCCAGGTTGCGCGCCGATTCCTGCCAGGTCGCGAAGGGCTCCAGCGCCTCCGGCGTCTGCAGCACGTCCAGCGACAGCGTCAGCTCCCGCAGCGACGAGGCCTGCGGGTCGTCCGCCAGCGCCGCCTGGGCGTCGAAGTTCAGCGTCAGCAGCGGCGGCGCGCCCTCCTCCGCCGCCGGCATCACCAGCCGGCCCGGGATGGACCCCGGCACGAAGCCGTGCCGCAGCGCCCCCTGCTGCACGAAGCCCAGCGTCCATGCGGCGCCGCGCGCCTTCAGCACGATCGCCAGCTGCGCGTCGTGCCCGGCCGCGAACTGGTCGAGCTCCCGCGCCCGGCCCACGACGTCCAGCATGTCCGGGAACTCCGGCATCGCGCCGATGCCGTCCGCGAAGCCCTGGATCTTCTGCACGAACTCCGAGTACTCGATCTCGTTGAGCGCGCCGCTGCGGTTGGCCATCTGCAGCCCCGCCTGGAATTCACCGTAGCGCTGGCCCGGGTGCGGCAACTCCCACTCGCCGCTGTCGGCGTTCAGGCCTTCGATGTGGAAGGGCTTCGTGCCCGCGCGCCGGCTGCCCGGCAGGTGCGACAGCGCCATCTCGCCGCTCACCGGCGATTCCGGCGTCATCGTGGCGATCGCGTCGATCAAGGCATCGATCCGCGTCGAGGCCTTGCGCACGCGGGCCATCGCCGGCACGGTCTCGTCCAGCGTGCGCAGGTCCATCGTGCGCGGGTCCATCGCTTCGCCGTCGACCCTGCCGTCCAGCGAGAGCGCCGATTCGCCCGCAATGGCACCACCCGTGCCACCCGCGCCCCCCGTGCCACCCGCAGCGCCGGCGCCCAGGCTCGGCTCCTGGCGGTCGCCCGCCGGCACGATCGCCTCGGCGCGCCGCGGGCCCGCCTTGCGCGCGCTCCACCACCCCTGCGCCAGCAGTCCCACCAGCACCACGCCGCCCAGCGCGGCCAACAGTGTCGTCAGGTTCCAGTCCGTCGTCATCGCTCGTTTGCTCCTGCGGTCCCGCGCGCCTCGTCAGCCCCGTAGGCCTCCTGCGCCGCGATCACCGTCGTCGTCCTCATTGCTCGGCCATCGCCAGCGCGGATTCCATGTCCACCGCCACGATGCGCGACACGCCCTGCTCCTGCATCGTCACGCCGATGAGCTGCTTGGCCATCTCCATCGCGATCTTGTTGTGCGAGATGAACAGGAACTGCGTGATCTTGCTCATCTCCGACACCAGCCGCGCGTAACGCTCGGTGTTGGCGTCGTCCAGCGGCGCATCCACCTCGTCCAGCAGGCAGAAAGGCGCCGGGTTCAGCTGGAAGATCGCGAACACCAGCGCGATCGCCGTCAGCGCCTTCTCGCCGCCCGACAGCAGGTGGATGGTCGAATTCTTCTTGCCCGGCGGCTGCGCCATCACCTGCACGCCGGCGTCCAGGATCTCGTCGCCGGTCATGACCAGCTTGGCCTGGCCGCCGCCGAACAGGCTCGGGAACATGCGCCCGAAATGTTCGTTGACCTGGGTGAAGGTCGAGCCCAGCAGATCGCGCGTCTCCAGGTCGATCTTGTGGATCGCGTCCTCCAGCGTTGTGATCGCGCTGGTGAGGTCGGCCATCTGCGCGTCCAGGAAGGTCTTGCGCTCGCGCGCCGCGCCCAGTTCGTCGAGTGCGGCCAGGTTCACCGCGCCCAGCGCCGCGATCTCGCGGTTGATGCGGTCGATCTCGCCCTGCAGGCCGTAGAGCTTGACGCCGCCGTCCTCGACGCTCTTCGCGAGCGCCTCCAGGTCGACGTTCTGCGCCACCAGCTGTTCCATGAATTGCTGGCCGCCCAGCGCGGCCGCCTGCTCGTCGAGCTGCAGCCTGGTGATGCGCTCGCGCAGCGGCTCGAGCGCGCGCTCGATGGTCATGCGCTGTTCCTCGCTGCGCTTCAGACGCAGGCTGAGGTCGTCGTAGTTGGCGCGGACGACGGCCAGCGCCTGCTCGCGCTCCATCTTCAGCGCCAGCGCGTCCTGCAGGCCGGCCTGCGCGGCGGCGTCGTCGAGCTCGGCGCGCTCCTGCGCCATGCTCTGCACCGTCTGCTCGTTGACCTGCACCTGCTGGCGCGAGGTCTCGATGGCGCGCTGCAGCTCGCCGCGCTTGGCCGCCAGCGCCCGGGCGCTGAAGACAGCCTCCTGCGCGCGGCGCTCCAGCACGCGCTGGTGTTCGCGGGCCTCGGTCAGCTTGCGCTCGGCGTTGATCACCGCTTCGTCGAGCTCGGCATGCTTCTCCTGCGTCGTCGCCAGCTGCTGGTCCAGTTCCTCGAAGCGGGCCTCGCCTTCCATGCGGCGTTCCATCAGCGCTTCGTTCTGCGCGTCGATCTCGCCGAGTTCGTCGTCCAGCTGCGTGCGCCGTGCGACGGCGGCCTCGGTCTGCTGCGCCAGGCGCAGCAGCTCGACCTGCAGCTGGTGCGCGCGGGCCTGCGTCTCGGAGGCCTCGCGGCGCACCACCGCCAGGCGCTGCGACGCGTCCGTGTAGGCGGCTTCGGCCCGCACGGCCTGCGCGCGCGACTCGTCGGCGATCAGCGTCTGCGCACGCTGTTCGCGTTCGAGGTTCTCGATCTCCTGCGCGCGCGCCAGCAGACCGGCGGTCTCGCTGTCGGGCGCGTAGAAGCTCACCGCGAACTGGCTCACGGCGTGGCCGTCGCGGGTCATGATCAGCTCGCCATGGGTCAGCTTGGGGCGCTGGGCCAGCGCCTCCGAGATGGACTCGGCCGTGTAGATGCCCTCCAGCCAATCGTTCAGCAGCGCCTTCAGGCCGTTGGAGTCCAGCTTCAGCAGGTCGCTGAGCGGCGACAGCGCACGGTGCGTGTTGACGATCTCGCCACTGGGCAGCGAATAGAACGCGAGCCGCGCCGGCGGCGGATCGGACGCGAAGGCCTGCACCGTCTCCAGCCGGCCGACCGACAGCGCGCCCATGCGCTCGCGCATCGCGGCCTCGAGGGCGTTCTCCCAGCCCGGCGTGATGTGCAGCTGCGTCCACAGGCCCTTGACGTCCTGCAGGCCGTGCTTGGCCAGCCAGGGCTTGAGCTTGCCTTCGGTCTGCACCTTCTCCTGCAGTGCGCGCAGCGCGGTCAGTCGGGCGACGATGTCCGTCAGCCTCGCGGCCTGCTGCTGCGATTCCCGCTGCGCCAGCTGGCGCGCCTCGTCGGCGGCCGGCGCGGCTTCGGCGAGTTCCGCGAGGCGCGCGTCGGCGACGGCCTGCTGCTCGTCGGCGGCGACCGACAGGCGCTTCACCTCGTCGAGCTTGTCGTGCTGCGGCGCGGCCAGCCCTTGACGCTCCTGCGCGAGGCGCTCGCGGCGGCCGCGCAGGCCCTTGAGCTGTTCGTCGACGCTGCGACTTTCCGCGGCCAGCACCTGGATCTGCTGCTGGACCTGCGTGACCTGGGTGCGCTGCTCGTTGGCGCGGCCCTGCGCGGCGCGCACCTGGTCCTCGACCTCGGGCAGCTTCATCGCCTGCTCCTCGGCCTGGGCGGCGAGGATCTCGCTCTGCTCCTCGGCCTGGGCGATCTGCGTGGCGACGTCCTCGAGCTCCACTTGCGCCTGCTCGGCGCGGTCCTGCCACTGCTGGTTCTGCGCCCGCAGCTCGGTCAGGCGCTGTTCCAGCCGCTGGCGGCCTTCGACGACGTAGCGGATGCGCTCCTCCAGCCGGCTGACCTCCATCTGCGCCTCGGCCATGCGGCCCTGCGCGGCGTGCAGTTCGTCGCCGGCACCGTAGTGGGCCTGGCGGATGGTCTCCAGCTCGGCCTCGAGGTGACGCAACTCGGCCATGCGGGCCTCGAGCGCGTTGACCGCCTCCGAGTGCTCCGTCTTCACCCGCGTGGCCTCGCCGGCCGCGTCGCGGTGCTTCAGGAACCACAGCTGGTGCAGCTTCAGCGTGCCCTGCTCCTGCAGATTGCGGTAGTTCGCGGCGACCTCGGCCTGGCGCTCCAGCTTCTCGAGGTTGTTGTTGAGCTCGCGCAGGATGTCCTCGACGCGGGTCAGGTTCTCGCGCGTGTCGCGCAGGCGGAGCTCGGTCTCGCGCCTGCGCTCCTTGTACTTCGAGACGCCGGCGGCCTCCTCGAGGAACATGCGCAGTTCCTCAGGCTTGGACTCGATGATCCGGCTGATCGTGCCCTGGCCGATGATGGCGTAGGCGCGCGGCCCCAGGCCGGTGCCGAGGAACACGTCCTGCACGTCGCGACGACGCACCGGCTGGTTGTTGATGAAGTAGCTGCTGGTGCCGTCGCGGGTCAGGACGCGCTTGACGGCGATCTCGGTGAACTGGTTCCACTGGCCGCCGGCGCGGGCGCTGGCGTTGTCGAACACCAGCTCCACGCTGGACCGGCTGGCCGGCTTGCGGTTGCCCGAGCCGTTGAAGATCACGTCCTGCATGGACTCGCCGCGCAGTTCGCTGGCCTTGCTTTCGCCCAGCACCCAGCGCACCGCGTCCATGATGTTGGACTTGCCGCAGCCGTTGGGGCC
>CBIHMU010000180.1:0-5003 GCA_966211105.1 uncultured Burkholderiales bacterium
GGGAACGGGGAACGGGGAAAAGGACGAGGCTGAAACGACAACGCCCCGCTAGGCGGGGCGTCGAGGGGGTGATGCGGTGGAACCGCCGGTCGATCAGGCCAGCGCGAGGCGCTGGCGCGCCGCCTTGTATTCGCGATCGAAGCGCGCCACCAGTTCGCCGGCGGGCAGCACTTCGCGGATCGCGCCGATGCCCTGTCCGCTGCCCCAGACGTCCTTCCAGGCCTTCGCCCCATTCCCGCCGAAGTTCATCTTCGTGGGGTCGCTCTCGGGCAGGTTCTCCGGATCCAGGCCGGCCTTGACGATCGAGCCCTTCAGATAGTTGCCGTGCACGCCGGTGAACAGGTTGCTGTAGACGATGTCGTCGCTGTTGCTTTCGACGATCATCCGCTTGTAGTCGTCGGAGGCGCGCGCCTCCTCGGTCGCGATGAAGGCCGAGCCGATGTACGCGAGGTCCGCGCCCATCGCCTGCGCCGCGAGGATCGCGTCGCCGCTGGCCATCGAGCCCGACAGCGCCAGCGGGCCCTGGAACCACTCGCGGATCTCCTGGATCAACGCGAACGGGCTCTTCACGCCGGCATGGCCGCCGGCCCCCGCGGCCACGGCGATCAGACCGTCGGCGCCCTTCTCGATCGCCTTCTTCGCGAACTTGTTGTTGATGATGTCGTGCAGCACGATGCCGCCCCAGCCGTGCACGGCCGCGTTGACGTCCTCGCGCGCGCCCAGCGAGGTGATCACGATGGGCACCTTGTACTTGGCGCAGAGGGCCATGTCGTGATCGAGCCGGTCGTTGCTCTTGTGCACGATCTGGTTGATCGCGAACGGCGCCGCCGGCGACTCCGGATGCGCGCGGTCATGCGCGTCCAGGGTCTCGGTGATCTCGGCCAGCCACTCGTCCAGCAGCTCGGCCGGACGGGCGTTGAGCGACGGCATCGAGCCGACGATGCCGGCCTTGCATTGCGCGATCACCAGCTTGGGATTGCTGATGATGAACAGCGGCGAACCGATGACCGGCAGACGCAGCTTGTTGAACAGCGGGGGAAGTGCCACCTCGTGTCTCCTCTTCGATGAATCCGGATGCGACAGGGATCAGAACGCGTCGACGGGCAGCGCCATCACGCTGTCCGCGCCGTTGACGACCGCGTCGCGCTGCGCGGCGCAGCGGGGCAGGATGTGCTCGGCATAGAAACGTGCGGTGGCGATCTTGGCGTCCATGAAGGCGACGTCCTCGCCGGTCGCCTTCAGTTCCTGCGCGGCAAGCAGCGAACGCGCCAGCTGCCAGCCCGCCATCAGGTTGCCGCCCACCATCAGATAAGGCACCGAGCCGGCGAAGGCCGCGTTCGGCTTGGCCCTGCCGTTGGCGGCGATGAAGTCGACGACCTCGACGAAGGCCGCGCGGGCCGCCGCCAGTTGCGTGCGCACCGCCAGCGCGTCGGCGCTGCCGTTGGCGGCCAGCGCGCCTTCGGTCTCCTCGACCTGCGCCGCCACGCTGCGCGCGAACGCGCCGCCGTCGCGCACCGTCTTGCGGCCGACCAGGTCGTTCGCCTGGATCGCCGTCGTGCCCTCATAGATCGGCAGGATGCGCGCGTCGCGGTAGTACTGCGCCGCGCCGGTCTCCTCGATGAAGCCCATGCCGCCGTGCACCTGCACGCCCAGCGAGGTGACCTCCAGGCTCATCTCGGTGCTGTAGCCCTTCACCAGCGGCACCATGAATTCATAGAAGGCCTGCGCCTGCTGGCGGGTCTCGGCATCAGCGTGGTGGTGGGCGATGTCGTAGGCCGCGGCGGCGTCGATCGCCATCGCGCGGCAGCCTTCGACCAGCGCGCGCTGCGTCATCAGCATGCGACGCACGTCGGGGTGATGGATGATCGCCGCGGCCTCCTTCGACGAGCCGTCCACCGGCCGCGACTGCACGCGATCCTTCGCGTACGCGACGGCCTTCTGGTAGGCGCGATCCGCCACCGCGATGCCCTGCACGCCGACGCCGAAGCGGGCCGCGTTCATCATGATGAACATGTACTCGAGGCCGCGGTTCTCTTCGCCGATCAGCGTGCCGATGGCGCCGCCGTGATCGCCGAACTGGAGGACGGCCGTCGGGCTCGCCTTGATGCCGAGCTTGTGCTCGATCGACACGCAGTGCGCGTCGTTGCGGGCGCCCAGCGAGCCGTCGGCGTTCACCAGGAATTTCGACACCAGGAACAGGCTGATGCCCTTCACGCCCTCCGGCGCGCCCGGCACGCGTGCGAGCACCAGGTGGACGATGTTGTCCGCCATGTCGTGCTCGCCCCAGGTGATGAAGATCTTCGTGCCGAAGACCTTGTAGGTGCCGTCGCCCTGCGGCTCGGCGCGCGTGCGCACCATCGCCAGGTCCGAGCCCGCCTGCGGCTCGGTCAGGTTCATCGTGCCGGTCCACTCGCCGGAGATCAGCTTGGGAATGAAGGTCTGCTTCTGCTCTTCAGAGCCGGCGACCAGCAGCGCCTCGATCGCGCCGTCGGTCAGCAGCGGGCACAGCGCGAAGCTGACGTTGGCCGCCTGCACGATCTCGCCGCAGGCGGCGCCGATGGTCTTGGGCAAGGCCTGACCCCCATAGGCCTCCGGATGCTGCAGCCCCTGCCAGCCGCCCTCGGCGTACTGCTTGAACGCCGCCTTGAAGCCCGGCGTCGCGAAGACTTCGCCGTCCTTCCAGTAGGAGGGATGCTTGTCGCCTTCGACGTTCAGCGGCGCGATCACATCCTCGTTCAGCTTGGCCGATTCCTCGAGCACCGCCTGCGCGGTGTCCAGGCCGTGGTCGGCGAACGCAGGGATCTGCTCGGCCAGCGTCTGCAGGCCGGCCAGGGCCTGCATGTCGAACAGCATGTCCTTGATCGGGGCGCGGTAAGTCATGGGGGTGTCTCCGGATGAAAAAAGGGCGCCGCGCGTCGTCGGCGGGCGCCCTTGGTCTTGTCAGCGACCGTTCGATGCGGTCGCGATGCTCAGCGATGGATTACAGCGCCTTGACCAGTTCCGGCACCGCCGTGAACAGGTCGGCTTCGAGGCCGTAGTCGGCCACCGAGAAGATCGGCGCTTCCGGATCCTTGTTGATCGCGACGATCACCTTGGAGTCCTTCATGCCGGCCAGATGCTGGATCGCGCCGGAGATGCCGGCGGCGATGTAGAGCTGCGGCGCGACGATCTTGCCGGTCTGGCCGACCTGCCAGTCGTTGGGCGCATAGCCCGCGTCCACCGCGGCGCGCGAGGCGCCCAGCGCGGCGTTCAGCTTGTCGGCCAGCGGGGTCAGCACTTCATTGAACTTGTCGCTGCTGCCCAGTGCGCGGCCACCCGAGACGATGATCTTGGCGGCGGTCAGTTCGGGACGGTCGCTCTTCGTGACCTCACGGCCGACGAACGAGCTCTTGCCGCTGTCGGCCACGCCCGACAGCGATTCGACGGCGGCGCTGCCGCCTTCCGCCGCGGAGTCGAAACCGGTCGTGCGCACGGTGATCACCTTGACGGCATCGGTCGCCTGCACGGTCGCGATCGCGTTGCCGGCGTAGATCGGGCGCTCGAAGGTGTCGGGGCTGACGACCTTGGTGATGTCGCTCACCTGGCCGACGTCCAGCAGCGCAGCGACGCGCGGCGCGACGTTCTTCCCGGCGGCGGTCGCCGGGAACAGCAGGTGCGAGTAGTCCTTGGCGATGGCGATCACCTGGGCGGCCACATTCTCGGCCAGGCCGTCGGCGAACTGCGCGCCGTCGGCATGCAGGACCTTGGCGACGCCCGAGATCTTCGCGGCGGCCTGCGCGGCGGCGCCGGCGTTCGAGCCGGCGACCAGCACGTGCACGTCGCCGCCGATGGCGGCGGCGGCGGTGACGACGTGGTGCGTGGCGCCCTTGAGCGAGGCGTTGTCGTGTTCAGCGATGACGAGGATGGTCATGTCTTATCTCCGGATCTTGTTCTGGGGTTCAGATGACCTTCGCTTCGGTCTTCAGCTTCGTGACCAGCGTGGCCACGTCCGGCACCTTGATGCCGGCGCTGCGCTTGGGCGGCTCGGCGACCGACAGCGTCTTGATGCGCGGCGACACGTCCACACCCAGATCGGCGGGCTTGACCACGTCGAGCTGCTTCTTCTTCGCCTTCATGATGTTGGGCAGCGTGACGTAACGCGGCTCGTTCAGGCGCAGGTCGGTCGTCACGACAGCGGGCAGCGTCAGGCTGACCGTCTCCAGGCCGCCGTCGACTTCACGCGTCACGTTGACCTTGCCGTCGGCGACTTCCACCTTCGATGCGAAGGTGCCTTGCGGCAGGCCGGTCAGCGCAGCCAGCATCTGGCCGGTCTGGTTGCAATCGTCGTCGATGGCCTGCTTGCCCAGGATCACCAGCTGCGGCTGTTCCTTGTCGACCAGCGCCTTCAGCAGCTTGGCCACGGCCAGCGGCTGCAGTTCGAGGTCGGCGGGGGTCTCGACCAGGATGGCGCGGTCGGCGCCGATGGCCATCGCGGTGCGCAGCGTTTCCTGGCACTGCGTGACGCCGCAGGAGACGGCGATCACCTCGGTGACCACGCCCTTCTCCTTCAGGCGGACGGCTTCCTCGACGGCGATCTCGTCGAACGGGTTCATGGACATCTTCACGTTGGCGATGTCCACGCCGGTCCCGTCACTCTTGACGCGCACCTTGACGTTGTAATCGACGACTCGTTTGACGGGGACCAATACCTTCATCGAAGCACTCCAAGCGGATTGACGTTAACGTTAATCAGATTCTATGGGAGCCCCGGGGCGCTCCCGTGTCTCCCAGCCGTCATGCGCCCCTGCTCCCGTCCCGGGCATCCCCGGACAACCGCGAGCATCTCCTCGGCGCTGGCTCGAAAATAAAACGAACGATCGTTCTATTCTAGCCATTGCTTCGCGGCTGCCAAGCGGTCCGGGGCAGGAATGAGGGATTCCTCTAGACTGCGCTCCCGACACACCGCTTCACCCTCTTCACGATCACGCCGCGAGTCCCGTGCCTCCCCTGCCCCCTCCTTCGAG
>CBIHMU010000181.1:0-4903 GCA_966211105.1 uncultured Burkholderiales bacterium
GACACGGTATGCTGCGCGGGTAGGGGCAGCGTGGGATGGGCGAGGGGGTCGTATCCCTGGCCGCGTTATAGGCCGCCGAAGTGTTGTTCTTCGTGGGTGGGGGGGGTAGGGGCGGCGGCATCGACCGCTTCGGCGGGCGCGGCGGTGGGGTCGGGTTCCTGGACGGGCGCCTCAGCCGCCTCTGGTGCACTGCCCACCCACGCCGCGACCTCGGCAGCCGAGGGCGTCGGCGAGGTCGGCTGCGTCGTCGCGCAACTTGCGAGCAGCAGCAGCGCGCACGCAACCAACGGGCGTGCGAAGGCGAGGGGGATCAGGCGCATCGTCGAATTTTACAGGCGGCGTCAGGCCGTTTGCAGCGCAGCGCCCAGTCGATACGCAGCCTGCAGGCCCGGCAGGCCCGCGGGCTCGCCGCGCAGGGCGAGTCGTCCGGCGGCGCGCTCCTGCAATTCAGCCAGCAGCGCCAGGCCGGCGCTGTCCACGTGCGACACCGCCGTCAGGTCCATGGCGCCGGCGCCGGCCAGCAACGGCAACGCCGCCGCCCACAGCTGCGGGACGGCGGCGCGTTCGAGCGGTCCGGTGAACATCAGCGTGGCACCGTCGCGGCGCACGCTTGCGGCGGCCGCGCCGCCTGCCGGACGCGTGTCGCTCATCGGCCGGCGTCTGCGCTCATCTTGCCGGCGCGCAGGTCCGCGGCGACCGCGGCGATGCCCTTGCGCGACAAAGGCTGGTCGAACTGGCCGCGGAACGTCTGCACGAACGACACGCCCTCGACCATCACGTCGAAGACCTTCCACCTGCCGCCGTCCTTATGCATCAGGTAGTCGACCGGCACGGCGTCTCCGTTCTTGCGGATGAATTCGCTGGACACCTTGACGATGGCGCCGCCGCGCAGCGGGGCCTCCGAATTGACCTTGATCTTCAGGCCACTGTCGAAGCTGATCAGCGAGGCGCCGTAGCGCGAGGTCAGGCTGTGGGCAAGCGCGTCCGCGAACAGCTTGATCTCGGACGGATCCGCGCCGCGGGCATGGCGACCGAGCACCAGGCGCGCCGCGTAGTCGCGGTCGAACATCTTGTTGAACTCGGTGGCGATGAACGCGTCGAGCGCGTCACGGTCCGACGCGAATTCCGCGCGCCGCGCCTCCAGGGTGCGCAGGACGCGGGTGCTGTTGTCGAGCACCAGCTGGCTGGGGGCGCCCTGGGTGGTGGCGGCCAGGGCCGGGGCGGCCGTGACCAGCAGCGCGCCGGGCGCGAGCATCGCGGCGCCGAGCAGCAGGGAGAGGGTGGAGCGCTTGATGTGCTTCATGGCTTTCATTCCGTGGGGGACGGGGCCGGGTCGGCATAGGGGTCTGCCGGCGCCTCGTTGGCCTGTGCATTGTCCCCACCCCCGCTGAACATGTACTTGCCGACCAGCTGCATCAGGTCCACGGACGCCTGGGTCAGCACGATCTCGTCCCCGGGTTGCAGGGTCATGGGGTCGCCGCCCGGCTGCAGGTCCACGTAGCTCTCGCCCAGCAGCCCGCTGGTGAGGATCGCCGCCGAGGTGTCGGCCGGCAGGTCCCTGTAGCGGTCGTCGATGGCCAGGGTCACGACTGAATCGAAGCGCACCGGGTCCAGGCCGATCTCCGAAACGCGCCCGACCGTGACGCCGCCGATCTTCACCGGCGCCTGGGCGCGCAGCTGGCCGATGCCGCTGAAGCGCGCGGTCAACTCGTAGCTGTCGGGCTTGAAGGCGATGCCGCCGTTGGTGGAGGCGATGGCCAGCACCAGCAGCGAGGCGAGCGCAAGCAACAGGAAGGCGCCGACGGCGAACTCGATGCGGGGAGCGCGTACGTTCATGGGGATACCCTTCGGAACAGCAACCTAAAACAACAGCGCCGACATGGCGAAGTTGAACATCAGCACCAGCAGGGACGCGTTGACGACCGCGCGCGTGGTGGCCACCGAGGTGCCCTCGATGGTCGGTTCGGCGTGGTAGCCGACGAACGACGCGACCAGCGCGGCGACCCCGCCGAACACCGCCGACTTCTGGAACGCGACCAGGAAGTCGTCGTGGAAATCGACGGCATCCTTGAGTACCTGCCAGAACGTGCCCGCGTCGATGCCGATCACGTGCACGGCTTCGAAATAGCTGGCCGCGATGCCCAGGCTGCAAAAGAATCCAGTGAGCAGCGGCAGCGTGATGACGGCGGCCCAGAAGCGCGGTGCGACGGCGCGCTCGATCGGGTCGACCGCCATCAGGCCGAGCGCGGTGATCTGGTCAGTGGCGCGCATCAGCCCGAGTTCCGCGGCGATGGAGCTGCCGGCGCGGCCGATGAACAGCAATGCGGTGAGCACCGGCGCGAGCTCGCGGTAAAGCCCCAGCCCGACCAGCGCACTGATCTGGTTGGCGGCGCCGTAGGTCTCCAGCGCGCGATAGCCGAGCAGCGTGACCGACAGGCCGACGAAGGCGCCGCCCACCGCGATGATCGGCAGGCTGCGCGCGCCGATCTTGTAGATCTCGCGGACGAGCTCGCGCCAGAACGTGGCGGTCGGGCGCGACGCGCGCAGCACCGACAGCGCGAACAGGCCGCCGCGGCCGACGGAACGCACCGATTCGACGAGCGCGCTCATGCGGCCTGCGTGCGGCGCATGTCGGCGGCCATGTCGAAGGGAATGGGGCCGTCCGCGCGGCCTTCCAGGAACTGCCGCAGCAGCGGGTCCTCGCTCGCCTGCAATCCGGCCGGCGTGCCCGAGAACGCGATGCGCCCCTCCGCGATCACGATGGCATGGTCCGCGACCGGCAGCGTTTCGTGCACGTGGTGCGTCACCACGATGCTGGTCAGTCCGAGCGTGTCGTTGAGGCTGCGGATGAGGTCCATGATCACGCCCGACGCGATGGGATCCAGGCCGGTCAGGGGCTCGTCGTAGATCATCAGCGGCGGGTCGAGCGCGAGCGCACGCGCCAGCGCGACCCGGCGCGCCATGCCGCCCGACAGCTCGCGCGGGAACAGGTCGACCGCCCCGCGCAGGCCGACCGCGTGAAGCTTCAGCAGTACGAGCCGCCGCAACACCGGTTCGGGCAGCTTCGTGTGAGCGCGCAGCGGCAGCGCGATGTTCTCACCGGCGGTGAGGTCGGTGAGCAGGCCGTTGCCCTGCAGCAGCACGCCGATCTGCTTGCGCGCCTCCAGCAGGTCGCGCCTGCGGCGTGGCAAGGCCTGGCCGAACACCTCGACGGTGCCGGCGGCCGGCTCCAGCTCGCCCGTCAGCGCCGCCAGCAGGGTCGACTTTCCGCTGCCAGACGGCCCCAGCACCGCGGTCACGCTGCCGCGCGGCACCACCAGGTCGATGTCGCGCAGCACCGCACGGCCGCCGCGCTCGAGGCGGACGCCGGACAGCGCGACGATGGGTGTGTCCGGGGACATGGTGGGCATTATCG
Organism: uncultured Burkholderiales bacterium; assembly: GCA_966211105.1. Taxonomy (GTDB): domain Bacteria; phylum Pseudomonadota; class Gammaproteobacteria; order Burkholderiales; family Burkholderiaceae_C; genus Roseateles. Next base: position 3,416 of record CBIHMU010000181.1, read on the forward strand.
CGAACGGCTCCGCCGCTGGGGTTCACGGACAAAAAAAGACGCCGCCCGATGGGCGGCGCCGAAGACTCGGTAAGCGGATTGGAGCCTTACTCTTCCTGGACGAAACCGATCTTGACCATCTGCGCGTTCTTGGCGGCGGCCAGGACGCGGGCCAGGACGCCGTAGTCGGCGTTCGGGTCGGTATCGATCTCCAGCTGCGGCTGGTTGGTCGGATCCTGTGCGACCACCGCCTGCATCTGCTGCTCCAGGTTGGCGATCGCCGTCGGCGCGCCGTTCCACGAGACCTGGCCGGACGCGTCGATCCGCAGGCGGATCGGCTCCTTCGGCTCGCTCGGGGGCGGCGGATTGACGCTGCGCTGGGGCAGGTCGATCTCGATCGGGTACTGCAGCTCGGGCGCCGTGACCATGAAGATGATCAGGAGCACGAGCATCACGTCGACCAGCGGGGTGACGTTGATCTCGGACAGCGGACCGCTGCCGGCGTTGCTGCTGAATGCCATGACAGTGCTCCGTTAGCGCTCGGGATGGGCGATGAAGCCCACCTTGCGCATGCCCTGGGACTGGGCGATCTTCACGACTTCGCTGACCACGCGGTACTTGGTGGTCTGGTCGCCGCGCACCTGCAGGGACGGTTGCGGCGTCTTCTGCGCCTCGACCGACAGCCGGCTCTCCAGGAGCGCCGGCGTGACGGGCTGGTCGTTCCAGTACAGGTTGCCTTCCTGCGTGACCGTGACGGTGATCGGCGGGACCTCGGGGGTCTCCTCCATCACCGTCAGGTCGGCGCGCGGAAGCTCGACCTCCACCTTGTGGGACATCAGCGGCGCCGTGATCATGAAGATGATCAGCAGGACCAGCATCACGTCCACGAGGGGCGTGACGTTGATCGAGGCCATGGGGCCGCCGTCGCTATCGGTACTGAAGGCCATTGCCGAACTCCGTCGTGCTGTCTTGGATCAACGCTTGACCGGGATCTCGCCCACGCGGGCGCCGGTGGCGAAGAAGTCGTGCAGGTCGTGCGCGAAGGTGTCGAACTTGTTGTTCGTGACGCGATTCAGGCGCACGAAGAAGTTGTAGCCGAGCACCGCCGGGATGGCGACGAACAGACCGATGGCGGTCATGATCAGCGCCTCGCCGACCGGACCGGCCACCGCGCCGATGTCCGCCTGGCCCGAAGCGCCGATGCGGATCAGGGCGTGGTAGATGCCCCACACCGTACCGAGCAGACCGACGAACGGCGCCGTCGAACCGACGGTGGCGAGCACGGTCAGGCCGTTCTCGAGGTTCATCGACTCACGGGTGACGGCCTGGCGCAGCGCGCGGTCGACGAACTCGGAGCGGTTCAGCGACTCGACCAGGCGGGAGCCTTCGTGGCGCTGGTGGTGGGCAGCGGCCTGGGCGGCGTCGAGCGCGATCTTCGAGAAGGGCTCGCTCTTGGGCTGCTCTTCCATGTAGCGGATCGCGTCCTGCGCGTTCGGGGTTTCCCAGAAC
>CBIHMU010000182.1:0-4813 GCA_966211105.1 uncultured Burkholderiales bacterium
CGGGTCGTGGGTCGGGGCAGCGCATTAAAGGAGTCCCCGACAGGGCGCGTCAATCGATCGCGCCCCTCTGACATCGACCGTTACCCGTGTTGCCGAATCCGCCGATTCGCACACCACACGCCTACCTCTAGCGAGGGAGGTGAAGCGCCTCGCAAGCGGGTAGAGCATGGCCCGGCGCATGACCCGGCACCATGAGAAAAGCCCCGCGGCGCGCGTGCGCCGGCGGGGCTTTCAGCGGAGGCCGGGTTCCGCCGTCAGCCGACGAGGCCCAAGGCCCTCGGCAGCGCCAGCGACAGCGTCGGCCAGTAGGTGACGACCATCAGGAAGCCCAGCATCGTGAGCAGCCATGGCCACACGGCGACGGTGAGCTCGGTGATCCCCATCTTCGTGATCCCCGAGGCCACGTAGAGGTTCAAGCCCACCGGCGGGTGGCAGAGGCCGACTTCCATGTTCACCGCCATCAGGATGCCCAGGTGCACCGGGTCGACGCCCAGCTTGGCCGCCACCGGGAACAGGATGGGCGCCATGATCAGCACGATCGCGGCGGGGTCCATGAAGTTGCCCGCGCCCAGCAGGATCAGGTTGACCAGCAGCAGGAAGACGAACAGTCCGAAGCCTTGCGCCGACATCCACGCGGCCATCGTCTGCGGGATCTGCTCCGACGCCATCAGGAAGCTGAACAGCACCGCGTTGGTGATGATGTACAGCAGCATGGAGCTCATCGCCGCCGCCTTCAGCAGCACCTTGGGCACGTCCTTCAGGCCCATGTCCTTGTAGACGAAGACCGAGATGATGAAGGCGTACACGGCGGCCACCGCGGCGGCCTCGGTCGGCGTGAACTTGCCGCTGTAGATGCCGCCGATGACGACGACGATCAGCATCAGGCCCCAGAAGCTGTCGCGGAAGGCCTTGAAGCGTTCGCCCCAGGTGGCCTTGACCATGCGCGGGTAGTCGTACTTCTTGGCGCGGTACCAGGTCGTGATGCCCAGCAGGATCGACAGGCACACGCCCGGCACGACGCCGGCCATGAACAGCTGGCCGACCGACGCGGTGCCCACGGGCTCGCCGTGCGGCCCCGTGGCCGACATGCCCGCGGTCGCGATCGAGAACATCACCAGGTTGATCGACGGCGGGAACAGGATGCCCAGCGCGCCGGACGTCGTGATCACGCCGGCCCCGAACTGCTTCGGATAGCCCTGCTTGGTCATCGCCGGCAGGATGATGGAGCCGACCGCGACGACCGTCGCCACCGACGAGCCCGAGATCGCCGCGAACATCGCGCAGGCCAGCACGCCGGCCAGGCCGAGGCCGCCGTACCAGTGGCCGATCATGGTCGTGGCGAAGTGGATGATCCGCCGCGCCACCCCGCCGTGCGTCAGGAAGTTGCCCGCCAGGATGAAGAACGGGACGGCCATGATCTCGAACTTCTCGATGCCGGTGAACAGCTTGAGCGCGACCGATTCGATCGGCACGTTCGTCATCGTGAAGAGGTAGGTCAGGACCGTCAGGCCCAGCGAGATCGAGATCGGCATGCCGGTGAGCATCAGCACCACCAGCAGCGAGAAGATGATCAGCGTGTTCATGCGCGGTCTCCCTTCGAGCCGTTCGACGTCGAGTTTTCCTCGGCGGTCTTCACCGCCGCGACGGCGGCGACGTCGTCCTCGATGCCTTCGACGTGGCCGTGGTCCGCGTGCGGCGCCTCACCGGTGCGGATGAAGGTCCAGCACACCTGCAGGAAGCGGAAGCACATCAGGTAGGAGCCCAGCGGCACGCAGGCGTAGGCGATCCAGGTCGGGATCTCCAGGTCCGGCGAGGTCGGGCCTTCGAACAGGTCGGGGTTGTCGATGCCCAGCGCATGCGTGAAGGCGTAGTGCGCGCCGTTCTCCCACACGAAGGTCGCGCCCAGCGTGCCCACGGTCGCGGTGAAGAGCGCGCCGGCCAGCAGGCTGAAGATCACCAGGTACTTCGCGTGCTCCGGCTTGAGCTTGCGCACCACCACGTCGACGCCGACGTGGGTGCCGGCGCGCACGCCGTAGGCCGCGCCGAACTTGGCCATCCACACGAACATGTAGATGCACAGCTCCTGCGCCCAGCTCACGTCGATGCGGATGACGTAGTCCTGCACGGCCGGCACGCCGGCCAGGAAGCGGTGCAGCACGGCCATCGCGATCACCAGCGTCGCGGCGCCCATGAGGAACGCGATCAGCGTCTCCTCGAGTCGGTCCAGCCACTTCAATGACATGGCGGTCTCCTTCAGGCAAAGAAAAGCCGCGCCGCCCTAGGCAGGGGCGCGGCACACGGGACGCCGCCGCAGGCGGGCGGACGTATCAAGCGGGAGCCCGGAGAACTGGCTTTGCCAGGCTCCTGGGGTCCGCCCCCTGGGGGGCCGGCGTGAGCCGGTAGGGGGGAACTTATTTCGTCGGCGGGACGAAACCGGCGGCCTTGTAGGCGGCCTCGACGGTGCCCTTGCCCACGCGCGACTCCATCTCCTTGTGGACCGGCATCAGCGCCAGCTTCCACTCGTTCACTTCCGCCGGGGTCAGCGTGTAGATGGTCGTCTTGCCGCTGGCCTTGATCTTCTCGAAGGCCTGCTGGTTCTCGGTCTGCGCGATCGCGTTGGCGTAGGTGGTCGCGTCCTTGACGCTGCTGTCGACCACGGCCTTCAGGTCGGCCGGCAGGCCGTCGTAGAACTTCTTGTTGATAATCAGCGCGTAGGCCAGGTGGCCGTGGTTGCTGACCGTCGTGTGCTTCTGCACCTCGTAGGTCTTCTGGGTGTAGAAGTTGGACGGCACGCCCTCGGTGCCGTCGACCACGCCGGACTGCAGCGCCTGGTACAGCTCGGAGAAGGCCATCACCTGCGGGATCGCTCCCAGCGCGCGCATCTGCGCGTCCAGCACCTTGGAGGACTGGATCCGCATCTTCAGGCCCTTGAAGTCCGCCACGTGGTGCAGCGGCTTGTTGGCGCTCATGATGTGGAAGCCGTTGTCCCAGAAGGCCAGGCCCTTGATGCCCTTGGGCTCGAGCTTCTTGAACAGCTCCATGCCCAGCGTGCTGGTCGTGTTGCGGAACGAGGCGTCGTCCTTGAACAGGAAGGGCAGGTCGAAGACCTCGAACTCCTTGACGCCCAGCGGGCCGAACTTGGCCAGCGACGGCGCCAGCATCTGGACCGAGCCCAGCTGCAGCGCCTCCAGCTCTTCCTTGTCCTTGTAGAGCTGGCTGTTGGGATAGACCTCGACCTTGAGCTTGCCCTTGCTGCGCTCCTCGGCGAGTTCCTTGAAGCGCTGCGCGCCCTTGCCCTTGGGGGTGTCCGGCGCGACGACGTGGCTCAGCTTGATGACGATCGGGGCCTGCGCGAACGCGGACGCGGCCGTGCCCAGACCGGCGCACAGGCCGACGGTGGCGAGCGCGGCCGACAGCAGCAGGCGGCGGGGGAAGGTGGTGGACATGCGGTCTCCTGGTGTTCTTCGGGATCCGCCGATCAGGTGCAGTGACGAAGGCGCAGTGACGACCTGTCGCGGAATGTGGCGGATTGTGGAAATCCGGTCCCCGCGCCGCCAGTTGTGGACTTCCACATTGGGGAAACACGTATCGCGCGGGGCCGCTCGTGCGCTCTGCGCAGCGCCTAGACTGCCGCCATGGCCGTGTCCCGACGTCTCCTCCAACTGCTCAAGCGCGCGAGCTGGGCCCTGCCGCTGGTGCTGGCGGTGGCCTTCGCCGCGTCGGTCGGCGTGTGGCTGCGGCTGAGCGACATGCGCGACCTGGAGGAGGAGCGGCTGACGCTGATCGCCGACGCGCTGTCGCTGGAAGCGCGCATCTCGGACTGGCTCAACGCGGAGCACGCGGCGGTGGACCGGCTCGCGCAGCAGCTGCCGGGGAGCGTCGACGACCAGGTCCTGCTGAACCATCGCGCGGTCGCTGAAGGTCTGCGGCGCTTGTGGGTCAGCGTGACCGTGCTCGACGCCAACAACCGCGTCATCGCGCATGTGCCGCAGCAGACGCCGCAGGCGCTGGCGCCGTCACGGGAGCGCAGCGGCGTGAGCCTCGACGAAGGGGGCCTGACCGCGCACTGGAGTTCGCCGCGGCCGCAGGGCGGCCGGCTGGTCGTGCGCTTCGCGCCGAGCGCGCTGCTGCGGCAGACCCTGCAGTGGTGGCTCTCGCAGAAGTACGACGTGAGACTCGTTGACGGGCTGGGACAGCGGCTGGCGCAGACCGGTGATGCGCTGGCGCTGACCGGCACGCAGAGCTACCGCGTCAGCGTCGACCCGGCGATGCGAGAGACCTGGCTCGAACTCAACACCCGCGTGCCGCATCGGCCATGGTGGTACACGCTGGCGGCGGCGCTGATGGGCGTTTTCCTGCTGCTGTCGGCGCTGGCCAGCGCGATGCTGCGCCGGCAGATGCGCGAGGTGCGGCGCGCCGAAGGCGAGGCACGGACCGAGGCGGCGTGGCGTCGCGCGGTCGAGGACTCGTTGACGGTGGGCCTGCGCGGTCGCGACCTGGAGGGTCGGTTGACGCACGTGAACCGGGCGTTCTGCGATCTGGTGGGCTACAGCGCCGAAGACCTGCTCGGGCAGCTGCCGCCGATGCCGTACTGGCTGCCCGACGAGATGGCGGACAGCCTGCGCCGCCACCAGCGCAACATGGCCGGCGGCGCGCCGCGCGAAGGCTACGAGGCGCGCTGGATGCATCGCGACGGGCACGAACTGGACGTGATGATCTTCGAGGCGCCGCTGGTGGACGCGAACGGCGTGCAGATCGGCTGGATGGGCTCGATCGTCGACATCAGCGCGCGCAAGCAGACCGAGGAGCGCGA
>CBIHMU010000183.1:0-4683 GCA_966211105.1 uncultured Burkholderiales bacterium
CGTCGACGCTGCGGCCGGGAGGGAGGGTGATCGCCATGTCGCCCTCCGGTTCAGCCCTGGCGCATGGCCTGATCGAGGTCGATCAGCACGATGCGTCTGGCGGTGTCCAGCAGGTCCCGCATGAACGGCGTTTCCGCCGGCAGGGCGCTGAAGCTCGATTCGATGGTCTGGTGCAGTTCGCCGCCTTCGGCCAGGCCCATCTGGACCGCGGTCTTGTACAGCGACATGGCGCGGGCCATCGTGGCGGCTTCCTCGTCGGGGCCGTCGTCCGAGGGCGCCGACGCCATGGCCAGCACGACGGGGTCGGGCTCGATCTCGCCGAGTCCTTCCTCCTTGGCGATGTCGAAGGCCGACTGCATGTCGAAGTCGGCGGGGGTGCGGTCCTGGGCGGAGCGGATGGCCTGGACGATGCGGCCGGTGGCCTGGTCGAGGATGCGTTCCTCGTGCTCGTCCGGCGGTGTCCCCAGGTCGGCGAAGGCGGTCCAGGTGCCGGCGATCGTCGGCGGGGCGAAGATGTCCGGATGGGCGTCCATGAAGGCGGCGATGCAGGCGCGCTTTTCCAGGACGAAAGCGGGGAGGGTGGCCGGTTCGGTGGCGGTGTCGAGTTCGATCATGGCGATGAAGGGGTGAGGGGCGGCGCCGTGCACCGCGGAAGCGGGCGGCGCCGCGCGGGCGCCGCCCTCTCGTGGGTCAGCGACCCGGCCGTTACCAGACGCGCGGACCGAAGCCGAAGTTCATGCCGAACCCGCCGAAGCCGCCGCCGAAGCTGAAGCCGCCACCGAAGCCGCCGCCGAAGCGATTCATGTTGGCGCAGAAGCCCATGAAGCTGTTGCAGCAGCCGGAAGCGAACTGCATGCCCCGGTTGAAGAAGTTGCCGCCTTGCATGCCGCCGCCTTGGCGGATGCCGTCGTTGAGGCCCGTTTGATAGGCGAGTTGCTGTCTCAGTTGATTGACTTCTCCGGACATGGGAGATTCCTTTCTATGTGTTCAAGGGGGGGAGGATGAGCACGTTCAGTGCTCGAGAACCGGGCGTCACATGCGGATCTTGTCGAGCAGGCCGATCTGCGAGGTCCCGTACTCGAATTTCATGCCGGCCCTGGCGGTCTCCAGTTGCAGCGCACTTTTCATCTGCTGCATCTCCTGGGCCTCCATGGCGTTCTGGTCACCCATCATTTGGGAGGATTGCGACATGGATTGCTGATTCGCGAAGTTTGCGTAGTCGTAGTTGGATGCCATCGGGAATTCCTTTCAAAAGCGCGCGTGGGCGCTGAAACGATCAGTAGGGCCGATGGAAAGCGGAGTTCGCGGGGCGGGACGACCCTGGCAAGCAAGCCTTGGCGTTCCGGGGATAATCCGCGCGCTTTTTTGTGCAGGGCACTCCCGAGCCTTTGCACGCCGCCAACCTCCAAGGCCCGCCGCCATGCTCCTGACCCTGGTCATCCTCTACCTGCTAGTCACCATCGCGATCGGCCTGTGGGCCGCGCGCCGGGTGAAGAACACGGCGGACTTCGCCATTGCCGGGCGACACCTGCCCTTGGTGATGATCATCACGACGACGTTCGCGACGTGGTTCGGCTCGGAGACGGTGCTGGGCATCCCGGCCAAGTTCGTGCAGACGGGGCTGAACGGCGTCGTGGAGGATCCTTTCGGCGCGGGCTCGTGCCTGATCCTGGTGGGCCTGTTCTTCGCGGCCAAGCTCTACAAGATGACGCTGCTGACGATCAGCGACTACTACCGCGAGCGCTACGGCCGCGTGGTCGAGGTGGTGTGCAGCTTCATCATCATCCTGTCCTACCTCGGCTGGGTGGCGGCGCAGGTCACGGCGCTGGGGCTGGTGTTCAAGCTGCTGTCGGGCGGCGCGATCAGCATCCCCGTGGGCATGATGATCGGCACCGCGTCCATCCTGGCCTACACGCTGTTCGGCGGCATGTGGTCGGTGGCCGTGACCGACTTCATCCAGATGATCATCCTGGTGGTCGGCCTGTCCCTCATCGCCTGGTTCGCCGCCGACATGGCCGGCGGCGCCGACAAGGTCATCACGCTGGCCAGCAGCCAGGACATGTTCCGCTTCCTGCCCGATCCGAGCTTCCACGACATCGTGTTCTTCCTCGGCGCGGCGGTGACGATGATGCTGGGCTCGATCCCGCAGCAGGACGTGTTCCAGCGCGTGATGTCGGCCAAGGACATCCAGGCCGCCACGCGCGGCCCGGTCATCGGCGGCCTCTGCTACATCCTGTTCGCCTTCGTGCCGATGTTCATCGTCGTCAGCGCGCTGATCATCATGCCGGAGGCCGCCAGGCAACTGATCGCCGAGGATCCGCAGCAGGTCATCCCGCGCCTGGTGATGGACCGCATGCCTTTCGTCATGCAGGTGATCTTCTTCGGCGCGCTGCTGTCGGCGCTGAAGTCGACCGCCTCGGCCACGCTGCTGGCGCCGTCGGTGACCTTCGTCGAGAACATCTGGCGCCAGTTCTTCCCGCGTGTCTCGGACAAGCAGGAACTGCGCACCATGCGCATCGCGGTGCTGCTGTTCTCGATCTGCGTCTGCGGCTACGCGATCGCGCTGCAGGGCACCTCGATCTACGAGATGGTGTCCGGCGCGTACCAGGTCACGCTGGTCGGCGCCTTCGTCCCGCTGGTCTTCGGCCTGTACTGGCGGCGCGCGACGACGCAGGGCGCGATCTTCGCGATCGTGCTGGGCGTGATCACCTGGCTGCTGTTCATCGTGACGCCGGCCGGCGAGCAGTTCCCGTCGCAGCTGGCGGGCCTGCTGGCAGGCATCGTCGGCATGCTGATCGGGTCGCTGGGGCCGCAGGCGATCGCCAATTCGCACGGCTCGCACCACCGGCTCGCCGGCGGGGCCTGAACGCCACGCGGGCCCCGCTCGGGATCTGCCCGGGACCGGCACGGGACCGGCACGGGACCCCAACGCGCCGGGCGTGGGCCCGGCGTGCGCCAGGCACAAGCGGCGCTCTCTATATAATTTCGGGTTTTTCCACCCGCTCGTCCCTCCACCATGCCGATCTACGCTTACCGATGCGGCGCCTGCGGCCACGCCAAAGACGTGCTGCAGAAGCTGTCCGACGCCCCGCTGACCGTCTGCCCCGCCTGTGGCGCGGAAAGCTTCTCGAAGCAGGTCACCGCCGCCGGCTTCCAGCTGAAGGGGTCGGGCTGGTATGCGACGGACTTCCGCGGGGGCTCGACCGGGGCCGCGGCAACCGCGGCCGCCGCGCCGGCGGCCGCAGGCGACGGTGCGTCGGGCTCGTCGGGTTCGGGCGGCTCGCCCACCGCCTCGTCCGCCTCCCCGGCCGCGGCCGGATCGTCTTCCGGCTCGTCGGCCTCCTCCTCGGGCACGGCCTGCGGCGGCTCCTGCGCCTGCCACTGATCCCGAGGCCCGGACCCAGGCATGCGCAAGTACATCATCACCGGCCTGCTGGTCTGGCTCCCGCTCGCGATCACCGTCTGGGTGCTCCTCTGGGTGCTCGGCATGATCGACGGCGTCTTCGTCTGGCTGCTGTCGGCCGTGGGCGCCGTGCTGCCGCTGGCCGCCCAGCAGTCGCTCAAGCAGTTGCACGACATCCCCGGCCTCGGGGTGGTCGTCATGGTCGCGCTGCTGATGCTGACCGGCATGTTCGTCGCGAACATCTTCGGCCAGTGGTGGCTGCGCCAGTGGGACCGGCTGCTCTACAAGATCCCCATCGTCAAGAGCATCTACAGCTCGGTCAAGCAGGTCTCGGACACGCTGTTCTCATCCAGCGGCAACGCCTTCCGCGAGGCGGTGCTGGTACCCTACCCGCACCAGGGGTCCTGGACCATCGCCTTCGTCACCGGCACGCCGCGCGGCGAAGTCGCGCAGCAGCTGGGCACGCTCAGCGGCGCCGAGCCCGACGAGCACGTGGCGCTGTACGTGCCGACGACGCCCAATCCCACCTCGGGCTTCTTCCTGATGATGCCCCGCGCGCAATTGCGGCCCTTGGCGATGAGCGTCGACGAGGCGCTGAAATACATCATCTCGATGGGCGTGGTCGCGCCTCAAGGGGATCCCGCGATCGTCCTGCCGAGCGGAGCCACCCGAAATTGACCGGGCTGAGCGCCCCGGCAAGCGCTCAGTCCTGAGGGTCCGCAGGACCCCGCCAGCGCCCTTCGTCTGAATCCCCTGCGCTGGCCGCGCCGTCAACGATCGCGCTTCGCGCCGATCCTGGCTTTGACGACGGGCCGCCAGCCTTGTCCCGAACACTGAAGCATTTCCGGAGAATCCCATGCGTACCTGCTATGCCGGCCAAGTCAGCGAGAAGCTGCTGGACCAGACCGTGACCCTGATGGGCTGGGCCCATCGCAGCCGCGACCACGGCGGCGTCATCTTCATCGAACTGCGCGACCGCGAAGGCCTCGTGCAGGTCGTCTGCGACCCCGACCGCCCCGAGATGTTCAAGGTGGCCGAAAGCGTGCGCAGCGAGTTCTGCATCAAGGTCGTCGGCAAGGTGCGCGCGCGCCCGGCCGACAAGCAGAACGCCAACGTCGCCAGCGGCAAGGTCGAAGTCCTGTGCCATGAGCTGGAAGTGCTGAACCCGTCGGTGACGCCGGCCTTCCCGCTGGACGACGAGAACATCTCCGAGACCACGCGCCTGACGCACCGCGTGCTGGACCTGCGCCGCCCGTACATGCAGAACAACCTGATGCTGC
>CBIHMU010000184.1:0-4424 GCA_966211105.1 uncultured Burkholderiales bacterium
GCAGTACCGGGGGCGGCACCGGCACCGGCGGCGACGGCACGATCCAGCCCAGCGCGACCTACGCCCAGAAATGCGCGCCCAACAACACGGAAGCGGCGGCCAACCTGCGCAACGGCACCCTCGGGACCGAGAAGAGCTGGATCCGCGCCTACCTCGACGAGGCCTACCTGTGGCGCGAGGACGTGCCCAGCGTCGACGCCTCGGCCGCCGCGTACAGCGGGAATGACGTCGAGACGGCGCTGAGCGCCTACTTCGACGCCCTGCTGTCGCCGGCGCTGACCGGCAGCGGCAAGCGCAAGGACCAGTTCAGCTTCGTCATGAGCACCCGCGAGTGGAACGCGCTGTCGCAGGGCGGCGTGGAAGTCGGCTACGGCATCGAGTGGTCGATGAAGTCGCCGACGCCGCCGCGCGGCCTGCGCGTGGCCTTCGTGGAGCCGGGCAGCGTCGCCGACCTGGCCGGCGTGCGCCGCGGCGACACGCTGGTGACCGCGGACGGCGCGGCCGCGGACGCGGGCGACACGGCCGGGGTGAACACGCTCAACGCGGCGCTGTTCCCGGACGCCACCGGCAGCAGCCACCGCTTCGTGCTGACCTCGAATGCCGGCACCACGCGCAACGTCACGCTGGTCGCGGGCAGCATCACCAAGACGCCGGTCCCGACCAGCCAGGTGATCACCGCGGCCGACGGCGCCAAGGTGGGCTACATGGTCTTCAACGACCACATCCTCACGGCGGAAGCGCAGCTGATCACCGCGATGCAGAACTTCCGCGCCAACGGCGTGAGCGACCTGGTCGTCGACCTGCGCTACAACGGCGGCGGCTACCTGTTCATCGCCAGCGAACTGGCCTACATGATCGCGGGCGGCACGGCGACCTCGGGCAAGACCTTCGAGCAGCTGCGCTACAACAGCAAGCGCACGGCGGAGACCAACAGCGCCGAGTCGAAGACGCCGTTCTACAGCCAGTCCTGCCTGCTGTCGGGCAACAACTGCACCTCCCAGCAGCCGCTGCCGGCGCTGAACCTGAAGCGGGTGTTCGTGCTGGCGCAGTCGGGCACCTGCTCGGCCAGCGAGGCGCTGATCAACGGCCTGCGCGGCGTCGACGTCGAGGTCGTGCTGGTCGGCGGGACCACCTGCGGCAAGCCCTACGGCTTCAGCGCGAAGGACAACTGCGGCTACAGCTACTTCCCGATCGAGTTCGTCGGCACCAACGACAAGGGCTTCGGCGAATACGCGGACGGCTTCGTGCCCGCGGGCACGGGCGCGACGGGCGTCAAGGGGTGCCAGGTCGCGGACGACTTCGGGCACGCGCTGGGCGACACCGGCGAGGCGATGCTGGCGGCGGCGCTGCAGTACCGCAGCAACGGCACCTGCCCGGCGGCCCGTCCGTCAGAGGCCGGCATGGCGCGCGCGATGGGCGTGCGTGCCGCGGGCGAGGACGCGGTCGCGTTGAGCCTCAGGAAGCTGGCGGCGCGCAGCAACCGGATCCTGGGCGGTCGCCCCTGAACGCCTGATCCGCGCCGACCGCGGCGCCCCCTGGAAAGCCGCTCCCTGGAGCGGCTTTTTCGTTGGCTGCACGCGCCGCCTTGTTGCGCAGGGCAACGGAACCCCGCCGTCCGCCCGAGGACAAAGCCGCCTTCTCCCACAAAGGCGGCCGAGCGATTCGGCGGACAACTGAGATGAGCAAGAGAACCTGGATCGAGCGCGCAAAGCGGCGCGCATCGATCGTCGTGATGTGTGCCGCGTGCAGCACGCTGTTGCAGGCCTGCCATGAGAGCGGCGAGGACGTGGTGGCCAAGGACGGTGTCAACGGCAAGGACGGTGTCGACGGGAAGGACGGTCCGCCCGGCCCGGCGGGACAAGCGGGCAAGGACGGCCTGGACGGCAACGCAGGCCCCGCCGGACCGCGGGGCCTCCCCGGCCCTGCCGGGGCGCCTGGACCGGCAGGAAAGGACGGCGAGCCGGGGCCCGCGGGCATGGCAGGCGAGGAGGGCGTTCCCGGCCCGATGGGGCCGCGCGGGCTTGCCGGCCCGGCCGGGCCTGCGGGCAAGGATGGGCAGCCGGGAGGGCCGAAAGGAGATCGGGGTGAAAAAGGCGAACGCGGGGAGACGGGCCCCCAGGGCCCCCCTGGCCGTCCAGGCGAACCTGGTGAGCCAGGCCCGCCGGGTCTTCCGGGTTTTCCGGGTCCCGAGGGTGTTCCGGGAAGGGACGGCAAGGACGCCCTCGACGCGGGACGCATGCTGCATCGCACGTTCCAGCACAGCTCGGCCTTTGCCGGGCAATGTGCGCCCGACAACGACCAGGTGGACCCGCGTCTGCGCGTCGGCAGTCTGACGATGGAGAAGGACTGGATCCGCTCGTTCATGGACGAGTCCTACCTCTGGCGCCGCGACGTGCCGTATGTCGATGCCAGCGACGGCTTCTACAACCACCCGGGGACGACCGACTCGCTGTCGAACTATTTCGGTGCGCTGCTGACTCCGGCGTTCAAGTCGAACGGCAGGCGTTGGGACGAATACAGCCAGGTCGTCCCGACGGAGGTCTTCGATGCCTTCATGCGCGGCGGCGAGGTGCCAGGGTTTGGTATCGAGTGGTCGGTGGCATCGCCAACGTCGCCCACAGTGCCCAGGAACATTCGCGTCGCCTATGTGCAGCCCGGCAGCGCGGCGGACAAGGCCGGCATCCAGCGGGGCGACGTCTTGAATGGTGTCGACCAGGGGCCGGTCGGTGATCACGATGACGAAGCGCTTGCCCAGATCCTGTATCCGCTCCGGATCGACCCCGAGCACGCCAACGCCTTGCATCTGGTTTCCAAGGACGGCTCGGCACGGCGCCATGCGCAGCTGACCAGTGGCTTCATGAGACAAGCGGTGCCGCTGGCCAAGATCGTTGCGGCTGGCGGGAAGAGCGTCGCCTATCTGCTTTTCCAGGAACACAACGGGCAGGCAGTCTCAGGACTCGCGGAGGCCATCGCTTACTTCGACGAATCGGACATCGAAGAGTTGGTGATCGACCTGCGCTTCAACCAGGGCGGTGACTTGTCCGTCGCCAGTCGTCTGGCTTACATGATCGCCGGGAGCACCTGGACCCGAGGCAATGCGTTTGCGAGATTTGGCCGCAATCAGCCTGGCAGCATGGAAAGCATGCCGTTCTACCGCTGCAGCGTTGGGCGGACCGAGTGCCCGCCCAGAGCCGAGCTGCCGACTTTGCGCCTCCGAAAGGTGTATGTGCTCACGCAAGGCGGCACCTGCGGGGCCACGGAGGCCTTGATCAACGGGCTGAGGGGGGTCGACGTCGAGGTCGTGCAGATCGGTACCGCCACCTGCGGCAGGCCTTATGCGACCGCGCCGGTGCAGAACTGCGGCCACACCTACCTGCCGATCGACCAGGTGATCAGCAACGAGAAGGGGTTCTCGGGCTACGGGGACGGCTTCGTGCCGGGCGGAACCGGAGCGAACGGACTGCCGGGTTGCCGGGTGGTGGACGACCTCGCGCATGAGCTCGGCGATCCCAAGGAGGCGCTGCTGGCCGCGGCGCTGCACCATGCGGAGACCGGGGCCTGTCCGGCCTCGGACGACGAGGAGGCGCCCGCGGTCGTGCCGCTTGCGCCCTGGCGCGAACCGCTTCGCGGTGGCGCCATCGTTTCGACGATGCGTTGAGGTCCTGGCGACGGTCCGGCGGCATGACGCCCGGCCGTCGCGCCGGATCAGAGCTTCGGAATCCTGATCCGGCTGATCATCAGCGAGCCCGAGATCGCGAACAGCAGCACTAGCGGATGCAGCGTGAAGCCGCCCAGCTTGATCACGCCGAACCACAGCGCTTCGCCGATCGCGCCTTGCCACGCGGCAACCCACATCACGATGACGATCAGCAGCGAGGTGGGAATCGGCGTGCCCTCGAAGTAGGCGACCTTGTCGTTGCCGCCGGACAGGGTCTCGGCGGTGATGTTGTAGCGGGCCAGGCGCGACACGCCGCAGGCGACGAAGAAGCCCAGCACGATGCGGTCCCACAGGCCCTGCATCCCGCAGCCGTAGGCGATCACCGCCGGCGCGACGCCGAAGGAGATCACGTCGGCCAGCGAGTCGAGCTCACGCCCCATCGCGGAGCTCTTCTGACGCCAGCGCGCGATGCGGCCGTCGAGCACGTCGAAGACCAGCGCGGCCGGGATCAGCGCGCACGCGTAGTACAGGTGCTGCACTGCGCCGGTCTGCAGGAAGGTCATCACCGAGAACAACGCGCCGACGCCGCAGAAGGCGTTGCCCAGGGTGAACCAGTCCGCCAGATGGAACTCGCGGATCATGGAGAAAGGCTTGGGTCGGTTCATGGGAAGCGAGCATAAGCGAAGGCTTCGCTCCCGGTGGCAAAGGCCGCGCCTGGGCGGGGTGCGGCTGGCTGCGGGCGGCCCGTCGCGCCGGAGGCGGTGAG
>CBIHMU010000185.1:0-4400 GCA_966211105.1 uncultured Burkholderiales bacterium
CCGCCGTGCTGCTCCTGCACGGCCTGTGCGCCAACCCGCTGGAGATGATGCCGCTGGCCCGCGCGCTGCGCGACGCCGGCTACGTCGTGGAAGCGCCCGCCCTGGACGGCTACGGCGTCGTGCCCCCGGTCGCCGGCGCGCCGGCCGCCGACCAGCCGGTCCGCCGCGCGGTCCCGCCCTTCGAGCAATGGGTCGAGATGGCGGCCGCGCACTTCGACGCGCTGGCCGCGAAGCACGCCCGCGTGGCCGTCGGCGGGCTGTCGATGGGGGCCGTGCTGGCGCTGGCCCTGGCGCTGAAGCGGCCGGCGGCGGCGTTGATGCTGCTGTCCACCAGCCTGCACTTCGACGGCTGGAACGTCTCGCCGTGGCGCCGCCTGCTGCCGCTGGCCTACGTGCCGCCGCTGCGCCAGTGGCTGGCCTTCCGCGAGACGCCGCCCTACGGCATCAAGAACGAACGGCTGCGCGAGTGGGTCGCGCAGGCGATGAATGCGAGCCACGTCTCCGCCGCCGGCGCGGACCGGCTGCCGGCCGCGTCGCTGTACCAGGCGTCCCGGATGATCCGCCTCGTGCGCCGCCGGCTGCACGAGATCGACGCGCCCGCCGTCGTCCTGCATGCGAGCGAGGACGACGTCAGCGGTCCCCGTTCGGTGCTGGAGCTGCAGCGCCATCTGGCCACGACGCCCGAGGTGCACTGGTTCCATCACAGCTATCACATGTTGACATTGGACAACGAACGCGGCGCCGTCACCCAGGCGGCGCGTCAGTTCCTGCAGCGCCTGGTGCCCGTCGAGGCACTGTCCGAGCGCCCTTCCCCTTTGACCACGACCGAGGACCTCCGCCATGAGCAACACGCTTGATCAACTCCGTCAACTTGCCTGCCACGAGCTGGGCATGAACGACGACGAACTGAAGAACGACGTCACCTTCGCCGAACTGGGACTGGACTCGCTGATGCTGGTCGACTTCATGTTCGCGGTGGAGGACAAGTTCCACATCGAGATCGACCACGACACCGCGATGAAGCAGCCGACGATCGTCGGACTGGCCGCCATCGTGGACGCGCAGCTGGCCGCCAAGGCCGACGCCGGCGGCACGCCCGCGGCCGTCGCCGCCTGAGCGCCGGTGCCGGCATGAGCCCGGAAGCGGTATGGATCACCGGCATCGGCGCGTGCAGCGCGCTCGGCCCGGACGCGGACTCGCTGGCGCAGGCGCTGGCGCAGGGGCGGTCGGGGATCACGCTGCAGCCGGGAGAACCGACACGCGGCGTGGCGCCGTTCGCGGCGGCGGCGGTGACGCTGCCGCTGGGACAGGACATGCCGCCGGCGCAGCGCAACCTGCACGACCGCCACAGCCTGATGGCGCTGCACGCGGCGCGCGAGGCCTGGACGCAGTCCGGCCTGCCGGCAACGTCGGCGACGCCGGAGCGCTCGGCGGTGGCCTGGGGCACGGGCCTGGGCGGCTCGAACGCGCTGCAGCAGTCCTACGGCGAGCACCTGACGAAGGAGACGCCGCGCATCCATCCCTACACGGTCGTGCGGGTGATGAGCAACTCGGCCGCGTCGCACCTGGCGATGAAGTACGGGCTGAAGGCGGCGATGCTGACGATCTCCAACGCGTGCGCCTCTTCGGCGCAGGCGATCGGCGAGGCGCTGATGCTGCTGCGCCAGGGGCGCGCGGATGTGGCACTGGTCGGGGGCTCGGAGGCGATGCTGAACCCGGGGTCGGTGGCGGCGTGGCAGGCGATGGGTGTGATGGCGCCGGCGGATCCGGAAGATCCGTCGCGCAGCTGCCGGCCGTTCGACGATGCGCGCAAGGGCCTGGTGCTGGGCGAGGGCGCGGCGGCGCTGGTGCTGGAGACGGAGAGCCACGCCCGCGCACGCGGCGCGTCGGCGCTTGCCGTGCTGGCCGGCTACGGGCATAGCGTCGACGCGGTGCACCTGTCGCGTCCCGACGCCGATGGCCAGGAACGCGCGCTGCGCGCCGCGCTGGCGGATGCCGGCATCGAGGCGTCGCAGGTCGGCTATGTGAACGCGCACGGCACGGCGACGGACGTGGGCGACACGGTCGAGGCGGAATCGCTGTCGCGCGTCTTCGGCGTGCGCGGCGTGCCGGTCAGCGCGACCAAGGCCCTGCACGGCCACCTGATCGGCGCCGGCGGCGCGCTGGAATTGGTCGCCTGCGTCCAGGCGATGCGCCGCGGGGAACTCCCGGCGAGCGCGCACATCGACACCAGCGTGCTTGAGGAAATCGCCGACGTCATCCGCGAACCTCGCGCCTTCGATGCGTCGAAGGCGATGGTCAGCAACTCCTTCGCGTTCGGCGGCAGCAACGTGTCACTGGTGATACGAACGGTTTGATCAAGCTCAACGTTTGATGGCATTACCCTGGACTAGCAATCCGGCCAAGTAGCTTCTAAACTACAGTGATCGGGTGATCACCGTCCAGTCCACCCGCACGTTCGACAAATGGCTCCGCCGCCTCAAAGACTTTGAGGCGGTGAACCGGATCAACGCGCGCATTTCGCGGCTCATGTATGGCTATCCCGGCGACGAGAAAGCTGTCGGCCACGGTGTTCGCGAGCTCCGGATTCACATCGGACCCGGCTACCGGCTGTACTACGTCAAGCGTTGCGATCGACTCATCCTGCTGCTGTGCGGCGGTGACAAGTCGTCGCAGGACTCGGACATTCGTACCGCGATCGAACTCGCGAAAGGGGAGCTTCAAAATGGCTGAGAAGGTGCGGACCTATGACCCGGCGGAGATGCTGACGTCCGAGGAGTCGATCGCGATCTTCATGGCAGACGCCTTCGAAACCAACGACGCAGGCTACATCGCGTTTGCGCTAGGCATGGTGGCGCGCGCGAAGGGAATGACAAAGGTGGCGGAGCAGACAGGACTCTCCCGCGAACACCTCTACCGTTCTTTCAGCGAAAAGGGGAATCCAACCCTCCGGACGCTACTGGCCGTTCTCAACGTGCTCGGCATCGAGCTGACGGCTCGTCAGCTGGCGGCGCACTGAGCCACCCTTCTAACGCTTCACCTCAAACCGCTCCAGCATCGTCGCCAGCTCCGCTGCGGAGCGCAGGCCGAGCTTCGTGAACGCCCTCGCGCGGTGGACCTCCACCGTGCGGATCGCGATGCCGAGTTCGTCGGCGACCTGCTTGTTGAGCTTGCCGGCCGCGACCAGCACCGCGACCTCGCGTTCGCGGTCGGTCAGGCTGGCGAGCTTGCCGGCCACGTCCGCGTGGACGCGGGACTCGCGCCAGCGGTGGATGTCCGTCGCGATCGCACGCTGCACCTTGTTGACCAGCGCCTGGTCGTTGAACGGCTTCTCGACGAAGTCGAGCGCCCCCTTCTGCATCGCGTCCACCGCCATCGGGATGTCGCCGTGGCCGCTCAGGAAGATCACCGGCAGCGGCACGCCGCGCGCGATCAGCTCGTCGTGCACCTGCAGGCCGGACAGCGGCTCCATCCGGACGTCCAGCACGATGCAGCCGTGCGGATCGATCGCGCGGTCGAGCGCCTCGAACAGCGCGGGACCGCTCGCATGCGGCTCCACCCGCAGCCCGTGCGTGCGCATCAGGAAGGCCAGCGCGTCCCGCACCGCCGCCTCATCGTCCACCAGGTGGACCGTCGCCTGTGGGTCGCTCATCGCGCGCCCTCCTTGTGTTGTCCGATGCCGCTGCCGATGCCGCTGCCGATGCCGGCACCTGTCGCCGGCCCGCTGCCGTCGCACGCGCCCTGCCCCGGGCACAGCGGCAGCGTGAAGCTGATCCTCGCGCCGCCGAGCGCGCTCGCGCCGGCCTCCATGCCGCCATGGTGCGCCTCGATCACCGACCGGCAGATCGCCAGCCCCATGCCCATGCCTTCGGCCTTCGTCGAATAGAACGCCGTCGTCAGTTGATCGATGCCTCGTCCCTGAAGCCCAGGGCCGTTGTCGTCGACATCCACCCGCACGAAGCGCTCGCCCACACGCTGCGCGGCGATGCGCACCGTCGCGCCCGGCCGGCCGTGCAACTCGTCGAGCGCGTTGCGGACCAGGTTGATCAGCACCTGCTCGATCAGTACCGCGTCCGCTTGCACATCTGGCAGGCCGGATGGCATCGCGACCTCGACGAGCACGCCGCGCAGGTCGCGCTTGAGCAGCGCCAGCACCCGCGCCGCGAGCTCCGGCACCACGCAGCGTTCCGGCTGCGGCGCGCGACGCGTCAGGAACGCGCGGATGCGCTGGACGATGCGCCCGGCCTCCTGCGCCTGCTCGCCCAGTCGGCGCAGCGCCTCCATCACGATCTCGTCGGTCTGGCCCACGCGTTCCAGCGAACGCAGCGCCCCCGCGTTGTAGCCGGCGATCGCCGCCAGCGGCTGGTTCAGCTGATGCGCCAGCGCCGACGCCACCTCGC
>CBIHMU010000186.1:0-4369 GCA_966211105.1 uncultured Burkholderiales bacterium
GGGGGTGGGGTTTCCCGGATCCTTTCCGGATCCTTCCCCGATCCGTCAGCGCCCGCAATGCGCAGCCAGCAGGCCGGGCGGCCCGCTGTCGATCGCGCGCGGTGCTGGATGCTCGATCGCTTCGCGCAGCAGGCGCGTCAGGATCTCCTGCGAGCGTCGCTGGCCGTAGCCCCGCCCATAGGCCTGAGAAGTGATCGCGACCACCATGCGCAGATTGGGGACGACGTAGATCTTGTTGCCGCCGTTGCCGGAGGCGAACCAGACTGGCACGCGGAAGTCGCCGACCGGCAGCGACTTGAAATACCAGAGCCGCCCGTACTCGTCGGCATACGGGTCCGTGGCGGCGATGGGCACGCGGGGGCGCAGCATCGCCTCGATGCCGCCGGCGCTGACGATGCGGCGTCCGCGGTACTCGCCGCCGCAACGGACCATCTCGCCGATCGTGGCGAGCGACCGCGTGCTCAACCACAGGTTGCCCTGGCCCTTGGTGTGGCCGGCCGCGTCCTTGTTCCAGCGCCAGTCGGCGATGCCGAGGGGCCCGAACAGCGCGGTGCCGGCGAAGGTGCCGAGGTCCGCGCCGGTCGCCCTGCCGACGACGATCCCGGTGGCGTAGGCCGTCAGCGAGTTGTAGCGGTAGGTGGCTCCCGGCGCGTCCTGGCGCGGCGTCGAGCGCAGGAAGGCGACGGGATCGGACGCCTCGTCCATGCGGTCCTCGCTGCCGGGCGAAGCGGGGTCTTCATCGTCCGCCGCGAGGCCCGAGCGCATGGTCAGCAGGTCGTCGATCGTCGCCGCGCCGAGCGCGGATCCGGCAGCCTCGGGCCAATACTTGCGCACCGGGTCCGACGCGCTGGCGATGGCGCCGCGGTCCAAGGCGATCGTCGCGAGCAGCGCGGTCACGCTTTTGCCGGCGGAGCGGATGTCGTTGAGCGACGCCGCCGTCGCGCCGTTGTAGTAGCGCTCGGCGACGACGCGGCCATCGCGCAGCACGACGACGCCTTGCAGCGTCTTGTCCTGGTCCTTGCCCGGTTCCTGGCCCGGATCCCGGTCCCACGCGGCCAGCGTCGAGGCGAAGTCGATCCCGCCTCGCGCCGTCGTCGTCGGTGCCTGGCAGGCGGCGAGCATGGCGAGAGGCATGGCGACAAGCACGGCGAGAAACAGGGCGGTTGGCGGCACGCGGGTGAGGCGGGGCAGGGCCATGGCGGACGACTCCGGAAAGCAGGGCAGACGGTGGCGCGGTCGCCGCCGTGGCGACGGCTCAGCGTCGCATGCTCCCCGGGCCGGCGCGGAAAGTCACGCCGCCCGTGCGCCGAAGACCGGCGGCCGGTCCAGCTGCCCGATCCAGTGCCGATACACGCTCGTCGCCGCGCCGCGCAGGCGCGCCAGGCGCTCGGGCAGGGCGGCCAGGATCTCGGTCTCGCTCTGCACCGTCACGCCGCGACCGCGCCGCAGTTCGTCGCGTCCCTGTGCGCACCAGTCGCGCAAACCCTGCTCGGTCACTTCCAGGTGGCTCTGGAGTCCGATGTGCGGGCCGAGTGAGAAGCCCTTGTTCAGACAGTTGGAGCCGAACAGCGTGCGCGTCGCGCCGGCCGGGATCTGGAAGCTGTCGTAGTGCCAGTTGAAGCTGAGCAGCCGGTCCTCGCCGCCGAACAGTCCACGCGCGGCGGGCGTGATCCACAACTCGCGCCAGCCGATGTCGGGCCGCGGGTTGCGGGCCACGCCCGCGCCCATGGCGCGTGCCAGCTGCTGCGCGCCGAAGCAGTGACCCAGGATCGGGCGGCTATGCCGCAGCGCGTCGATCAACAGGGCCTGCTCCGCCCGGATCCAGGGCTTGCCGTCATTGACGCTGTGGTCGCTGCCCAGCAGCACCAGGCCGCTGAACGCCCCCGCCGTGCGCGGCAGGGTGTCGCCCAGGTCGGGCCGCAGCAGGTGCACCGGCACCTCGTGCGCGCGCAGGCATTGCAGCAGGTAGCCCGGACCTTGCGCGGGTTCGTGCTGGAGGATCAACACGGGTCTCATGCGAAGGGGCGCGGATCGCGCGCCGTTGTTTCGGTGGGATCAGCGTAGCCGTCATGACATCAAGCCAAAGGCAAGACCCGTCCCCGGCGTCTCAAGAATTCATCAAGAGCCCGGGCCAACATCATTTCTCGGCCCACACCGACATGAGCTCCTCGAACTCTCGGGCCAATCGGTTGTTCTCGGCGACCAGGGCGTCGTTCTCGCCTTTCAGGCGGAGCAACTGCTCGTGCGAGCCGGCCTTGACCTGCATCACATCGCGCGGACCGCGGATCCGATGATTGCCGGGGTACAGGTCGTGCGCCGGATCGAACCAGACCAGGTTGAATGCCGTGTTCCAAAGGAACCCGTGCAAGCGCCCTTGGTTCTTGCCCATGCTGACCTCGAAAGCCTGTTGAACCACGTGGCGCGCCTCCTGTTCCGGGTCCAGGGAGCTCTGATCCTTGCTCAGCATCATGGCGATCCGGGCCACGATGCGTTCCGGGAAGCCGTCGCGGCTGCCGGTGTCCGTCTTGAAGATCGCTTTGCATCCGAGGCTGGGAAGCTGCTTCTTCGCCATCTGTTCGACCGTGCAGGTCTGGATCGTTTGAAGGCAGGTGAACAGGCGGACGTAGAACTCGGCATCGAATCCATGCAGGAAGAACAGGTCGGTCTCCCAATCGATGAACTCGAATGACACGCGCAGGAGCGGCGAGATCTGCTTGTAAGTGGCGGCTTGATCGAATCGAGGGAAGCTAGCGTTCATCGTCGGGGAGCTGTGTGAGGAAGTACTTCCGCATGGCTCCCTTGCTGATGAGTTCTCGGCAGCCCATGTTTTCAGGCAGGCCTTTGCGCGCATCCAGCCAGGGGGCCTCGTTGTGGGTCATGTTCGACAGGGCTGCCCCGTCGAACCGGCCAAAGGCGGCAACGACTTCTCTCACGGTCTGATATCCCGGCGCTTCTTCCAGCGATTCGCCCCACTGCGTATCGATGGCGTGCCACTGAAGACGTCCGTATTTCGCATGCAGCTCGGCAATGGTGGGGCCGTTCTGCCGCGCCTCGAAGTCCTCGGGAAACAGTTCGCAACCTTCCGCCAGGCAAAACCCCTGGGCGTAATAGCAGAGCTTCTGCAGCTTGTTGGGAGAGGGGCTCTCGTCGAAGTATTTGCGATGGCACTCGATGATGAGGCGCTGGACGGCTTCCAATTGCTGTGAGATCGGCATGGGGCTTTTCGATGAGTGGGAAATGCAGATCTTGCGAGGTGTCGCGTCGATTCGAAATGGCCTGTGAAAGTGCAATCCATTCGTTCACCCACTGAAGTCCGTGGTGACGCCCACCTGAATCGGTGTGGCGGCGGTATGCGGACACAGGGGCGCGCAGCGGGCGCGGGCGCCCTGGGCGCCGGTGCCACAATCTTGAGATGAACTCGCCGTCCTCCCGCGCGCCGCGCGTCTGCGTCCAGACCGCCGACTTCGACCTCAGCGCCGAGACGCTGGCGCTGCGCGCCGAGGACGGCGGCGTGGGCGCGGTGGTGAGCTTCGTTGGCACGGTGCGCGACGGCGCGGATGGCACGCCGGTGTCGCTGATGGAGCTCGAGCACTATCCCGGCATGACCGAGGCCGCCATCGAGGCGATGATCGACGAGGCCTTCCGGCGCTTTGAGATCCGCGGCGCGAAGGTCATCCATCGCGTCGGGGCGCTGCGGCCGCGCGACCAGATCGTGCTGGTGCTCGTGAGCTCGCGCCATCGCGGCCAGGCCTTCCAGGCCTGCGAGTTCCTGATGGATTACTTGAAGACGCAGGCGCCGTTCTGGAAGAAGGAACACGGACCGGACGGCGCGCGCTGGGTGGACGCGCGCGTCGCCGACGACGAGGCGCTGGCGCGTTGGGGCATCAACGTGGAGGGGAACGGTCGATGAGCTGGATGCAGGTGGTGGCGGTGTCCGTCGGGGCCTCGGGCGGCGCGCTCGCGCGCTGGGGCGCGGGGCTGATGTTGAATGCGAAATGGCAGGGTTTTCCGCTCGGCACGCTGGCCGTCAACATCGTCGGCGGTTTCCTCATCGGCATGGCGCTGGAGTGGTTCGGGCGGTATCCCGACGACCTGCTCAAGCTGCTGCTCGTCACCGGCTTCCTCGGCGGCCTCACGACCTTCTCGTCCTTCTCCGGCGAATCGCTGTCGCTGCTCCAGCGCGGCGAGTTCCTGATGGCGCTGACGCACTCGGCCGCGCACGTGTTCGGCTCGCTGGCGGCAGCCGCGGCCGGGCTCAAGGTGATGCAGATGCTGACTCAACCCCTTGCATGAAGTGAATGGCTCCCGCCCCGCGGGGGCCATTCACTTCATGCAAGGGGTTGAGTCAGCATCTGCATCACCTTGAGCC
>CBIHMU010000187.1:0-4299 GCA_966211105.1 uncultured Burkholderiales bacterium
GGAGGGGGGACGGTGCGGGGTGAGGTTCATGCGAGCTCCCTGTGCGCCTGGACGGCGTCGTCGTGTGGGGTCCGACCCGGGGGATCGGTGCCGCAGACGGTAGGCGCCGCGGCCTCGCGCGACCTTCCGGAAACCTTCCGGAGCCTGCTGGCGATCCGGGAAGCCCCGGAAACAGGCGCTTCCAGGGATGTCCAAGCCCGGTGAGGGAATTCCCGGAGGACACTCGGCCGCGGGGTTCATGCGCGCGGACAGTGCGGCCGCTCGAGGGGCGCGGCGCGGCTGAGCTCGTAACAACGCT
Source organism: uncultured Burkholderiales bacterium (assembly GCA_966211105.1). GTDB lineage: Bacteria > Pseudomonadota > Gammaproteobacteria > Burkholderiales > Burkholderiaceae_C > Roseateles. The sequence goes on from CBIHMU010000187.1 coordinate 299, forward strand.
TCAGGAAATCGATGTTGGCGCCCAGGTCCGGCAACGGTTTGCCGGGGCCTTTCCAGTTGGCGGACAGGGCCCGCCGCACCGGCTCGATGGCGGTCATGTACTCGTCGGGGAAGGGGATGATCTCGAAGACCAGCGGGAACTCGATGTACTCCAGCTTCACCAGCGCGCCGAGTTGCTCGTAGTGGAAATGGACGGCGGCGTAGTCCTCCATGTCCTGGCTCAGGTAGAGGTCCTCGCCGGTGCCGGCCTGGCGGATCAGCTCGTCGACATGCGGCGCGATCTCCGGCAAGCGCTCCCGCAGGAACGCCCGGGCGCGCAGGCGGATGCGCTCGTCGCGCTCCAGCAGGTGGGCGACATGCTGCAGCGACTGCAGCCGCTCCGTCAGGTTGGCGCGCTTGCTGTCGTCCACCCATTCGACGAGTTGCGTCACCGAGATCAGCACCCCGACGATGACGCTCAGCCCGGTCGCCAGCCCGACCGCCGCCTGCCAGACACCCAGCACCGCCGCCCGGCGGTCGCGCGGCGCCGGGGCCTCGTCGGACGCGCTCATGGCGCCACTCCCTTCTGCCGGAGCACGACGGTCCAGGCACGGTCCGGCGTCGGGAGCAGACGGCCGCCGGCGTCCAGCGGGGCGCGGGTCCAGGTGACGCTCTCGCTGACGTTGCCGCCGATGGCGCCCAGCTCGGCGCCGTCGACCTGCACGACCAGGTCGCAGTGCCAGGTCCAGATGCGATTGCGGAGGGCGCGGGGCAGGGCGCTCCACTGGGCGAAGCCGGTCGGCGCATCGGGCTGGGCGTCGCGCGGCGCGCAGATGAGGTCGCCCGGCCGCGGCGGCGTGACGGCGGCGTCGCGGGCCTCCAGGCCGGGACGGCTGCCGTCCAGCGCGGCCCGGATATAGGTCCAGTGCAGCTCGCTGGCCTCGAACTGGCGGTCGCCGAAACCGGCGTTGCGCATCAGCCAGGACATGAAGACCGCGCTCCAGGGCCGCAGCGAGCCGTCGTCGAAACGGGTGCGCTGCAGCGGGTAGTCGGGGCCCTTCACGCCGGTCCAGTACAGCAGCACGCGGGCGTGGAGGTAGGGCTCCGCCTCCTGCCGGCGCGGCGTGTCGAGCCGGTGCTCGGTGAGCCGGGTGGCGGCGTCCCAGCGGCCGCGGCCCCAGAGTTCCCACTCCTGCAAGGCCAGCGCGAGCAGGCGCTCGGTCGTGGGCGCCGGTGGCGCGATCCGGCCGCCCAGGCCGACGCCCGGCTCGGCATTCAGGCTGGCGTCCGGACCCGCCGATGGTTGCGGGGGCTCCACCTCATAGACCGGCGCCGGGTCGTCGAGCGGCCACGGCGGAGGCGCTGCGAGCGGCTGCGTCTGCGCGCAGCCCTGCAGCCAGAGCGCGACGAGCGCGAGCAGCGCCAGCAACGCGACGTGCGAGAGATCGCGATGGACCGGAGCGCGGTGGAACAGGCGCCGGCGCGGACGCTGTGACATGGGGCCTCCTGCGCCGGGGTTGGGGACGCGGAAGGCTCATCGTCGGGCTGGCGGGACGCTCAGGACATCGGAGGAAGGCTGAGCTTGGGGATCCGGAATTCCGATTGAGCGCTGGCATTGATTGACTTGAATCAATGACTTGGGCCGGAATTGGGCGATTCACGCCCCATCCGGAGCAATAGCCCTCAGGGAATGCCTCGCCATGCCGATCCCATTGGGTACTACAACCAGGGAGTGTCCATGTCTTCTCTTTTCAATTTCAGGATAGGCGCGCGTCTGGCCGTCGCATTCGGGCTGATGGTCCTGCTCATGCTGCTGATGGCGGGCGCCTCGCACGGCGGGTTGACGTCGGTGGACGGCCGGCTGGATCAGGTGATCGGCGACCGGTATGTGAAGGTGCGGTCGGTGGGGCGCGTCTTCGACGAACTGAACCTCCAGGCCCGCAACGCGCGCAACGTGCTGCTGCTGGACACGGCGCAGGAGCGCGAGGTGGAGCTGGCCTCGATCCGCGAGTCGCGTCAGCGCACGGCGAAGATCTACGACGAGCTGGCGCCGACGATCCAGGACTCGGAGGCGAAGGCGTTGCTCGAGGCGTCCTTGAATGCGCGCAGGACCTACGGAGAGGCGCTCGACGCGTTCTTCGCGCAGGTCAGGGCGGAGGACATGGACGGCGCGAAGCTGGTGCTGTTGCAGAAGCTGCGCCCGTCGCAGCTGGCCTATGTGAATGCGCTGGGCAAGCTGGTGGAGCGGCAGGAGGCGCTGATGGCGGAGTCCGGCTCGCTGGCCAAGGAAGCGGTGCAGGAGACGACGCTGGTGCTGTGGATCGCGGTGATCGTCGGCGTGGTGGCAGGTGTTGCCTTCGGGGTGATGGCGACGCGGTCGGTGACGCGGCCGCTGGCGGAGGTGCGCCGAGCGATGGAGGCGGTGGCCGGCGGGGATCTGACGGCGGACGTGCGGGTGACGCGCAGCGATGAGCTGGGGGATCTGCAGCGGAGCCTGGCGCGCATGGTGGAGGGACTGCGCGGGCTGGTGCGCGAGGTGCGCAGCGGGGTGGACTCGGTGACGACGGCGTCGAGCCAGATCGCGGCGGGGAATCTGGACCTGTCGAGCCGGACGGAAGAACAGGCGAGCAGCCTGCAGCAGACGGCGAGCTCGATGGAGGAGATCACGGGGACGGTGCGCCAGGCCGCGGACAGCGCGCGTCAGGCGACGTCGCTGGCGGCGGAGGCGTCGGGGACGGCGAAGAGAGGCGGGGAGGTGATTGGCCGCGTCGTGGCGACGATGGATGCGATCACGGACAGCAGCCGCAGGATTGAAGACATCATCGGCGTGATCGACGGGATCGCGTTCCAGACGAACATCCTGGCGCTGAATGCCGCAGTGGAAGCGGCGAGGGCGGGGGAGCACGGGCGCGGATTCGCCGTGGTGGCGAGCGAGGTGCGCGCGCTGGCGCAGCGCAGTGCGAGCGCGGCTCGCGAGATCAAGACGCTGATCGGGACGTCAGGCGTGTCGGTGGCGTCGGGCGGCCGGGAGGTCGCTGCCGCCGGCGAAACGATGCGGGAGATCGTCGAGCAGATCAGACGCGTGAGCGAGCTGGTCAACGAAATCTCCGGCGCCGCCGGGGAACAAAGCCGAGGGATCGAGCAGATCAATCAGGCGATCACGCAGATGGATCAGGTGACGCAGCAGAACGCGGCGTTGGTAGAGGAAAGCGCAGCAGCCGCCAACAGTCTCGAAGCGCAGGCGCAGCGATTGGCGGAGTCGGTGGCGTCGTTTAGGGTGGCGTGAGGTGAGCGGGGAAATTGGCTTCAACGAGGTGCTGCGATTCGTTCGCTCATACCGGAACGGTCATGGACACCCCTCTCCATGTGGCGTCAACGGTGTGATCCACCTGATGTTGGCTGCTATGGACAATCTCGCGGAGCATCAGATGTCCAGCTGATATCGAACAGAGTGCCGAGAGCGCCACGACCCAACATAGACGCATGTTGATCGCAATCGGGAGGTACCTAGCACCAAGCGAGTAGGGCGGCGAAGATTGGCTTTGCTGTGCGAGCTGTTCGTCCTCTGCAGGCCTGACATCGAAGTCAGTTCGGAAGCGATTGATTCCATTCGTCGCTCGACGCCTGAGCGATACATCTTGGCCAGCAGCCGGGCGCTCTTATCGCGTGCTCCGAGGCTCCTGCGTTGCTAATCATGATGGTGATGTGGTGTACTGGTTGTGTCAGGGAGAAGCGCCGGTATTCGCCGACGACAATCGCTTCTCACATAGAGCGAATCAAAGGGAGTAAATGTCCGATGGTTGACTTCACCAAAAAGCTGGGCGATCTCAAGCCTGAACCGCAACACCGAGTTATTGAATTGACCCAGAGGGCCGATGCGCATTTCCATCGCGACACCTTACTTGCGTAGAGGTGTTGCGCTTCAGAGTTGAGACCGCCCTGGCAAGCAAAAAATTCTCGAAGGTATCGTGAAGCCTCCTTGATTTCCTGTGCCAGTTAGAAGTAGAGGTCAGGGAATCGTTT
>CBIHMU010000188.1:0-4235 GCA_966211105.1 uncultured Burkholderiales bacterium
ATCCCCCGCCCGGTCCGGTGGCGACCCCCGCCGCCGACCAGGCCCAACGACCCAAGCTCGGCCTGGTGCTGTCGGGCGGCGGCGCGCGCGGCCTGGCGCACGTCGGCGTGCTGAAGGTGCTCGAACGCGAGCGCATCCCGGTCGACATCGTCACCGGCACCTCGATGGGCGCGATCATCGGCGGCCTCTACGCCAGCGGCATGACCGCCGAGGACCTGGACCGCGAGCTGTCGCGGATCGCCTGGGACCGGCTGTTCGCGAGCCGCGTCGACCGCCAGGACCTCTCGCAGCGCCGCAAGGAGGAGGACTTCGAGTTCTCCGCGACGATCGAGTTCGGCCTGCGCGACGGCGAGGTCCGCGTGCCCACCGGCACGCTGTCCAGCCGGGGCCTGGAGGCGCTGCTGCGCCGGCTGACCCTGCCGGTGCGCAACGTCACCCGGTTCGACCAGCTGCCGACGCCCTTCCGCGCCGTCGCCACGGACATGGAGAACGGCCGCGAACGCATCCTGGCCGAAGGTGACCTGGCGCTGGCGCTGCGCTCCAGCATGAGCGTGCCCGGCGTGTTCGCGCCGGTCGAATGGGAGGACCGCATCCTCGGCGACGGCGGACTGGTCAACAACCTGCCGGTCGACGTCGCCCGCGAGATGGGCGCGACCCGGCTGATCGCGGTGAACGTCGGCACGCCGGTGGGCGGGCGCGAGACGCTGAACTCGCTGCTCGGGCTGACCGCTCAGATGATCAACATCCTCACCGAGCAGAACGTGCAGCGCTCCATCGCCAGCATGTCCGCCGGCGAGGACCTGCTGATCACGCCCAAGCTGGGCACGCTGACCTCGGGCGACTTCGACAAGGTGCGGGAACTCATCCGCGCCGGCGAGGAGGCCGCCGAAGCGCTGCTGCCGCAACTGCGCCCCTATGCCGTCGACGAGCGGACCTACAAGGACTGGGAAATCGCGCGCATCGGCACCAAGCCGCCGGGGGTGTTCATCGCCGCGGTCAAGATGGAGGGCTCGGACAACACGAATCCGGAGCGCTTCCGCAGCCAGCTCGAATCGAAGCCGGGCCAGCCCTTCAACAACGAGACGGCCGAGCGCGACATGCGCTTCCTGTCCTCCAGCGGCGACTACAACCGCGTGGATTACCACGTCGAGCAGCGCGCCGAGGGCGAGACCCTGGTCTTCAACATGGAAGACAAGCCCTGGGGGCCGAACTACTTCCGCGTCGGGATGGACCTGTCGACCGACTCCGGCGGCGACAGCTTCTTCAACCTGCGACTGAGCCACAACCGCCACTGGTTGACCGACAAGGGCACCGAGTGGCGCAACCAGATCACCATCGGCGAGACGCCGCGGCTCTACACCGAGCTGTACCACCCGCTGGGCCTGAAGCTGGGCGTGGCGGACGACTGGTTCGCCAGCGCCTGGGCCGAGGCCAACCAGCGCAAGCAGATCGTCTACAACGACAACGACCCGGACAGCACCAGCCCGGGCCTGGCGCGCCTGGTGCGCCGCGATGCCTCCGTGGGGCTGGACATCGGTCAGCCCTGGGGGCGCTGGGGCGAGGTGCGGTTCGGCGCGATCAGCCAGATCCGCCATGCAAAGCCGGACCTGATCACGCTGCTCGGCCCGGACGCGGGCAAGCTCCGCTGGACCAGCTACGAGCGGGGTTTCCGTGTCCGCACCGTCGTCGACCAGCTGGACTTCGCCAACTTCCCACAGCACGGCTACCGCTTCACGGTCGACGCACAGGGCGGTCGCCAGGACAACCGCAACCTCAGCAGCGGCCGCTTCCTGCGGCTGAACACGGACGGGAACGTGGTGCGCAGCTTCGGCGGGCATACGCTGAGCCTGTACGCGCGGGCCGTGGCGTCACAGCAGCCGGACGACACGGGGCTGGGCGGCTACACGCTGGGGGGCTTCCACCAGCTGTCGGGCTACAACCCGAACCAGCTCAGCGGCAACTCGCTGCTGTTCACGCGGGCGACCTACTACCGGCGCCTGAACGACCAGCCCTTCCTCTCGCGCGGCTTCTTCATCGGCGGCACGCTGGAGGCCGGCAACACCTGGCTGTCGCGCCGCGACATCAGCATCAAGGACATGCGCTACGCGAGCAGCATCTTCCTGGGATCCGATACGGGACTGGGGCCGCTGTACGTCGGCATCGGCTATGCGCCGCACGGCGGCACCGCCTTCTACGTGTTCATCGGCCGGCCCTGAGCCGGCTCTCCGGTCAGGCGTCGCGGCAGTTCAGGGCCTGGGATCACCGGCGACATCGTCCGCCGTCTCGTCCTCGTCCTCGTCCTCGTCTTCGCTGTCCGCGGCGCCCGGCGCGGGATGCGCCCAGTCGTAGATCACCTCGGCCACGTCTTCCAGGCCCTGCTTGCTCAGCGCCGAGAACAGCGTGACGGCGATGTCGGACTCGTCCGTCGCCAGCACGCCCAGGTCCTTCTGGACCTGCGCCAGGATGGCGGCGCCTTCCTTGCGATTGAGCTTGTCGGCCTTGGTCAGCACCACCAGCAGGCTGACCTCGCCCGCGGTGACGCGGTCGGAGACGAATTCGAGCAGCTGCTTGTCGAGGTCGGTCAGGCCGAGCCGCGAGTCGACCATCAGCACGACGCCCGACAGCGATTCGCGCTGGCCGAGGTAGTCGGCCATGACGCGCTGCCAGCGCAGCTTGGCGTCGCGCGCGACGGCCGCGTAGCCGTAGCCGGGCAGGTCGGCGAACAGCGCGTCGGGCGCGTCGCGCGGGCCCACCGCGAACAGGTTGATGTGCTGCGTGCGGCCCGGCGTCTTCGACGCGAAGGCCAGGCGCTTCTGCTGGGCCAGCGTGTTGACCGCCGTGGACTTGCCGGCGTTGGAGCGGCCGACGAAAGCGATCTCGGGCAACTGGCGCGGGGGCAGGTCTTGCGCGAAGGCCTCGCCCTCGCCCGCCGCCTCGGATCCGGCGTCGGCCCCCGCATCGGCCCCCGCATCGGCTGAAGCGCCGGTTCCGGGCGCGCCGACGTCGGCGTCCTTCAGCGGTTCGTCGTCAATCCCGTCGAACTCGTCGAACTCGTCCTGGGCCTCGAGCGCCGCCTCGGCCCGCGCCTGGGCGTCCGCCGGCAGCACGCCGTTGACCGGCAGGTGCTTGAGCTGGCTGGCCGTGGTCAGGAAGCGCGCGGTGTGCGTCCAGGCCAGCGCGCGCCTGCCCGGGGTCAGGGTTTGCGTGCTGACGCGTTTGGGCGGCGGGGGCAGGCCTTGCGCCTTGGCTTTTTCCGCCGCCTTGCTGCGGGCCTTGGCGGCCGCGCGCATACCCGTTTTCCCGGGTCCCTGCTTCTTCTTTGACGCTCCAGCGCGTCCCGCGCCACGGCCTGCGGGTTTCCCTGGGGCCGCAGGGGCGGGTTTCTTGTTGGAATCGGTCATCGGGCTGCGCGGGCTCTAAAGAGGTGCATTGTAAGATCCCGCGGTTGCGCTCACCCAACCCTCAACATTCATGAAGACTGCCGCTTTCTTGTTGTCGAGCCTGGTTTTGATGTCCGGCGCCGCCAACGCCAATGAACCCGCTGCGGCGGCCAAGCCCGATCTGACCAAGGGCCAGGCCATCAGTTCGCAAGTCTGCGCCGCCTGCCATACGGCGGACGGCAGCCGCGGCAGTCCCGCCAACCCCATCATCGCGGGCCAGCACGCCGACTACCTCGCCAAGCAATTGCACGAGTTCAAGTCGGGCAAGCGCAAGAACGCGGTGATGTCGGGCATGGCCGCGCCGCTGACGGACGACGACATCCGCAACGTCGCCGCGTTCTACGCCAGCAAGGGCGCCAAGCCCGGCTTCGCGAAGAACAAGGAGCTGATCACCCTGGGCGAGAAGATCTACCGGGGCGGCATCGCGGACAAGCAGGTGCCCGCCTGCGCCGGCTGTCACAGCCCGAACGGCGCCGGCATCCCGGCGCAGTACCCGCGCCTGGGCGGCCAGCACAGCGACTACACCGAGGCCCAACTGACCGCGTTCCGCGCCGGCGGGCGGCCGAACAGCCCGCAGATGCTGGCGATCGCCGCCAAGATGAGCGACCGCGAGATCAAGGCGGTCTCGGACTACATCGCCGGCCTGCGCTGAGCGATCCCCCGCGGGGCGCCCCGTTCGGGGAAGGTTCCGACGAACGAGGCCGGTGATCCGATCACCGGCCTTCGCTTTTGCCGGCGCTCGCCCGATTCCTCACCCGGGGCAACGAGAATGCCGGCCATGACCCAGTCGTCTCC
>CBIHMU010000189.1:0-4137 GCA_966211105.1 uncultured Burkholderiales bacterium
GGGCAGGGGCGGGCGGGCGTGGCGCCGATCCTGGCGGCGATGCCGGCCATTCGGCATCCATCAACGCATCGACCTGTTCGGCCATGGGCGACGCCACGGCGACAGGTTCAGCGACCGGTTGAGCGACTCGCTGAGCGACCGGTTGAGCGACAGTTTGAGCGACCGTCGGCTCGGCGGCGGGCTCGCCCGGCGGTCCGTCCGCTGCCGAGGCTGTTTCCGCCGTGGCCTGAGCCGCGATCAGTTCCTGGCGGCGGGCGTGCGCCACGAGCCGGTCATAAGCCTCGCGCAGCGCCTGGTAGGCCTGGGCGTCGTCGTCGGGCCGGGTCTTGCGCAGCGTCTTCGCGTAGGCGCGCTTGATCTCGCCGAGGTCGCTGCTCGGCCCGGCGAGCCCCACCGTGGCGCAGTCCCGGTGCCAGTCCTCGTGCCATGCCTCCATCGCGGCGCCCCGATCAGAAGCGGAAGCCGCCGTCGATGCTGTCCAGCGCCTCGCGCATCTGCTGGCGGGCGTGGCGGATGACGCGCGGGTCCTGCGTGTCGAGCGCCTGCTCGAACTCGCTCAACCACGACTGGATCGCGACGCGCTGCTCGCCGAGCCGGTCCTCGTAGAGCCGCTTGGCGCGTTCGACCAGATAGCGGTTCTCCTCCTCGTCGCGCGGGTGGCGCTTGAGCGCGCGCAACTGCGCGAGCGCCTCGGCGATCTGCGACTCGCTCATCTCGGTGGCGGTGTTGCGGATCAGCGTGCTGACGGTGCGCCCGCCTTTCACGTCACGGACGTCCACGTCCAGCAGGCCGTTGGCGTCGTAGGTGAAGCGCACCTCGATCGCGGACTCGCCCGCCGGCGCGGGCGTCAGCGGGATGGACAGCTTGCCCAGGTGCAGGTTGTCGCTGCCGATCGGCGACTCGCCCTGGCGGATGTCCAGCTCCACTTCCTGCTGGCCGTCGTGCATGCTGTAGAAGCGATCCATCCGCGACACCGGCACCGGCGTGTTGCGCTCGATGATCGGGCTGAAGCGGTCCCCCACCGTCTGGCTGCCGACCCGCTGCGCGGTGATCACGCCCAGCGAGAACGGCATCACGTCCGTCAGCACGACCTCGTCCAGCGCCGCGTCGCGCGCCTTCAGCCCGGCCTGTACCGCCGCGCCCTGCGCGATCGCCTGGTCGGGATCGATGGTGCGCAGCGGCAGGCGCTGGAACAGGCGCGTGATCATCTGGCGGACCATCGGCATGCGCGTCGCGCCGCCGACCAGCACCACCTCGTTCAAGGCGGCGGGCGAGAGCTGCGCGTCCTGCAAGGCCCGCTCGATCGGACGGCGCAGGCGCTGCAGCAGTTCGGCGGTGGCGGATTCGAAATCGGCGCGGGTGATCTCGAGCTCGGCGCGGCGGCCGTCCAGCATCAGGCCCATGACGGTGGTGTCGCGCTCGCTGAGGTCGCGCTTGGCCTGCTCGGCGGCGCGCCACCACAGCGCGGGATCCTTCTGCAGCCGCTCGCGGTCGGCGAGCGACAGCGCGCCGCAGCGCTCGATGAACAGCCGGCCCACGGCGTGCGCGAAATCCTCGCCGCCCAGGCGCGTGTCGCCGGCGCTGGCGCGGACCTCGACGACGCCGTCGAAGTACTCCAGCACCGACACGTCGAAGGTGCCGCCGCCCAGGTCGAAGACCAGGAAGGTGCTGTTGTCCGGCCGGTCCTGCAGGCCGTAGGCGAGGCCGGCCGCGGTCGGCTCGTTGAGCAGCCGCTCGACCTTCAGGCCGGCGAGCTCGCCGGCGGTGCGCGTCGCGCGGCGCTGGGCCTCGTTGAAGTAGGCGGGGACGGTGATGACGGCCTCGGTGACCGGCTCGCCGAGGAAGGCCTCGGCATCGGCCTTCAGCGACTGCAGCACCAGCGCGGACAGTTCCTCGGCGCGCATCGTCCGGTCGCCGAGCCGCACCGTGCGGTCGCTGCCCATCAGGCGCTTGAAGGCCTGCGCGGTGCGCGCCGGATCGGTGGCGGCGCGCTCGCGGGCGGCCAGGCCCGTGATCAGCTTGCCGGCGTCGTCGATCGCCACCGCGGACGGCGTGGCGAAGTCGCCGAGGGCGTTGGGGATCAGCTGGGGGCGGCCGTCGCGGAAGACCGCGATCAGGCTGTTGGTCGTGCCGAGGTCGATGCCGACGATCATGGGAGGCGAGGGGTCGGGTGTTGCGCGGCGTCGCCGCCGCGTGCGCGCGGATGCGCAAGCGGCGGCGAGGATATCAGCGCCCCGCCGCCGCGGACCCCCTGATCCGCCCGGACTCCCGCTTGCGGAGGAGGCAATCCGTGGCGAATCGCGTCGATCCTCACACCGGCGTGGCGCCAGCGTTGCGCACCGTCAACAGATCGCCGAGCTGGACGCGCCGCAGGAACTCGCTGCGGATGCGGTCGGCGACCGCGCTGACGACGTTGCTGCCGTCCTCCGACGGATCGATGTGGACGCGGAACGGGCGTTTGCCGAAAGGCGCGCCGACGACGTCGACGACGGCCCGTGCGACCTCGGTCGGATCTGCGTCGGCGGGCTCGGCGGCGGCCAGGTTGGTCATGATCTCCCGTGCCAGGCCTTGCGTCGGTCCCTGGTCGTAGGCGGCGACGCGCTCGACGTCGCCCGGCGAGCCCGAGTGAGCGAAGTGGTTGGTGCCCTGGGTGAAGGCGCCGGGGACGACGATGGCCGTCTCGATGCCCCAGCGCGCCAGCTCGCCCGCGTAGCTGACGGCGACGGCGTCCATCGCCGCCTTGGCCGCGAAGTAGGGCGCCAGATAAGGCGGCGTGCCGCCGCGCGTGCTGCTGCTGCCGATCCACAGGAGCAGGCCGCGGCCTTGCTTGCGCAGCTGCGGCAGCGCCGCGCGGTTGACGCGCTGGGTGCCGATCACGTTGACGTCGTAAAGCTGCGCGTACTGCTCCGGCAGGAAGGCTTCCGCCGGGCCGAAGGCCATGTGGCCGGCGTTGTGCATGACGACGTCGATCCGGCCCTGCTCGGCCACGATGCGGGCGATGGCGGCGTCGGCGGATTCCTGCGACTGGACATCGAGTTCCAGCGCGTGCAGCTTCACGCCGTGCTCGCGGGCATAGGCGTCGACGGCCGCGACCTGCGGCGCGTTGCGGCCCTGCGTGGCGCGCATGCTGGCGTAGACGACGTGGCCGGCGTCGGCCAGCGCGCGGGCGCTCATGGCGCCGAAGCCGCTCGAGGCGCCGGTGACGAGGATGACCTGGGAAGACGAGGTGGACGTGCTCGTGACAGTGCTCGTGACAGTGCTCATGACAGTGCTCATGACAGTGCTCCGGAATGAAGGGACGGGAGAGAAGACCGGGAAGGGGCTGGAAGGGGCCGGAAGGGGCTCAGGCGAAGCCGCCGTTGGCGCGCACGACCTGGCTGTTGATCCATCCGCCGTCCTTGCCGACGAGGAAGGACACGGCGTTGGCGATGTCCTCGGGCGTGCCCAGGCGCTCCAGCGGGGCAACCTTGGCGACGCTGTCGATCTGCTCCTGCGATTTGCCCTTGAAGAAGAGTTCGGTGCCGACCGGTCCCGGGGCGACCGCGTTGACGGTGATCGAGCGGCCGCGCAGCTCGTTGGCCAGCACGTGGACCAGGCCTTCGACGCCGGCCTTGGACGCGATGTACGGGCCGTAGTTGGGGAAGGACTTGGCGATCACGCTGGTCGACAGCGCCACGATGCGGCCGCCCGTGGCGACCTTCTCGGCGGCGTGCGCCAGCACCAGGAAGGCGCCGCGCAGGTTGGTATCGATGACCTGATCGAAGGTCTCCAGGCTGGACGGCTTGATCGCGCCCATCGGCATCACGCCGGCGCTGTGCACGACGGCGTCGAGGCGGCCGTGGCGGCGCAGCGTTTCCTCGAACAGCGCGGCGACCTGGCCGGCGTCGGACACGTCGGCCTGCACGGCAGTGGCGCGGCCGCCGGCGGCTTCGATCGCGACGACGGTCTCCTGGGCCGCGGCGGCGTTGCCGGCGTAGTTGACGACAACGGTGAAGCCGTCGGCGGCCAGCCGCTTGGCGATGGCCTGGCCGATGCCGCGCGAGCCGCCGGTAACCAGGGCGGTGCGCAGGCCGCGATCGGTGGAGATCGAGGACGAGATGGGGGCGGCGGTAGAGGCCGCGGTGGAGGCGGTGGTGG
>CBIHMU010000190.1:0-3919 GCA_966211105.1 uncultured Burkholderiales bacterium
GGGTGGGGTGAGGCAACGAGCCTCCTGCAGCCAGGCACCCCGCCTGCCAACGCGCAGGCGATTGTTTCCAGATCGTTTCCCGCGCTTATCCGACCCGGACAACTTCCGTGCGTGAATAAGTCACGCCGCCACAACCTGTTGCCGCGCCTTTCACAAGTTGTACGAATGACGGTGTCTTGACGGCCGGTCCTCGCCACCATCCCGCATCCGCTGCTACGAGCCGATGCCGAGATGACTGCTGCCGCCACCACCCCCTTCGCTCCGCCCGCACTGCCCGACGACGACCGCGTCGTCGGTGACACCCCGTCCCTCGGCGCGCCGGCTGCGCTGGCGGCTGCCGCGGCGGCGGCACTGCTCGCGGCCTGCGGCGGCGGCGGCGGCGACAGCGCTTCCGGCGGCCCCGACAGCGATCCCCAGACCACGGTCCCACCGACCGAGCCGGAAGCTGCGCGCTTCCTGGGTCAGGCCGGCTTCGCCGCCAGCGCGACGGATCTGACCAACGTCAAGACGGCCGGCTTCTCGCGCTGGCTGGACCAGCAGTTCGACGCGCCGCGCACGCAGAGCCACTACGACTGGCTCGTGGCCAAAGGCAAGGGCGCCGAGGCCAACCGCTACAGCCTGGACGGCGTCGACGCGACGCTGTGGCGCAAGCTGATCGCCTCGCCCGACCAGTTGCGCCAGCGCGTGGTGCTGGCGCTGTCGGAGATCTTCGTCGTGTCGATGAACGGCCTGCCGATCGCGTGGCCGCAGTTCGCCACCGCCGGCTACGTCGACATGCTCGAGGAGCGTTGCTTCGGCACCTTCCGCGAGCTGATCGAGGGCGTCACCCTGTCCCCCGCGATGGGTGTCTACCTGGCCATGCGCGGCAACCGCAAGGAAGACGCCAAGACCGGCCGCCAGCCCGACGAGAACTACGCCCGCGAGGTGATGCAGCTGTTCACGATCGGCCTGAACCAGCTCAACGCCGACGGTACGCCCAAGCTGGTCAACGGCAAGACCGTCGACACCTACACCTTGCAGCAGATCACCGACCTGGCGCGCGTGTTCACCGGCTGGGATTTCGACATCGATTCCGCCGACGTGAACGGCCTGGACTTCAGCTACATGAAGCGGCCGATGCGGCAGAACGCCTCGCGCTTCTCCACCGGCGACAAGAAGGTGCTGGACGCCGTCATCCCGGCGACCGCCGACGGCGCCGCCGCCATGAAGATGGCGCTGGACACGCTGAGCGCGCATCCCAACGTCGGCCCGTTCATCGGCCGGCAGCTGATCCAGCGCCTGGTGGCGTCGAACCCGAGCCCTGCGTATGTGCAACGCGTCGCCGCCGTCTTCGACAACAACGGCAAGGGCGTGCGCGGCGACCTGCGGGCGGTGATCAAGGCGATCCTGCTCGACACCGAAGCCCGCCAGCGCTCGACCGCGCCCGGCGGCGGCAAGCTGCGCGAGCCGCTGCAGCGCATGATCCAGTGGGCCCGCACCGTGGGCATGAGCTCGCCCGGCGACCTCTGGGCCATCGGCGACACCAGCAATCCCTCGTCGCGCCTGGGCCAGAGCCCGATGCGCAGCGGTTCGGTCTTCAACTTCTTCCGGCCCGGCTACGTGCCGCCCAACTCGCAGCTGGGCGCCAACAACGTGACCGCGCCGGAGTTCCAGCTCTGCAACGAGAGCACCGTCGCCGGCTACCTGAACTTCATGCAGGGCCTGATCGGCAACGGCATCGGCGACATGAAGCCCGACTACGCCGCCGATCTGGCGCTGGCCGCCGACGCCCCCGCGCTGGTGCGGCGCCAGGCGCAGCTGATGGCCGGCGGCGATCTCTCGGAGGCCACGATCACCACGATCGCCACGGCCGTCGCGACGATCAAGGCCGACACCGACGCCAACAAGCTGAACCGCGTCAAGGCCTCGTGGCTGATGGTGCTGGCCGCGCCGGAATACCAGGTCCAGAAATAACCCGCCGAGCGGAGTGCCGACCATGACCCACATCTCCAAGCTTCCCTCGCTGCGCCGTCGCGAATTCCTCAAGCGCGCCTCGGCGGTGTCCATCGCCGGGACCGCCGCACCCTGGGCGTTGCAGCTGGCCACCATCGGCGAAGCCGCCGCCGCTGCCGCGCCCAGCGATTACAAGGCCATCGTCTGCCTGTTCATGTACGGCGGCAACGACTACGGCAACACCGTCATCCCCTACGACGCGGCGAACTACCAGGCCTACGCCAACATCCGCCAGGCCCTGGCGATCCCGCGCGAGCAACTGGCCGCCACGGCGCTGACGCCGTCCCTGGCGCTGCCCGACGGCCGGCAGCTGGCCCTCGCGCCGACGATGAACCGGCTCAAGCCGGTCTTCGACGCCGGCCGGCTCGGCGTGATGCTCAACATCGGTCCGCTGATGCAGCCGACGACGCTGGCCCAGTACAAGGCCGCCAACGTGCCGCTGCCGCCCAAGCTGTTCTCGCACAACGACCAGTCCAGCCTCTGGCAGTCGTCCCGGCCGGAAGGCGCGACCTCGGGCTGGGGCGGTCGCCTCGCCGACCAGTTCCTGGCCAGCAACGGCAACGCGACCTTCAGCTGCATCAACGTCTCCGGCAATGCGGTGTTCATGTCGGGCGGCCAGGCGGTGCAGTACCAGATGAGCGCCGGCGGCGCCGTCGCCATCAACGGCGCGAACCGCTCGCTGTTCGGCTCGGCCGCCTGCGCCGAGGCGCTGCGCGGCATGATCACCGGCGAGCGCCAGCACTGGATGGAGCAGGAACTGAACCGCGTCACCGCGCGCTCGGTCAACGCGCAGGGCACCATCACCACCGCCCTGGCCACGACCACGCTGCAGACGCCGTTCGAGACCAACGGCAACGGCCTGGCGTCCCAGCTGCAGACGGTGGCCCGCCTGATCGGCGCCCGCGCCTCGCTGGGCGTGAAGCGGCAGGTGTACTTCGTCTCGATCGGCGGCTTCGACCTGCACGACAACCTGATGTCGCAGCAGCCGGTGCTGCTGGGCAACGTCGCCAGCGCGATGGCCAGCTTCGACGCGGCGCTGGTCGAGCTCGGCGTCGCCCCGAACGTCACGACCTTCACCGCCTCCGATTTCGGCCGCACGCTGAGTTCCAACGGCGACGGCTCCGACCACGGCTGGGGCAGCCACCACCTCGTGATGGGCGGTGCGGTCAAGGGCGGCCGCTTCTACGGCACGGCGCCGACGGTCGCTGTCAATGGACCGGACGACGTCGGGCAGGGCCGGTTGTTGCCGACCACTTCGGTCGACCAACTGGCCGCGACGCTGGCCCTCTGGATGGGCGTGCCGGCGAGTGACCTGCCGGGGATCCTCCCGGGGATCGTGAACTTCACCCAGAAAGACCTCGGGCTCTTTGCGGCCTGATGTCGAACTGTTCGCTGGCGATCGCCGGGACTGGCGGGTTTGTTCCCGCCAATTACATCGGGCGAGGCCGGCGGGCGGCGGGAGACGGACGGGTCGCGAACGCGTCGGTGGGACCGGGTCGTCGTGTCGTGAGAAGTCGCACGGGCCGTCGGCCGCGTCCGGGAAAAATACCGGTCGATCGCCCGCAGTGCCGATGATCACGGGGGAAACGGGCGACTGTCGAGGTCGAACGACACGGTAACCGGATGCGTTTCCGGCCCTTTCCGCTGTTGCGGATCGGACGCTGATTTCGCAGGCGGGACTCTCTAGAGTGCCGAGCGTCAGCAGTCACGACGCCCAACGCCATGCTCCGATTCCCCTGGTCTTCCGCAGCCGTCACGGCTGCCGCCGCTGCCCTCAGCGCCTGCGGCGGCGGGGGAGGCGGCGGCGACTCGCCGGCCACCCCGTCCGGCTCCGCGCCCACACCCGACGGCACGCCCGCGCCCGCACCGTCGCCGGCCCCCGGCCCGGCCCCTGCGCCGGCTCCCGCACCGGCGCAGGGGCCGGGCC
>CBIHMU010000191.1:0-3859 GCA_966211105.1 uncultured Burkholderiales bacterium
ACGATGATCCCCCGCGCTGTGCCGCGACGGACGCGGCCGGTGCGAATGGCGCCAGCGGGTTGTCCAGCGTGCCGACGATCTTCAGGTTGGCCGCCGGATCGGACAGGTTGATCATCTGCGTGTTGTTGCCCATCTGCAGCCGGTTCAGGCACGACTGCCGGAACGTCGGCACGAAGAGGTCGTAGCGGGCGTACTTGTCGCGGTGCTGCGGATGCTCGTCCTGGTAGATGCGGATGTTGTCCGCCACCTCGTGCCAGAAATCCTGCTCGCTGCACGTGCCGCTCTCGACGAGGATCTGGTTCATGTAGCGGAAGAAGCCGTCGAAGATGTCGATGAACACGGCGAGCGTCTTCAGGTCGTCCGGGAAGTCCATCACCAGCCGACGCACGTTCTCCGGCAGCTGCGCCTCGGTGTTGAAGATCGCGGCCTCTTCGGCGATGTCCTTCATGAGCGCGCGCACCGGCACGTGGTCCTTCAGGACGAGGATCAGGTTCTCCCCGTGCGGCATGAAGACCAGGTCGTATGCATAGAAGCAGTGGATCAGCGGCGTGAGGTAGGCCTGGAGGTAGCGCTTCAGCCACGCGCGCGCGCCCAGCCCCGAGGCCGCGATGAGCGCGGGCAGCAGGGCGTCGCCGTCCCGGTCCACGTGCAGCAGGGCGGCCATGGTCATCAGCCGCTCGCCCGGCTTCAGCAGGGGCAGCGGGTTCTCGCGCCACAGCGCCGAGAACATCTTCTTGTAGGGCGTGTCGGACTCGACGGCGGCTTCGTAGTAGTGGTTGCGGAAGCCCATCGAGGCGACCTCGCGCAGCATGGTGAAGCCGTTGGCGCGCAGTTCGTCGTCGCGGTCCAGGAGCGCTTTGATCCACTGGTTGATCGCCGGCGTGCCGGACATGTAGTACGGCGAGAGACCGCGCATGAAGCCCATGTTGAGGATGGACAGCGAGGTCTTCACGTAGCGCTTGTGCCGCGCGCTGACGTTGAACATCGTGCGGATGGACTGCTGCGCGAGGTACTGGTCGTCGCTCAGGCCCAGGAAGACGATGCGCCGCTGCGCGACGTAAGGCGCAAAGGCCACCGAGAGCTTGTTGGCCCATTGCCAGGGATGCGCGGGCACGACGAGGTAATCGGTCGGGGTCAGACCTTGCTCGCGCAGCTGGCGGTCGAAGCGGGCGAGCGTCTCGTCGCCGAGTTCCTCGCGCAGCAGCTGCTCATAGCTGAGGTCGGGCACGCAGTGGAAGGCCGCCTGGTCGCGGTGCACGGCCAGCCACACGATCTGGAACGGCGACGCGGCCTCGGGCGCATAGGCGCGGTAGTCGGCGCCGTCGAACCCGAGGCGGCCGTTGTTGGCGACGAAGGCGGGATGGCCCTCGGTCATCGAGGTCTCGATCACCTGGAAATCGGTCTCGTGGATCAGCGCGCGGCTGCCGTGCGTGGTGTTGATCCGCTTGTAGGCGCTGCTGTAGAGCGTGCTGCAGATCTCGTCCAGGTAGATCGGCAGCTGCTCGGGCTTGAGGCCCAGCGCCTGCTTGAAATCGGTCATGAAGCGCAGCGCGTCGACCTCGCGGCTGACGCCGCCCGCCAGGCACTCGATGGAACCGGCGTCGACGGCCCAGTGACCGAGCGCCATCAGCCGCGCCTCGAACCGGTAGACGGTGTCGCCGTCGGGCGTGGCCAGCGCGTAGCACTGGTGCAGCGGACGCCGCGCGGTCTGCGCGGGATCGGGCCGCGGCTCGACGATCCGCTCGTGCGCGTATTCGGAGAGCGCCTTGCGCACGAGCAGGCGGTTGACCGTTCGCCAGACCTCCGGGTTCAGGTGGTCGACCACGGCGGCAGGCGTGGCAAGCGTCGAAGTGGACTGCATCGAAGTGGGATGCATCGAAGTGGGATGCGACGAGGTGGAAGACGAAGTGGCGTGCGAGGTCATGCGGGGATCTCCTGGAGGTGTTGCAGGGCGGTGAGGTAGTCCGCGCGGGTGCACAGCGCGAGGCTGGCGACCTTTTCGCGCAGCTGGACGTCGCCGCGGTAGACGAAGCCGAAGGTCTTGTTGAGCACGTGGATGCGCTCGTTGTGGGCGTCGGGCTCGACGACGACGCGGTGCGCGCCCAGGCCGTCGAACATGAGGTCCATCACGGCCTGGAAGACGCGGCGCGAGAAGCCGCGTACGGGTCGGCGGGCCGGCGCCACGCAGATGTGCATGCCGAGGTCGCCGGGCCGCACCGCATAGTGGTCGGCCAGTTGGTCGAAACGCGGGTCGTAGGACTCGGCCAGCACCACGGGCTCGCCGGCCAGGGACCCGATGTGCACGTCGCGGAAGCCGCTGGCAAGCTGCGCGGCGTAGAGTTCGCGGACCTCCGCGACGCTGCTGCCCTGCAGGCACCAGAACTTCGCGTGCGGCTGCTGGAACCAGCCGTGGATCAGCGGGATGTCGTCGGGGATCGACAGGCGGCGGAACACCAGCCCGCCGGGCGAGCTGTAGGTCGTTGGCGGGGCAACGACGGCGACCGTGGCGGGAGCAGCCCCGGTCGTGGTGCCCGGCGCAGACTTGTCGGTGACGGCGGATTCAAGCGACGGGCGCATTGGGGAACTCCTCCGGATCTCGGGTGATGGAAGGCGCGCGGCTCGCGGGGCGCGTCTTCGGGAAGCGCCACAGCCACAGCGCGGCCGCGAGCAGGAAGGCCGTGCAGGCCACGAGGAACGGCGCCCGCAGCCCGAGCGTCGCCACCAGCGAGCCGGCGGTGAAGGACGCGAGCAGCACGCCGCAGTTCTGGAAGATGTTGATGACGCCGTAGTCGCGGCCGAAGTCGTCAGGCGTGCTGAGCTGGTAGAGCTGCACGTCGAAATTGATGACCAGCTGGTACAGCGCCCAGCCGAGCAGCACCCGCCCGATCAGCAGCGTCGCGATGTCGGGCGCGGCCTGGAGCAGCAGGCCGAGGGCGCCCAGCATCAGGTTGGCGAGCGTGCGGCGCGTGGGGTGCTGCTCCGGCAGCGTCAGCCAGCGGTGGATCAGCAAGGCGCACACCGCGACGATCTTGGGTACCGCGAAGGCCGCGCCGGCCGCCAGCTCTCCGCCTGCATGGCCGCCAGCATGGCCGCCTGTCGCGCCGCCCACCTCGCCGAGGCTGGACCAGTAGAGCGAGAAGAAGGGGCGCACCAGCGCCGCGCCGAAGTCGAACAGCAGCATCACCACGGCCAGCTTCAGGATGGCCGCGTGGCCGCGCAGGCTGAAGCGCCGCGGGGCCGCGCGTTCCTCGGCGTCCTCGGCCAGCACCGGCACCATGCGGCGGCTGCGGATCAGCCAGGTGCACAGGGCCATCTGCACGAGGTCGGCGAGCGCCATCAGCAGCACGCAGCCGCGCACGCCCCAGTGCTCGATGACCGCGCCGCCCGCCACCGCGCCGAGCACGACGCCCAGGTGGGCCGTCACCGACAGCAGGCCGATGGCGCCGGCGCGCGTGTCGTCGGTCTCGGTGCGCATCAGGTAGGGGAAGTTGAGCAGGTAGCTGCTCTTGAAGGCGAACATCGCCATCGACAGCCCCCAGTAGCTCACGAGGTCCGGCGCCCAGTAGCTGGCCAGGCACAGCCCCGCGGCGATGCCCTGCGTGTATTGCAGGATGTGCAGCGTCTCCAAGCGCCGCGCCACGCGCACCCACAGCGGGAACACGCACATCACCGTGATGGAGATGAAGGCCACGTAGGCGCCGACGTGCCAGGGGCTGCCTTCGCCGTAGCGCTCCGCGAAGAACTGCGGATAGAACGGGATCAGCAGGGCGTCGCTGATGACCGCGAACAGCGTCATCAGGATCAGTCCGTGTCTCAGGCGCATGCTTTGTCCTGCGGGGAGTGCGGGGAGTGCGGGGCG
>CBIHMU010000192.1:0-3597 GCA_966211105.1 uncultured Burkholderiales bacterium
ATCTTCCACGGCGGGCGGTACTACACCGAGCTGCCGATCTGAGCGACCGGGCGGCGCCGCTCCCGGACGCTCCCCGACGCTCTCGGACACGCTCGAACGCTCATCACGGGCGATCAGGACGCGACGCTCATTCCTCCGCGTGCCGCCCGACCGGCCAGAACGGCGCCATGCGCCGGACCGCGCGCCAGCGCCACAGGGCCAGCACGGCAGTCAGGGGGGCCGTCACCGCCACCACGTGCCAGGGCATGATGCTGAAGATCCGGTTGGCGCCGATGCTCAGTCCGGCCACCAGCGTCCACCCCAGCATGAGGATCACCGCCTGCGTCGCTCCCGGCTGACCCTTCCGGGACCAGTCCTGCCACAGCAGCAGCCCCGCGGGCATCGCGACGGCGGCGAAGAACAGGCCCATCAGCGGCTGCTCGGGCGGCCATTCGCCGGGCACGAGCGCCACCATCAGCGTCAACAGCGCCGCCCCGGCCCCCAGCACCAGCAGGAACTGGGTCAGCATCCTGCGGGCGAGCACGCGATTCATCGCGTCGCCGCGCGGCATGCCCGGCACGAGCGTCAGCAGGGCCTGCTCCGTGCGCGTGCGCCGCAGCATCTGGGTAATGCCCAGCAGCGGCCCGAACAAGGCGCACATCAGGCCGAACGACGTGCCCGGCAGCGCCCCCTGGAGGACGGTCGCCGCACGCGCCGCGGGCAGCCAGTGCAACACCGCGAGTTCTGCGCCCAGCAGCCCCAGGAAGATGACCGCGGACACGCCCACGGTCGCGGGCCAGTGCAGGTTGCGCAGCGTGGCGATCTCGGCGCGCGCGGCCACGCTCTCGGCGGTCGGGGTGGCGGTGCGGATCAGGTGACGGGTCCAGACCGGCAAGGACCAGGTGAACGGCTTGGCGAGGAGGCGCAGGACCGGGTGCAGCGGCGGCCGTGCCGCGCGCGTCGCGCAGCCCGGCTTCATCGCCATCAGGTCGTTGAACACCTTGGCCGACTGCCAGGCGCGCAGGTGCGCGGGGCCGCCGTCCTGGAACAGGTGCCAGAGGATCACGCTCAGCGCGAGCATCGCCAGCGCCGCCTGCGTCACAGGATGCTGCTCGTGCCAGCCGCGCAGCAGCGCCGCGGTCTCGCGCCAGACGGCGGTGTCCTTGAGCAGCGCGCTCGGGATCCACGGAAAGACCCAGAACACGAACCAGGTGATCGGCCAGCGCAGCGCCATCGAGAAACTGACGAGCACCGCCCCCGCCAGCATGGTGAACAGCGGGAAATGGCCGAACACGCCATGCAGCAGCAGACCGCTGACGATCGCGATCACGAGGAACAACGCGACGCCGACCTCGCGCAGCTGGCGCAGGTGGCCGGGGACCAGGCGCGCGGTGGCCGGATGGTTCTGCATGTTCAGCGCGCCTGCGCACAGCCACCAGGCGAATTGCAGTCCGATCGCGGCCGTGACGCAGAACGCCGTGCCCGCCGCGGAGGCGGACTTCATCGACGCGAGTCCGGTGATCACCGCCAGCGGCAGCAGCGTCCACCACAGGCGGCGCAGCGGCCGCGTCGTCGCGCCGAGCACGGCCAGATGCCCGCCGACGCCGGGCAGCGGCAGGGCCGCATTCATTGCGTCAGCTCCAGGAAGAGGTCCTCGAGGCTGAGCGGCTCGCAGCGCATTGCGGCGTCGCCTTGCGGCAGCCGGCCATCGGGGAAGCGCACCAGCCAGCGCGGGTGTTCGCCGAGGTCGCGCCGACCCAGCACCTGCCCGCCGTACGCATCGACGGCCGCCTGCAGCCGACCCACCGGGCCGGCCAGCAGCCGCACCTCGTCCGCGAGCGCGTCCTGCGGCGCCTGCAGCGCGATGCGGCCGCGGCTCAGGAAGGCGACGTTGAAGGCCACGCGCTCCAGGTCCGACAGGATGTGCGTCGAGAACAGCACCGTCGTGCCGCGGTCCAGCACCTGGTCGACGAGCTCGCGCAGGAAATCGCGGCGGCCGGCGGCGTCCAGGCTGGCGACGGGCTCGTCGAGCACCAGCAGGTCGGGCTCATGCGCCAGCGCGCGGATGATCGACAGCCGCTGCTGCTGGCCCTGCGAGAGCTGGGCGATGCGGCGATCGCGCGGGATTTCCCAGCGCGACATCAGGCCGTCGACCTTGGCGTCGTTCCAGCGCGGATAGAAGCTGCGGAAGTAGCGCAGCAGGTTGCCGGTCGTGAAGTCCTCGAACAACGCGGCCTGCTGCGGCACATAGCCCAGACGCGCGCGCAGCGCGTCGTCCGGCGTCAGCGCTGATTGGCCGAAGAGCCGCACGTCCCCGGCCTGCGGCTCGCGCAGGCCCAGCAGGGTTTCGAGCAGCGTGGTCTTGCCTGCGCCGTTGCGGCCGAGCAGGCCGACGACCTGCCCCGGCGCCAGCGTCCAGTCCAGGTCCGCCAGCACGCCCGGCTGACCCTTGAAGTCGACGCGCAATCCGGTCGCGCGCACCGGTGGCGCGACCAGCGCGTCGTCCGCGAGCGCGCGGCTCTGCGCCGGGCTGATCGCCGTGTGATCCAGGGTCTCGTGCAGTGTCTGCTTCAGCGTGTGCGTCATCGCGTTTCTCCAGGGTCCTCGAGCAGCGCCTTGAACAGCGCCAGCACCTGATCCGGCGGCAGCTCCAGCTGGCGCGCCTCGGCGGCGGCCTTTTCCAGCGTGGGGCGCAGCAGATCCACGCGGCCGCGCGTCTTCATCGCCTTCTGGTGCTGCGCCGCCACCACCATCGGCAAGCCGCGGCGGCGCTCCACCAGCCCTTCGGCCTCCATCAGCCCGAAGGCCTTGGAGACGGTCATCGGATTGACGGCCAGCGCCTGCGCCAGCTCGCGCACCGAGGGGATCTCCTGCCCGGCCACCAGCTGCCCGCTGGCGACGCGGCGGCGCAGCTGCTCCACCAGCTGGCGGTAGATCGGCTCGGGGGAGCCCGGGTTGATGCTGAAGAGGAGGTCGGCGTCCATCGGCGGGGTGCGGGTGCCGACGGTGTTGTCAGCGTGTATCAGTACAGTAATACACAAGGGGATGCGGCGTCAAGCGCGCGCTTGGCGGAAGCACGCGGGACCGCGGATGTCGAAAGCCGTTCATCCCTGAACTTTTTGGGGAGCGCCTTGCCTTGCGCGTGTCGACGAAGGTGCGCGAGCGCCTCTCTGCTTTGAGGCATCGAGCTACTTCACCTCCAGCCCGGCCAGCCAAACCAGAACGCCTATGTCGAGCGCCTTCAACAAGGCCGATCGCACCGAGGCGTTGGATTGATACGTCTTCGACTCGTTGGCTGATGTGCGGGCCATGACTGCCGATTGGCTTCAGCGCTACAACCACCATCGACCACATGAAGCGCTGGGTCATTTGCTGCCGGTCGCGTGCCGTATAGAGCGGTCCCCTGACCTCTGCTCCCGACTGGCTCAAGGAGGCTTCAATCGCTCCATCGGTACGCAAAGCCTGTCGAACAATGAGCCGCGACAGAGGCCCTTTGTGTCATTAGGTTCTTGATGCTCGCTCTCGCAGATCCTGTGAAGCCTCCTTGATTTCCTGTGCCAGTTAGAAGTAGAGGTCAGGGAATCGTTTTATACGGTACTCGACTGGCGGCACGCGACC
>CBIHMU010000193.1:0-3400 GCA_966211105.1 uncultured Burkholderiales bacterium
CTCCCTCCCCCTCTCCCGCGAGCGGCAGAGGGAGCAAGACGGCGCGACGGCTTCAGAGCGACGCCAACCCCGTATCCAGGAAGCGCGACTCCGGGAAGCCCCGCAGCGCCAGCGCGGCCAGTTCCACCAGTTCCTCGAAGCTGCGCTCCTTCTGCAGCACCGCCACGCCGCCCATGCGATCGGCCGCGTCGGTCAGCTCGTCGCCGATGTAGCCGGTCGTGACGATCACCGGCACCGTCGGCAAGGTCTCGCGCACCGCCACCGCCAGCTCCAGCCCGTTCATGCCCGGCATGTTGAAGTCGGTGATCAGCAGTTGCACCGGCACGCGGCCCTGCTCGATGTCGGCCAGGCATTCGGTCGGCTCGGCATAGGCGCGCACGTCGTAGCCCGCCTTCTTGAGCAGCGCCTCCACCATCATCAACACGATGGGATCGTCGTCGACGTAGAGGACGTGCTCGCCCGCGCCGGGCTCGGCGACCTTGGCCAGCGCCGAGGTGTCCAGCGTCGCCGCGTCGCTGCCCACCACCGGCAGATAGACCGAGAACACCGTGCCCACGCCCGGCCGCGACTGCACGTCGATCGCGCCGCCGTGCGCGTGCACGATGCCGTGCACGATGTGCAGCCCCAGGCCCGTGCCCTGGCCCCGCGGTTTGGTCGTGAAGAAGGGCTCGAACAGCCGCTTCGCCACGTCTTCCTCCATGCCGTGGCCGTCGTCGCGCACGCTGAGCTCCGCGTAGTGCGTCGGCGCCACGCGGCCGATCGCGAAGGCGTGCGGCACGTCGAAATGCACCGCGCGCAGGCCGACATGCAATTGCCCGTGCCCGCCCGGCATCGCCTGCCACGCGTTCGTGCACAGGTTCAGCACCACCTGCTGGACCTCCGCCGGATCCACCGTCGCGACGCAGTCGTCGCCGTGCAGGTCCACCGTCAGCAGCACCGACGCCGGCAGCGTCGAGCGCAGCAGGCCGATGCTGTCCTCGACCAGGGGACGCAGCTTGTGCTTGGACAGCTCATGCCCGCTGCCCCGCGCGTAGGCCAGGATGCGCTGCACGATCTCGCGCGCCCGGTCGCCGGCGCGCTTGATCTGCTGCATGTGACCGCGCAGCGGCGACGTCGCCGGCAACTCGTCGAGCATCATCCCCGCGTGCCCCAGGATCGCCGCCAGGATGTTGTTGAAGTCGTGCGCCACGCCGCCGGCCAGCGTCCCCAGCGATTCCATGCGCTGGATGCGCATCAGCTTCTCCTCGAAGTCGACGCGCGTGAGCTCGTCGGCCTTGCGCATCGTGACGTCGATGAACAGGACGACCAGGCCGTGTTCGCAGGGGAAGGCGCGGCATTCGAACCACTTGCTCAGCCGGGGATTGAATTCCTCGTAGAGGTGAGCGACGCGTGATTGCATCGCCGCCCGCGCCTCGATGTCGAAGCGCGAGCCCATCGCCTCGCCCAGGCAGGTCCAGTAATTCCTGCCGATCAGGGCCTCGCGTTGCCGACCGCTGGCGCGCTCGAAGGCGACATTGACGAACTGGATGGTCCAGTCGTGCTCCAGCAGGATCACGGCGTCGGTGACGTAATCCAGTGCCGCCCCGACGTGCGCGACGCCTTCCCCGGGTGCAACGGAAGCACCCGGTCCGTGCGAAGCCTCGTGACGCGGCATGTGGACCCCTGGTAGAAGGGGCCAAAGTGTGGTCCCTCTGCGCGGCGTCGGCAATCGCTGTGCCAACACCTAACCGTAGGGAAGCCCGATGGCATCGGGCCTTCCGGCGTTTTCGGCCTTTTCTGATCGTTTCTGCCGCTCCTGCCTCTTCCGGCCTTCCGGTGCGTCGAGGCTCGAAAGCGGACCGCCGCGCCTCGTCGCCCTGCGTCAGGACTTGGCCGCCGGCGCGGGCGGCTGGTAGCGCTGCTGCGGCTTGGCGGCGCGGGCATAGAGCCCCTGCACGCGCGGCAGCGTCCGCTCCATGTCACGGATCCGCGTCGGGCCCGACGGGTGCGTCGACAGGAACTGCGGCGGCGCGCCCTTGCTCGCCTTGCCCATCTTCTCCCACAGCGTGATGCCGGCGTGCGGGTCGTAGCCCGCGCGCGCCGCGAGTTCCATGCCGACCAGGTCGGCCTCGCTCTCGTCCTCGCGGCTGAAGGTCAGCGACAGCAGCTGCCCGCCCATGTTGGCCAGGCCGCGTCCGACATCGCCCAGGCCGAACAGCGCGGCGCCCAGCTGGATCGCCCCGTTGGTCGCCATGTTCTTGCCCATGCGCTCGCGGGCATGCTCGCGCAGCGCGTGCGCCATCTCGTGGCCCATGATCATCGCGACCTCGTCGTCGCTCAGCTGCAGCTGTTGCAGGATCCCGTAATAGAAGGCGATCTTCCCGCCCGGCATGCAGAACGCGTTGAGCTCCTTGCTGCCGACCAGGTTCACTTCCCAGCGCCATTGCTGCGCGCGCGTGTTCCACGCCGCCGTGAACGGGATGATCCGCTGCGCGATCGCGCGCAGGCGGATCAGTTGATCGTTGCTGGGCGGCGCCAGCGCCTTCTGCGCCAGCGCTTCCCGCATCATCTGCACGTACTGCTGCTGGGCGGCGGCCTCGACCTGCTCGGCCGACACCAGCTTGGTGAAGCGGCTCTGCTTGCCGACGTCGACGCCCTCCTGCGCCCAGGCGGGCGACAGCGCGAGCGCGCCGCCGGCGGCGATCAGGCCCGTGAACAGGCGCCGGGCGGGCTGGCGCGGCGCGCCGTCCGCGCCGCAGCGGCGGCAATCGCACCGGCCGAATCCGTGGGTGGGCGCCGAGGGCAGGTGAACGTCGGCGTCGGGGGAGAAGTCAGCATCAACCATGGCGCGATTCTAGGCAGGCGACAATCCCGGTCATCATGTCCCAGTCGCCCCTGATCACGCCGTCCCCGGTCTGTGCCACTTCGCCGCTCGATCCGCAGGAGTTCCGCGCGGCGCTCGGGATGTTCGCCACGGGGGTCACCATCGTGACCGCCCGCGCGGAGGACGGCACGCTGGTAGGTCTGACGGCCAATTCGTTCAACTCAGTGTCGCTGTCCCCGCCGCTGGTGCTGTGGAGCCTGGCCCGCCGGGCCGGCTCGATGCCGGTGTTCAGCCGCGGCTCGCATTACGCGATCAACATCCTGGCGGCCGATCAGAAGGAACTGGCGCAGCGCTTCGCCACGCGCGACATCGACCGCTTCGCCGGCGTGCGCTTCCGCGAGGGCTGCGGCGGCGCGCCGGTGCTGGAGGGCTGCACCGCGGTCTTCGAATGCGCGAACCGCAGCCAGTACGAGGAAGGCGATCACGTCATCTTCGTCGGCGAGGTCGAGGCCTGCACCCGCAGCGACCAGGCCCAGCCGCTGATCTTCCACGGCGGGCGGTACTACACCGAGCTGCCGATCTGAGCGACCGGGCGGC
>CBIHMU010000194.1:0-2693 GCA_966211105.1 uncultured Burkholderiales bacterium
GAGCCTGCCACGACCATGACGACGAACACGAAGAGCGGTTCGGCGAAATTGCGCGACTCAGCGTAAGCGACCGCGTCGGCGCCACCGAAGACAGCAGCCAGGGTGGCGATGAGAGCGAGTGCCCAGAAGCCGAACACCACTTCCACTTCGCCAAGGAGATGGAAGAGGCCCGCGTGCCGGGGAAACCGTCGAGACAGTCGCTCGAACTGCTTGGCGGCGAAGGTGTGGAGTAGCGCGGCGGCGAAAAAGCCGGCCGCGATCAGGTCGATCGCCTGAGGGTGCATGGTGGATGGCGCAGAGGAGTGCCGCGAGGCGGCCCGACCTTCGCATGAACCTGCGAGCGCCCCATCGCGTCGCACCCAAGGTGAAGTCTAACCGCAGCGGTGTTCTCTCCGCGCTCCGCCACTTGATGCTCGATGAAGATCGGCGATGGCTGGCGCCGCTCGCAGCGGCGTCTCATCGGCGCGGCTCGACGACGGTGTGGCTAACAAAGATGCCTCATCGGCCGTCACGTCTCCCGCGCGGGGACGCCCGACAACGGCGATCATCCGCAGGCGCGGACCGACTCGATGCCCGGCAAGCGCGACCAGGCTGGCATCGAGGCGACGAGGGTTCCAGTTGTCGCGAGCACGACTGATCCGGCGGATACCATGCGCGCATGAATCACTCCTTCCGAGAACTCGATGACCAACGTTGATGTGTCCAAACTGTCCTACGCTCAACTGCTGGAGCTGAGCAGGGAGCTGGAGCACAAGATCACCGAAAAGCGCGACGAGGAGTTGAAGGTGCTCGTCGATGGCATCGCGAAGAAGCTGGAAGCGGCAGGGTTCTCAGTCGACGAGGCTCTGGTGGCCTTGCAACCGTACGCGACGGGCGCGAAGCGAAAGACCAACCAGGCCGGGGCCACCGCGCCCGTGCTCTACCGGGATCCGTCCAACCCAGGGAACACCTGGTCCGGCCGCGGCCGCGCCGCCCGATGGCTCAGCGACTACGAGGCGGCCGGACGCAAGCGCGAAGAGTTCAAGGTCTGATCCTCTGGTGGCGAAGCGTGCCGCGTAGGAGAGTCACATGGCTGTATGGCAGTTCGATCTCGATTTTGAGCATGCTGAAGACGGGCGAACACTCTCTGCGGCATCGACTGAACGCTTGATGGGGCTGCTGTCGCAGAGCGTCGGGCCGAGCCAGACCATGATGCGGGAGTGGCGCTACTTCGGCGACAGATACGGCAACCGGGTGGATGTCGTCATGGAGCCCGACGGGTCGTCGCAGGTGCAGGCACGCCTCGACGCTCGTGCAGATGAGACTGACGGGTTCATTCGCAAGGTCTGCGCCGGCGCTGCCGCCACCGGGTGCGTGCTGGTCTGCGAAGAGCTCGGCATCACGCTCGATCCTGAACCCAACGATATCCGGACGTCGCTTCAGCGATCGGCCGCATGGCGTTATGCCTTGGACCCCGGCTCCTTTCGCCCGTGAGGCGCGCGCGCCGTCGCTCCGCGCGGCCCCCAGCTCGGTCTGGTCCGATCGAAGTGCGGCGGCGGCAGCAACGGCAATAGCCCGTGGAGCCAGTGCAGCCCGTGCAGCCCGTGCGGCCCGTGCGGCCCGTGCGGCCCGTGCGGCCCGTGCAGCGTGCGGGCCGCCGAAGCGGCCGGTACCAAGCAGCTAAAACGTGCGTCGCAGCAAGGCCTGCAACCGTAGGGCATCGTCCGCAGCCGCTCCGGACGCCGTGTTGTCGAAGATGCACCAGACATCGGTGCCAGCCGGCCATCGGGCCATCTCTGAGGTTCGCGCAAGGAGCCACTCGTCGTCATAAGCGGACCAATTCATGCGCGGTGAGCCGTGCCAGCGGTAGTAAACCGTGGCGCCACGCCCGTCTCCCGCCTCGCCGAGCCACCCGCCCGGCACGTCAGCGCCGACGGGACGCGCGGGATCTGCCGCGACGCGTCCGACTTGCTCCTCGCGCAACAGCCGCTGCGCAGCCTTGGTGAACCAGCTCGGATGCCTGGGCTCGCACATCACCGCGCCGTTGAAGGCGGCGTGAAGAGCACGGAAGAAGGTCCGCGCCGTCCTCGTTTCCAGGTCCAGGGACGGAGGCAACTGGACGAGCAGCACGGCGAGCCGCTCGCCCAGCCCCGCGAGCGACGCGATGAATGCGTTGACATCTGCCCGCGAGACCTTGAGGCGCGATTCGTGCGTCATCGCCTTCGGCAGCTTTGCTGAAAAGCGAAAGTTACTCGGCGTCTCGTCGGCCCAGCGGCTGAAAGTGGACTCGCGGTGAGTGCGGCTGAAGGTGGTGTTGATCTCGGTACACCCGAGGACGCGCGCGTATCGATTCAGCTGGCTCCCCTGGCCGGGGAAGCTGCCGGCCGCGTCCCTGGGGATGCTCCAGCCGGCGGTGCCAATGCGAGGGGTGACGGACATGCCGTGGGCTCCGTGTGATTGCTTGCGGAAGCTCGGCAAGCGACAAGCCGTGCGGGCCGTTGCGTCGCTTTTGGCCGTTGGCGGGCCGATTGCCGTGCGTGGACATGAACAACATGAACGGCATGCTCGACGCGCTTCAATGGCCCGCCATGGCCGTCACCCTCATTGCCGCCTGGCTGGTGGGCGGACAGAGCGCGCGGCGAAGAACCTGGGGCTTCTGTGTTGTTTTCCACGTCGAAGTGACCCACCCCTAGGGGTAATTTCCATCTAAATCT
>CBIHMU010000195.1:0-2501 GCA_966211105.1 uncultured Burkholderiales bacterium
GCCCCCAGCCACCCACCCGCGCGTCCCTTGCATCGGGGTCTTCGATTCCGGCGTCGGCGGGCTGACCGTGCTGAAAGCGCTGCGCGAGCAATTGCCCGAGGTGCCGCTGCACTACGTCGCCGACACGGCGCACGCGCCCTATGGTGATCGCAGCAGCGAATACATCGTCGAACGCAGCGTGCGCGTGGCCGAGCGCCTGCGCGAAGTCGGCGCGCGCATGGCGGTGGTGGCCTGCAACACGGCGACCGCGCATGCGGTGCAGGCCATGCGCGAGCGCTGGCCCGACTGGCCGGTCGTGGGCATCGAGCCGGGCGTGAAGCCGGCCGTGGCGGCCACGCGCAACGGCCGCATCGGCGTGATGGCGACGACGGCGACGATCGCGAGCCGGCGCTTCGAGCAGTTGGTGGCAGCCCATGCCAGCGATGTCGAGTTGATCAGCCAGCCCTGCCCCGGCCTGGTCACGCTGATCGAGCAAGGCGATCTGCGCAGCGCCGACCTCGGCACGCTGATCGAACGCTTCTGCGCACCGCTGCGGGCGGCCGGCGTCGACACCGTGCTGCTGGGCTGCACCCACTACCCGCTGGTGCAGTCCCGCATCCAGGCGGCGCTCGGTGACGGCGTGCGGCTGCTCAACATCGAGGACGCCGTCGCGCGTCAGGCCCGCCGGGTGTGGGAGAACCTCGGCCTTGCCGCGACCGGCCCTGCGGCGATCGTGCTCGAAAGCACCGGCGATCCCGCGCCGCTGCAGCATCTGGCGCGCGAGGCGCTCGGCTGGCGCGACGTCACGGCGACGCGCACCACCACCTGAATCAGATCAGCGCGCGCGCGAGTCCGCGTGTCATGTCGACGCGTCTCAGCAACCAGTAGCCCAGGACGAAGAAGACGCCGGTCGCGAGGATGGCGAGCCGGTGATTGCCGGCCGTCAGCACCGTGACCGCGCCGTAGGTCAACGGCCCGATGATCGCGGCGAGGCGGGTGGCGAAGGTCCACAGGCCGAAGAACTCGGCCAGGCGGTCGGAAGGCGCGAGCGCGCCCGCCAACGCACGGCCGCAGGATTGGCTGGACCCCATGCACAGCCCCGCGATCACTGCGGCGATCCAGAACAGCCAGGCGCTCGTCGCCAGGAAGGCCAGCAGCGTCATGACCATCCAGCCGACCAGCGTGATCGCGAGCGCGGGCTGGTGACCGATACGGTCCTCGTAGTAACCGAACAGGAACGCGCCGACGGCAGAGGCGATGTTCACGAGGAACACCAGCGTCATCGTCTGTGCCTGCGAGAAGCCGAGCGCCTGCTCGGCGTAGACGGCCGCAAGCGCGATGACCACGGCGATGCCGGCCTGGTAGCTCGTGCCGCAGGCCAGCAGGCGAAGGAAGTCGGGGTACGCGCGAGCGCGCTGCCAGGAGGTCCAGAGCTGGGAAAGACCTGACCCCATGCGCGCCACGCGGCGTGCGGCGCAAGGATCGGCACGCTCGTGCAGCAACAGGAAGGTCGGCAACGCGGCGAGCAGATACAGGCCGGCGGTGATCAGCATCGTGACGGGGACGAAGTGATCGGCGACGTCACCGCGCGCCTGCGCGCTCAACACGTAGCCCAGGCACAGCCCGAGCGCCAGCATCCCGCCCAGGTATCCGAAGGCCCATCCCCAGCCCGACACACGCCCGAGCGCATCACGCCGCGCGAGCTCCGGCAAGAAGGCAGCGATCAGCGATTCGCCGTACGAGAAGAACACGTTGGAGAGCACGACCGCGGTGGCAGCCCACCACAGCTGGTCGGCGCCGAAGACCGCCAGCGCGGCGGTCGACAACACGCAACCGACCGTGCACAGCCCGAGCAGCTTCTTTTTCGCCGCATGCGCGTCGGCCCAGGCGCCCAGGCCGGGCATCGTCACCATCACGAGGAAGCTGGAGACGGCGATCAGCACGGTCCACAACAGCGTCGCCGACGGCTGGCCCTTGGCGATGACGCCCACGAAGTACGCGTTGTAGACGGCGGTCAGGACGACGGTCGTATAGCCCGAGTTGGCGAAGTCGTACATCGACCAGCCGAAGACTTCGCGCTTGCGCACGCCCGGGTTCAACAGTTCCTGCACAAACATGCCCCTGCGCTGCGGTCCCTGGAAGTCGGCCGCGTGGTGGTGCCTCGAACGGGACTCGAACCCGTACGCCGGTTGAGGGCGGCGGATTTTAAGTCCGCTGTGTCTACCAATTTCACCATCGAGGCCGCGGCGACTCCGCATCGATTCCATGTCGGAGTGAGCGGGCATTATCGGGGGCGACGGACAAGAAAAAAGGGAAGCCAGACTGGCTTCCCTTTTTAGGATTTGGAGCGGGAAACGAGGCTCGAACTCGCGACCTCAACCTTGGCAAGGTTGCGCTCTACCAACTGAGCTATTCCCGCATCGCAGGACAGCGGAATGATGAATCACCCCACCGACCTTTGGTGTCGTTTGGAGCGGGAAACGAGGCTCGAACTCGCGACCTCAACCTTGGCAAGGTTGCGC
>CBIHMU010000196.1:0-2379 GCA_966211105.1 uncultured Burkholderiales bacterium
GTCCACCAGTTGGCGCGGTAGATCACGCCCTGGTAGCTGACGATCGCGCCGCCCGCGTACGCGGTGGCGGCATTCCATGCGCCCTGCGGCGCAGGCGCCGGGGACGGGGCTGGCGTGGGGGCGGGCGCGGGACTGGGCGCCGGGCTCGGCGTGGGAGCGGGCGAAGGGGCGGGCGACGGAGCGGGCGAGGGCGCCGGGCCGCTCGCCGGACCGACCAGCACCCACAGCGACGCGTTGGTCGGGTTCCAGCCGGTGCTGGCGTAATCGGTCTGGTTGACGGTGGCCCGGTAGAGCTGGCCGTTGTAGCTCACGACGGTGCCGGCGGTGTAGTACGTGTCGGGCTTCCAGGCCGCGGCGGTCTGGGCGACCGCGTGCAGCGTGAACGCGGCGGCGCCGAGGGCGACAATCAGCCGCAGCGGTGCGGAGGTGGGGGAAGGGGGGCGTCGGACGGAGACGGTCATGGCAGGGGTTCCCAGGTGAGAGGCCAAAGCGGGTCCCGAGCCCGCACCAACGCCGCCGGCGACCTGTTCATGGGCTGCACGGCGGATCCAGCGGTCAGTGGATCTGAATTGGTATTTCTTCGATCCCAGTTCATTGCCACCGCTTGGATACCACTTTCCGAAAAAACGGCGAGGAGACGGAGCGGGAAAACCCGGGACGTGGTGACAAGGCGTAGGGCCGGACGCCTGGACGCGGGCGAGCGGACGGGCCTCGTCACAAATCGGCGGGCGAGGTCCAGCGTGGGGAGTCGGCCGCAGGGTTGTCGATCTCCGGGCTCGCCAAACGTCGTCCAATGGAGCGGCCGTGCGCCGCGCCAACAACCGGAGAACCGCAATGAACTACGTGGATGGATTCGTGATCGCCGTGCCCACCGCCAAGCGCGAGGCCTATCGCCAACTGGCGCAGGACGCCTCGGCGGTGTTCAAGGACCATGGCGCGCTCAGCGTCGTCGAGTGCTGGGGCGACGACGTGCCCGAGGGCAAGGTGACCTCGTTCCCGATGGCCGTGCAGCGCAAGCCCGACGAGACGGTGGTGTTCTCGTGGATCGTCTGGCCGTCGCGCCAGGCGCGCGACGAGGGGATGAAGCAATCGATGGAAGACCCGCGCATGAACCACGATCCGAAGGACATGCCCTTCGACGGCCAGCGCATGATCTTCGGCGGCTTCGAGATCATGGTCGAAGCCTGAGCGCGGGCCGCGCCGCCGCACCGGGTCTCACCGCGCTGTCCCCGTGGTGTCGTGAGATCGGCGCTCAAGCTGGCGCGGGATCCGCCGATATTCCTGGCATGAACATCACCAACACCCCCAGCGTCGCCGCAGCGGTCAGCAATGCGTCCAGCAGCACGCCGGGCACGGTCGGCAATGCCGCCAGCCTGTTGGTGCTGCGCAAGGCCATGGACGTCCAGGAATCCGGCGCGGCCGCGCTGCTCGCGGCTTTGCCTCAGCCTGCCCTGGCCACCGAAGGCCATCTCGGGCGCAACCTCAACGCCTACGCCTGATAGCCCAACCTCATGAGCCGACTGAGCCGCCTGGCTGCTGAACCGCAGCCACGGCGTCAAGAACGCCCGCGTCTCACTGACGCGCCGGTCCGTCGGTCTTCGGGCGCTCCGCTTGCGCGTAGAAGTCGCGCCAGGCCCTGAACGTTGCAGCGCGGGCGCGTGCCGTCTCGCCATCGGGCAGCAGCGCCGGCTCGATGCTGCTGGAATCCACGACCGTCGTCTTGACGCCGTTGATGACGCGTTCGCTCACGATGTCCGTCCGACCCTCACGGGTGGCGAGCTCCAACGCCTTGCGCGTGTCGACCTCGCCGCCCATGCACAGCCAGGTCCCCGCCGACCCCCTGCTCTTCGTCATGTCCATGAGGATGGCGTAGCGGACGAAGTCCTCACGTTGATGGGCGGGAAAGGACCAGAACAGATCCTCGAGGAAGCGCAGTTCGCTGCGCAGTTTCGCCAGCTTGGGCACGGAGGCCGTGCTGTCGGCGCAGCGCTCGGCTTCAGACGCCGCGAGGATCATGCCCGTCACATACGCGGCCGACGCCATGTCGTTGATGCCGGCGCGTTGCAGCAGCGCCGCGTACGACAACAGGAAGCGCGGGTCGCGCGTGGTGCCCTCACCGGTGGCCCGGACCTTCATCCAGTCCAGCGCGGCCTTCAGTTGCTCCCGCGTGGACGCGCGATTGGCGGTGACGAAGACCTCGTCCCACTTGCGGTCGTTCTCGAGCTCGTACAAGCGGTCCCGGAACTGCACGTCGGGGAGAACGGGCTGCCGCGTCTGAGCGGACGAAGGCGACGCGGCGAGCAGCGCGAGGAGCAGGGCCAGCAGGTGTTTCATGGCGGCGGGGGGCAAGCTGGAAACTGGGAGTTGGAGGGTGGAGGG
>CBIHMU010000197.1:0-2307 GCA_966211105.1 uncultured Burkholderiales bacterium
CGCCGCGTTGCCGGACGTGCGCCTGAGCGGTCCGCTGGTGCTGACCGTGCGCGGCTACGCCGGCCAGGGTCTGGCGGCGGGCACGCCGATCAGCGCGAGCTACTCCGGCACCCTCAACGTCACCCAGGTGCCCGAACCCGGCACGCTGGCGCTGGCCGCGCTGGCGCTGCTGGGCGGCGGCCTGATCGTGGCGCGTCGCCGCCGCTCGCTGGTGCGCGGCGGTGCCGCGGCCGCGTTGCTGGCGGTGGCCGCGACCGGCGCGCAGGCGGCCGACCTCAACCAGGACGTGCCGCTGGGCGGCGCGGGCAGCGGCCTGACCGCCGCACCCTTCGCGATCCACACCGAGGTCGGCAGCTTCGTCGACACCTTCCGCTTCAGCTTCACCGGCAACGGCTGGGTCGATGCGTCGCTGATCACCGTGTTCTCGGGTCCGTCCCAGCAGATCAGCTTCAGCGAGGCCACGCTGAACGGCCAGGCGCTCGCCATCGGCGCCCCGGACGGCGACGGCAACGGCACCAGCTGGATCAGCGCCAGCCTGCCCAGCAAGCTGCTGGCGGGCGACTACACGCTGATCGTCAAGGGCTACGCGGGCGGCAACCTGGCGCCCGGCACCAGCGGCCTCTCGGCCAGCTACTCGGGCACCTTCAACGTGCTGCCGGCCAGCGCCGTGCCGGAGCCGCAGAGCTATGCGATGTTCCTCGGTGGTCTGGCATTGATGACGCTCCTGCTCGGGAAGCGTCGCCGTCAGGATTGAGCATCCTGGGCCGGCGGCCGCCGCCGAAGCAGGCGAGCAGACCGCCCCCGCGACGGCGCCTCGATCCGGTTTGCGTTCCGCGGTCCATCCGCGAGCGTGCCGGCGTGTCGCGCTCGTGCGCGGCCGCACGCGCAGGGTCGTCGAAATCGACCATCTCGACGTTGTACTGAAAGCGCGCGCCTTCGAACGGCGCGAGCAGGCCCGCCCTGACCGCGTCGCGCACCGCGAGGGCCAGCACGTCGTGAACCTGGGGAAGATCGATCGCCAGGTCTTTCAACTCCCGCCCCGGCGGCAGGCAATCGCCCAGCGCTTTCACCAGCAGCCTGGTGGGCAGGCCGTGGTACTCGCACCCGTCCATCAGCCGTTTCAGATAGACCTGCAGTTGGGGCGCCGCGTCTCGTGCCACGAGTCGGCGCAGCAGACTGTCGGCCTGGCCGGTCGTGCTCGGCAGGAGGATCCGTTCGAACTGTGCGTCGGTCACCGGGAACACATGGAGGAGTCTCTTCCCAGGGGCCCTCGCTGCCTTCGTCGTCCGGCAATGGGCCGTGGTGGCCAGCTCGAGGAACACGTCCAGGACACGGGGGTCCTCGTGCATGAGCGCCGCATCGAGCACGTTGCCGGCCCCAGGACCGCCGTGGACGAAGGTTGCGAAGTCGGCGGGGGAGACCTGCCCGGTCTGCAATCCCGGGAGCAGGGCGGTCACGAATGCCTTGAACGGCGCCAGCTCGCAGCCGGCGCGGACCGCGTCGCGCAGGGCGGAAGTCGGACTGAGCAGCAGGGCGTCCGCCTCGGCCTGGGTGAGCCACTGCGCTTCGCGCGTGACATCGCCGTGGTTGTACCAGTGGTCCCGGATGCAATCGCAGGGACCGTGCGTGAGCAAGGCCTGTTGGAGCGGTTGCGTGGACAGCGGCGCCGTGCCCTGGCCGGACAGGAGTGGCGCGAGTTCATTCTTCAGTCGCCCCTGGGCCCGCAGCCGACGGAGCGCGCCGAACCAGTGGCGCACGCCGTCCACGTCCTTGGTCAGGACCAGTTCGACGATGCGCGATGGCTGCCGGATGTCGAAGGGACGGTTCAGGCGTTCTGCCAGCTGGTGGTCGGTCATGCCGGCGGCGGCGTCCAGGATCAGCGCCAGGTCGCTCGACGCATACGTGGGCGGGTCGTCCGGCGGCGCGGACGGCGGCATCGGGACGTCCGCCGGGTCGCTGGCGGGCGCGCTGATCGTGGAAGAGGTCGACGGGAGTTGCTTCATGACAACCTTCTTGGAGACGGAAAGGCGGTCAGTGCGCGCGTCGATGATCCGGTTTGCCGTCGTTCGGCATGTGGCCGGCTTTTACAATTGCGGCTGCTCATTCCCCTACGCCCACCCACCATGCCCGTCAACCTGACCGCTCCCGATCCGCAAACCCTGCTGCCCGTGCCCGGCGTGCGCCTGGGCGTCACGATGGCGGGGGTGCGCAAGGCCAACCGCCGCGACCTCACCGTGATCGCGCTCGATGAAGGCGCCAGCGTCGCCGGCGTCTTCACCGCCAACCGCTTCTGCGCCGCGCCGGTGC